>JAITLV010000311.1 GCA_031277685.1 Sphingobacterium sp. | reverse complement strand
TCTTATGCTGTTGGCGAAGGCATCGATCCGGATATCCTGATTGATGTAGTTTACCCTGAAAAAATCAACACTTTTAAAGAACGTTATCATTTTATAAAAGAACAAAAACCAGTATTTGTTAATAAGGCACTTGAGCTTTTAAAAGCCAAAGGTATTTAATTGTAATGGACAAATTTAAATTGGTTTTATGTAATATTTTTTTGTGAGTCTTACCGTAGGAGCTCTTTTTTGAATGGTCTATTAATCCTAATAATATACACGAAAGAGACTCTATATGGTTAAGGTATGCCGTTGACAATCCTGATTTATTTATCACTGAACTAGAAAGAGATTATTAAACGATCAGACGATTACAATAGCTTTTTTGCTAATCAGATTTTATAAAAGAGAAAAGTAATGTTTCTCATTTCTGCCATTTATCTTCGCTATTCAGCAAATTTTTCATTTTGCTAGTTTAAAGCTCCTAGAAGAGAAATTTAGTGTGACACAGTCCTTAGTCATCAAATAAGAACAGTTGCCATCATGAGCAAGGATGGAAGATCCAAAATCGCTCCATCAAATATAAAAAACTATGCTCCTGTCCCAATTTTGTACAAAAACGAACCTTTTTTGAACAAATCAATACCCTAGCGGAAATCTGCTGTGGCTATTTTTGTGTCGTCCCATTAGATCAATTTGATTTAAATAAGACCAATATAGTATAGAATACAATAACCAATAACCAGTAGACTTGAAAATATGTTCAGATACGAAATGATAAACAAACAGATAATGTCAAATTGGATCATAATTTTTTTTTTAACGCTTTTATTGTGCACTACTGCATCGCTTGGTTTTTCTCAAAAGAATGAAGGGAAAAGCAGTGCAAGGAACTCCGGGTATATTTTATTAAAGCCAAAATACGATGGTCATTCAGTCTTGCGCAACCCTTTAAATGGTTGGGTAATGTATGCTCCCCGTAATGCCGATGATACGTATTGGGATATCGAATATTTTGTGCCAGCATTGGGTAAAAAGGTAAAGGTCATCGATTATGCTTCGGCATGTTATGTACGCACGAGCTGGTCTTCGCTGAATCCCAGTGACGGTGTTTATGCCTGGGATGATCCAAACTCTAAAATAGGAAAGCTCCTCAAAGGCGCGCAAAAGAGAGGGTTGCCCATAGCGCTCCGTATTGTTGTAGATGGTCGCGACCAAGGCCAAAATACACCCAAATTTGTGTTTGACCTTGGAGCCAAATATTATTTGGAAAATGAAAATCATCCCGATAGACAAACACCTTATCCTCAGGATCCGGTATTTAGAAAATACTATTCCAAATTTATTACAGCTTTGGCCAAGGAATTTAATGATCCTGAAAAGACCTCTTTTATTGATGCCTATGGCTTGGGAAAATGGGGTGAAGCACATTATGTTGTCTATGAAGATCCTAGAATGGCAACGCCCGAAAGTACTGAAAAAATAAAGGAGGAAACCCTGGACTGGGTGACCAGTTTATATGCTAACACATTTACAAAAGTTCCTTTGGTCATCAACTACCATCGTCTGGTAGGTCATCCCGAAAGTTGGGGAGCCGTCAACCCGAATAGTGAACGCTTATTGGTTAAAGCTATTGATAAGGGGTATAGCCTTCGCCAAGATGCTTTTGGCATGACTGGCTATTACCAGAATTGGGAAAAGGATTTCGCCAGGAAATGGAATTTTAAGCGTCCTATCATTATGGAAGGAGGCTGGATTATCGCTCCAGGTAAGCACCGCTACTGGACAGACCCCAGTGGGAAATATAGAGAAGGTCATGATGAGGATGTGAGGAAAGGTGAGTTCGACCTGTCGGCCGAAGCCCATGTCAATATGATGGACTTTAGAGCGGGTGGAGAAACTGAATCTTGGTTTAAGTCCTTTGATTTGGTTCAACGGTTTAATTCAGAAGGAGGTTACCGTGTATATCCAGACCAAATCAGCCTGCCACAAGACATCAAGCGGGGTAAGGTAGCCCTAATTTCCCATCGTTGGCAGAATATGGGCTGGGGCTATTTACCTAATAATATTCCACAATGGAACTACAAATACAAAGTTGCTTTTGCGTTGTTAGATGCCAAAGGGAATGTCAAAAAAATTATTGTAGATCGTCAGAGTGAGCCGTCTGCTTGGTTGAAAGGTGCTGCTTCGAGTTATGAATTAAATGCAAAAGTAGATCTACCTGCAGGAATTTACAGCTGGGCTGTCGCCATTGTCGATACGACCAGGGAAAATAAGCCGGCAATTCAACTTGCTCTTGATGGATATTTAACGGCTCAGGGTTGGACAAAGCTGTCGGAATTGCAGGTAAAATAGAAAATTTTATTAAGAACTAACACCTATTATGATAAAGCTGATCAATCTATCTTTGATATTGTCTCTTTTTTTCAGTCTGATAACCTCCAACCTTGTTGCACAGCAAAATATGGCCAATGTGTATGGTAGGCGAGCTCAATCCTTAAATGGAAAGTGGAACGCTATTGTAGACTTATACGACCAGGGAAGAAAAAACCAAGTCTACCTGAATAAAAAACCCGAAAACAAGACTGATTTTTATGAATACGCTTTCGAGAATGGTCTCCGTTTAAATGTACCTTCAGATTGGAACAGTCAAATGCCTGAACTTAAATATTACGAAGGTACCATCTGGTATGGCCGCAAGTTTGATGCAGTGAAAGAAAGTAGCGAAAGGCTGTTCTTGTATTTTGCTGCTGTAAGTTACCGTTGTCGCATATATCTCAATGGACAGGAGATAGCACAACATGAAGGTGGATTTACCCCCTTTCAGATTGAAATAACGGATGCAGCTAAAGAAAACGATAATTTTTTGGTAGTTGAGGTAAATAATAGCCGGCAAGTTGATGCCATTCCGGCAATGGCCTTTGATTGGTGGAACTATGGCGGTATCACCCGAGATGTCTTTTTGGTAAGCACGCCAAAAGTTTTTATCGATGATTATTTTGTTCAATTGGACAAAACCAAAGCCGATAAAATCAATGCGAAGGTCAAACTTTCGGAAAAGATGGCCAATTCCTCGGTAACTATCGAAATACCGGAACTACAACTAAAACAAACGCTTAAAACAGATGCGCAGGGAGAAGTAAAAACGTCATTCCTATCGAGAGAAATCAAACGTTGGTCGCCTACTGCACCTAAACTATATAACGTGAAGATTTCAACGCACGATGATCAAATCGAGGAGGAAATAGGTTTTCGAAATATTTGGGTCAAAGGGGAAGATATCTTTCTGAATGGCGAAGCTATTTTTCTCAAGTCCATTTCATTTCATGAGGAAATACCTCAGCGCAAAGGTCGTGCTTTTTCACAGGCCGATGCAGTGATGCTGCTTTCAGAAGCGAAAGCTTTGGGCTGTAATATGATTCGTTTGGCGCATTATCCACAAAATGAATATATCGTGAGAATGGCCGAAAAAATGGGTTTCTTGTTGTGGGAAGAAATTCCCATTTGGCAAGGCATCGATTTTGAAAATGAATCGACCAAAGAGAAAGCCGGTAAAATGATGCGAGAAATGGTCGCTCGAGACAAAAATCGTTGCGCACTTGCTTTTTGGGGGGTAGCCAATGAAACTCAACCGTCCCAGCCTAGAAATGCTTTTATCAGGCATTTGATTGCTACATGCAGAGCCATTGACACGACCAGACTTATAACCGCTGCTTTTGATCTTGTTCGTTTCAATAAGGAAAAGGAAACCTTTGTTATGGATGATCCTTTTACAAAAGAATTGGACGTCGTAGCTGTTAACAAATATTTAGGCTGGTACCACTCCTGGCCAGTTTCTCCTGATAAAGCAGTATGGGATGTGGCAAAAGGCCAGCCTTTAATTATTTCTGAATTTGGAGGCGAGGCGCTGTATGGTAAAACGGGCGAAAAGGATGTCGTCAGCTCATGGAGTGAAGATTACCAAGAGACTTTATACAAAAACAACCTCGAAATGTTTAAGCATATTCCAAACCTGCGCGGAACTTCACCCTGGGTGCTATTTGATTTCCGTTCGCCGTTCCGTTTTCATCCGACCAACCAAGATGGCTGGAACCGCAAAGGATTAATCTCAGACCAAGGCTACCGAAAGAAAGCCTGGTTTCTGATGAAGCATTATTATGATAATAAATAAGAATTCAATTCCGAAAACGAGCTTAAAGAGAAGCATCACATTGACACTATTTTTTCGATGCCTACAAAAATAATATACCGAAAAGAATGAAAGCACCTAAACTATCGAAACACAAAATGGATGAATACAGGACAAGCATCTATAAATACTTTAAAATGATGTGCCTAACGGGGTTTTTCCTGCAGGCAGCCTCGTTAAAGGCTCAAGATGCTATCGATTTATCAGGCACTTGGGGGTTTCAGACGGACGTGATGGATTTCCGTAGAGGCTCGCTGTCCCCTCGCTATAACCATCTTTTGCAAGAAACAATTAAGCTTCCCGGTATTACCGATGATTATCAGATAGGATATAAAAATCCCTATAAATATATCGACCGTCTGACCCGAAAATACGAATATATGGGACCGGCATGGTACCAACGTGATATTGAAATCCCTGCCGAATGGAAAGGGAAAAAAATATTCCTATACTTTGAACGGACCCACTGGTTGAGTTCAGTTTTTGTAGATACCAAGGAAGTTAGCAGTATCGATTATGTAAGTGTGCCCCACAACCACGATCTGAGCTCATTTGTAAAGCCGGGAAAGAAGCATCGCATAACCATTTGTATCGATAACCGGTTTCAGTATAACACCCATAAATGGAACCATGCGCATACTGAATTTACGCAGATTAACTGGAACGGAATTCTAGGAGAAATAAAACTGCTGGCTATAGACCCAGTTTATCTGGAAGATCTTCAGGTATATCCAAATATAGCCGATCAGTCCATAAAAGTAAAACTACAGGTAAATAATGCGACCAAAAAACAGGTAAAGGGCAAAGTATCTTTCGCCATCGAGGGAACAAATTACAGCCTTAAGGATGAAGTTGCATTGGTAAGTACCGATTCGGTGGCCTTCGTAGAGACTACTATTCCATTAGGTAAGCATATCAAACTGTGGGATGAGTTTAACCCAAACCTCTATCGAATAAATTGTCAACTGAATACCTCCGACGGCAAAAATACCTATCGACATGAAAAGGCTACTACCTTTGGTATGAGAGAAGTAAAACAAGGAAAAAACCATGTGTTGCTCAATAATCGTCCCATCCATTTAAGGGGCAATGTAGAAAATGCAGTGTTTCCAAAAACAGGCCATGCTCCGCTCGACGATGCCAATTGGGAACGAATCATGGTGCTGATGAAGACGTATGGCATGAACCATTTACGATTCCATTCATGGTGCCCGCCGGCGGCGGCCTTTCGCATGGCAGACAAACATGGGATATATTTTGAAGTGGAAATGCCTATGTGGGGCAAAGATGCCGAACCCGACGAGTCTAGATATAACTTCTTCCGTAGGGAAATTAAAGCTATTTTAAAAGAATATGGCAACCATCCTTCTTTTGTTCTGTACTGCAACGGAAATGAAATTACCGGGAACTTCGACTTTATCGAGGAGTTGACTGCCTACGGCAGAAAAGCTGATCCCCGCCATCTTTACAGCGGTTCTACGGCTCGAACACGGGTTAAATCAGATCAATATTACGTTTCCCAGCAAACCAATAAAGGGCCGGTGAAGGTATACGAAGGTCTGCCCGGTACCGATTGGGACAAGAATTTGGAATCTGATGTAGATGTGCCCGTCATTTCACACGAGTCAGGGCAACGTTGTATTTATCCAAACTTTGATGAAATAAAGAAATATGCCAACAGTCCCGTAGAGGCCCGCAATTTTGAAGTATTTAGCGATCTATTACAAAAAAATGGCATGTTGGACCAAGCAAAGGATTTCTTCAGAGCATCTGGTGCGTTGACCGTGCTGGAGTACAAAGCCGTGATCGAAGCCCTGTTGCGATCAGGTAAATCTGCGGGCTTCCAGCTCCTGTCAATGAACGATTTTCCGGGACAAGGGTACGCGCCGGTAGGGATCTTTGATCCTTTCTGGGATTCGAAAGGATTGGTTACAGCAGAAAAATTCAGCGAGTTTTGCGCGCCAACGGTCGCTCTATTGCGCTACGATAAAAGCAGTTTTTTCAACACAGAAACATTTAGGGGTAAAGCCGAGGTATATAACTTTAGCAATTCTGCACTTGAAAATGCGAAAATTAAATGGTGGTTGACCGATACCGCTGGCAACGTATTGAAAAAGGGAACGCTGAAAAAGCAAACCATTGCCAACGAAAATGTATCGCCGGTAGGTGAATTTGAGATTCCCCTAAAAAACATCAGCACCCAAAAAGTTACGGTTCATCTTGCGGTGAACGATAGCATTAAAAATAGCTGGGACATTTGGGTATATCCAAAGCATCAACATCTGATGCAGTCTACAGCTAATGTATTGTACACCGATGTCTACGATGATGTTGCCAAAAGGCAGTTGGCCCAGGGTAAAACCGTGGTTCTTTATCCTTCTCCAGACCAGGTTAAAGGTCGAAAGTCACTGTTTCACAATCATTTTTGGAACCCCATTATGTTTGCATGGGCACCGATGACCATCGGCAACCTGGTTCATCATAAGCAGGCCATGTTTAAGGATTTTCTTACTTCATACCATACCGATTGGCAATGGTGGGATATCCTGAACCATGCGAAAGTAATCGAAATGCAACATGCACCACAACAACTGCGTCCCTTTATACAGGTCATCGACAGCTACGACAACAACCAGAAATTGGGTATTGGTTTCGAAGCCAAACTGCACGGCGGGAAACTGCTGGTACTGGCATTGGATACCAAAAATGATATGGATAACCGTCCCGCTACCCAACAATTGTTGTACAGTATCGATAATTATGTAAAAAGTGAGAAATTCTCGCCGCAAGTGGCCGTTGATGAGACCTTTATTCAATCATTTTTAGAGAAATAAGAAAGATTTACACAATGGTAAGAACAATGATATTATCTATGATGACTCTTTTTTTGGGTCAGAACCTCATGGCACAGGAAATTAGATTAGAAGAGAAAGCGTCTGTAAACCAGGTTTATAATAAGGCTGTCGAGGCGAAAAATGCATTATCTTTTAATGATTTGGACATCGAATCAGGCTATGTACTTTATCAGACCGAGATAAATACTGATGCCGAAAGCGAAGAGCTTGAATTGGAGAACGTACGCGATTATGCCGTGGTCTATGTCGACGGTAAGGAACAGGGGAGCCTGACAGATAAGAGTAAAAAACTAGCCATCAAAACACATCCAGGCAAACACTTGCTTCAATTTTATGTCGAGAATATTGGTCGAATTACCTACGGACCAGAAATTACAGATAATTCAAAAGGGCTATTTGGCACCATTACTTTAGACGGAAACGACCTTCAAGACTGGAAAATGATCCCCTTAACGGTGCGTAATTATCCACTGAAGGATTTGGTTTTTGAACAAAGATCAGCTAATGACAGTCCCGGTTTTTACAAAGGTCAGTTCGAACACCATCTGTCCGAAAACAAATACCTTAATATGACAGGATGGGGAATGGGCGAGGTCTGGTTAAATCAAAAATATTTGGGATCTTACTGGGAGGAAGAAAAACAGCAGTCGATATTAATTCCTTCGGCGGATTTAAAACCCGGAAAGAATGAGCTTGTGATCTTTGAACTCAAAAATAATCAGCAAAAGAAGATAAGTTTGTCCCCAACGCCCGTTTTTAAGTAAATTGGTATTGTTGGCTTCGCATGGATCTGCAAAGCTGAAAAAGAGCTGAGACCAGAATTTCGACGAAGCTCATTGCCTAATAGTATGATAATCGAAGTTTATAGAACCACTGATCAACAATTAGTAGCAGGATATTTTGATCGTAACTGGCAAGCGTAAATCTTGGATAGAAATTTAAACAGCTTTAGTACCATCGGTAAATGAATAAATACAGTCTGATAATTTGCTTCGTCTTTTTTTTGGGACAATGTGTTCTCGGCATCGATCTTTCGAGATATAGATTTCATTTGATGCCCGAAACTTCCTATTATGGCGGTATACAAAGCATCGCAAAAGATAGTTTAGGGCGTATTTGGTACACAGGACCCGATGCGCTCTTCATGTACGATGGCAATAGTTTTTATCAGTTAAATGATATCGTCTCTTCGATCAAACCAGCGCAAAAATGGGGCTATGGTTCTTTAATTCGGGATAAAAATGGAAATCTGTTTCTAGCTTCGGGGCAAGGCTTATTAAAATTCGATTACGAACGGTTTTCTTTTCATGTCGTGGTTCCCGGAATGATCCGTTCGCTTTGTGTACATAGCGATGGTCAGGTTTACATGCTATCAAACAATAGCATACTACGCTATAATCCGCAAAATAAACAGACAGAAAGCTTTTTATTGCCGAAAAACAAGTCTTTCCAAAATATATTGAGTGCTAAAGATCAGGTGTTTCTAAGCCAAGGCGCTGTCGTGTATCAAGTTGAAATGGCAAAAAAACGCCTAATACAGTTTGCGGATTTTGGTAGTACGACAGATCAGGTGAACGATGCGATCGCGTACAGGGGGGTATATTACTTTTTAACACAACGAGGGGGAATCCATGTAACAGATTTAACAGGTACCTTAAAACAGAAGATACCAGTAAGCGTTATGGGAAATTCATCCGTGTTAACCAAAAAATTATATTTGGACCAAACCGGGGTGATCTGGGTGGCTACGCAAGCTGGACTGTATCTTTATGATCCATCCAATGAAAGCAGCAGCACCTTGCAAATGAACTTGAACGATGCTTATTCATTACCCAATAACTCGATATGGACAATTTATCCAGACCCGGACCAAGGGGCCTGGATAGGTACTTACGGGGGTAAAATAGCTTATTGCTCGCTTTACGATTCCCGAGTACGTTACTTCAAGCCCAGTCCAGGGGGGCTCAATCACCCCATAGTCAGTAGTTTTCAGGAAGATCATCTGGAAAATATATGGATCGGTACCGAGGGGGGGAGCCTGAATTACTGGAATAGAAATAGAGATCAGTTTAACCCTCCAGAAAATTCGCAGGGTAGTTCGTCGAGTCCCCATATGATTAAACGCCTGAAATTTGATCGAATGAGCAAAAAACTGTTGATTTCAGCCTATAACGGCGGTATCGGCAGTTATGATGTGGACAATCAGCATTTCAGCAGTTTCAATTTCCGCTCTCCGGAGAGCCAGCAACCACTCACCGTTTATGATTTTGTAAACGATAAGGAAGGCACCTGGTGGATGACAGACCCCGATAAATCATTTTTATATCGAAAGAAGCCCCTAGGTCCTATAGAGATGGTGAGCATACTTGATGCGCAGGGCAAAAAATTGAACCTCGAAGTCGAAGCATTGTATGTGAATAACCAAGATCAGCTCTGTTTAATTAGCCATCAAGGATTTTTTGTTGTAAATCCCCATACGTTAAAGATATTGAAGCACTACGTGCTCAAAGATGCTTCCTATTCAGCAAATTACCTGTGTAGTTATACAGTGACTTCAAATGGCGAAGTATGGTTGGGAACATTGGGTAAAGGCGTAAATGTACTCAAAAGAGATGGGACATATGTCAACTATAGTGTAAGAAACGGATTCCCGGCAAAAATGGTATTTGGCATATTAGAAGATGTTGCCACGAAAAATATCTGGTTAAGTACCAGTGATGGTCTTTTTTGTTTCAATTGGAAATCCAGTAAATTTGAGAAAGCGAGATTTTATCAGGAAAATAACATTGGTTCATTTTATATTCATGCCGCTTACAAAACTTCCAGGGGTGAAATGCTGTTTGGTGGTACCAATGGATTTCTACTTTTCGATCCGGCGTACCTCAATAAAAATCTTCAAAAACCGAAAGTTTTTTTTACAGGATTTCTGGTCAACAATAAACTCGTGAAACCAGCGGATGGCTCATCAGTTTTAACGAAAGACATTGGTAGTCTTTCCAATCGAAAAGAAGACAAGATAAGGCTCTCCAGTAGCCAGTCTAATGTAGAAATTAAGTTTTCTGCAAATAGTTATTTATCCGCAGAGAAGAACCAGTTCGCTTACCGGATGTTGGGGCTTGGTGAAGACTGGCAAATCAGTCATGCCAATCAGAAATCTGTACAGTTTCTCAACCTTCCGGGCGGAGATTATACCTTCGAAATCAAGGCTTCCAATAATGATGGGCTATGGGGCGATCAAATATCACGATTATATATCCATGTCGATCCGCCATTTTTCTTGTCCTGGTGGGCATATTGCTGCTATGCAGCACTTTTTTCTGCTCTGCTCTTTTTCATAATGAGATATTACAGCAATAAAAGAGTGTTTAAAGAGCGATTAGCACTCGAGCGTTTAAAAGAACAGAATATGCAAGAGCTGAACCAGGCGCGTACCGACTTCTTTACCAATATCTCACACGATTTAAAAACACCGCTAACCTTGGTTTTACAGCCGCTTAAGCAACTCAAAGATACTATTGTATCCAACGATACTGCTTTGGTATACATGGATTTAATAGAGAAAAATGTATCCAGAATACAGCGGATGATTAGCCAATTGCTGCGCTTTCGCGAAATAGAAAGCCAAAAAATTACGCTCAATCCGCAGGTTGGTGATTTTATCAATTTTGTTAGGGATATATTTGGCCTGTTTGAGCTCTATACCAATAAAAAAGGTGTTGAACCAATATTTCCGCATACAAGGACAATTTATATGTTGCCTTTGATTACGATGTTATCGAAAAAATATTGACTAATCTGTTCTCCAATGCCCTAAAATATACACCAGATAATGGGTATGTGGGCGTACGTATCTATAGTGCAACAGCAGAAGAAAAAGAACGGTTTCTTTCGTTAAATCCGTCGGAAGTCGAATACATCTCCATTGAAGTTATAAATACCGGTGATTGTTTTTCTGAAGAACAGATCGCGACGCTTTACACTTCTTTTAACCGCTTATCTTCTCATAGGCCAACTTTTGAAGAAAGTTCAGGACTTGGACTTGCTATTGTGAAAGAACTGGTAGATGTGCTTGAGGGTAAAATATGGATGGTCAATAAGACCGATAAAATTTCATTTACCATTTCACTACCGTTAAGGAAACAGGCCGGGGCAGGCGACATGCAGCCTAACGTGTATGATTACACCGTTTCTGAAATCGACGATATTATCACGCAGGATACTGCAGCCCCAGAAATAGGATCGATCCCTATAAAAAAGACAGATAATATCCTGCTCATTGAAGATGACCAACAGCTGCGAGTCTATCTGGAGCAGCGTCTGGCCGAAAAATATAATGTGTACACGGCGAGTGACGGGGAAGAGGGCTTAATTAAAGCCGAAAAAATTTATCCGCAACTTATTATTACCGATTTGATCATGCCAAATCGCAATGGCTTGGAAGTATGCCGTAGCCTTAGACAAAATTTTAAAACTAGCCATATTCCTATTATTATGATTTCGGGTACGGGAGATGACAACCAGCATAAAATAAAAGCATTGGAATATGGCGCCAATGTGTTTATTGATAAACCGTTTCATGTCGACTATTTGTTGCAACAGACGGAAACCATTCTAAGAAATCAGCGGGAACTAAAAGAAAAATATAGCAAACACGTTCAGGTAGATCCCTCCAATGTAACCGTCACCTCCATGGACGAGGAACTGCTGATTAAGGCCATTCAGGTCATTGAAGAAAATATTGACAATGCCAGTTATTCCGTGGAAGATTTTGTGGCTGATATGAACGTCGGCAGAACCATCCTTTATCAAAAAATACATGATATTGTGGGAATGTCCATCAAAGAATTTATTTTGAATATGCGGCTGAAAAGAAGTGCTTATCTATTAGAAAAATCGGATTTGACGATAGCGGAAGTTGCTTACCAAACCGGGTTTAACAATGCCAAATACTTTAGCGTCTGTTTCAAAAAACAGTTTGAACTGAGCCCTTCAGAGTTTAAGAAAAAGGTTTCCAGTGGAAAGAAATAAGAATACAGCCAATAGTTGACCGATATACCCTTTCAGATAGGTGAAAGGCAATTCTATATTTTTGAAATCCTAATGATCATGAAAATGACAATTTTTATAAAAACGCTTCTGCTTACATATTGCTTTTGCTTGTTTAACGTGATTTTTCTGACAGCGGCTGTCGCCCAAAAGGTAGATGAGACTTCTATCAGCCCCAATAAATACAAAAGTGGTTCCCAGTCAGAACGTATACAAAAAGCCATAAATGAAGCAAAAAAGTCGACTGGGAAAGTTGTGATCCCTAAATACGATGCGGTAACGAAAAAAAGTGTCTGGCTCATTGATCAGGCCATTTTGCTTCCCGGCGATTTTGAACTTGAATTGAATAACTGTACCATTAAGCTATCGGATAAATGCCGGGATAATTTTATTCGTTCGGCAAATTCAGGGCTGGCAATTAAAGATATAGCACCCGCAAAGAATATCCGGATTATTGGAAAAGGAAATGTTCTTTTAGAAGGAGCTGATCATCCCAGAGCTACCGGTGACCATAATAAAATCTTGTCCTTAAATCCCCGCGGATTTGGACAATCTTATGGTACCGATGCAGGTAAGCCCGGAGAGAACCAGAAAGGTGGATGGCGTAACCACGCCATTATATTGGCTTACATTGATGTATTTGAGGTTAGCGGCATAACATTAAAGGATTATCATGGCCACGGCCTGGTATTGGAGCGCTGTACAAACGGTAAGGTAAGCGATATTACTTTTAACGTAAGGCAGGCAGTAACCGTTGATGGAGTAGACAAACAGATTTTGAACCAAGACGGCATGGGCATACGTTTTGGCTGTAAAAATATTATTATTGCGAATTGCAAAGGTAAAAGCGGTGACGACTTTATTAATATCGGGTTGACAGATACCGGAGTGGGAGCGGGTGAAGAAAATGTAAATGTGGTAAGTGGTTCGATTTATAGGGGCGAAATCGACAACATCTCAACTATTTATCTCCAGAACTGGCAGGACTTCTATTCAATTTCACACCGATCCATACGGATTATGCCTGTAGGTAAACTCCGTATAAGTCATGTTTTTATCGAGAATATGGTCATCAGTCCGCTAGCACAACAAGGTTTGGTGGTCGAGTATGGCGAGCATGTGCAGGGTTTATTTGTACGAAATTTAATCAGTCATCAACCTATAAAAGCCAAAGGTATCTCCCAGGCCAGTTTCCGCGATATCATTTATAACGGCCGGGGTGAAGCTATCGATGTGCAACCAAGCGATACTGTTATCTTAGATCAAATAATGCGTATAAAAAACGAATAATAAAGCGCTCCTAACCTCCATTTTACAGCGAAAAACACATGTTTTTGCCTTTTGTACAAAATCAAACCATTTTCGTACAAAAACGAACCCTACGAATTGGTGATGATTATAGTTTTGTCTTAACCAATTTTAAAAAAGCAAAATATGTGTATGAAAATTCCTCCCGACCAGGTGATTAGGCTCACGCAGGGTAATCCGAACTTTACAAAAATCGATAGCAAGGCGCAACGGAATTTTAGGTTTCGTCAATAAGAACGAAAACGAAGTCTTGCCCTCGGCATTGCGCATGCATTTGCAGCAATGAGATATTATGTATCACAAAATTTAAATTAAAATCCAAGCCTATTGAAGCAGACCTATTTTAAACTCATATTCTTTACGAGAAAGGGAAAGTAAAGAACGCAAGTAAATTTTAAACTAACCATTATAAATCAATGATACAAAAGATACATATCTGGCTCAGGAGCTGGATAATGAGTGCTACCCTATCGGTAGTGGCGACTAATTATGCTTATTCGCAAGCAACAGATCAACTAAATGTCAAAGGTCAGGTCACCAATGATGCAGGAGAAGGACTTAAGGGTGTTTCAGTCATGATTAAAGGGGCGAAAACCGGTGTTCAGACAGATGCAAATGGCCGTTATACCATTCTGGCGCCACGCACGGCTACGCTACTTTTTACCTACATCGGTTTCAATAACCAGGAATTAAAGGTCAATCCATCAGGAATCATCAATGTGAAGATGTCAGGAAATAATGTACTGGATCAGGTTGTGGTTGTAGGGTATGGTACAGCCAAGAAGAAAGATTTAACGGGAGGTTTGGCGGTGGTTGGAAAAGAGCAGTTAAGCATGGTATCTACCTCAAACCTGATGGATCGCTTGGTGGGACAGGTTGCCGGTTTCTCTATTACGACCGGCGAGGCTGCGCCGGGAGCATCACAGACCCTGTTGATACGGGGTGAAAATTCGATATCGGCCAACAATAGTCCATTGATTATTTTGGATGGTATTCCCTACAGCGGATCCCTGGCAGATATCGATCCCAACAACGTCGAAAACCTTTCGATCTTAAAAGATGCTTCAGCTTCGGCCATCTACGGCTCGCGTGCGGCCAATGGGGTTATTCTGATACAAACCAAAAGGGGAGCGCTGGGTAGAGCTCAGGTAAACTATAAAGGTTTGATCGGTATGGCTGAGCCTATGCAACGCATCAATGTTATGGGACCAAATGAGTATATCCGCTTTCAACAAGATATTGCCCGAATTAGGCAGGGCTATACTGGAGTTCTATTAGATCCTATCGCCGGGGATATTATTAGTGTAACAGAGCGCGGTAATTATGCGAAAGGTATTACGAACAATTGGCAGGATTACGTCTTTCGAAAAGCCATGACCATGGATCATCAGCTGAGCATTTCCGGTGGTACAGAGAATACAAAATATATGGCTGCCCTTGCAGCTTTGGACCAAGAGGGGGTGGTATACAATTCTAAGTTGTCCCGTTTAAATATTACCACAAATGTGGATCAGACTTTTAATAAATGGTTAACCACGGGTGTTGGCCTGCAATATACCCGGAAAAGCGACGGTGGTATTACGCCAAATTTGGAACATGCCATAAAACAAAGTCCTTATGGGAGCTATAAAGACGAATCGGGGAAGTATGTGCCCGAGCCCATGGAGTATTCATTGATTGTCAATCCGATGCGCAACGTCAATGCGATTCAGGATAGGTATAATAACAACTTCTTTCTTTCTGGCTATGCCAATATTTTGCTGCCGGTAGCGGGTCTTTCCTTACGATCAAATTTTGGTTATAATTATCGGAACGGATTTACCGGAACCTATTACGGGCGCAATACTTTTGAAGGCAGGGATCAGGGTACGCAGGCCGGAGGTAGTGCGTCCATTAACAATTCCAATTATAACGATTATACCTGGGAGAACCTGCTCAAATACGAGCGGCAGATCGGCGATCATCGTTTTGATGTGACGGGTTTATTCAGTATGCAAAAAACGAAAAGCTGGTCAACAGCCCAGAGCGGTGCAGGTTTTGTAACCGACGATACCGAATACTTTATGATCGGTTCGGCCAGCCGTCTTGTTTCCAACAGCGCTTCCTTATCGGAATCTGCCATGCTGTCATACATGGGCAGAATAAATTATGCCTACAAAGGCAAGTATCTATTGACCCTGACAGGACGTACAGATGGAGCGTCTGTATTTGGTGTCAACAATAAATACGCATTTTTTCCTGTCGCAGCGGCGGCGTGGCAAATCGGGGAGGAAAGCTTTTTAAAAGATCATGTAACATGGCTGGATATGCTGAAAATCCGCCTTTCTTATGGTGCCAACGGTAACCAGGCGATTACACCATACCGCACGTTAGACCGCTTATACTCCAATGTAAAATATATCTGGGGCGATGATGGTACTGCTGTTACGACAGCCTATTTGGCCGGTGATGGTGTGGGGAACCCTAATCTGAAATGGGAAACCACCTATTCGACCAACCTGGGGCTGGACTTTCAGTTATTTAATAACAGATTGGGAGGAACTATCGATGCCTATCTCTCTAAAACGAAAGATTTACTGATGACCCGCACTGTACCTATCATGAACGGGTATAACCGGATTTGGGACAATATCGGCGCCACCCAAAATAAAGGTATTGAAGTCACCTTAAACTCGACGAACGTGAAAGGAGAAAATTTTCAATGGAATACGACCGCTGTGTTTTCCTTAAACCGAGACAAAATTGTCGAGTTGAGAGGGGACGGTATCGATGATATTGCCAACAACTGGTTTATTGGTAAGCCATTACGAGTATTCTACGATTATAAAATGATCGGTGTATGGCAAAATGGGGAAACCATTACTGTGGATGGGGCAGCACCCGGAGCTGCCAAGCTGTACGACCGCGATGGTAACGGCAAGATAGAAGCGAGTGACAGGGTGGTCATCGGATCTAAAAATCCACGCTATACAGCATCTTTAGCCAATCGTTTTTCTTACAAAAATTTTTATGCATCTGCGTTGGTTACCGGGGTTTTTGATGTATGGCGCGATGATCACATGGCCAATCTTGGGGCCTGGACTTTCGGGATTACCAACTATGTACACGACGCCAATTATTGGACACCGGAGAATCCCAATGCGACGATTGTTTCACCCGGTTATCTCAATCCATTAGGGCACGGGTACTATAAAAAGGTGAGCTACGTGCAGGTGAAGAACATCACTTTTGGCTATAAATTACCATACAAAATTGCTAAAAAGGTAGGTGTAAATGGTATTGATATAAACGCTAGCGTGAACAATCTGAATACTATTTCTAATATCAGAGAGGTACTCAATTACGACAACACCTGGATGGCCTCCTATCCGACGGCACGTTCGTACATGTTTGGCTTAAATGTAAACTTCTAATCGAATGGACATGAAAATGAAAAATATTATCACAACAAGTTTGGGACTTATCGTATTGTTTACCTTAGGAGGCTGTAAGAAGTTTCTGGAGGAAGAACTGAAAACTGAGCTGGCCCCCTCCAATACCTATACCAGCACCTACGGTTTCGAGGTGGGGAGTGCTGGTTTGTATGCACTCACACGTTCAGAATACAATACTTATGGCGAAGGGGGCGCCTTCATCCATAATGGTGCCTGCCCATACGAAGCCTTACAGGTATCTACGGATATTGCCGATGCCATTAATAGCGATGGCTCATTGACTGCTTTTGCCAATCTGACATTGACTGCCTCCGAGCGTTTTGTAGGAACCTACTGGAACTGGGCTTATAATCTTATTTCATCGGCAAACCTCATGTTGGTTTATTCCGAAAAAAACACCAATTGGGACACGCCGGAAGATAAAGCACGCTTCCAGGCCGAAGCCCGTTTTTTTCGGGCTTATGCTTACCGTACTCTGGTTTATCTCTATGGCGATGTACCCTATGTGGAAACTATTCTGTATGATTTTCAGCTTAATTTTACCCGTACACCAAAGGCCGAAGTCATCGGCCACATGGTAGACGACCTAAAGTTTGCGGTGGATAACCTGCCTACAAATCCGGACGACGTCAAAGAAGGGAAGTTGACCAAATGGGCCGCAAGTCATTTGCTGAGCGAAATCTACCTGTTGCAGGGCAATCATGCCGAAGCAGAAAAGGCAGCATTGGCGGTCATCAATAGTGGTTATTATAACCTGATGAAAAACAGATACGGCGTAAATGGCAGCAAACCGGGCGATGTATTTAGCGATTTATTTCTGGAAAATAACCAAAATAGAAAAAGTGGCAATAAAGAAAGTATCTGGGTATTGCAGTTCCAGTTTAATACCATTGGCGGCGGTACCAATTCGGATGACTGGACCCGTAGGGCTTGGATACCGAACTATTCGACGATTACGGGATTTGTTTTGGCCGACACATTGGGTGGTCGTGGTATTGCCCAATTAGTGCCTATGAAGTGGTGGGTAGGTACCACAGGTACCAATGCTACAGGCAATGTCGCTGGTATTTTCGAAGCAAATGATATCCGTAATTCAGGATATAACATTAAGCGCAACTGGTATTACAACAATGCGAACGAGGCTTCACTATATGGCAAAAAAGCTAATATTACCGAGCAGACCTGGTTTACGACAAAAAGCTTATTTCCGGCGATTACAAAATTCTTTTACGGGCGTACCGAAAATTTAAGTTTGACCGGTAGTTATAAAGACCGTATGAAATTCCGTTTAGCCGAAACTTATCTGTTGCTTGCGGAAGCCTATCTGGGACAAAATATGCCGGATAAAGCTGCCCAAGCCGTCAATGAGGTGCGGAAAAGGGCAGGAGCGTCCGAAATTACGGGCGCTCAGATGAATATGGATTTCCTGCTCGATGAGCGTATCCGCGAATTAGTTGGTGAAGAAAGCAGAAGGTTTACCCTCGTGCGTACCAATACTTTGGTGGAGCGGGTCAAAAAATATAATAATGCGATAAAGGATAAAATCACGGACAACAATATCCTGTGGCCTATTCCACAGGTAATCAGGGATGCCAATACAGGTGCACCGTTCCCGCAGAATCCGGGTTATAATTAATGTTTATGGGAGGCTGTCCGAATCCTGATCGTATTTTCGGCAGCTTTCCACCTGATGAAAAACGTAGTTGTGCGAGTCAAACGCATGATTCTATCCAAAATATTAGCAAAAATATAAATCAATGAAAATTATCAATTATTTATACAAAACCTTATTTCTCTTATGCATGGTGCTTTGCCAGTTATCCTGCAAACAGGAAATTCAGGATATACCCAAAGTCAATGAAACGATGGAGCTTCAGCCTTCGTCGGAAAACATTACGCTGGACGAGGTCAATTTGACCAAAGATATTGTCACATTTAACTGGAAGCCGGCTAGGGTACAATCAGATGATCATTTGGTCAGCTACAGTACGATGCTGGATGTGGTGGGAAACAATTTTGGTACCGGTACAGCGATATTCAACTATGAAGACGATAACGTATTTAGTAGAAGCTTTACCTCCGAGCAATTACAAAATTGGGCAAATGAAAAGTGGGGCATACCCGCAAATAAGAGCTTTACACTGGAATTTAGAGTCGTTGCACAATGGGAGGGGGGCGCTACTTTTGAGGCACCCGAAGTACGGACCGTAAGAATTACAGTAAACCCCATCAAAACGGTTGTTTTTGATGCCGATAGAGTGTTTTTAAGCGGAAGTGCCGTTGGCGGGAGCAAGGTGGAGATGCCAAAAACATTGGAAAATCTGGATCAGTATGCTTATGTATTGAATTTACAGCCTGGTGAACTCGAAATCCCGGTCGAATTTAACGGTGAAACCAATTATGTCGTAACCGCCGATGGAAGCGGTGAGCTAAACGATGGAAATGCCGTTGGCATTAAAATGAGAGAAAATGTGTTCTCCTGGAAAATAGCAACTGCGGGCGAGTATCGCGTTGTGGTTAATATGCAAAAAGCGACCGCAACCATTTATTCGCCAGCGAAAGCACTTGCTCCTAAAATAGTGACATGGACAGGAGACCAGCTTTATACGACTACCGTAACCGATTTATGGATGCACGGAAGCATTAATGGCTGGGGAACTCCGGTGAAGATGGATTGTCAGGTAAGTTTGGCGGATCCGCAGGTTTTAGTCTATACCGGCGGTAAAGTCGGGACCACGAAGTTTATCGTAACCGGAGATAACAGTAATAACAAAAATCTGGCTTATGCTTTTAGTGCTCCGCCTACACCTGCAGGTGTGGCTCAGACCCTGACGCTTACCTTAGGAAAAGTAGCAGAATTGGGCGGCGGTACCGTCGGCGCCAACCGCAATTCTTATTTCACCATTCCGGCGACGACCAATGTGCTGATTTTTGATTTAAGGAACATGACAATTCTGGCGTTAAAACGGTAAGCCGTCGTATAAAAGCGCATAAATTAACTTTAACATTTCTGAAAGTGAAAAACAATACAAACTATAAAAAAGCCTGCCTCAAAGCAATTGCTGTTATGCTTTGCTTTCTAGCAGTTTCATGTAAGAAAGATGGTGCCGATAGTGAAAGTGCACTATCTGGTACCTTGGTGAAACCCAGTTACAACAGGAGTTCCATGTTTCGTAACCCTTTAAACGGCTGGGTTATGTATGCTTCAGCTTCGGGGACTCCTTCCTATTGGGACACCCAATTCTATGTACCTGACTTAGGTAAAACGGTCAAAGCAATTGACTATGCATCTGCCTGTTATATCCGTACCAGCTGGCGGACTTTTAATCCTGTAGATGGCGTATATGCCTGGAGGGATCCCAGCACGGCAATCTATAAAATGATCAAAGGGGCACAAGATAAAGGATTGCCAATCGCCTTTCGTATCGTGGTCGATGGCCGCGATCAAGGGGCAAATACGCCGCAGTTTGTGTTCGATGCAGGCGCCAAGTATTATGTTGCCAATGCTTCTTTTCCGGATAGAAAAACACCTGTGCTGCAAGATCCTGTTTTTAGGAAATATTATAGCAAGCTGATCGAAGAGTTGGCGAAGGATTTTAATGATTTAAATAAAACCTCCTTTGTCGATGCCTACGGACTAGGCTTGTGGGGGGAAGGGCATAGTGTCATTTACGAAGATCCTAATAATCCATCCGGCCAAAACATTGAGGTGATCAAAGAAGAAGTCGTTGATTGGATTTCGGACGTGTATTCGAAAAACTTTACAAAAGTGCCCTTGCTGATCAATTATCATCGCGTAGTTGGCGACCCAGCGGGCAATGGAGCTCCCAATCCTAATTCAGAGAAGCTGTTGAATAAGATGATCAACAAAGGGTACAGCCTGCGTCAGGATGCCTTTGGAATGACCGATTATTATCAAAGCTGGGAGAAGAATTTTGCCAAGGTCTGGAATTTTAAACGTCCGATTATTATGGAAGGTGGTTGGATTACGACTGGTACACATCGTTACTGGACTGATCCAAGCGGTAAATATAGGCAAAACCATCCCGAAGATGTTCGGCAGGGCGAATTTGACAGCTCCTTGGAAGCTGCTGTAAACATGATGGATTTCCGTATCGGTGAAATTGAAAGCTGGTTCACCAAATCTTTTACCTTATGCCAGCGTTTTATTTCTGAAGGTGGCTATCGTTTATATCCCGATCGTGTTTATTTACCGGAGAAAGTCAATTCGGGGACAGAAACGACAATTAACCACCGCTGGCGGAACATGGGCTGGGGATATTTTCCGAACAATATTCCCCAGTGGAATTATAAATATAAAGTAGCTTTTGCACTCCTGGATGAAGAAAACAGAGTGAAAAAAGTATTTGTTGATGACAAAGGAGAGCCCTCCACCTGGCTTAAGAATAATCCAGTCGCATACGAGTTGAAAGCTAATGTTGATGTACCTGCCGGAAACTATACCTGGGCCGTTGCCATCGTAGATACAACAAATGAAAATCAGCCGGGAATAAGGCTTGCCGTAAATGGCGATATAACTGATTCTGGATGGTTAAAACTATTGAAAGTACAAGTACAATAAATTTCTTGATGACTCTCGATCAAAAGCGAAATCATCGGATGTTTTTTATGTCAAAAGGGCCTGATAATTGATCAGGCCCTTTGTTTT
>JAITLV010000193.1 GCA_031277685.1 Sphingobacterium sp. | reverse complement strand
TTCATGACCATCACGAGTAAATTGCCCATCACAACATTGCCTGAATTGATGAATTTACGAAAAACTTCTGCGGATGCCGCCGATTTACGTGTCGCAATACCAACGAGAAATGAGAAGATAACAAAGGCTAGCATATTTTGTCGTGATAATAAACTTGAAAATTCGCTAACGGTTAAAAAGCGGACCATTTTTTCACCCCAAGAATCATGAACAACTGTTTCCATGATCTTGTTTGTTTGTTCAATAGCCAGTGGAGCATCTACTGGAAAGAGGTAAAGGAAGCAGATGCTTGACAGTCCGGCGACGACAATACCCAGTACAAATACGAACGACATCATACCGATGATCCTTCCCAGTACACTGTCGCCATCGATATTGGCAACAGATGAGGATATGGCAAAAAACACCAATGGTATAACGCTGACAAATAGGAGGTTTAGAAAAATGTCGCCGATCGGTTTAAGATTGTTGACGATATGCGGAAAGAAGATGCCGATCAAACTTCCAATACTGATCCCAAGGAGTAGAAGTAAGATACTGCCGTAGTTCTGCACAAAAGTTTTTGTAGCGTGTTTCATAGGTATGTGATTAATTATTGCTTAAGAAGCTCATTTGTATAAACGAACTGCGGTAATTTGCTTTCTGAATCTCGGTGCATTAGTGATATCCAATTCCATCATATTATATCTATTCATCGTATTGAATCTACTTGATAGGTCTGGATATTTCATTAGGTTTTATAACTATTTACTATTTAGAATGCTAAAATAGTGTTTTTCTCGAATAGCTCTATTAAAAGGAAGTGAATTTATGCGTGTTTGTTCGTTTTTGTTTTACCTTGCTGAAAAAATCCGCTTTTTTCTACAAATGTCTACGTGATTGCTTTGTATCTTTTCATTAAGGTATTAAAGAGCTTGCTATACTCGTTTTATGATCTACAAAAGAGTTTCTATCCGCTTTCATCGCTGTTGATGCTGTTGAAATCAGGAAGGTTTTGATACTCGAATTGGCTTTTTTATCTTTGGACAGTAGCAGTGATAAGTGTCATGGGTAAGGAGTGCGCCATTTGTTTGGATTACTGTTTAGTTGCTTAGACTTAATGTGTGAAAATTGGAACTTAAAGTATTTGTATAAAAATGGAATTTGTAACGACAGGAGATGGTTCGAAAACGTTGTTTAATGCTGAAATAGGAGAATGTTATCATTCTAAACACGGTGCAGTACAGGAAAGCAGGCATGTTTTTATAAAAACAGGGCTTGACCACTATGTGCAAACTACGGGAGCAACAACCATCGGTATTTTGGAGGTAGGCTTTGGGACAGGTTTGAATTTTTTGCAAACAGCTGACTTTCTTAGCGATAAATCCGTTCAGGTGGAATATGTAGGCATAGAAGGCTTCCCTTTGCCTTTGTCCACTATTGCCGCAACGGGCTATGAGGCGACGGTAGATCCGACCGTGTGGGCAAGCTATTTGAATGCGTACGAGCAGGCTTTGATGGGAAACGTACAGATTAACGAGTACTTAAAGCTTCAAATTGACCATACCTTATTGATGAATTTCCAATCGGATCGCTTGTTTGACGTTGTTTATTTTGATGCTTTTGCGGCAGTGCATCAGCCTGAGATGTGGAATGATGCTGCCTTGGGACATATCGCGCAGTTTGTTAAACCTGGTGGTGTTTTTGTGACTTATGCTATTACCGGAAACCTCAAACGCAGTATGAAAGCATTGGGCTTTTCAATAGAGAAGACGCCTGGTGCGCCAGGCAAGCGTGAAATGCTGCGCGCGACTAAGTTATAGGAAGGACGATTGCCGACTTTAAATTATTGTTAACTGCTTGGTATTCTAAAAAGTGTTTTCTAATTTAGCCCAAAATAGAGACGCTAACCTATTCACCACTTGTGGTTTATATTTTACTACCTAATGACAGATTCGCAGTTGATAGACAGTTTGAAGACAGATGGCCAGGAAGGATTTGTTGCGATTTATCGTAAATTCTATAAACAACTGTTATTCTTTATACTTGGTTATCTGAAGGAAAACCGTGTGGCAGAGGAAATCGTGGCTGATGTTTTCGTTAAGGTATGGGAGCGTAGGTCTGATTTTCATACAATGGAAAATCTAAAGGCCTTTATCTATATTTCGGCAAAGAATGCGAGTCTGAATGTTATTCGGTCGGAGCGTTCTAAAGGCATCCATGAATCCTTGACAAATTATGAAGATCTGTTGGTAGATGATCGCGACGTTTTCTCAAAAATGATTCATGCGGAGTTAATCCACTCTATATTTATTGAGGTCGGAAAGCTTCCGGAAAAACAACGGGAAGTTTTTAATATGACCTATCTTGAAGACAAGACTGTCGAAGAGATTGCAGAAGAGCTTCAAATGAGCCCAACTGCTGTATACACAAACCGTTCCCGTGCGATACATACCATACGAACCTTGTTGGGGACTAAAAATGCATTAACGCTCCTCGCGTTTTTATCTTTAGTCGGCGAGAATTAGCCGGGGCGTATCCGATTTTATACCCCGCTATTTATTCTTTTTTGACCCTTATCTTTTTATTTTCTGATTGGTTTTCTAAGCTTCTGCGCTGTTTTTTTACCTGTTTAATATTTTTTTACTTTTTTATGTAAGATTCTGTGAGTCGCCGTGTTTTTATTGACGACAGAAACGATGACGAAAAGTATGCATGGTACAGACCACATTATAACACTTCTGAACTCCTATTTAAAGGGTGAAATTCATCCTGATACACATGTGGAACTCCGGTTGTTATTTGAACAATACCCAGAATTGCAGAGCATGTTAATGGAGTTAGAAAATCCAGAAAACCTTCAGCAAGAACTTAAAATTTATGAAAGTCTTTTTGAGACTGATGCAATAAAGGCAGAAGAAAGGGTTTTGTCGACCATTTTAGATCGAATTGACATAAAGTCAACTGAGCAGCAGGTGAGCTGGTTCAAAAAATATCGGTTGTATGCTGCTGCTGCGGCATGTATCATCGGTTTAATTGGGCTGGGGACTTGGATAATGAAACAAGATGAACAAGCTCAAACTGTTGTTGATCCGATACTCCTGGCTAAAGATCTTGTACCCGGAGCCAATAAGGCAAGGCTTCAGCTTGCCGACGGAACGCATGTAGACCTGGATGGGCGTTATAGCGGGATTTTAATGGGAAGTAAGATCCAGTATAGCGATGGTTCGGTTGCAGTGAATACAAAAGAAGATAAAGGACAGATGATGGTCTTGTCAACACCTAGAGGTGGGCAATATCAGATTTCCCTGTCTGACGGTACTAAGGTGTGGTTGAATGCCGATACGCGCTTGCGTTATCCCAACAAGTTTATAGGCCAAACACGTGTTGTAGAATTAGATGGTGAGGCTTACTTTGAGGTCGAAAAGATGCGGGATAAACCTTTTGTGGTTGTGACCAATAAAGAGAAAGTCGAAGTATTGGGAACTCATTTCAATGTTTATTCTTTTCCGGGAGAGCAGGAATCAAAAGTGTCTTTGTTGGAAGGTAAAGTAAAGGTATCTGTGCCTATAGGAAAGGAAAGACTGCTTGTTCCCGGAGAACAGGCTTTGGTGAATGGCGAAGAACTCTCTGTTCAACAAGCCGCTGTAGAGGAAAGTATTGCCTGGAAGAATAATGAGTTTACATTTAACGATGAACCTTTGGGAACGGCATTGACACAAATAGCGAGATGGTATGATATTGATATCGAAATAGCTCCAAGTGTGTCGAAAATTAGGTTATGGGGATCAGTATCGCGTTTGGACAATTTTGATAAGGTACTTAAGATTATCAAAATGACAGACGATAAAATAAAAGTTCAGATCGAAGGAAGGAGGGTGAAATTGATGAAATAAGAATACATTAAATCATTATTTCGTCCTTTTAAGGAGCTGAGGAAGGTGGCACTTCCCCAGCAAATTGGTTCGAGATATAATAAAACTTACTCAACTGTTTATTAAACTAACAAAACCAACCAAATGTAATGAAAAAGTATAAATACCTCATTATTATGAAAATGATTATTATGCTTCTTTTGTTTAGTATCGTGCAGCTTCAAGCTGGAAGTTTCGCTCAGACGGTGCGTATAAAAAAGAAGAATAGTCCTATTGTTGATGTATTTCGGGAAATCAAAAAACAAACTGGATATACCGTATTATGTAAATCAGAAATTATCAGCAATAGTCCTAAGGTCAGTGTGGATTTTAATAATCTCTCCTTAGACAGGGCATTAAATGAACTGTTGTCTCCTAGAGGTCTTAGCTACATCAAAGAAGGCAATTCTATTATTGTGAAGATTAGTGATAACAGTCGTCTCGAGCAGTATGCGCCGCTCACAAATGTAGGCTGGCTAGCAGAGCAAAGCCCTGTTCAGGGCAAAATTACCGATCAGGATGGCAAAGTGCTTGCTGGAGTAAGTGTCGCCGTGAAGGGCGGAAAAAAAGCAACTGCATCAGATGCAAATGGAAATTATACAATTGCTGCAAGCAGAGGGTCAATTCTGGTATTTAGTTTTGTTGGCTATGAGCGTAAAGAAGTAGAAGTGAATGGAGATGTCTTGAATGTTAGCATGCATCCAAGTCTATCGAATCTGGCGGAAGTAGTTGTCACTGGATATGGTACATTTAAGAAATCGGACTATACTGGCTCTGCTTCAACAATACGTACAGAGCGTATGTCAGATGTACCAGCAGTAGATTTTTCGACAATGCTCCAAGGTAATGCACCTGGAGTGCAGGTTAATTCCCTATCGGGTCAGCCAGGAGGTTCAACGGATATTCGAATACGGGGTATGGGGTCTATCAATGCAGTCAATAGGCCACTTTTTGTTATCGATGGAGTGCCAGTGATGTCGGGCGATATCTCTTCTAGCAGTTCAAACAATGCTGGCCTCGATGTCATGTCTACCTTGAGTAATGCAGATATTGAGCAGATTACGGTGATAAAAGATGCGGCAGCAGCTTCGCTTTATGGCTCCCGGGCAGCAGGCGGTGTTATCTTGATCACAACAAAATCGGGCAAGGCCGGGAAACCAGTATTTTCGTTCAAAGGTGACTATGGGCTTTCTAGTCAAGCGACAGATTTTCGTGAGGTAATGAACGGTCCGCAACGGCGCGAAATGCTGCTTGAAGGGCTTCGCAACAAAGCACGTTATATCGACAAGTTGACTGACGAAACATTGATTGAAGATTTTGCACAAAACAATATTGATAAATATGCACCGCAACCCTGGAGCGGCTGGACAGATTGGAAAAAGGAACTATTTCGTCGCAATTCACCGTTTAGAAACGCAGACTTGTCAGCTTCCGGTGGGGATTCCAAAGTCTCATACTATACATCATTGGGCTATACCAATCAAACAGGCTTGTCTTATCAGTCTGGTTTTGAAAGGTTAACAGGTCGTTTGAATGTGAAATACAAAATGAGCGACAAGCTAGAACTTGGGGCTAATATTTTATATTCAAATGTGAATCAGGATGTTAATTCGGAAGGCGGAACTTACACATCACCGATCTATTCATCACGTCACAAACTGACTGCTTCCGAACCTGTATATAATGAAGACGGTAGCTTCTTTTTGGATTTTTTCTCCAATGGTCCACGTAATCCGAAAGCATCATCATTGTATAATTACCGTCGGGAAAAAGCAGATCGATCGTTCAATACCGTCTTTGCAAACTATAAGTTTATGGATGGTCTCGTTTTCAATACAACCTTCAGTTTAGATCATACAACGACTCGATACAACTCCTGGTCTGATCCGCGGACTTCAGATGGTGAGAAGACAAATGGTTCATTGTCTACAAGTTTTACCGACTATAATCAAATGGTGTGGCGTAATAGCTTGACCTATACCAAGACATTTGCGGCGAAACACCATTTGGATGTTTTGGGCGGTTATGAAGTCAACCGTTACCGCAGAGATGGGATGGATGGGGCCAAAGATAACTTCCCTTCGGTAGAAAAGATTGTACTTTCCAATGGTTCGGTGCTCACTGATCTTTCCGGGTCGAATACGGAATGGCGATTGCTGTCGTATCTTTCGCGCGCCAACTACAATTATGATGATAAGTATTTCTTAGGAGGAAGTGTGCGCATGGATGGTAGTTCAAGGATTCATCGGAGCAGCCGTTGGGGCACATTTTGGTCACTGTCAGGCGCATGGAAGTTTACGAAAGAGAATTTTATGGACTCTTTGAATGATGTGCTGACAGATGGTAAGATTCGGGTGTCTTATGGTACAAACGGTACTTTGCCTTCAAGTTATTTCACCTACATGGATTTAACAGGATTTGGCTATCCGTATGGGAATAATCCGGGGATCAGGGAAACACAGATCGGAAATCCAAACCTAAGATGGGAAAAACAGAATAACCTTAATATTGGTTTGGATGTTCGTTTATTTGATCGATTGGGACTTACATTCGAATGGTATAGAAGGCAGTCATCAGATTTATTGAATGATATGCCGACCTCCTTAACAACGGGTTTCGGATCTTACCTGACAAACATTGGAGCAATTCGAAACTCGGGTATCGAAGTGGATCTGAATGCAGATATTCTACGTGACAAAGCGTTCAAATGGAATGCGAGTTTGAATTTCGGTATGAACAAAAATAAGACAATAGCTTTGGCCGATGGTAGTGAGGAATTACGCGATGGTACGTCAATACATCGTATAGGCCAGCCTTGGTATAGTTATTATCTTATTGAGTTTGCTGGAATAAACCGGGAGACTGGGGTACCTCAATATTATGTCAATGACCCTTCAAATTTAGGATCAAGGGATATTACAGAGGATTATACTAAAGCTAATCGTATTCTTTACAAAAGTGTCGATCCAAAACTGATCGGTGGGTTTACCAATACGTTCCGGTATAAGATGTTTGATCTGAATTTCACCTGGACTTATTCACTTGGCGGCAACTCCTATGACAGTGGTGCAAGCAAGACTGAACTAGGCGGAAAAACTGGCTATGATAATATACCACAGTATTATGAACGGAGATGGCAGAAGCCTGGTGACGTAACCGATATCGAGATGTTTATGGTCGGGAATACTTACGATATGAGTAGTGTGGCCAATACACGTCGTGTCCATTCTACGGATCATATTCGATTGAAGAATATGACTTTTGGTATTTCTTTGCCACAGCAGATCTCGCGTCGCCTCAAAGTAAGTAATATTAGGGCATATTGTTCGGGCGTAAACCTATTGACGTTTGCAGCCTACAAAAACTATGATCCGGAAGTACCTGTAAATGGTACCGTGTATTTTGAGTCCCCTAAATTGAAGACAGTAACCTTTGGTTTGGATGTTAAATTCTAAAAAAAGACTATGAAAAATATATTATCAATGGTATTGCTCTCTTCCACTCTTTTGGTGGGATGCGGTGACCAATGGTTGGAGAAAGCGCAACCGAGTACATCAACAGAAAGTTCGCAGGCTATAAAATCTGTTCGTGATGCGGGATATGCCTTAAATGGTATTTATGATATTATGCGCGGATATGAATACTATGGCGCAAGAATGACCTATTATGGGGATGTGACAGGAGAAGATATGTTGGCTAATGGTGATACAAAAAGAGCTGCAAAGTATTATCTTTTTGACTTCAATAAAGATAATACACCTAGTTCATTGTGGTATCAACCCTATCGTGTATTAAGAAATGCCAACGGTATTTTGACCTATGTAAATGGTGTTCCAGAAGGCCAAATGACGGAAGAGCTGGGAGATATCAAAGGTCAGGCCCTCACACTTAGAGCAATGGCCCATTTTGATCTGGTGAAAGTTTTTGGAGCTCCCTATACAAAAGACAATGGCGCTTCTTTGGGCGTACCGATCGAAACTGAGAAACATGCTTCTACCAATAAACCGGTGCGAAATTCGGTTAGGGATGTTTACAAACAGGTGATAGAAGATCTGGAAAACGCAGTGAACTTGTTAAGTGCAGCGAAAAAGAATGGTAAGCTGAATAAATATGGTGCTCAGCTACTACTCGCCAGAGCTTATCTCTACACGGGAGATCATGCAAAGGCTTTTGCGCTGACAAATCAATTCATTAAAGACGCGGAAGCGGCACAGAGTTCGACAAAAGGGCAATACATCCTGTGGACGAATAGTGAGTATGCCACTGTTTGGTCAAAGGATTTTACCAGTGAAATTTTGTTTGGACTATCCGTTCTAAAGACAGAAAGTGGGCCAGGAAAAGAGGGGATCGGCAATTTATTATGGCGTAATGGGTATAATGATATTATTCTGTCGGATGATTATATGAATCTGATTAAGAATGATGCAAACGATGTACGTCATAAAATCATTACCAAATATACCAGCAAGCAAGTTGATTATTATTATCTAAATAAGTATCCGGGCAATACAGCTGATGGGGAGAACCCGGAGTTTGCAGATATCCCAGTGCTTCGTCTTTCGGAAGCTTACCTGATTGCTGCTGAATCGGCGGTGAAGCTAGGTGACAATGCGAATGCTTTAAAGTATTTGAATGCGATTGTTACACGTGCAAATCCGGCAAAATCTATTAGTGGTGTAGTTACTTTAGAACGCGTTATGGAAGAACGCCGTCGTGAACTTGTAGGGGAGGGGCATCGTTTGTTTGATGCCATGCGCAATAATATGCGTATCGAACGAAAGGGCGCTGCCCATGTTTCACCTTCATTGAGACCGGAAACAAAATCCTTTGATCGGACATTTTTTAAAACTTTAATGGCCATTCCAAGGGTTGAAATTGATGCAAATAATAATATTGTTCAGAATGAAGGATATTAATATCGTATGAAAATTCATTTAAAAGCAAAGCACGGTGGTTCCTATGGAATCGCCGTGATCTGGTATTTGTTTGTTCTATTTGGCGTTATGCAAGGTGCTGTTGCCCAAAGCGCTTTGGAATTGGGGAAGTTTGACGGTCCTTATTTTTTTTATGAAAATGGTGACAGTAGTTGTATCCGTGTGGAACATGGTCAGGTGGTGTCCGAAAAATCGGAGCATATAAAAGCCTTTAAGGTTTCGACGGAAGACGGTAAGTACCAATTTGAAGTTTGGCGTCATCCCATGGTGGCTCCTGCCTGGTCCTATCGTCCAAGCAAAAAGATTGTGGTCTTGTCGGATCCGCACGGTGATTTTGAATCTTTCTATTCGATTCTCAACGCGCAGAAGGTCATTGGGTTAAACTACGAGTGGACGTTTGGGAGCAATCAGCTTGTCATCATAGGCGATGTGTTTGACCGCGGGAAAGATGTTTTGCCTATCTTTTGGTTGATCTATAAACTTGAATACGAGGCTGTAAAAGCTGGCGGGCAGGTCCACTTTTTATTTGGTAATCATGAAGAGATGGTTTTACGCGGAAGTTATAAATATACGCAAGAAAAATACAAAGCTTTAGCAGAGAAGGTAGGTAGGGATTATCGTGACTTTTGGTCAGTAAATACGGAGTTGGGGAAATGGTTACAGACAAAGAATACCATGGAAAAGATCGGGGATAATCTGTTTGTTCATGCCGGACTAAGTGCAGCGATGTTGGATCCTCAATGGTCGATCTCAGCGGTCAATGACTCGGTACGTCATCATCTTTTTCAACAGAAGGAAGAACGGCAAAAATCGAAAGCTGCTACTTTCCTATTTGGCAGTGAGGGGCCACTATGGTACCGCGGAATGGTTCGTGAAGAAGAAAAATATCTTCCCTTGCCACAAACAGAGTTAGAAAAGTTAATGGATGTATATGGTGCTCGAAAAATCTTTGTAGGGCATACCATTTTTCCGGAAGTAAGCAAATTTTATGCGGGTAAGGTCTATGCTGTGAATGTTGCCAATGAAGCCAATCGCCTGAAGGGCCGCAGCCGTGGCGTGCTCCTCCAGGGGACTAAAGTTATCATTCTTTATGACGATGCCAGCCAAAATAAATACTTCGCTTCTAATTTATAAGCCGCTTAGCAAGTTGATATAATTATCGATAAAATGCAGTTTGTCTTTGGATTTATATTGTTGAATATAGCGCGGATGGTCGAGGACGGTCATTTTTCCAAACAACTTTTCTTCCTTGTTGATCTTGGCGAGAAAGGTTGCATTTTTCTTTCCGAGGACAAAGACCTCCTCTGTGACCAAGCCTATGGAAATGTGCTGTTTTAGGGAATCCAACATAAAGGGGCGGACCATGTCAAAAAGTTGCTTGTCGTCGTAATAGTTTGCATTGATCCAGTTGTTGGGTTTTGTTTCTCGGACAATCGCGAGGGGAAATGGCGAATTGATGTAAAACTGTTTGTAGAA
>JAITLV010000159.1 GCA_031277685.1 Sphingobacterium sp. | reverse complement strand
GGCTATATAAGAAAGTTTATTTAATTTTTTCATTTTGCTATCTAACTTAAAATCCAACATTTACACCCAGAGAAATCGTACGTTGGATGGGATAATTCTCATTATTCTGATCAGACTCGGGATCCACATAATATTTCTTCGTATTCGAGAAAGTCAATAAGTTGGTACCACTGGCAAACACGCGGAATTGTTTGAACTTGGTGTTTTTTAAAAGCTGCGCTTTTAAATCATAACCGAGCTGGAAATATTTGAGTCTGACAAATCGCGAAGGCAAAATCCAGAAATCGCTGGTGACGAAATTATTATTTCCGTTTACACCCGTAGCGGTTACTTGACGCGGGAAAAGTGCATCCGTATTGTCTACGCGCCAGTAATCTTGCTGAAACTCATAAATCAACTTATTTTCGCCACTTCCCTGTATAATGCTACCAAGGTAACGATCGCGGTTGCCCGAGCCCATAATCACCGCTGATAGGCTCCAAGCCTTATAGCCCAGGTCGATGGTTGTACCATAATTAATCCGTGGAAATGAATTGTTTCCAACGCGGATCTGATCTGCTCCATCTAACTTTCCATCGCCGTTAAAATCCGCATAACGCAGATCGCCCGCAATCACATTAATGGAGCTGATTCTGCGCGGACCATATAACAGGTCTGCATTATTTTGATAAAAGCCTTGATTAATATATCCGCGCACTATACCCAGGTCAACATTACCCGTTTCCCGTGTATACGGATTTTTGACGGTAGCATCGTCTTCGGCTGGATTACGTTCCCATAGTTGATTGAAATAGGTAAAGTTTACACCCAGTTTATACGTAAAATCCCCTTTTCTGTCATTCCATGTCAAGTTAAATTCTGCGCCATGCCGGCGGAAAGCCCCGGCGTCATAATTTATAGGCGGAAGGCCTATTCCCAAGGTTGCGGCATACCGCGTATCGGCAACAACATAGCCCGTCGTGCGCTTGTAGAAATAGTCGAAAGTTCCTGTTAAACGGTTATTGAGGGAAGCAAAATCTAACCCAAAGTTTCGTTCCCGAATACTATACCAGGAGAAATTGGTACTTGGCAGACTGCCCGGTTCCGAGGATCCCTGCACAGGTTTATCATCCACAATCCAACTGTTGGCATCGATGCTGTAGCCGGGTACATACGAGAACGGTGAAATTCCTTCTGCACTTCCAACTAAACCATACGATCCGCGGAGACGGAGGTAATTCAAGATATTGCGTTCGCGCAGCGGCTGGAAAAAAGATTCTTCCGAAATGGCGTAACCACCGGATAGCGCATAAAATGTACCCCATTGTCGTTGCTTGGGAAATAGATCCAGACCATCGTAACGAAGTGATCCGTCGAAAAAGTATTTGGATTTGTAGTTATAAGAAAGACGACCTACATAACCCGCGCGGCCACTTTCAGATTCCGAACCATTTGCCAATTGATTAACTGTTGGCCCGGCAATAAACTGATCGAATAAAATCTGGTATTGTTGTCGGGTCGCAGAAACGGACGTACTTAGGTTTTTTGCCTGTTCGTATACACCCGTAAAATCAAAGGAATGATCGCCGAATTTTTTATTATACAGTAAATATCCTTGCAATAATAATGTACTACCTTCTCCGCGTGTTGCCGTTAGATTAGGCGGATTACCCAAAATTGGCGTCGTGCTGCCATTGGCGTAGGAAGGCGCTGTTAAATTCCAGAGCTTATTTTTGGAATTCCACATATTATAATTTCCGTTGGCTTTTAAGGTCAAGCCATCAAGAAATGGCGCATTGTATTCAAATGAAAGTATGCTATTAAATATGCGGGAATTGGACTTATTGTAACCAGAAGCATCCGACAGTTCTACGGCAGGATTATCGGTTGTGTTTGAAGAAGGGAGTCCAAATTCATTGTAAGCTAACTGCGAAGAACGTCTTTGCTGTATATGTTGATAGAATGCCGCATAGGAAGATGCCGTCGAAGAACTGGGAAGAATATTATCCTCGATATAACCATCCAGTCCGGCGGTCACTTTTAGATTGACCTCTTTAAAGTTGCTGACCGTATTTAACCGATAGGTAATGCGTTTGTTATTATTGTTGTTGGTCCGCAGGTTACTATTCTGGTTGTAATAAGATCCGGAAGCATAATACGTCAACCGTTCCGTTCCAGAAGTGATCGCCAGATCATGTCTTTGTTCAGTTGCATAGTCTTTCAAGCCTACTTTTTGCCAATCTGTATTGGGGTATTCGTACGGTTTTTCCTGTGTCCTATAATACTCCAATATATTGTCTGGAGTTGGCTGCTGCAGGCCTTCAAACTGATACACCGCATTGATGGCTTTTAAATTTTCATAAGAACTTAGTTTCTTTGGAAAAATAGTTGGCTGGGAGAACGTCTGATTGAATGTATAATTGATATCCATCGCGCCCTCCTTTCCTCTTTTCGTTGTCACGAGGATAACGCCGTTTCCGCCTTGCGCGCCATAAAGTGCTGTCGCGGCAGCATCTTTTAATACAGAATAGTTTTCAATATCGTTGGGATTGATATTTAGGAAATCATTCTGAGAACGGATGACATTGTCGATAACGTACAAGGGTGTTCCAGCTCCGCGAATGGAGACCGAACTTTTGGATCCAGGCGCACCCGAGCTACTCGTCACGATGACCCCCTGAATTCTACCGGCGATACCGTCGTTAATAGATTGCACCGGGATTTTAGCCACATTTCCCATATCCAATGTACTTACAGCACTATTGATATTACGCTTACTGCTTTGGCCGTAACCCACCACCACAACTTCATCAAGAGAAGCCACGTCTTTGGCTAAACGAATGTTTAGGGGGTCGCCATTGGAGATTACCTCCTGGGCGACATAGCCAATTATCTTGATGGATATAGTCGCTCCGGCCTTGCTGTCTCTTAAAATGAATTCGCCGGAGGCATCTGTTGTCGTTCCGTTTCGTGTTCCTTTCTCGACGATTGTAACCCCTGCCAGCGGGTTTCCATCCTCGTCCGTTACTTTACCTTTGACCATGCGCTGCTGTATCGGACTTTCCGGTTTAGGAAATAAGGTAATCATGCGCGCATTGATCTTGTAGTCGATTGGCAAACGACGGCTCAGGCTTTCCAGGGCCTTTTCGAGCTCCATGTTTTCCAAGGTAACATCTAGTTTGCCCAGTTTTTCGACAAAGTCGATATTATAAAAAAGGTCGTATTTTGACTGTTTACCAATTTGATCCAATACCTCCTTTAGGGTGGCACTTTTCAGGTTGAGATTGATTTTTTGTGCATATACGGCAGCGTACGCATTCAACGTTCCCATCGCTGTCAATAAGACAATTAGTTTCATAAGCAGGATACCATAAATCAGGGGTCTACGCTTAATTTTTCGAAGCCGGTAGACAAGGCAATACAATCGCTTGTATTGAATGTTAAAATTCATACTTTTGTAATGTTAGGTTCTTAGAAAATTTGTTTTTTTACTCCTAGCAACGATCGGATGTGCTGGTACCACGTCCGATTTTGCTTTTTTCTCAGCTTGGTTTTTCTTTGTTTCTCATAAATTTATTATTGAATGGTTATTAGGTTATCCTTTTTGTATAATTTGATATTAGCCGTCTGATTGATGAGATCAATTATCTCGTCTAATGAAAAGTCCTGCGGAATTGTGCCCTGGAATCTCAGTTCCGGAATGCGCTCCCAATCGATACGGATGTCAAAATCATGTGCAAGATCCCGTAGCATCGTCTTTAACGCAACGCCGTCATAGTATCTACGCCCTGTGATCCAACCCCTGATTTCTTTGTCATTTTTTATTTCAGCTTTTTCGTTGTTGGGACTATCCTTCGCTAACAGTAACTTTTTGCCCGGTGTCAAGAAATCGGCTTTGCCATAAGCATCGCCGTGCCGCTTGCGCACAGATACCTTTCCCTCAAACAATGCTGTACTGACGATATTTTCATCCGGATATTCGCGGACATTAAATTTGGTACCATACACCTGGACCAGCTGTGTTGGTGTCTTCACAAAAAAAGGTTTTTGTGGGTTGTGTGCTATTTCAAAATAACCTTCACCCAGCAGTTCTGTCTTCCGCTCCTGTGCGGCAAATTCCAGCGGAAATGTAAGGCGGGAGGTGGAGTTGAGTGTGACTGCGCTGCTGTCTGCAAAATAGAGCTGCATCCGTTTGCCCTTTGCTATTTTCAATTGTATCTGCTCAGTTGCAAGGAGGCCATCCCCCTTACCAACTATTTCCAATCGGCCACCAGTTTTTTGGATCAATTGCACCGGCCCCTTTTCAAACAATACTCTCGGCGATTCGATATTCGACGCCAGTGTGACCAGCTCGCCATTGGGCAATGTCAGTTCGGCCTGACGGTCTTTAGGAAGATATACCTGGGTGTCGGCAGAGCTGCCCAAATTTGCTTGTTGCCATTTTTGCCATCCAAAAAAGGTTGCACCAAACAGTAATACACCTGCAGCAGCATAAGGCAGCCATTTCAAATAAGTAATTTTAGGCGATTTGGCGGGGTGAAAAAGTTCTTTGGCGAGGAAATCATCCGTTTTATCAAAAGAACGCTGCATCTTCTCCCTAAACTCTGCTGTCCAGCGTTCCTCGTCAATTTCATGTTGACGCATCAGATCAAACAAAAGCGGTTCATTTCTTTTGTCGCGGACGAACTGGAAAAAAGTCTCGAGTTCTTCTGCCGTGCAATTTCCCTTGATGTATTTTTTAAATAATTTGTTTAAATCTTCTTGATTCACTTGGCTTTTTTAATTGATTATTACAAGCACTACGAATCGTAACGGAAAACCAACTACTGAAAAATGAAAAAAAAGAGAAATAAATACAAAACATCTGATTTCCAGTTATTTTTAATTATACTGGAAGCCTTTACGATATGGTTATTTACTGTGGAAATCGAGATATTGAGCAAATTTGCCACCTCCTGGTAACTTCTGCCCTCCAATTTGCAGAGCACATAGACCTGCCTGCACTTTTCGGGTATGATGGCAAGAATGGTATCGAGATGATCGCGGACTTCTTTAAACGCCAGCAGCTCTTCGATATTATTTTCAGAAGCGCTGGCATAAAACAATTTAAATGTCTCCAGTTTATTTCGGTCTGAAGCGACTTTTTTATAATAGTCGTAAACGAGATTTTGAGCAATGGTGTATAAGTAACTTCGAACAGACTGTTCTGGATCAATCTGTTCGCGCTGCTTCCAGAGGCGGATAAAAATATCCTGAAATATCTCCTGGCTAACTTCGTGGGAACGAACCAATTTAAAGACATAGCCATAGAGCTGAGGACGATAGAAGCCGTATAATAATTCAAAAGCTTTTTTGTCCCCTTGAATCAGTGCTATCAGCCGCTCCTTTTCTTCCGCTACATTCATTCTAATAGATGCTTGACGGGAATCCTTACAGCAACGCTATACTGGATTTCCCTGATAATAGATTTATAATTGTAAAAATTTGCTGCAAAATATAAAAAGAAACTTATATAAGAATGTATAATAATCACAAAAGCATGTAAAATATCATGACACACTATTGTATTGTTACAGCTAAGGGATGGTGACAGTTTCTTTGATATCAAAAGAACAACCGCCATTGTTAAGGCCTACCTTTGCGATAACGGTATAAGTTCCGGCTTTACTGTAGGTATGGCTTGCCGTTAATCCGTTTAAGGTTTGAATCGTTCCATCGCCGAAATCCCATTTTATGGCAGTATCCATTTTGTGGTCGCCGCCGTAGCTTACATTAAAGTCGATTTTTGACGCAGCATCGGCAGCTGCTTTGTGGTGAACGTCAACTAATATCGATTCTCCAAAACAATCGACTATACTTTTTTCAGCTTTACCACAAGAAAAAAAGGTGAGCAAACTAAGAAGACAAAAGGTTTTAATAAATTTCATACGACTAAGATAGCTTATAAATTTCAGGCATTTAAATAAAAGCGTTGTATCAGTAAATGCAAAGATAAAAAGGCGTATTCATACCATTCCATTACCCTTATCATTGGCAAATATAGTATATATAAACTTTGTTTAGTATTAGATTTTTACTTTTTTATCCTCCGATCAGGTGTCAGTATGTTGCAAGTTCCCTTGCTCAGACCGAGGTCTGCGGATACGGTGTTTTTCCTGCCAAAACAACTCGCTTCAATGCCCCCAGGTTTTTAGCTCTGGGGGCATTGCAATTGCGCCACGCAATGTTATTCTTCATTTTTTGCGTTTAGTCCATTTGGCCAGTAGCCTGCTTGTCGCGAAACTGACCAAGGTACCCAAGGCAGCCGTCAGGGCAGTCTGCAGCGCATCGCCCAGCGAGATGCTGGCCCAGATGGAACAGATGGTACCACCGATGGCCGAGATACGGATATCATTCCATTTCATCCGTCGCGCTCCTTTCTACGGTATTTTCGGCCCCGTTCTTAACGGACTTATTTTCCCTAACGCCTTCCGAAGGATCGTTATCCGTAGGCAACGCCGATGAAGACATCGTCTCACCCAATGCCGATTGATTCCTTTCGCCATCGATGGGATTATCTTTTCCTTCCAGCGGCCCCTTGCCATCGTCCGCCGGTGACTTCGCTTCATCCAATACCGTTTCCACAATGCCAAGCCCCAAGGCCAGGTATTTTAATACATTCCCCACCTTACCCGGCAGCTTTACCGGTGCGGTCAGTAGCAGCTGCAGCACCTGTCCTATTTTATTGAAGATCGTTTTCATGCTTTTTTTTTTTAGGGTGATCAATGGCCAGACGGCGGGTACCGCTCATTCGACGAGCACGTCGACGAGCCCCTGGGCCATCAGTTCGGTAGCAAGTGGATACAACTTTTTGTACGCTATACCCGAAGCCAGCAGGCGGTAATCGCCATCCTCCAGCACATACTGGCTACCGACCAAAATGCAGCCCGCAGTCTGTTTGTAGCTATTCCCTTTGTGGAAGTAGACGTAGCTAAAATTCGGAATATCACGTATTTCCAACATCCCGAGGTGCATCTTTGGATAGTCGTCGTAGTAACGGCCATTCATTGCCCCGTCGCGATTAAAGCCCAGCGGGTAAAGGCCTGCGGGAATAGCCGTTTCGCCCCTTATCTTCACCGGGCGCGGAATATTCTCCAGGCCATAGCAGACGAACTGATTGTTCAGGTAGATTTCAGACAGGGTACTATGCTTACCCTGTTTTGTGCGAAGTACTTTTATCGTTGATTTCATACGTTCCATTTAACTTATAAAAGACCGAGGTATTGACTTCTGGAGTACAGGTTTTTATCACGATCGTGTAGAAACAGGTACAGATGAACAGGCCTGTCATACAGGATAGACGGCAGCTCGATGGTCATGTGGGCATCCTTCCGCAGGACCAGCTGCTCATTGATGGCGGCCTGTCCGCCAACAACGTCGTAAGCACAGAGAACGACCTGATCGTCCCATTGACTATAATCCCTAATGGCTGGAGACCTATTCCAGGTTAACTCAATGCTATTCGCCGTACGCAGGCATGTATCGACCAAAACTGGCGAGAGCATACCATTGCTGATTTTGGCCAGCGGTGCCACTACATTAAAATCTGGAAACTCCCCCTGTATCACATTGGTGATGGTATGCGACATGGCCCGACCAAAAGCCGCGTGTACCGAACTATTGCGTTGGGCATAACCGCTGAGGATGAGTGGATATAGCGGATTTAAAAACCGTCGTGCCAGCCGAAAGCGCTCCT
>JAITLV010000153.1 GCA_031277685.1 Sphingobacterium sp. | reverse complement strand
AGTTATAATGACAAAATCTTTATCTTCCTGCATGCGCGCTGCCCATAATACGGAAGCTTCTTCATATACTGCATTTTCGATGCCTAAAGCTTTTAATATTGGTTCTTTCTCAATTCCCGTATATTGAGCGGTAAAAAAAGACCAGATCTTACCTAAAGATTTGGTCTTTTTCGTATGTTGAATCACTTGTCTTTTGAAAGGTGGATAAGCAAACAAGGTCAAGCTATTAGTTTTCGCTGATGTCTTTCAGGATCTGTAAAGCTTTTGGCCAGGATTCGTCAAAGTAATCTATGTACTCTTCATTGGTATCCACGTCTACTTTCAATAAGGTTTTACCATCAAGATCCGTAAACGTGTAATTTTCGAATGAACCAGCCCAGCCCTCGACTGCAGGCCCTTCTGTAATCTCTTTGCCCTTATCCAATATGCCATAGTGACGGATGGATATATATTTATTGGGGATATTGTCAGCTATCTCTGCAACCATACCTTCTTTTTCGCCATCTTTATTGATACCTGTAAAATAGATCTTAGCTCCTTTTTCCCAACTACCTTCAAAATCGGAAGTTGGATTAAAAGCTGCTGTCCACTGTTTGTATGTTTCTTTACCAAGCATTGTCTTAAATACATGATCGACAGGGGAGTCGATGGTAATCTGATAATTCATTTTCTTCATGTTCTTATTGTTTTGGAAAGTTAGGATCTGCTTTTACTTCTTCAATCTGTTTGGTATGTCGGGCACAATGTGCCGCAATAAACATTAAACCCTGGTAGCCATCCACGGTACCTGTTGGGTAATCGTTGATATGGTTGCGAAGGTCTTTAGCATCTGCTTTTGTGATGTAATCAATAACAGGTTGTCTTGCTGCAAGAAAATCAGCTAAAGCTGTTTTTGAGTCTTTGTATATACCAGTAGGTTGAAGTTCTTTTGGAGCCTGAAACTTATGGCTTCGATCTGTAAGTGTTGTTTTTAGATTGTCATCTGTCATTTGTACCTCACTTTTTCGCTCTGGTTGAGGTGCTTTTGATAATGCTGCCTTTGCCATATCAAATATCATGCGCTCAGATAGCACAATATGTTCCAGACATTGACTGATTGACCATTTATCTGGAGCAGGTTTAAATTGTAACTGGGCTTCACTAAGTCCAGCGACCTGTTTTTCGAGTTCTTTCGTCGTTTGGTTGAAGTATAATAACAGGGAATCTGTTCCTTCTTGTCCTTTGATGACGGAAGTTTGTGCAATCGCTTCAATCGCATTTTTTTGATTCGCAGTTTGTTGGACTGCTGGAGTTGACGAAAGGAGTACTGCGCTAAAGCCGGCAATCGCTATCATATTCATAATTTGGTGCATATTTATAAGTTTTTAAATTGTTAAGTGTCACTTTCTCTTTACAATTATAGTGCATTTTTGTTTTTTTTATCTTTTCATAAGACAAGAAAATAAATCTAAAACTACTTGTTAAATGTTAAATTTAACCTGTAATCGGATGAGAGTATTATGAATGAGATAGTTGCTTACTTATTGAGATTATGGAGAACAATATTCATTGTATATGTTTTCAATTTTCAAACATTTTATTAAAATGTTTGAAAATTGAAAACATATACCTAACTTTAATTCAGATGAACAAAAAGGAACAGGTTAAGGAGCGGATTGGTCAGGCCGCAATGGAGTGCTTTGAACGATATGGCTTAGAGAAGACAACATTGGATGATATTGCGAAAACGGTGGGATTGAACAAAACTTCTCTTTACTATTATTATAAAAACAAGGAAGATATTTTTATAGAAGTTGCGATCCGTGAGGGGGAGTCTTTTATAAATACATTACAGCAGAGTACATTAAAGAAAAAAGGGGTGGAAAATCAGATTGCGTTCTATTTGGAGTCGCGATTAAACTATTATACGAATGTGCTCAATATGAATAAGGTGTCTGTAGAATCGCTTGACAAGATTTTACCTCGTTTTTTTGATCTGTATGATGCGATGATGGTGCAGGAGAAAGTTTTTCTGACCAAGCTGCTGAAACAGGCCGTCATTCAAGAGCAGCTGGATCTGGAAGATCCGGAAAATACAGCTTCCGTACTAATAAATTTTGCTAATGCATTAAAACATAGTACCGAGCAACAAGCAATCCTAAAGAAGCAAGTCGAGATCGACTATACGCAAAGTCTTCGGGATACTAAATTTTTGGTTTCCTTGATTTTTAAGGGAATCAGAAAACAAGGATGATAACCCATTTTTAGGGAATCATGGATGGGGTAAGGTGAAGCATTGCAGCGAGTATTATACGCTAACCAATATAAACATGAAAAAAATTACCTTATTAATCCAGATTCTCTGTCTCTGTGCACCGCTCTCTATATTTGCGCAACAGACCATAAAGGGGCATGTTAGTAATAGTCTGACCGGAGAGGCGGCCTACGCGGTCTCTATACGTATAAAAGACGGAAAGGAAGGTACCTTTTCGGATGATCGAGGTCGCTTTCAATTGAAAACGGACAAACCGCTACCGTTAATTCTTTCTATTTCTGCGATCGGGTTTGAGCCTAAAGAGATCGTTGTCGAGAATACAGCCTCCTCGCTGGAGATTCCACTGAATGTTTCACCAATACTGGGGCAGGAGGTTGTCGTATCTGCTAGTCGAACGGTACAGACTAAACTCTCTTCTCCAGTAACGATTGAGCAGATCAGCAATAAAGATATCCGCAATTCCGCGCAGATAAATTATATGGATATGCTCCAAGGTTTGCGGGGAGTCGATGTTACCGTGTCCAGTATCGGTTTTACGAGTGTCACTACACGTGGGTTTAATACGAGTGGAAATACCAATTTTACACAGATTGTTGATGGAATGGATAATCAGGCTCCAGGATTGAATTTTCCGCTGGGATCGGTTATTGGTCTAACCCAACTTGATGTTGATAATATTGAACTTTTATCGGGGGCATCCTCGGCCTTATACGGCTCGCGAGGACTCAATGGAACGATGATCGCTACAGGGAAAAATCCGTTTAAATATCAAGGATTAAGTGTGTTGATAACCCAGGGAGTCAATCATATAAATGCTAAAAAGAATAACGATCCAGTACCAGCCTCACCATATTATGATTGGTCACTTCGCTTTGCCAAACAGTTGAGCAATAAGATTGCATTTAAAGTCAACGGCCAGTATACACAAGCGAAAGATTGGGTAGCCAATGATGATGCAAATAAAAACGGTTCCGGTACGGCATTGACTGATCCAAATTATAATGGTGTGAATAGGTATGGTGGGGCAACATCAGTAGATATCAATCCCTTCCTGGAGGCAGCACTCGCCGGAAATCCCGATCTGGCTCCAATTGTTGAACCCCTGCTTGCGCATCCTAATTATGTGGCTCGTACAGGCTATCCAGAGTATGGATATCTCGATAATAGGGCAAGACTTTTTAAAGTAAATGGTGAAATTCGATATAAGATCTCACCGGATATCGAAGCTATCGTTTCTGCGACCTTTGGTACAGGCAATATCGTCTATACAAATGATACCCGCTATCAGTTGAAAGGATTTAAAGTAGGACAATACCGTATGGAAGTGCGAGGTGACAAATGGTTTTTCAGGACTTATACAACACAGGAAAATTCAGGCAAAACATTAGTGGCGGGGCCGACTGCCCAGTATATTAATGAGTCGTGGAAAACAAGTTACGATGGCAATGTTGGCGGTTGGTACCCGGAATATACCACAGGTCTTCTTACTGCGCTTGCTGCTGGTACATCACTGACAGATGCGCATCTTCAGGGACGTAGCTTAGCAGATCAAGGGCGGGCAGAACTTGGTAGCCCTTTATTTAATAGACTCAAAGATAGCATTAGCAATACGCCAATTTCCGAAGGTGGAACGCTATTTTTGGATCGTAGTAAATTGTATAATGCTGAAGCACAATATAATTTCTCGGATCTTGTCAAATTCATGCAGGTTATCGCTGGTGTAAATTGGCGCCATTACAGCCTCAATTCTAAAAATACTTTATTCCCAGATAAGGATAAACCTATTCATGTCAACGAATATAGTACCTACTTACAGTTGACCAAAAAGCTGATGGAAGAACGTTTGAATATAGCGACTTCTTTCCGATATGATAAGAATACCTTATTTGCTCAACCAAGGCTGACTTCACGGGCATCATTAGTCTATGAATTACAAAGACAGCATTATTTGCGTTTCTCTTATCAAAATGCATATAGCTTTCCTTCCAATATTCAGGCACTTCAAAATACACTGAATGGTTTTAATAGTTTTTCGTCTGGAGGTTCTTCATTATTATTGATCGATAACTATCAGTTTGATCGCTATCCGCCGTATACATTGGAAAGCGTTCAAAAATTCCAGTCAACCAATGATCCAGAGGTACTGCAGAAATTCAAGTTTGATGATATCAAACCTCAGTCAGTAAACGCTTTTGAAATGGGCTATGCGGCGGTGTTCGGTAAACGTGTGATGGTTGATGTGCTTGGTTATTTCTCGACCTGGAAGAATTTTATCGGTTATGCCAACGTCGCCAATACTCCGGGTATCGAAGATATCAATGCCTTTAAGGATCACGCTACCTATGTTCAATATAATGTGGCTTTTAATGGTGGAGAAACAGTAAATACGTACGGTTATGCCGCAAGTGTGAGTATAGACCTCGGTAAGAATTTTATGACAAAGGCAAACTATTACTCGGACTATCTTAAAAATAAAAACAATAGCCAGATCAATAACTTTAATACACCTAATTATCACTTTAACTTTGAATTTGCAAATAGTGGCTTTGGTAAAAAGCAGGTCTGGTCTTTTAGTACCTCACTTCGTTATAAACCTGGCTACTACTATGTCGTATCAGGTGGACTGGCTGCTGGACAGGTACCTAGCTCCACAGTGATTGATGCGCAAGTGAGCTATAAGTTTGTTAAAGCACGGTCTGGTGTCCGTGTCGGTGGAACAAATATTACGAACAGGTATTATTCTACCGGTATTGCTAACCCTCGTATTGGGGCTGTGTATTATGTCACCTATGCCTACAATATTTTTTAATCAAAATAATTATAATAAATAGATCATGAAAAGACATTTAAGAAACAGCTTTATAATGGTATTATTAGGTTTGACCTTTTACAGCTGTAAGAACCAACAAGGAAATGATTATAAAGTGCTAACTTTTGGTCCAGGGCAGGAGGAGGCTATTGAAGAGGCCTTCCTGTCGATCAAAGACAGTACGAATATACACCTGAAAACAGGTAAATACCGTTTTGATAATCTGAGCATTGCACAGGTGAATCATATAAAAATTGAAGGTGAGGGGCATGAAAAAACAATTGTGGATTTCTCAGGGCAGACACAAGGAGGTGAGGGCATCCGGATCACAGATGTCAAAGGATTAACAATCGGAAATATGACCATCCGGGATTCAAAAGGTGATCTATTGAAGATAAACAATAGCCAGGATATTATCATTACTGATCTGCACAGTATATGGAGTTCAGCCGATTCTACAAGTGGTGGATATGGAATTTATCCGGTGCTCTGTCAGAATGTTCTTATCGAGAATTGCTATGCAGAAGGGGCATCTGATGCTGGTATTTATGTCGGACAAACGAAAGGTGTGGTTGTAAAGAATTGTAAGGCATCGAAAAATGTTGCTGGCTGCGAAATTGAAAATACGACCCATGCTGAAGTGTATGACAACGAATTTTATGGCAATACTGCTGGTTTTCTGATTTTTGACTTGCCCGATCTATCCCAGCGGGGAGGACACGTGAAGGCTTATCGCAATAAAATTTATGAAAATAATTTTAGGAATTTTGCGAAAGGAGGCAGTTTTGGTACTTTTTGGGGTGTGGGGAATGCGTCTCCGGGAAGTGGAATTATTATCCTCTCTACATCAAATATCGAAATCTATAACAATACTATTGAACAAAATAATACTTCGGCAATTACCATAGCTTCCGGTTTCGCCGTAGATGAAAAAGCTGCTGAACGTATCAATGCCAATTACTCTCCCATACCGACTCACATTAAGATCTATGGAAATGCGATCAAAATGGGCGACAAGTTCCCACAGCCTGCTTACGATCATCGTATTGGACAATTAATTATTTCTACTGAAGATCAGTTGAATAGGGTGGAGCCCAATCGTCCAGTGAAAAGAATCCCTGCGATCCTATATGACGGTATTACCAGCAACATTATGACCAATGGTACCTCCCTAAATCCAGATTCCATCTGTATTGACCAACCTGGTGAAAATATGTTTGTTTCGGCAGATTTTAAACATGCAGGACAAGGTGACAAATGGAAGCCATCAAGTAATGTGAAACCATTTCAATGCAAATAAACGTGAGAAATATAAAACTAACCATTGGTGGCCTTGTTATTTTGAGTCTCTTCTTTTTGACTTTGTCGCAGAGCTGCCGGCAAGGAAAAAGTAAAGTGGAACAAGTCAATACTTCATTTGTGTTTAAAGAGCATTTGTCTGATTATGGTTTTTTCAGGGGGAAATTAAGTAGTCTCCTACCGAAAGAAGGTGTATTCCCCTATGAACTGAGTACGCCACTTTTTTCAGATTATACGGTTAAAGATCGCTTTATTGTTCTTCCTTTAGGAAAGTCAATGGAATACACCCCCCAGGGGCCATTGGATTTTCCTGATTCTACCATAATTGTTAAGAATTTTTCTTACATCAATGTTCAAGGGCAGAAGATTATTATGGAAACGCGTTTGTTGGTCAAAGATCCTGCGGATCACAACTGGAAGGTCATGAATTATCTTTGGAATACTGCACAGACGGATGCAGTAAAGCACATCCGGGGAGCGAAATTAGCAATTACTTTGGTCGATAATTCCGGCAATAAACATCAGACAGACTACATGGTACCCAATACCAATGACTGTAAGCGCTGTCACAATAGTAGTTCGAAAATAATGCCTATAGGCCCTAAAGCCCGCAACCTGAATTTTGTCCGTGCTGGCGATTCCATTAATCAACTGGCTCGCTGGAATGCACTGGGATTGTTGAATAACATGCCTGACCTCAAAAATATAAAGCAGTTGCCTATCTGGACTGAGAAGGATAAATACAGTATTGATGAACGTGCCCGGGCTTATTTGGATGTTAATTGCGCGCACTGTCATACAAAAGGTGGTGATGCATTCAACACGGGCCTTTTTCTTAATTATGAAGAGAATACACTTGCACATCTCGGTGTAGATAAGGCTCCGGTGTCCGCAGGCGGAGGAGCCGGGGGATTAAATTTTGATATTGTACCTGGAGATTCAGAGCATTCTATTTTGCTTTATCGGATGAATAGTACGGAAGCCGGGACAGCAATGCCTGAATTGGCCCGAAGTATAATTCATAAGGAAGGGGTGGACTTGATTCGTCAATGGATCAATAACATGCCCAAGAAAAAGTAAAAATATGTCAGCCTATCAATTTTTTTTAATTAAAAGAGCATGATCGAACAAATAGATTCAATATTTCAGCAGCAGCAAATTTTTAAAATTGAATTACGAGAGAGTGACGCCCGGGAGCGGATAAAAAAGCTGCGTAGACTGCGTTGTGCCATTGAAAATAACGAGGATTTAATTTATGATGCACTGGCAAAAGATTTGCGCAAATCAAGAAATGAAGCCGCGATAAGTGAAGTGCTATTTATTTATGGTGAAATCGATTTTGCTATCCGTCGTTTGCGGAAATGGATGCGCCCCAAGCGTGTTGGGAGATCGGTGACAAACTTGTTGGCAAAGAGTTCGATTGTTTATCAGCCAAGAGGGGCAGTGCTCATTATATCACCCTGGAATTATCCCTTTCAGCTTACAATGAGTCCCTTGGTATCGGCTCTTGCAGCGGGTAATTGCATTGTATTGAAGCCTTCTGAACATAGCCCATATACGACTGCAGTCATGTGTAAAATGATATCCGAATCATTTGAAGATAAAGAGGTGGCTTGTATTGCGGGTGAAAAATCTACCGCAGAAACCCTTTTAAAACTGCCTTTTGATCATGTTTTCTTTACAGGGAGTTCGGCTGTGGGGAAACAGATTATGAAAGCTGCAGCTGCCCATCTGGCGTCTGTGACCTTAGAACTTGGTGGTAAATCGCCTGTCATCGTAGACGAAACAGCCGATCTTGAAGAGGCAGCGAATAAAATAGCTTGGGGAAAATTGATCAATGCGGGGCAAACCTGCATTGCCCCAGATTATGTGCTTATTCCAAAAAACTTACGGGACGAATTTATACGATATTATTTAAATGCTGTAAAAAGAATGTTTTTTACAGCGGATGGTAACATAGATCTTACTGTCTACGCAAAGATTATCAACCGAAAACACGCTGATCGCCTCCTTGCTTTGATAACAAAATCAATTGGAGAAGGGGCAAAATTAGTGGAAGGAGGGCTATTTTCTGAAGATTTAACGTTAAATCCGACATTATTAGTCGAGGTATCGTTGGACAATGTGATTATGGATGAAGAAATATTTGGCCCTATTCTTCCCATAATAACATATGAGACATTGGCAGAAGCAGTCTCTATTGTAAATAGCCGTGAAAAACCACTTGCGTTATATTTATTTAGCGAACGTAAACAGCATATTCAGCTCGTCATTCAACAGGTGGCGTCCGGCGGTGTTTGTATTAATGATGTTCTTATTCATGTTTCCAATCCCCATTTGCCATTTGGGGGCGTCAATGGTAGCGGCCTGGGAAGCTGCCACGGATTTTTTGGTTTCAAGGCGTTTTCACATGAACGTGCTGTCATGCATCAATCTCGATATGCGTTTTCGACATTGATCTATCCCCCATATTCAAGCAAAGATTTACTATTTAAATGGTTAAAAAAGTGGATTTAGGCCAGTTATTTTTTATACTTGTACATGGATAAAATCAAAAGCATTGTTGTGTTTTGCGCTTCTAGTTTAGGCAATTCCAACGTATATGAAGACCAGGCCAAACATGTCGGTTACACTTTTGCGCAACATAATGTTCAATTGGTGTACGGCGGTGGTCGTGCGGGATTAATGGGGGTGGTCGCAAATGCCGTGTTGGAAAAAGGTGGTGAAGTCGTTGGTGTAATTCCTCATTTTTTAAACTCTAAAGAACGTGAACATCGCGGAGTTACGAAATTAATTGTTGTGGATAGTATGCATGAGCGTAAAAGGATCATGAATGAATATGCAGAAGGGGTCATTGCACTGCCTGGGGGCTTTGGTACACTCGAGGAACTGTTTGAAATGATTACCTGGGCGCAGCTGGGCTTGCATGCTAAGCCTGTTGGGCTATTGAATATTAATGGGTTTTATGACCATCTGATCAAATTTATGGATCACATGGTTAATGAGGGACTTTTAAAGCAGGAGAATAGAGACATGTTATTGATAAGCGATACAATTGAGGAGCTATTGGACGAGATGGAAAACTACACTGCGCCGACAGTAACAAAATGGATTGACAAGAACGAGATCTAAGGGAACCTTGTTGTGATGGTTCTTGATTTCTAATACAGTCTTAATACTGCTCTTATTCTTTATTAAGACTGTTCTTATTGCGTTTTAATATTGTTTTTGGAGTTTTGTAACAAAAGTCTTTATTTCACTATGTTACAATTCAAGGGCCTTATTACACCTTTACTCATTGCTAGTCCTTTTTGGCTGAACGCACAGACAACCTCATCAGATACATTAAAATCTCTGAAAATTGATGAAATAGAAATCATTTCCAAGTATTATAAGCGATATAACCCCAAACAGTTGTCTGAAGCTTTACGGCTGGAGACATCATTGTTGCGTGCCCCTCAGCATATTCAGGTCATTAGTAGTGAGATTTTTCGGGATCAAGCTGTCTTGAATTTAAATGAAAGCGCAACCCGTAATGTCAGTGGAACTTTTAGAGAGGAGTTACACAATGGGATATCACCTGATATTTACTCGCGGGGTGGCTATATTAGTGCACAACGAAATGGTGTAGACATGCGCCCATTAGGCAAGGGACCCATTGCTGATGATCTAGCGATTATTGAACGGGTAGAATTTGTAAAAGGACCCAGCGGCTTTATGCATGCCATTAGTGATCCATCTGGCTCTTATAATGTAATAACAAAAAAACCAACTGGTGAAACTAAGAGGAGTTTCGATTTGCTTACGGGCAGTTTTGGCTTATTGCGTGCGGCGCTGGATCTGGACGGGCAACTGGATAAGAGCAATAAATTGCAATATCGTTTAAACCTCATGGGAATGCGTGGTAATGGATTTCTCCAGCATGACCGAAATAATAGGCTCTTGTTTGCCCCTTCAATAAAATATAAATTCAGTGAGCAAACTTCAGTAACAGCCGAATATATCTATCAACAATTGAACTATCTTCTTCTCAGTGAGGCTCAGATGTCTCCTTATGGTTATGGAACGTTGTCGAGAGATTTTACAATTACAGACCCTGGTATACGACCTTTTGTGGGCAATGATCATAATGCATTTCTAACAGTTCAACATAGGTTTGATAAAGATTGGCAATTGACAACAAAATTAGCCTATATCCGAAGTGGATATAATGGAACGTTGTTTTGGGTAAATGGTGCTAATGCTGAGAATAAAGATATTTTAGATAGAAATTTAGTTTACGATTCAAACAAATATGGTATTTTCTCAACACAGGCTTATCTGAACGGTTATTTTAAAACTGGAAGTGTCGGCCATCGTGTCATTACAGGGATCGATATAAACAATAAATCATCACGTAGCTGGGATACCTGGGGCACGGCAACCACGGTCTACCCACTTTCCATAACGAATCCCAAGTATGCACAAACGGTACTCAATAATGGGATAGGAGGGGATTTTACATCAGAAAATGATTTTTCTTCAGAAGGTAGTAAAATACACCGACAACTTTTTTATATCTCTGCCTATGCAATGGATGAAATACTGTTGTTGGATGAAAAACTGCGGGTTTCTCTCGGTCTTCGGCTCACTGCGTCAAAAGGAAAAACCAATGATTATGGCGCAAAGAGTAATTCGGAAGATGTTGTTTTGACGCCACGTCTGGGGATCAATTATGCTTTGGATCAAAATACCTCCTTGTATATCTTACATGATCAGAGTTATTTACCGCAAGCTGGTATCGCTGTTGATGGAGCTTCCTTAAAACCGCTAAAAGGTGTAAATTATGAATTGGGGATAAAACGTGACTGGATGGATGGGCGTTGGAATACCAGTCTTTCTGTTTATCATATTGAAAGGAATCGTCTGATCACCCCCGACCCAATCTCCAATCTAATTTATCAGACAGGTGAAAGTAAATCAAGAGGAATTGAGTTTGATTTGAAAGGAAGACTGGCAAAAGGTTTGAATGCAGTGATCAATTATGCATTTACAGACTCCAAAATCTCTGCGGATGAAATGAAGCCAGAAAATATTGGAATGGCCACACCCAACCGTGTAAAACATATCCACAATACTTGGTTGAATTATCTGCTGCCTATCGAACGCTTAAAAGGTTTTACGGTATCTTTTGGCTACCAAATGCTAGCTGGTCGAACAGAGCGGTTTACGTCGACGAATCCAGTGGCTCTAAAGGATATTTTTCGTTTGGATGCCGGAGCCGGATGGAATAATGATAAGTACCGTCTTAATTTAATTGTAAATAATCTATTGAACGAAAAAATGTATTCTACGGCATGGCGCAACGGTAGTGGTAATATGTATTATTGGGTACAAATGGCACCCATACATGCCAGATTATCATTGGGCATAAACCTATAAAAAATGATGAATATAAATGTTATAAAAAAACTCTTACTGATCCTGTTTCCTATTTGTTTAGGCTGTAACGGAGAAAAGCCAAAGGGGGAAGCGAATACGGTCGCGATTGAGGTAATTGATGCGCAAGGGCAGCGTATTGCTTTGGAGCAACCAGCTGAGCGCATAGTTTGTCTATATGAGCCCGGGCTGGACGCACTATACATGTTACATGCTGAGCGTCGGATTGTGGGGATATTTAATGATGTCTATGTCAGTGACGAGTTGTTTCCTTTTTTTTCGAAAATGGACGATCGAATAAAGGAACGGAAACTACCCGTCTTGGGTACAAATAATCAGGGAAATGTTGAACATATCGTGGGGCTTAATCCAGATTTGATCATCGTGCATGCTGGTCAGACGGATCTGGTGGAAGCCCTGCGGAATGCTGGAATGAAGGTATATGCAACTAGGGCCGAATTGAAAGCCGAAGTGTTTAAAACTGTGGAGGATATTGCTACGCTCACTGCAAACACAGAAAGAGGGATGGAGTTGATTTCTTATGTGAAACAGAAAGAAGCATTAATTAAAAAACGTTCAGATGGGATTGCGAAGAAACGACGTGTATATTTTACCTGGGCTTATGGTCGTGTTTTTTCAACGACAGGTACGAACAGCATGATGCATGCTTGTTTGGAAATGGCGGGTGTAGAAAATGTATGTCCTTTTGAATTGGATCAACCTAATATAAATGCTGAAACATTGATAGCCTGGAACCCCGATATGATTGTCATGTGGAATGATAGCCCGCAATTGTTTTATAGACGAAATGAGTTTGCGGAGATCCCTGCAATAAAAGACAAGCAGATCTTCAATCTGCTGCCGATGTTTGCTTATAATCCCCATACTTTGAAAGCTCTTTGTACAGCGACAGCAATACATCATTGGGCATATGAAGATAAGGAGCTGAATCAAAAAGCTCAGGTAAAAGAGATCATTGCCCAGCTTTATGGAAAACAAAAAGCAGATAAAATAATAGATTTATTATGATAATTAACAGGATAACTTCCTATTGGGACAAGCAGAGTAAGATCTGGCGTGAGGAGAAAGATGAGGCCTGGTGCCGGCCGGAAACTGCAAATTGGGTAAATTTCTTTGAAGAAATATTGCTTGACTCAAAGCTAACGGGAAAGCGTATGTTGGAGATAGGGACAGCGTCCGGATATTTTGGTAATATCATGGCCAAAGTAGGTTTTGAAGTAACAGCGATTGATCTTTCCCCAAATATGATCAAAGAAGCAAAACAGGTTTCTGCGACATTAAACCTAGCTGTTGACTATCACATTATGGACGCTCAAAATTTGCTGTTTGATACCGATAAATTTGATATCGTTTTTACTCGTCTTATGACCTGGACGATACCGGATCTATGTGCATGTTATGCTGAAATTTTTCGTGTGTTAAAGCCAGGTGGGATATTTATAAATTTTGACGGAGATTTTGGTACTACAGTATTCAGCCAGGAAGGGCATGAAAGATATCCGATAGAAATTATGGAAGAGGCTAATGCCATCAAATCCAACTTGGATATAAGTCGATATAGTCGACCCGAAAGAGATTTGTATTTATTGGATAAAGTGGGCTTCGTTGACTTAAAAACTGACAGAGAAATTCATCATCGCATCTATTCGACAGCAGAGAAGGAGGAAGGACTATTTATGGTGCGCGGCATAAAGCCAATAGGTGAAAAAATTAACGATGAGGCTGCAAAATTTTAAAATTGCAGCCTCAGTCTTTTAAAGACGGTGATTTTTTTTCAATAGTCACTGTTTGATCAATATTTTGTCGGAAATGATCAATAGATAGTTTATAGGTGAATCTTATCTTTGAAATGGCTAGTTTGTTGGTTAGATTGATGAGGTAAGATCA
>JAITLV010000100.1 GCA_031277685.1 Sphingobacterium sp. | reverse complement strand
GTATTTGATTACAGTTTTTCGATTTCTTCGATAGAAAGCCCGGTGCCTTTAGCAATATCAGCAATAGGTAGCCCCATCTTCTTAAACTCTAGTGCAATGGCAATAGCTTCTTCCCGCTTCCCTTTTTCAATGCCTTTTTGAATTCCTTTTTTTTCAGCTTTATCTAATAAATATTCTTGAGTGCCCATAGTATCGCTCCTTCCTATTTTTGTTTTAATTTCTTCTTCAAACTTAGATAAATTGCCTACAAAAAGCAATTTATCGATCTCTCCTCTGCCATTAAGGACTAATCTATTGAGGAAATATACTCAAAACTTCCTCATTATCAAAACTTACGTAATAAGTTAAAAAATCATATAACCCTTGTCGCGTATCCTTATCCATCTCCCTTTTCATCATCTCATCATAGAGATCATGCTTGATCACTTTCAATCCATCATCGCTTACTTTCTTGTTAACAATGGCCAAAAGAGCAGTAAGAACAATCACAGAAAATGGATTCTTATTTGATCGCAATACCGACTCTTCCTGATCCATGATCTTGTAACTGTTAAAATCATAGCGCAATGAAGTTCCCATAAATTGCTGGCTATAGACCATAGGATGATAGCCTTTATTTTCATCTGCCAGGATCGCAATCGCTGTAATTGGAACCTTGTAACGGTCCCATATTCTATAAAAATAACGAAACATGCGCTCAGCTAAATCGCCCCTGCCTTTATTGCTCTGGATCTCTACATGGCAGAGTACAAACTGTTCGCTGCCATCATTTAAAAATACCTTCACAAGCTTGTCTACGTAACGGACTCCCTTTCCATTGCTTTCCGGAGGAAACAAAGTCTCAAACTCTTTATCTAGATAATCAAAGGGTCTGCTCAAATCAAAAACAGCATCTGCATCCGGAAAGATAAATCTTAGAAAATGCGAAAATGTTTGCTCCAAAATAGATTTCCACAAGGGATCATCTACACGCCTTCTTCTTGGACTCATAATTATTTATCAACTGGTTAACAACACAAAGATAGGAAACCGTCAAACAAAATACTAATTAAATTAGCATTTTGTTTGACGGTTTAATCCTAATACTGATGAAACCTGGAGCTTTTAGCAATAGCTTATATGCTCTAGTAAAGGTTTCTAAAATTCTTTCCAGCCATCTCCCCTTACGGGAAAGGTTAGCATCCAATGATTACGTTAGAAGGGGGCATATAGAAACAAACCCAAATTTGAATATAAATTCGAATCTTTGATCTAGATATAAATAAAGGATATTAAAGATGAACTACAACATATCATTCTCGGATATGGACCAATTGGCAGTTCAAGCAAACTCAAACAAGTCCAGCATTTCCTTAAAGAAAATGCGACGCCAAGCCAAGGAATTGAAAGACAAGAGTATTCCAAAAGTGAAGAAGAAAAATACTTAATTGATTTCGCAACGCAACATTCTCTGTGCTAATTAGGTAAAATAGATTAGCAAGCGTCCCTTAGCCAACTTTTTTGGCACAGTAAGCGACCAATAATTGGACTAAGCTAGGATAGCCGCAAAAACGGGGGGGGGAAAACAAACAGCAAAAAGTTATTCTTAACTTTTCAATTTCAGCAAACTGTTCCTATATCATTTTAGCTGGCCGAAATACACATTAGGAAAAGAATAGAAGTGTTACTACGCTCCAATTAATCATCTGACAATAAGCATCTTACACTAAAAAACACTGATGTACCGACACAGATGTCGGAGACATCCCCCAACCAAATGATACAATAACTTATTTTCCAATATTTTAACAGTATTTTTATATTCTAATATTGATTTCACATGATATCCGACTTAACAACATCTCTGATTCAAAGAAGAAAATTTCTGGCGGATTATCTGGAGTAGAAAATATAGGCTATATTGCTAGCGTAATAGAAAAGGTGAAAGACGATCTATATTACCCAGAATTTGAGAACAAACTTACCCACTTGGTGTTTTCAATCAATAAATTACATGCCTTCCATGATGGAAATAAAAGAACTTCTATAGGAGTTGGGGCTAGTTTTTTAGAACTAAATGGCTTCGACCATATAGTAACGAAATTTATAAGGGAAATGGAAAATATAGCGGTTTGCGTTGCAGACAACATAATCGACCGTGATTTTTTGGAAGAAATAATTCAATCAATTTTATTTGAAGACGATTATAATGAATCCCTGAAACTTAAAATTTTAAGTGCTTTACAAACAATTACTAATCAAGAAGATAATGAGTCTTCATTAGAAGGGAATGAATTTTAAAAACCCCAATATAAATCAGAGCATTGAAAAAGCCACTCCCTTTCGTAAATGGCTCAAAATAAATATCTATAAACTTTAAAAGTATTTGATTACAGTTTTTCGATTTCTTCGATAGAAAGCCCGGTGCCTTTAGCAATATCAGCAATAGGTAAACCCATTTTCTTAAACTCTAGTGCAATGGCAATAGCTTCTTCACGCTTACCTTTTTCAATGCCAGTCTTAAGACCTTTTTCCCGTTCCTGTTTTTTTATTGTTTCAATTACTCCCATTTCAATTGTGCCTCCTGTCACTTGATAAATGTATTGGTCAAATTTACTATTTATTTCTTTATCTCGTATAAATAGAAAACTCTTTAAAAAAACTAAAAAGCTCATTATACGATCTTTACTGTATCGATTCGTCTGAATCAGTGTACGTGCAATTATACTCCGCTGCTCCGCCAGCTCTTCTTCAGGAACTTTATCTTCCTGTAAGGATTTCTGACAAGCTAATACAATATACGCAAAAATATTGTCCATAACAAGAAGCTCATCCTCGCTATGATCAAAGATCTGATAATTAAGATAACGGAATTCCAACGATGTTCGGAATAATGTATAACTGTAGATAGCGGGCCGCCGCTGGCTACGATCGCCCGTAAAAACAGCTATCGTCTCTACTGGAACTCGATATCGGTCCAATAGACGATAATGGTACTGAAATATCCGATGTGAAAATCCCAGATCATTGCCTCCCTCTATTTCCGTATGCATCAAGATCCATTTCTCCGTACCATCTCGCAAAAACACCTTCACCAATAGATCCGCCATACGCTTGCCTTTTTTACGCTCACGGTCGGGGATGATCTCCAACAACTCTTTGTCCATAAACGTCAATCCCCGATCGAAATCAAAGATCGCCTCTGCTTCGGGATACATAAACCGCAGAAAGTCGGGAAAGTTATCTTCAAAGATAGCCTTCAGAAGTTCATCGCTCTTCTTTGAAGGCATAGACCCGTGCTGTACGCCCATAATTTGAGTCTTAATTATTTATTAATTGGTTAACAGTACAAAGATAGGAAACAACAAAATAAAATACTAATATAATTAGTATTTTTGTTTAAAAAGTAAAGTTATTACTTCACACCGAATTAGTTGATCCTTTGCATCTGTTGATACGTAAAAAGCTGTGGGTAATTTTTTGGAAGTTCAGTTGTCAGGTTATGCATTTGGAAATTATCACTTCTAATTCGACCATCAGGATCCATCAGTACATATCTCGGAATTCCGTTAAATTTAAATAATTCACGCAATGCTCTATATTCATCGGCAGAAACCCGATAGGATTCAAACATGCTATTTTTAACGATATAATCTTTATAAAACTCCATATCTGGAGTCCCCTCGATATCTGTTACAAAAACAAATGCCAAATTCGGATTATCTTTGAGTTTTAAGCGTTTCCCTTGCGACGATTCAATACCAGAGCGGCATGGGCCGCACCACTGTGCCCAAAAGTCCACAACAACGACTTTACCACGGTATTTATCAGTCATGCTCTTAAAGATAGCTGCAGCATCAGTAGTGGGTAGCAAATAGCCATTTTTGGATTTCTTCACACGTTCGGCCAGCTGAAGCGCTTCATACCTTAAATCTCTATTTTTTAACACGGCCAATAATTGTTCTGTAGTTTTAGTTATCCCTGCTGTATCAGCTGCACCATTTAATGCAGACAGCAAGGTACGTAGTTTCGCAACTTCCGAGACCAACGAAATGGCTATCGTTGGGTTAGATTTTTGATTTGCCGAATCCAATACCAAATATAAATTCCCTTTACGATGACTATTTAAGGCATCATAATAAACATCACGACTAAATAAAGTCGAATACTCGAATCGGTTGATAAAGGTTGAAAACTCATCCTGTACCAAAATAGCCGGATCATTTAAGTTTAAGCGAGCTATAAAATTAAAATAATCACTGGGTAGTGGCTCTTTTAGGAAGGCATTTGTAGGATTGTTACTTAGGTAATTCTTTCGATACATTTGCAGATCCATCAATTGCACTGCATACATGAGCGCAACTTGCGTATGGACTATATTTTTTATTTTTGGTGAAAAATCTGATTTCTTTAACCGTCCCTTTACTTCATTTTGCACCGAATCCCAAGCTGTCAAGAGTTGCTTTTTTATTGATGAAATTGGTTGCTCTTTCAAACGCCTTTCCATGCCCTGATAAAAGGCACGGGTGTTATTTCCCCAATCAAAGCCTACAAGCAGCTGATTCTCGGCAGCAAGAGGGCCTTCAAAACCCATTAACGCTAAATTTTGATCTGCTGTAACGCGAAATCGCAACGCTAGCGTCTGTCCCGGTTCGATATAAAATTTAAATTGGTCATTTTTAAAGTTAAGGTAACTAGTTTTCGGATTAGTAGCCAAGAAGCTCGCCTCAAAACGACCATCAGGATAAACCTGTACGGTAGTCGGATAATCTTCACGAGTCAGCTCATTACTGCTATAAATAATACCACTTGTAAATTCTAATGCAGGACTATAACCTTCGATAAATCCAACTAAACGTACCGTATCAAATTGGAAAAATTTGTCTTTATACGATACTAGATTTTTTTTCACTTTAGCATCCGCCAGCTTTTGCTTTATCCAGTCATTTGGATCAACTTTAAGCGGTTTTTCAGCAGATGATTGCGCTATAGCAAATGACAACAAGAAGAAAGTAAATAAAGAAAGTAATGATAACTTCATAACTAGGCTATTGGTTTCCATAAAGTTAATCATTTCATTTAGACAACAACGAATAAAATGGTTATAATTTAAATTTCCCTTCCCATAGGAATAAACCAATTTTTGAATAGATACAATAGATTGATTATTCATCCAATTAGATAAATTTCCGATAGGAAGACTTATGAGCAGCAGCCGCATATAATATACTAACTGCTAGAGAAATAAAATTTGAACCATGCAATAACTTTCAGTTATTATAACTAACTTTAAAATTATACAAAACTTAAAAATCACACCGCTTGCTTACTCTAATCGCAAAAAATATGCAATTTAAAACACCTCTCCGCCCTCTGCTTTTTGTCTGCGCCATCGGCCTGTTGTTTAGTTCTTGTCAAAAGGACGGCCCTTCTGAGCAGAAGGATCTTATCGATATTGAAACGAGAGATGCTGCATGGACGAAATTGAGTATCCCGGGACAGCTTAGAGGCACATCGGCTATTTATGGCAATATTGACGACACCTTGGTTGTGGCCACCATGTACAAGAT
>JAITLV010000330.1 GCA_031277685.1 Sphingobacterium sp. | reverse complement strand
GATTTTAATAAGGTCATTTAAAATATTAGGGTCGTTCTGATTTCTTTTCATATTCTCTAATGCTGTTTTTAAGGAAGAACAAGAAAGATTAATCATTAGTTTGTCTTTATTTCTTTTATGGTAATTGTCTGCAGCTTACTTCTTGATTTTTAGAATACTTAGAGTTGATTATTTGGACTGAAGGTGTATTTTGAGGACATGGGTAATACGTTTCTTAGATGCCCAATTTTCTTAAAAAACAAACTTTATGTCATTTTAAGGAGTTTTTTTCTTAAAAACAATAACGACAATGCATGTAAAAAAGGAAAATAAAAGCAAGCTGCAAACGTATTGGACGATACTGAAAAATACCGTATCAGGCTTTATGAATGAAGACTCCATGAAATATAGTGCTTCATTATCGTACTACACCGTTTTTTCGATCGGCCCAATATTGGTTTTGATGATCGCGCTGGCCGGTATATTTTATGGTGCCGATGCCATTCAGGGAAAGGTTTTTGCCGAGCTTAATGGCCTGGTAGGCAATAGCGCCGCCAAACAGATTGAAGAGGTTATTCAAAACCTGCAGTTATCGGGCAAATCAAATATGGCGTTGGTAATCAGTGTGGGAACCCTGATAATCGGTGCAACGACGGTGTTTGGCGATATGCAGAATTCAATCAATAAGATATGGCATGTGCGCCCAAAGCCCAAAAAAGGTTGGCTCAAGATGATCCAGGACCGCTTGCTCTCTTCATCACTGGTCATTGGATTGGGGTTTCTTCTGGTGGTGACCTTGATTATCAACGGAATCATTCTTGCACTTACCGGGCAGCTGCAGCGCTATTTCCCGGAAATCACGGTCGTGCTGATGAACTTAATCAATTTTGTCATCTCCTTTGTAGTTATCGTCCTACTCTTTAGCGTGATCTTTAAAACCTTACCCGATGTCAATATTCAATGGAAGACTGTTCGGGCGGGCGCGCTATTCACGGCTATATTATTTGTTATCGGCCGTTACCTGATCGGCATATATCTTGAACGCTCGGCGACGCAGGATACTTACGGTGCGGCCGGCTCATTTGTGCTTATTTTGCTCTGGGTGTATTACACCGCGGCAATTCTTTATTTTGGAGCTATTTTCACGCGGGAGTATGCAACAGAAATGGCTATCCCAATCGAACCTTCTGAATTTGCGGTCCATGTAGAGACACAGGAAATCGAACGCAACGTCGATGAAATTCCACCGGCGCCGCTCGATGAAGAGGAAACGACCATCGATAAAACAGAATAGAATCCATTAGCTTGTTTTTTAACATTTGATAACATTTTTTTTTAAACGATTCCTGCTGCAGGCTGTTCTATTTATAAAAAAACGAAAGGAAAAAATAGTATGAGTGAATTAACATGGAAAGGTCGTTGGAACGAAATTAAAGGTAAGGTAAAACAGCAATATGCTGATCTTACAGATGATGATTTACTATATGCGGAGGGCAAAGAAGATGAATTGGTTGGTAAACTTCAAAAGAAAACAGGTAAAACACAAGACGAGGTGAATAGTTGGTTGAACGGTTTGTAGAATAGTGTTTTCATGTTAAAGGCGGATAACAGCAATGTTATCCGCCTTTTTTTAGGTCTTTTTTCTATAAATTAGATAGCTGCCTAACAGACACAGGTTGACCAGAACAGCAAAGCTGTTTGAATAGATAATGGGCGCCTCACTTTTCATTACACCGTACCACACCCATAGGGAAAGTCCTATGATTAACGTTAACAGCATAACAGGAGAAAGGTCATCCACATTTTTTTCTTTCAATACCTTGATCAGCTGCGGCAACATAGCAATTGATGTAAGGACACCCGCAATAATACCCAGAATGTTTTCATTGATCATAAGGACTTCGGTTTTAGGTGATCACTATGTTGATATGTCCAGACTAAAATGGATAACCGATCGCGAGATTAAACATCAGATTATCTTTTCGCCATCTTGAACTTCCAAAGTCGATATCCTTAAATACCCAGCGCTCGCCCTTCGGCAAATAGGGGATACGGAACGGGATGGAAAAGTCAGTACGCAGGATCAGAAAAGTAAAGTCAAACCGTAATCCCAACCCGCCGCCGACGGCTAGTTCCTGCAGGAAATCCTTGCTGAATTTTCCGCCCGGTTTGGTCTCATCATCTCGCTGCAGCCATACATTTCCAGCATCGATAAAGGCCGCCCAATGGACAGGGCCAGCAATTTTTGCCCTGTATTCGGTGTTCAGCTCCAGCTTGATATCGCCTGTCTGATCGGCATAGAAAAGTCCATTGCCCAGTCTTTCTGGCGCTACCGTGCCCGGTCCGATCGCACGGGCGCCAAAGGCACGGATACTATTAGGCCCGCCCACATAATATTGCTTAAGATAGGGTAGGGAACGTGAGTTGCCGTATGAGTAGCTCATCCCTATACTCACCCGTGATGCGATCTGTGAATTTTCGCTGAGCTTGAAATAATGCCTGCCATCCACACTGGCTTTGACATACTGCGAGAAGTACGCATCAAAAAGTTTAAAAGTCTTGCCCTTATTAAAGTCTGCACCTTTGATAAGCCCCAGGATATTTCCCGACAGATCCAGGTTTCCCTTGAAATAAAACGTATTGCGCAGGTGCTTTTTCATGGTGTTCTGAAAGGTGAAGTTATAATTGGGCCCAATTGTGAATTGGGGATCGATTACATGCCGCAGCGCCGGAATGGTATCCATCTGCATCTTGTAGCTTTCCGAAATACCTCTCGGCTGTACATAGGTGATTTCCATCAGCGCCAGATCATGCTGCTTCTCTTCGTTCTCTTGCCAGGTATAACCGTAGCTCAGCGCCATCGAATTGAGCGTATAGGCTTTGCGGCGGTTCAGGAATTCGTACCGTGCCTTGATATAGGTATTCGGAATATATTGACGGGAAGGATTAATGGTGCCAAATGGTGTCAGTATCCTCGGAAATGTCAAGGTTGCCTCGGTGCCGTAGCGGAAATAGCTGGAGTTCAGATCTGCATTGCCACCCGTTTGTATTTCATACCCGCCAAATACGTTGATATTGAGCTTCTCGGCGCCTTTAAAGGCATTCCGAAGGGTCCAGTTGACATTTACTTCGGTCCCATTATAGACCGAAGCCATTTTTCCTAGCAGTTCTACACGGACAGATTTCTTTGGCAGCGGAGTAAGGTAATAGTATACATCCAGCGCATTGGGTACTTCCTTGCTGTCCACAAAGTTATTTTTGACAAATTTCCAGCTGTTGAGATTCACCAGGTGGCTAATGGTCCTGTTGTGGGCGTCGCGGTTATACAGATCGCCCGCCTTGAAAAAGATATGATTGGCGATTACAGGTTTGCGGAAGGTATGATTTGGGTCAATAAAATAATAACTGCTATCAAATAGTTCGGCATTCCGCGGTGACTGCTGGTAGCCAGCTCCGGTCTCGGTATAGTTTGGGAAAATATAAATCTTATTGATTTTGGAGGCGGTTCTTGCCTGTTCGGGCGTTTCCTTTTTTACGGTCACATAGAGGTTGACTTTATGATTCCCGATAGTGCTGTCGACTTGTACCAGGATGTAGTCTGGGCTGAAATAATAATAGCCCTTATTTTTAAGGACGTTGTCGATGCGGTCTCGTTCATTGAGCACAACATCAAGACTATAATTTTTGCCCACCTGCAACAGGCTGCGGTCAGAAGTTGCGCGGATATCGCGTCCCAGTTGCGTGCTGCTGTCTACGTCAAAAGTGACGGATTTGATCCGGTAGATCAGATTGGGCTTGGCGGTATAGTCTACCGTAGCTTTTTTATTTTCGACGATTGTATCCGAAGTAACCTCCGCATTGAAAAAACCGATATTTTCAAGCCGGTTGCGCAGCAGATTCTCATTGTACTCCCGGTTTACATCGCTCAGCAAAACGGGTTCTTCACCTATCTTTTTGAAAAAACGCTTGATAAAATTGCTATTTGACGTATCGCCGGCCATATTGTTAAAATAAAGCCTGTAAGGCATGCCTAAAACACGCTTGTTGGGCTGGGGCCGAAGCGATTCGGCCAGATAGGTAGCCAGCTTTTCCTTGTCTTTCTTTGGAATAGTATCGGAAGCGATCTTAACGTTTCCCTTTACATAAAGGCTGTCTCCTTCGGGCAGGTTTTTAGTCGACGAACAGGAAGCAATCAGCCCACCAAGGGCAAGCAGGCCAATAATCGATTTTAATTTAATTTGCATGATAACTCCTTTCCTCGTCTTCATTTTTAATCGCTGTGGTTCTGATGGTATCTGAATGTGTTGGCATACTTTTTTTCCGGCCGTTGTTTGCAGTGCTGTCTACCTGCTGGCGGCGCTGCTGTTCTTTTTGCTGATCTTCTAGCTGTTTTCTGTATTCCGGACTATGGAGCATCAGGCTATCACGGATCACCGTACGCACACTGTCCCGGTAGGCCGAATCTTGTTCCATTCGGTCTACGTCAAAACGTTTTCTGAATTTCTTGCTACCGGTATTGTAATATTCTTTGAGCTTTTTGGAACGCATAAAGATTTCCTTAAATCGGTTGTAATCCATCGTGATAATAAAACCGATTCCTGTTTCCACAAATTGCCCCTGCAAAGTCACCTGATATTGGTTTTTGCGGTAGAAGCGTGCAAAGTAGCGCCCGTCCTGCGAAAGCTGATAATCCAGCTGTATGTCGCCGGCGATATTATTGGCAGCTTCACCCGGACGTGAATTCCCTTCTACTTCAAAGTTAGATCCGATATTGACTTTCAGTCGGTCGTTGAGCAGCATTTTGGAAACGCCGATATTCAGGTCGGTACGTGTCTGGGCCGTTCCGGTGCTGTAATCATCTTCTGATGTCAGGTTGAAATCAAGCTCAACGCCGGTAATTAAATCTGAGGCCAGCCTGTTCAGCTGCGAGCTTAAAAACGAACTGACACTATTTCGCACAAGCGCTTCTGTGCCGCCACCTCCGGAAAGGCTCTCAAATGGATTTGCAGACATAAAACGCCCCAACACAATCAGTGAAAAGACTTGTTTGTTGAGGTCGGAAGGATTATCACGTAAGGTCGTCAGTGCATTGTCTACCTTGCTGATAACATCCTGCGATACGATGGCATTGTTGGCATTCAGGTCGATGTCAAAATTGAGCTGTGGCTGGAATAGCTTATCTGTGATTTTTAACAGCACATCGAATGGGATCTTCTGTTTGTATAAGTTGGCATTCTGCGTGCCGAGCTGTGGTGCAACAAGTTCCAGGGTAGGGGCTTTTAAGGTATAGGCTGCGGTAATATTGAGCAGTGCATCCAACGGATCTCCATTCCAGGTGATCGTACTTCCTTTCTGAAAGGTAAAATCTTTTTTCACAGGTCCAAAACTGAAAGAATAGCTTCCCTGCTCCACGGTAAATGTTCCCGACATCGTTATTTTGCCGCTGGCATCCATGCCTGCATTCAATTCAGCCTCGCCCTGAATGTTTAGGGCATCCTGCGAACCGGCGTCAAGAAGAATCTTAAACTTGGCGTCTTTATCAGTCTGCAGATTCAGATCGACGTCTATTCCTGTAAGCTTTGTTACAGTCATCGAATCTAATCTGGCAAGCGCATTTGTGGTAGCTGTATCCCGTTTATCCACAAATTCGACCACGCCCTTCCGATCGGCCATGCCAGGATCATTGTTGGGCATCACCATGGTAAAATCGGTGCTGTCAAGGACCTTGATGGTACCGTCCACCACCGGTTTGTTTAGATTTCCGCTGATCTGCAGATCGGTGCCAAGAAACATTTTTCCATAAAAGAGGTCGTTGTCTGCCTGTGTGGAATTCAGGACTTCAAAATTTTCCATAGCGATGCCGAGGTCAAAGTCAAAATCGGTGTAGGTCTGTGTATTGACAGAACCGCTGACCTGGGCAATATTGCCTTTGCTGTCTTCGAGTTCAAATTTGGGGAACGATAGGCCATTCTGATCAAAGCGGATCTGTTCATCCTTTGCTTTGAATAGGGCATTGAGCATCGCCACATTGAATTCAGCCTCTCTAAAATAGAGATCACCCCTGATCTGTGGTTTCGAAGGGGAGCCCACTATTTTTAACTGCCCTTCGAGGTTGCCCTTGGAATCTTTGAGGTTTCCCATGCTGAAAGCCTGTACGGTCTTCATCGTCAGTGGCGCAATATCCAGTGTGAAGTCTAGCGCTGCATCGCCTTGTGGCGGGTTGATAAAATCGCCGCTGAGAACCAGATTATTTCCATTTTCAGTAACGCTCACGTTTGCGCTATAGGTATTTTCACGCTCGTTGTTGACCTTGATATTGACATTGCCCACGGTATCTTTTCCGAAGTAAAACTTATCTACGATCAGATCTGCCACAAACACTGGACTGCTTTCCAGTCGGGAAAGTGTAGTCTGCCCATTGATACCGCCGCCCAGATCCAGACTGTCGCTCATAACCATCTTGCTCAGGGTCTCTATGCGGAAATTTTTAAAAGCCACATCAACCGGTGAGTTAAGGATGCTGTCTTGCGATGCAATGCGCAGCTCCTGCCCCTTGTTGCTCAGCACGAAATTATCGGCCAGTATGCCCGCGCTGCCAAATTTTAGGGTATTATTAGGCGCTACATCCCATTTATCGTAATTGAGCATTAAGCCGTCCTGAAGCAAACTGAATACAAATAGACCATCCTTGGCCTGCATGTCGGCGCCGAGATGATATTGTTCTTTATCTTGTTTATCCTTGATCCATAGGCCCAGATTAACGATGTTTTGTGCGACCTTTCCGCTCAGAATGGTGTTGGTAATTTCAATACTGCTGACCTTAACTTTATTGATCAGGGCCGAATAGTAAAGGGAACTATCCAGGCTGTTGATGTCCAGGGTAACATTATTGATTTCTGTGCCGCCATATACAACCCGGGGTGCATCTAGTTTGGCTGAGAGATTCTTGGATCCACTGTCGAAGCGACCATCCAGGGTAATGGCTTTCATTTCTGTCAGCTCAGGGAGAAAATCCTGAATAAGCCGATTTCGGGTCAGCTGTGCCGAAAATTCGATGAGCTGCGGCGAGTAGGGCGGAATCTTGATAGGCTTTTCGGGTGTATAATATAGCTGCAGGAGATCCTGTACGGCACTTTGCAGTTCTAAAATTTTGTACTTGCCAACCAGGTGGGCATTCAGAAAATCGGAACGCAGCTGCAGCTGATTACGGCTGCTGTCAGCTTTTGCCATGAGGGATACCGTGTCCAGTGCATATCGATCGTTTTTGTATCGGATCAACGAATTGGTGATATGCGCTTCACCGTTGAGGAAGTTTGGATCAGCAGTACTGAAATTACCGCTGAGCTTACCACGGTAGCTGATGGCATCTTTCACCAGGTTTAACTTTTGTAGGTTGATGCTGTCGACGTTCATTTCAAAGGCTACTTTTGGATAGGTCGCATCCATCTGCGCAGTGGCATCCAATTTCAGCTTGATATTCGGGTCGGGACTGATGACGGATGCTTTAATGGCGCCTTTGTCTGCCGAGAGATCCATATCGATATCATGATAGCGGTAGCCCATGGCGTCCATGCGGTTCACTTTGCCATCAAAACTGGCTATCATTTTTTTGGGATCTGTGCCTTTGCCTTTTATTTTTCCTTCAAAAGAAAGAATCCCCAACGTACTGTCCATCTTCATGATTTTGCCGATGTCCAGATCGCGCACACTCACCGATGCCTCATAGCTGGTATCGCGCTTGGCCATAGCAACCCTTCCATCTAATTTAGCAGTCCCTTTTTCGGTAACCAAAGCCAGTTTTGTGTTAAAAGATGCCATTCCACCTTTAAAAGTACCGCTCAGTCCAATGGCATTGGGCAGCTCAATATTTTGAGGTAGCATCGACCTGGAAACCAGCTTTTCGATATCCGAACGGCCTGTGGTTAATTTTTTAAGGTTGAGGTCTACCGACAATTTATTCATATCGGGTAATCCTTTTAAATGCACACTTGCAATCAGTCGGGTATTGGAAAGTGTCCTAAAATCGATATTCGGTATATGCAGGTCATCTACACGGCCAGCCACACGGGTATCAATATAAAACTTCTTGTCCAGCAGGGGCTTCATCACTTCCATAGTGTCCAGAAAAGGTGCAAAAAAGCGAATATCGCGCATATCAATATAACTCTTTATGAGGCTGGCATTGACCCGTATCAGTTCTGGTTTTTTGGTAATGATATCCAAGGAAGGGTAACTTAGCTTAATATAATCGCGAATTAGGGTACGGGGAGTTTCAGCATATAGATTTTTAATTTCGGCACCTGTGCTGGTATAGTTAAAATCGGCTTTCAGCTGCTTGATCGTAAATCCGGAGTGGTCAGCGGCAACAAGCTCTTTTAGTGATCCGCTGATAGAATCGGCGCTATAATATAAATCTGTCAGCTGGGTTTTGAGTCCCGGCATATGGATGTTAAAATAGTCAAATCCTTTGATGCGGGGCTGGTTGTCGTCCTTAAAACGGATACTGGTATTATTGATGTTGATGTCTTTTGCCGAAACGACCCAGTTCATCTTTGCGGCGCTGCTGCTGTCGGCTTCAGTTTTGCTGGTTTTTGCTGCTGCGGCCGAAGATTTTTGAATTTTTCCCAGCAGGACATTATGATCCGAACCATCGAGTTGGAGCTTTTGGATATCGACAAATTCATTGTTGAGATCGATCTTATTGATAGCGGCATAGAAATTTTTCAGGATAAATTGAGATTTAAGTGCACTCGATTCATCTTCATAACGAACCAGCACATTACTGAGTTCGGCCACCTGGATGCCTACATCAGGAAGGAGGGATGTGGTCTGTGCAGTTTTATCGGTGATACCAAAATCTTCAACCGATGGGCCTGCGCCTTCTACGGCGGGCTTCCACTGTTTGACCATGGCATTTAGTCCGTCGATATTGATTTTCGGCAGCTCAAAGGCCATGTTTTTGGTCAGGTCAAATTTCTTTATGTTAGTATTTAAACGACCAAGATAGACGTCGGCACTGGTACCGATCACAGCATCAGCATAGACAACATGTATTTTTGAAAACTTGACCTTATCGAGGTTAAAAAGAAGGGCTGAAGCTGTGTCGGCGGCTGGTTCACTTTCCTTTTCAGAAGCAAAAGCTTTGACGATATAGTCAAAGTTAAAGCTGCTGTCGGGCAAGGAACGACGTATTTTGGCGGTAATACCATCGGCTTCCAGGCTTTGGATTTCAACAGTATTCTTTAATAGTTTCAGCATATTGATATCAACCGCAATGCTTTTACCAGCAACTAAGGTGTCTTTACTTTGATCTTCGAGATAGATATCTTCCAATATCAATTTTTTAGGAAAATCGATATTGATGTAGCCAATTTTGACGGGGGTGCCGATCTTTCCTTCGACATAATGTGTCACTTTACCAGCAATATAATTCTGTATTTTGGGTAGGCGAAGCAGGAAAACGATAAGAATAAAAAGCGTAATTATTCCTCCAATAATCCACAATATTGTTTTTAAAGCAATCCGGGCAAATCTGTTCAATGTGTTGTTGATTTAAGTTTACAGATAGGACAACACAGAACTGCAAATGGTTTGGATATTGTGAATTGATATCTCCGTCGATGTATGTTTACCTTACCATAGCAGCTAAGTAGCAATAGCTAGAAAAACGGTCTTGGATAAGAAACCGCGAACCCGGACTTTTGCTTTTTTGACTGTGTTACTAGAACGCTATAATTTTGATTAGTTGAAGATCAATATTTTCCAAACCCTTTTTCTTTAGCTTTTGTTCCTGTAATAACTTAAACAAGTAATTTTTAGTGATAAATAAGGTCAATTCCGATATGACACAGATGACAGAAGTAATTATACATGCCGCCCGGCTAGGCAATGTCGAAGTATTACAGGAACTTATTCGACAGCAGGTAGACTTAAATAGCCGTGACACCAAAGGCTACACGCCGTTGATTATCGCCTGCTATAATAATCAGCTCGCCGCAGCTAAACTATTGCTCGAATCTGGTGCCGATGTTGATGCACAGGATAATGGTGGCAATACCGCATTGATGGGGGTTGCCTTCAAAGGCTATAAGGATATCGCTGAGATTCTCATTCAACATGGTGCAAACTTAAACCTACAACATGGCAACGGCGGTACAGCACTGATGTTTGCGGCCATGTTTGGCCGCAATGATGTGTTAAAACTGTTGCTCGACAAGGGCGCTGATCCAACGCTCCTTGATGTCCGCGGGCTTTCTGTATGCGATCTTGCGGCCCAGCAGGGCAATGAAGGCGCGATCGCGATACTGGCAAACTAAAGAAAAGATCCGATCGGATAAATATCATCTTAAATAGCGAAAGCCCGGCGTATTACCGGGCTTTTTTATCATTACCGTCACTTTTCTAAGCCGGTACCTGTCTTGGTTTTTCACGCTCCCAGAAGCGGTGTTGCGCAATTGCTTTGATAAATTTCTTCGCTAAGTCACTGGGGGCTTTTTCGACAACGACCCCTTCTTCAAGCACAGTTTCCTCTGAAAATTCGTCGGGAAGCTTATCGAAGAAATAAGTAGCTTCCAATACCTGAATTGCATCCGCATCAGCTGCAATTGCTTTACAATGTTTAAACGCTTCATTCAGAAAATGTACAGCGTTTGCCTCCGCTTCCAGTGTCGCCACACTATTTTTTCCACCAGGCACATAAACAGCATCATACAGTACAGATGCCCCTGTCAGGAAGCTCTCTTCAACCGGGATTTTCGAGTTGTCAGAGGCTGTGATCTCGCCCAGTTTCGGGGCAATAACATGCACTACCGCACCAGCGGCTACAATCGCTTCGCTTACCGTTTGCAGAGATACCGCATCAACCCCATCCGCAGCAAGTATGGCTACTTTTCGGCTTTGAATACTATCTTTTACCGTATCTTTCATACTTAATGCAGGTGAAACTTTAATCTTTCCTTCAACTTGGATAGGCTCAAAATCTTCGGGGTCAGCATCGGCCGGAAAACTTCGATTGATCGGCTTTTCGGGTTCCTGCGGAACTTTTAAGCCAAGTGCAAACGCTACTTCAGCAGCTAGGCTTTTATCCACTAAAGACAAGATACCAATCATACGTTGCCTCACGGCGACGGTTTTTACCTTCCCCAATTCGAAACTGAACGCATCAATAATATGATTTTTCTCGGGCTCTGACTGGCTGTGAAAAAACAACCTTGCCTGGCTAAAATGATCGCGGAAACTATCGCTACGTGCTCGCACTTTTCTTGCGTCAATACGTTCCTGATAGCTCGTAAAGCCACCATCTGCCTCCTTCACCTGGGCCGGGTCGTTACCACCGAGCGAATTTGGCCCATAGCTAGTTTTTCCGCGGTCAATCCTCTGGCGCATAAATCCGTCTCGCTGGTTATTGTATGATGGGTTAATCGGCCGATTAATTGGTATTTCGTGAAAATTGGGGCCACCTAAGCGAATCAACTGTGTATCCGTATATGAAAAGAGACGTCCCTGTAATAAGGGGTCATTGGTGAAATCTATCCCCGGTACGACGTTGCCTATATGAAAAGCCGCCTGTTCCGTTTCCGCAAAAAAGTTGTCGGGATTACGATTGAGCGTCATTTTACCAATTCGCTGTACGGGCACAAGTTCTTCAGGAATAATTTTGGTAGAGTCTAGCAAGTCAAAATCAAATTTAAACTCATCTGCCTCCGGAACGATCTGCACGCCTAACTCCCATTCCGGGAATGCACCGTTTTCGATAGCATCCCAAAGATCGCGCCGGTGAAAATCAGGATCCTTACCTGAAATATTTTGCGCCTCATCCCAAGCGACGGAATGTACCCCCAGGAGCGGCTTCCAATGAAATTTAACAAAGGTGGCTTCTCCCTTCTTATTAATAAATCGAAATGTATGTACGCCAAAGCCTTCCATCATCCGGTAGCTGCGTGGAATGGCTCGATCACTCATTAACCACATGATCATATGGGTAGATTCCGGCATCAAGGAAATAAAATCCCAAAAAGTATCATGTGCGGAAGCTGCCTGCGGAATTTCGTTGTCAGGTTCGGGTTTGACGGCATGTACCAGATCCGGAAATTTCATCGCATCCTGAATAAAGAATACCGGCATATTGTTGCCTACCAAATCGAAATTTCCTTCTTGTGTGTAAAATTTGACGGCAAAGCCACGAACATCACGGGCCAAATCTGTGGATCCCCTGGAACCAGCAACCGTAGAAAAACGTACAAATACCGGGGTCTCTATTTCCGTATCGTTCAAAAAACCAGCTTTGGTCAGCTCTCCCAGCGGTTTGTACAACTTAAAAATGCCGTGTGCGCCCGATCCCCGGGCGTGCACCACGCGTTCAGGGATACGTTCGTGGTCAAAATGGGTAATCTTCTCCCGCAGGATAAAATCTTCCAGCAGCGTAGCTCCGCGGTCACCTGCACGTAATGAATTTTGATCGTCGTTGATCTTCACTCCCTGGTCGGTGGTCATCAATTGGCCGGTCGCATCGGCTATATGCTGATCTAATGATTTTGTTTTTTCGTTTTCAGGCTGTTTGACCTTTTTTATTTCTGTTTCTCTCTTTTTCATGTTACTTGATGTGTTATTCTTTTGCCGCCGTATAGTTGATTTTATTTTCTGCCACCTCAGTGAGTATTGCGTCAGCCGTTTGTTCCTCTCCAAGTGTCAGCTCAAGCAATTCGGCCACTTCTTGCAGTCCCAATGTGGCAGCAAGCTGGAGCAGACCACCATAGCTGGCGATTTCATAATGCTCTACTTTTTGAGAAGCCAAAATAATACCCACGTCCCGGGTTGCGGTCCCCACTGGAGTATTTTCGATGATGCCCTCCGCTTCTTTGGTAAGCCCTTCCATCGCATCACATTTTTTAGCCAGTGCTTCTTTGCCCAATAGCTTGAATATTTGTTCCAGCCGCGAAACGTGCTCTTCTGTTTCCTTGAGATGATTTTCGATAGCAGTGGCCAATGCCGGTGATGATGCCGCTTTTATCATTTTTGGTAACGATTTGACCAGATGGTTTTCGGCCCAGTAGAGGTCCATTATTTCATCCAAAAAGAGCTCCTGCAACGCTGGCTCAGCCTTAACAGTAGCCTTAGCTTTAAATTTTGGCGTAGTTCCAGTTTCTTGTTTCATAATCCAATGTTTAGAAATGTAAATAAACTGATGTTTACTTCATGAACGGATGCCCGAAATAAATCGTTTGCTTTTTTACAAAAAAGCAACCAATATGCGGAAGCGTTCAAGCAATTGAAACAAAACTGGATACAATTGAAAAAAGCTAGGTGGAAAGGTGCCTAGCTTTAAAAAAACATTCTTCATGACTGGGACAAGCAGTCTTTCGTATAAGGACAATGTAGGAGATTCTTTAGTTTGTTTTAATTATTCTTTTCTTAAATCCAAATGATATATGTCAAACTGCAAAATTTGATCGGTCCACTGATTTAAATAGCAATCCACTATGGGCGGATACCTTCATCTATCCAATCTGCAAAACCATGCTTACCGGTGATGATTTACTATATGCAAAAGGCAAGGTATATGGATAGTTGTCACTTAAGAAAGATCAACAAGCGTAAATTCAATAGACCAGCACCTTACCATAGAAGCCAGGTCAAAATAGCAAGAAAGCCCCCACGGATAAGTAATTCCTGTGTCAGCTCCTCCCGGTCAAGTTTATACCAGCTATATTTTTCATAATACCTCCTGATGGTTTGCCTATTCTTTGCGTGGATGTTTTTATATGTTGTTTTCATAACCGATTTGTATTGATTTGCTACAAATCCTGCAATTTTTATGCAGTTTATATGACGTTAAAGGGATTTGAGTAGTTATTT
>JAITLV010000265.1 GCA_031277685.1 Sphingobacterium sp. | reverse complement strand
ATACGTAAAGGTTTACAAAACCGTGGGTCATGAGGTATCAGTCGCCACGTTTTGCCAAATGGTAAGTTATTCATACATTTACTCTTTGTGGTTAATTGGGTTTACTTAATTCGCTTTTTTAATTTTTTAGCCTTTTTAATCATGTACGGACAGGGATGCTGCAACATTCCTGTTCTATTTTTTTGAAGGCTATTGGTTAGGTATTGATTGATTACATAAGCACTCCTTTTTTATTTATTTTCTATTGTTAGTTCTTTTCCGTTAAGTTCAAATTTTAGGTTACATACATAGGTCAGCATTTCCAACACCTCTGATAATTTGACATCACGCTTAAAATTACCTGTATACACTTTATCCAAAGCTACATCTTGCTTAAATTTCACCTGGATGTCATACCATTTGGAAAGTGTGGATGCAATCTCCACAATAGTCTCCTTCTTAAAATAAAATTGATTGTTATGCCAGGACAGATCGTGTTCCAAATCAGCCTTTCCTTTACTCAGTCTCCCTCCAACTAGATCTGCATACTCTCCTGGTGATAAAAACAATACTTCTCCAGAATGACTTACCTGCACACGCCCAGATGAAAGGGTCGTACGTACATCAGCATTATAGGCGTTGATATTAAAATGCGTGCCCAACACCTTAACCTCATTCCCTTTGGACTCCACATAAAATGGCCGATCCGCTTCATGTGAAACCTCAAAATAGGCTTCTCCCTCCAATACAACCCGACGTTCATTCTTGTCAAACTTGACCGGAAATTTCAGCTGTGAGTTTGCATTGACCCAAACCTGGCTACCATCTTCCAGATTTAATTTATAGAAATGCCCTTTGGGGACAACTAAGGTATTGTATTCAGTACCATTTTCCTTTGGTTCATTAGCGACTTCACCCGGCATTTCTTTGGTCTTTCCAATAACAACTTTTGGATCTAAGGTCTTAACTGAACTCTCCAAAGGCACGACAGATCCATCAGGTAATAGCAATAAAGCTCCAGATTGCGCTGGCAAAATGTCTTTTTTAAGAGCCTTATGAGCTGTTGTTGAATCTGCATCGTGTATTCCTTTCTCAGACAGGTAAAATATTGCTACACCGAATAGCAAAACAAAAACAGCTGCGATGCGGATAAATAACCGGTAGTTTATTTTTTTGGTCGTATGTCTAACGCCATCTACTTTCTCCCAGGCTTTTCCCTCATCCAGATCTGCAAAAAAGTTTAGATCCTGTTCGATATTTTTTGCATCACGAAAGTCTTCAATCAGATTATCATTTCTTTTGTCAGATTTTCGCCAATGTTCAATAGAGGCCCGCTCGTCCACAGTTTCCTGTCCGCGAAGTAATTTCTGGATTAATTTGGCTATGTAATTGGTGTTAGCTTTCATCTATAGGTTAGAAACCCTATAGATCCATTGCGGGTGACAAGAATTTAAAATTATTTTAACAAAAAAATAATAATGGGCAAAAATTCGGGGTGAAGCTTATCGAGTAGCATCTTCATACCACGTTGCTTTTGAGTTTTAACAGTATTAATACTGATCTGAAGTCTTTCGGTAATCTCTAAATTAGATAGGCCTTCTAAATAACCTAATTTGAAAACCTGCTGGCAGGCTGTTGGCATTTGGGCCATAATTCGATAAACTTCATTGATAACTTCGGTATGGATCATAGACAGTTCGACTGAATGATCGTCCTCTTCCTTAAAATCAACCCGAGACCAATATTTTTCCTTTACCTTCTCATGCCGGATATATTTTAAACAGGAAAAGCGTACCGCAGTATATAGATAATTGCGCACAAAATTCTCAGATTCGTCCAGACGTTGCTTTTCCTTAAAGAAGGCAATAAAAGCTTCCTGCACCAAGTCTTCCGCGACAGAAGATTCTCCCACAAATTTCCATGCAAAGTGACACAGACTCTTATAATACTGTCTAAATAACTTTTCTTCAGGTCCCATAGTACTAAAACGGGTATATATAAAACTATTGATTAGTAACGATTGATGGAGATCAATAGACTAGTCTAGCGTAAAGATAGAATTTTAATCTTACTTTAACAATTATTAACATGTTTACTACATATTTTGCAGGGAAAACAAAAACACACCTTATTTATCAACATGTTACCGCAAGCGCCCTTGTGTATTTTTACTTGCACCTTTTCTATTTTCATCTTTAAAGAAATCGACGCTACAGCCAAAACAAAAAAACATTTTTTTGTCTTTATACTAAGCAATAGCTGTAGAAAGCAACTGTTTTTCATGTTTTTTTACTATATTGTAGACTTTCAAAAAACCTTCATCATCAGATAAGCGTCTACGACAATGATATTTTGAAGGTTCTTATTGACAAATTAAGACAAACACTCCAATAAAAATTTAAAACAGAGACTAAATGCTATTTACTGTTCTATCAGGATTAATAACATCGAGCCTTATTGTTCCATTTGGTCAGTTCCTAAAAACCAAATGGGGTTTTATTCTCGCATTTTTACCCGTACTTCTATTTTTGTATTTTATAAAATTTATGTTTCCAATTGCTGCGGGATCTTATTTTATACAATCAACAGCTTGGGTTCCCTCATTAGGTATTAATCTGGATTTCAAACTAGATGGACTATCGTTACTTTTTGCGCTACTGATTACCGGAGTGGGAGCCTGTATTTTCTTTTATGCAAATGCTTACCTGAAAGGCCATAAATATATTGACCGTTTTTTTGGCTACTTATGCCTGTTTATGTCTGCGATGTTGGGCCTGGTTCTTTCAGACAACATGTTATTGCTCTTTATATTTTGGGAGTTAACATCGATTAGTTCCTTTTTCTTAATCGGGTTCAATAACGACAATGCTGATTCCCGGAAAAGTGCGATGACCGCCTTGTCGATTACCGGGCTTGGTGGTTTCTTCTTACTTGCAGGCTTTGTACTCCTAGGGAATATCGCCGGCACGTATAATATCACCGAACTTGTGGGCAAGGTCTCTTTGATTCAACAGCATACACTTTTTCCCCTGATCTTTGGACTGATAGCTCTTGGAGCTGTTACAAAATCGGCTCAGTTCCCTTTCCATTTTTGGTTGCCCGGAGCGATGAAAGCACCGACACCTGTGTCAGCTTACCTCCATTCAGCAACGATGGTGAAAGCTGGTATTTACCTCCTGGCCCGCTTTTCTCCGATCCTCGGTGGAAACCCGATCTGGACCTATTCACTAATGATTATCGGTGGGATTACCATGCTTTATGCCGCGTTTCACTCGCTCTTCAGGACAGACCTTAAAGGGGTTCTGGCTTATTCTACAATATCAGCATTGGGGATTCTAGTTTTCTTACTTGGTCTTGGATCCAAAGAAGCCGTGATCGCTGCCAGTGCGTTTATTCTTGTTCATGCTTTATATAAAGCTGCTTTATTCCTGATTACAGGTATTATTGACCACGAAACAGGAACCCGTGACTTAACCTTATTGCGTGGATTGCGTAAAGCTTTACCACCTGTTGCCATTGCAGGTTTTTTGGCAGCCTTATCCAGTGCCGGCGTCCCGCTAACGTTAGGATTTATAGGTAAAGACCTGATCTACGACGCTACATTAAAAGCCGACGCACAACTATTTCTCTATCTGACGGCCGCAGCTGTAGTAACCAATATACTCCTTGTCTCAGCTGGTTTTATGGCCGGGATCAAACCATTCACAGGTAAACTACCCGAACAATTCGCTCATGTACACCTACCTTACAAATCCATGTGGATACCACCGCTTCTCCTGGCTACGCTTGGTATTATATTCGGCTGTATTCCTGGTATTGTTGGCGATTGGATCGCTGGTCCAACAGCTAATAGCATCCTGGCTCAACATGAAGCCTTTCATCTAAAAATTTGGCATGGATTTAATCTGGTCCTCTTACTGAGCGCCATAACGATTGTGGCTGGAACGCTGGTATTTATCAGCAACAAACCAAGCGATAGAAAACTCGCATGGATCGCTACTTTCAACAAGATTTCCCCTGAGCGTATAATCGAGGGTTGTGCACAAGAAATTGCGTTATTCTCCGCTTTTTTCACCAACAAAATGCACAATGGCTACCTGCGTTCATATCTCTTGAAAATCATCCTTTTTGCGGAATTATTGATTGGCTATCAATTATATCTGGGCGGGCCACTTCATATCAAATGGGAGACACTTTCTCCCATAAGCTTCTATGAGGTTACTACGGTCTGTATTTTGATCGGTGCCATTGTTTTGACAATCCGCACTTCATCAAGATTAACCGCAGTCGTGGCAACCAGTGTCGTGGGCTACGCGATATGTTTGATCTTTGTCTTTTATAGTGCACCGGACCTGGCAATGACGCAATTTACCATTGATACGCTAACAGTCGTTCTTTTTGTGTTGGTATTGTTTAAATTACCTTCTTTTCTGAACCTGGCTAACCGGCGTACGATCATTCGGGACGCAGTGGTCGCCATCATCTTTGGTATTCTGCTTTCCATGGTCGCCTTACGTGTATTACATGAACCCACAACCACCAATATCAGTGACTTTTATGGAGACTATGCGTATGTACTTGCCAAAGGAAAGAATGTGGTCAACGTACTACTTGTGGACTTTAGGGGTTTTGACACCATGTTTGAAATTGTGGTGCTCAGCATTGCAGCATTAGGTGTTTACAGTTTGTTGAAATTACGTTTAAAATCATCTGATAAGGAGTGAAAATAAAAAGGTTAAAATTAGAAAATAAAAAAGAGAGTCAGTTGGCAAGCCGTAGGCTTGTACAACCAAAATCTCAATACTCGGATCTCACTACTCAATACTAAATGAATAGCACGATATTACAAACCGCGACGCGGTATCTCTTACCGATACTTTTATTGTTTTCGGTATTTCTCCTGCTTCGGGGGCATTATTACCCCGGTGGAGGATTTGTGGGGGGCTTGGTGGCATCTATTGCTTTTGTGCTGCATAGTTTTGCCTTTGGCCCTCAAAACACCATGAAACTCATTCAATATAAACCCTTGTCACTGATACCTATCGGCCTCGGGATTGCCGCAATAAGCATGTTCCTACCTGCTTTTTTTGGATACCCGGTCATGACGGGACTCTGGCTGGAAGAAAAGATCCCCGTCATTGGTATGATCGGCACAGCTTTATTTTTTGATCTTGGCGTCTACTTTGTCGTCATCGGAGTTGTATTGACTATTTTATTTACAATTGCTTTAAATACTGAAGAAGAATAATGGAACTGATTCTCGTTTTTTTGATCGGTATTCTATATGCTGCCGGAATATATCTCATCTTGCGACGCAGCATGGTGAAACTGCTATTAGGAATTATGTTATTGGGGAATGGCACCAATATATTGATCTTTTTGTTGGGGAATATTGTCAAAGGCAAACCGCCAATTATCAACCCCGATTTAAAGGTATTTACAGATATTTATGCGGATCCCATTCCACAAGCACTGATTTTAACCGCAATCGTGATCAGTTTTGGGCTGACGTCGTTTGCCATTGTACTACTTAAACGCGTTTACGCATTGCTAGGCACAGATGATTTGGATGATTTGAACACGCCTGAGGAAGAAGATATATGATAGACAACCAGATTATTGCCACGGTTATCGTGCACCTTTTTATTGCTATTGTCCAGTTGATACTCTGGCGAAAATCTACTGCGCAACGTTTTCTGAGCGTAGGAGGCAGCCTTTTAGTACTTATTCTCGCATTTAAGCTTTTTTTCAAGGTCTATGATGGCGGAATCTTGACGATGAATGCGGCCAACTGGAAGGCCCCATTTGGAATCGTTTTTGTCGCGGATCTCTTCAGTAGCACCTTGGTTCTGCTCACTTCCATTGCCGGACTCGCAGTTTCGATCTTCTCTTGCGTAGGGGTCGGACGGCAACGTATTTTATATGGCTATTTTCCGATCTTCCATTTCCTGATGATGGGGCTAAATGGCGCCTTTCTAACAGGTGATATCTTCAACTTGTATGTATGGTTTGAGGTTATCATTATTTCTTCCTTTGTGCTGATGACACTCGGGGGGCGTAAATCACAATTAGAAGGTGCCGTCAAATATATGGCCATGAACATCTTGGCATCGACTTTCTTCCTGACTGGGATCGGTATCCTGTATGGTATCTCCGGATCGCTCAATATGGCTGACCTGGCATTGCGCATACCTAAGATACAAAATCAGGCTCTCGTCGAAATTACGGCAACCTTTTTCCTCATTGGTTTTGGAATCAAATCGGCTGTGTTTCCGCTTTATTTTTGGCTCCCATCCTCTTATCATACCCCTCCTTCGGCCGTAGCCGCGACCTTCGGTGGGCTATTGACCAAAGTGGGAATTTACGCTTTGTTCCGGGTATTCTCCTTGTTATTTATTCCAAACCACTTCACCAAAGAATTGTTGATTACATTAGCTATACTGACTATTTTGACTGGCGCACTCGGTGCATTGATTAAAACCAATATCCGTAGGCTGTTCTCTTACTTAATTGTCTGCCACATTGGTTTCATGATTGGAGGGCTGGGGCTATACAGCAAATGGGCTTTGTTAGGTGCTATTTTTTATCTTATCCACGACATTATGGTAAAAACGAACCTGTTTTTAATGGCTGGTGTTGTCCGGCAGCTTCGGGGTACGATGGACATGAGCAAACTAGGTGGCCTTTATGCACAGTACCCTAAGATTTCTTTACTGTTTGCCCTTGTACTTTTTTCTTTAGTCGGTATTCCCCCATTATCCGGATTTTGGCCCAAGATCTATCTTTTCAAAGATGCCTTCCAATTAGAAAAATATGCTTTTGCAGGGGCATTGATCATTGGTAGTTTTATCACACTTTATGTAATTGCCAAAATGTGGGCGCAAGTGTTTTGGAAAGATGCCCCAGAACCTGAAATCATTGACGATAGATTTGCTCATATGATCGGTTATAAAAGAACAATGTTGCTCTTACCTATCATTATATTGACATCAGCGTCACTCTATATCGGATTCAATGCAGAAGCGATTATACATGTTGCAGATCGGATTGCCACACAATTGCTGGATACTTCACCCTATATAAATGCTGTGTTAGGAGGACAGAATTGATATGATAAAACAATTTTTAATGAACCTGATGCTCTCCTTCATTTGGGTAGCGCTAACAGGGTCAATGTACTATACAAATTTCCTGTTCGGTTTTTTACTTGGCTTTGCCATTCTTTGGATCATGAATAAGAATGAGGCTGATCAACGTTATTTCTATCGCGTTCCAAAAACGGTGAGCTTTATTCTTTTTTTCTTATGGGAAATGATTGTCGCAAATGTTCAGGTTGCGTATGATGTGATTACGCCAAAGTTTTTTATTAAACCAGCTATCGTCAAATATCCGATGGATGCCAAGACTGACCTGGAGATCAATTTGCTTTCAACTTTTATATCGCTGACTCCGGGTACGCTTATTTTGGATGTGAGCGAGGATAAGAAAACACTTTTTATCCATGTCATGTACATGAAAAGCAAGGAACAATTTGTTTCCACACTAAAAAATAATGTTGAACGAAGACTTTTAGAACTCTTACGATGACTTTAGCTACTTATTTTGATTATGTTATCCTTCCGATATTAACCCTGTCGGTTATACTGGCTTTTATACGCTTGTATAAAGGCCCACAGATCTTTGACCGAGTCATCGCCTTGGATCTCATCATTACCATTGGAATCGGAATTATTACTGTCTATAGTATACGGACCTCACAGGAGGTATTTTTAGATATTGCCATGATCTTGGCACTGATCGCGTTTTTAGGTACTATAGCCTTTTCATTTTATTTAGAAAAACAAAGCAATGATGACTGATATTACTTTAGCAATTTTAAGCACAATAGGTGCACTGGCCATATTATTTGCGTCAATCGGCATATTGCGGATGCCAGATTTTTATTTACGCCTTTCAGTGACCGTAAAAGCGGCAACATTAGGTGTAGGTCTTTTATTGGTCTGTGCTGCAATGACATTTCCGGATGTCTCTGTGACAACAAAAGCGATAGCAATCGGCTTCTTTCTCATTTTAACCGCTCCCGTTGCCGCCCACATGATTGGACGGGCCGCTTATATACAACGTGTAAAAACCTGGAAAGGAACCACCTTAAACGATTTGGAAAAGGAAGGTCAACTAGATTGCAGAAAAGAAGATTTTTAGACTTTGTTGCTCCATCCCTAAAGCGCAATATTGGCACAAACTCTCCTGACATAATTAAGGCATCAAAATTTCAATTTCGATGCCTTAATTATGTCGATTCTATTTTAATACATGTATTCCCTCTGCCTTTAGTTTAAAAGCTAAAATATAATACAAACTGGTGCCGGAACTTTAATCTCTTTACCTGTATCTGTTAATAATCCAGTCTTCGCATCACGGTTGAATACAACAATATTGTTCGTATACTGATTGGCTACAAGCAGATATTTCCCATCTGGAGAAAGATTAAAATTACGTGGGCCTTTTCCCTTTACAGAGGTATTAGCCAATTTATTCAAACCACCATCTTTTTCAACAGAAAAGGTCGCTATGGTATTGGCATCACCACGATTCGTTGCGTATATAAATTTCCCATCATCAGAAATCTTAATATCTGCACCACCATTCTGACCACTGAATCCCTCTGGATTGATTTCGTAGGTGCTCTGGTACATCCATGCATCTCCTTCTTTCTTATAAGAAGCAATCTGACCCGTCATTTCCAACACAACATAAAGAGATTTTTCCTTTTTATCAAAGACAATATGACGGGGTCCTCCACCAGCCGGTGTAAAAAAATCTTCAGATTCTTCAGCAAGACTATAGGTATTACCACTTTTATTGACAGGAAATACAGAAATTTGATCTAAGCCTAGATCCTGCACATATAAACGATCACCCTTACCGGAAAAAAAAGTTGAATGTACATGTGGTTTCTCCTGACGGACTGGATCTACACCTTTGCCTTCATGTTGAATCAATCGGCTTCTTTGACTCAATACACCATTTGTTTCAAGATCAAATAGTGCAGCCGATCCACCAGTATAATTGGCAACAGCTAGCAGATTGCCTTTAGGGTGTACTTCGACAAAACAAGGTGATTCCCCCCCACTAGGAAGCGAGTTCAGGAAGGTCAACTGTCCCTCCTTAAAGGAATAAGCAGACACCGTCCCCTCTTGATTGGGAAGTTCATTGACAGCATAGATGAAATTATTATTTCGAGCCAGAAAAGAAGGATCCTTACTTTCTTGTGTACTGGTCAGGGTGGCTTCACCAGTCTTTGTATCGAAATTATAGATATAAATACCTTTGCTCTCTGTTTTGTTTGTATAGGTTCCCACAAACATTGGAATCTGTTGTGCCAAGCTAGTCAAAGGCAAGAGTGTCATCAGATAAATAAAAGTTTTTTTCATGTGCATACAATTTATTAAAAAATAAAGTGACCGAATTTCGACCTCGTCCGGGCCGCAAAGTACAAAAAATCAAGATACCTTACTTTGTCATTAAAATGGCAGATAAACTTGTTAAATTAGGTTAAAACCACCCTTTCTAATAGGCAAATCCGTATTTTTAGCGAATCAATTTTAACAAGTCAACAATCTCCCTTTGAAATATTGAGATTATAAAAATATTGTTAAATAAAAATACGAATAATTCATATAATCTGATAATTTTGTGCTGTTGTTCAAAATAGTATATATTGGACGATGGAATCGGGAGATTATTAGTGATTTAGATGATACATTCTGATATAGTTCATGCACAGTTAGCATGATTACAGCTGTTCAGGATCACCTCATCAATGTTTAGAAATATATTATTTAGATGAAAAAAAACATATATATATTGTTTTTGTTGCTGTTTGTATCCATTCAGGCCAGCTTTGCACAAAATCAGATTATTGACCGTGTCGTCGCAACGGTTGGCTCGGGAATTATCTTACAATCCGACCTGGACATGCAATATTCACAATGGCTAGCTCAAGGGAATAAACCAAATGAAAAGTTTAAATGTGGTGTTCTTGAACAATTAATCATTCAGAAACTCCTTTCGCAACAGGCAGTAATTGACTCGATCGACGTCACTGAGACGGAGGTAGATGACAACTTAAATTCTCGCTTGCGTCATATGTCCCAACAAGCCGGTGGTCAAGAACGCCTAGAGAAGTTCCTGAACCGTTCCTTGTTACAATACAAAGAAGAGATGCGTGCCAGCGTCTTCGAACAATTGAAAGCGAATAAGATGCAACAGAATATCGTTCAAAAAGTGGATGTAACACCATTAGAAGTAAAACGTTATTTTGAAGGACTGGATAAAGACAGTCTTCCTTATTTCAATACAGAGGTTGAGATCGGCGAAATTGTGATGCTCCCTCAATTGACCGACGACGAGAAAAAGGAACAACGTGAAAAGATCGAAGGGATCCGTAAGCAGATTGTCGATGGATCCGATTTTGGAACCATGGCTCGCCTTTACTCACAAGATCCAGGTTCTGCCCCTTATGGTGGTGACCTCGGTTTTGGTACTCGCGACAATTATGTAAAAGAGTTTGCTGCAATGGCATTCAAGTTAAAACCAGGCGAAATTTCTCCAATTGTTGAATCAAAATTTGGGTTCCATATTATTCAAGTATTGGAAAGACGTGGCGAAGAGGTTCATAGCCGTCATATCCTGATGAAGATGAATCCAGGGGCAGCTGCATTGGAGCGCACCAAAAATAAATTAGACAGTATCTACAAATTGGTGGTTGACAAGAAATTGGATTTTTACCATGCCGCGACCAACAATTCTGACGCGGAAGAGAGTAAATTCAATGGTGGTATGGTCTTAAATCCACAAGGATCTAGCCGCACAACATTAATTCCGATGGATGGATTGGAAAAAGCTGTGTTTACAGCCATTGACCCTCTAAAACCGGGCGAGTATTCAAAACCGGAACAATTCACCGATAAAACTGGAGATGTGGGCTACCGTTTCAACTACCTAAAAACACGTATCCCGCCACACAAAGCAAACTTAGATCAGGATTTCACAAAGATCAAAGATGCGGCTAAAGAAGATAAAGTACGTCGTAATCTCAGCAAATGGTTTGACGATAAAGCGAAAAACACCTACATTGATATCAGCGATGACTTTGGCTCTTGTGAAGAACTAGAAAAATGGAGAAAGAAATAGGACACTTACTCCTCTCCTATCAACATAAAAAAAGACTTGAATGCGGATTCAAGTCTTTTTTATTTATATAATCTTTCTGTTGTTTATTTCTCAAACATCATTTCAATCAGAATATTCCAATTTGCTTTCTTCACGTCATCTTTTGCCAATTCGCTTAGTTGCCACACCCGAATATAATTATACTTTACAACTTTATCTTTTTGCCGTACCGTTGCCGTTCCTTTTGTATAAGCAAAATCTCCGCTATAAGAACGTTTTACTTCCTCAGGGACTGTTTCGATCGTCATACGTTGCTTTTTAAGGTAAGCCATCATCTTATCCTTTCCTTCCATAGGGCTGGTCCAGGGAAATAGAAAACGGACATCTTCACTCAAAAATTCTTTATAGGCAGTAGGATTGTCAGCTTTAAGAACAGTAGACATCAATTTATCCGTCTCTAGCACGATATCTTCCCGTTGGTTGAGACGTACCTTAGAACGGTGTTTTAGGTACCAGGAATCCGTTGGTTCGATATATTCCAGGTCGAATTCGCCATCTTTACCATTATTTTCCACTTCGGCACGGATATCCACCAACCATTTACCCTTTTTGTTACGTTTCCAAACCGTCAAGTATTCACCATGACGCAGCCGGGCGCCTACTTTCTGAAAGTCCAAAGAACCAGATGTTACACCGAACTCCAAGCTTTTGGCAACTAGAGCAAAGGTAGGTTGCCAGTTTAAAACATCTGGAATATTCGGCCTATTATTGAGGTAATTGTATGCATTTACAGCCGAAGGGACATAAAATGTGGACTCTTTGTCGATAATAGATAAAAACGCCTGATGTGGGGTAGAAACTTTTGCCAATGCAGCTGCATCTTTATCGGCTTGTAGTAAGCTTCCTACTTTTTCGGGTATCTGTGCATACAATGTTGTACCCATTGTACTCATCAATGCAACAACGGACAACCTGTTCCAAAAATTCATATACAAATGATTATTTATCAACGCTCATTCCTATCGCTACAAATAAGCGCGTTACACTCGGTTTCTTTACAAAAAGACATTTTGAAATATGCATTAAATTTTGGAAGTATATAGACTTCTCAACAGGATGAAATCCCATTTAATGCCATCTTTTTATAATTCGATTTTTTATCTATCAAATCTTATTCCAAAGTGTTCCTTCTTTACTATCTTTCAGTTGGATACCCATTGCATTGAGTTCGTCGCGAATACGATCTGAAGTAACAAAATCTTTATTTGCTTTCGCCTCATTACGCAATTTGATCACCAGATTCATAACATCATCAATATCGTCTGTTCCAGAACTCTGGTCATTTCGCAGCCCAAGAATGTCTTCAACAAACTCTTTCATGAAAACTTTTAATCTTTCCAAGCCTTCTTCGGATACCTTGGCTTTTCCATCATAAATGGAATTAATGATCCGTACAAGTTCAAACAATTCCGCAATCAGTACTGGACTGTTGAAATCGTCATCCATCGCCGCATAACATTTATTACGAATTTCCGCCAAATTAAATGAGTCAGCGCCCTTTGAAACCTTTAGTTTATCCAAAAGTCCTATTGCACTCATGAGACGCTTATACCCTTTATCCGCAGCATCAAGTGCTTCATTGGAGAAATCCAATGTACTTCTATAATGTGCCTGCAGCATAAAGAAACGAACAGCCATCGGCGAATATCCCCTATTTAATAACGGGTGATTACCCGTGAACAGTTCTCCAGGTAAAAATCCATTACCAGCAGATTTGGACATTCTTGCACCATTGACAGTCAACATATTGGTATGCATCCAATATTTGGCAGGAGCGGTATGATTACATGCTTCGGACTGTGCAATTTCATTGGTATGATGTGTCGCTGCCAAATCCATTCCTCCACCATGTATATCAAACTGATCACCTAGATATTTTCTGCTCATTGCCGAACACTCAATATGCCATCCAGGAAAACCTACACTCCAAGGTGCCGGCCAACGCATAATAGTCTCGGGTTTGGCCTTGATCCACAATGCGAAATCCAAACGTCCCTTTTTCTCATCCTGACCACTCAGCTCACGTGTATTATTCAACATATCCTCCAATTTCCGATTGGTCAATACGGTATAATCATACTGCTGCACATATTTCTCCACATCGAAATATACGGTACCGTTTGTCTCGTAGGCATAACCATTCGCTATAATCTGCTCGATCATTTCGATCTGCTCGGAAATATGCCCCGTTGCAGTCGGTTCAATGCTGGGTGGAAGGGTATTGAAAAGACGTAAAACATCATGAAAACCAATGGTATATTTCTGTACGATTTCCATTGGCTCCAATTGTTCCAATTTAGCTTTTTTTGCAAATTTATCATCTCCTTCATCACGATCGCCCTCCAAATGACCTGCATCGGTAATATTCCGTACATATCGCACTTTATACCCCAAATGACGTAGATATCTAAAAATCAAATCAAAAGAAACAAAAGTCCGGCAGTTACCCAAGTGTACATCGCTATACACAGTAGGTCCACATACATACATCCCAACAAGGTTGGCGTGGATGGGTTCGAATTTTTCTTTTGTTCGCGAAAGCGTATTGTATAAAAAGAGATTGTGATCCATGTTTAATATCTGCTTGGAAAGCTATTTTTGTCTGAAATATATTTGAATTGGTACTCCCGTAAAGTCAAAGTTCTCACGCAATTTATTCTCAATAAAACGTTTATACGGATCTTTGATGTATTGTGGCAAATTACAGAAGAAAGCAAACATTGGTGTTCTTCCAGGCAGCTGTGTTACGTATTTAATCTTGATATATTTACCTTTTAAGGATGGCGGCGGATAGTTCTCGATAATATCCAGCATCACCTCATTTAACTTAGAGGTCGGAATCTTTTTCGTTTTATCTGCATAAACCTTATCTGCTACTTCCAGCACTTTTAGGACACGCTGTTTTTCAGTGACAGAAGTAAAGATAATTGGGACATCGGTAAAAGGAGCAATTTTCTCTTTGATACGGTCTTCGAAGGCCTTCATGGTCTTGTTGTCCTTTTCGATCAAATCCCATTTGTTAACAACAATAACAATACCCTTACGGTTCTTTTCTGCAAGATTAAAGATATTGACATCTTGTGCTTCCAAACCGTCCTGTGCGTCTAACATTAAAATCGTCACATCAGAATCTTCCAATGCTTTGATCGTACGCATGACCGAATAGAATTCAATATCTTCGTTTACTTTAGACTTACGACGTAGACCAGCAGTATCAATCAATAAAAAGTTATGCCCATATTGATTGTAATGTATACGGATCGAATCACGTGTTGTCCCCGCCATTGGTGTTACGATATTACGATCTTTACCGATCAAGGCATTTGTCAAAGAGGATTTCCCAACATTTGGGCGCCCAACGATCGTATATTTAGGTAACGCTTCGTCTTCTTCTTGCTCTTCTTCAAAGTGTGATACAACAGCATCTAATAGTTCTCCAGTACCGGAACCTGTAGCAGATGAAATATTAAATACTTCGCCTAAACCAAAAGCATAAAATTCGGCTGACTCATGATGCAATTTAGCGTGATCGACTTTATTCGCCACAACATATACAGGTTTTGAACTTCTTCTTAGGATATCAGCGATTTCATCATCCAAATCAGTAATTCCTGTCGTCACATCTACCATAAAGATAACGACCGATGCTTCTTCAATTGCGATATACACCTGGTCGCGGATCGCTTCTTCGAATACATCATCCGAACCGTGCACAAAACCACCTGTATCGATGACTGTAAATTTCTTTCCGATCCACTCGGCTGTCTCATAATGACGGTCGCGCGTCACTCCGCTAAAGTCATCAACAATCGCTTTTCTACTTTCCGTAAGACGATTGAATAAGGTAGATTTACCAACATTTGGACGACCAACAATTGCAACAATATTTGCCATATTTATTTTACTTTGATCCACCCACTATCACAGCAGATGGCACTTTTATGCTAAATTATACTTAAGGGAACAAAGATACGGATTCAAAAGGGATTATGGCGACACAAAAACAAAAATGGCTTTACCGTGAAGTAAAGCCATTTATAGGGTTGAAATTATGAATATTCGTCTAGTTAGACGTTGGATTCTGAGTTAATTTGCCCGGATAAGAGTTGATAGCATCCTGCGGAATGAAGTATGTTACCCTGAAATCAGTTGGAGCAATGTCTTCAAATTGCACTTGTGGCCCAGGATAAGTTCTATTCAATGGTAATCCATTACGGAATACATCATAACTACGTTCAGCTTGGAATGCCAGCTCTAATTGACGCTCTTTATCGATCAACTTGCTCGCATTACTTGCATCTAAAAATGGATAGCCACCATTAACGATCGAACGGTTTCTGATGATGTTCAAATCATTTAAAGCTGCACCATAGTTACCCAATTTTGCATATGCTTCGGCACGATTCAGATAAATCTCACCCAAACGGCTAATTACGGGTGAATGCAATTGCGATTCTTCACCTTCACGTGAACATTTCACGATATAAAATTGCGGGTAGGCACGATTCAGTGAAATATAGTAATCAATCATACCAGTGTATGTTTTTCCATCCTCATAAGCAATGGAATAGGTCTGTTGTGCTTCATTGACTGCTTTTAACGTATACTCTTTAACAACGTCCTTATCATCAACCTTTTTCACCTCGCGAACAGTCACTGTACTGCCATTGATTGTCGCAGCCAGCTGCATATAACTTGTCGTCAACTGATCACCAGCCTTCTTGGGAACATCTTGCTTAACAAATCTAAATACGGTTGAATATTTCCCCTTATCGTCTTTGGAGTAAGTAGGCTCAATAAAGGCTGCACGTGCATCTACAATGGAATAACGGTCAGGGCGCCAATCATTACGTCCAGTCTCATTCAATAAGTCGATGTATTTTGCACTCGCATACATTTCTCCCCAGCCCATACCACCGATATTGGAGTACATACCGCCAATACCATAGAAATGATCATCTCCGGAAAATTCGGTCGCGACACGTTTTACAGCAAAAATTGTTTCCACATTATCTTCAGGCTTGAATGTATTGTACTTCATAAATTGGGCACGCCCCAATAAGCTATACTTACCGGAGTTGATCACTTTATCAGCATATTCCACAGACAAGCGGGCATATTCAGCATTCGGGTTTTTGTAAGTACCACTCATATACAGATAAATCCTGGACAACATCGCTTGTGCAGCCTCTTTGGATGCAAAAGCATGGCCTTTATTTAATGTAATCAAAGATTCTGCCTTTTTCAGGTCACTGATCGCCTGCGCATAGGTATCCTTTACCGTAGAGCGATCAGGCAAATTCAGATCATTGATGACATCATCAGGTGTACCATTGACGATCGGAACACCTAAGTTTGTTTCTGGGTTTTGGTAGTAAGGTTTTCCAAAAGCGCGGCAGAGATAAAAATACATCATACCACGGATGTAATAAGATTCCCCTAATTTATTGTCCATATCTGCACTTTCACCTTCTGCAAACAGTTTAATAATATTCGAAGATTGTGCGATGGCTTTATAACCGTAATCCCAAAAATTTTGCAAACGATAGTTATTTGGTGTTCTGGCGTAAGAGATAAACTCGTAAAAAGCATCTGTAGAAGATCCACGAATCATCATATTATCGCCCGCATATTCGCCTAGACGGTGCATTGGATCCGACCATTGTTTTAATTGTGCGTAAGTTCCGGTTACCATGGCATCAGGATTATTAACAATCAGATCACCATCCATTGAATTATGTGATAGACGATCTATATCGCAGGAGGATACTGCCGCAGCTACCATTAATCCCATTAATATCTTTTTCATTGTTGTTTTTCTAAACGTTAAAATTAAAATGTTACACTTGCGCCAAACATAAACTTGCGCACCAAAGGATATACATCAGTTCCGGTTGACCTAACAATCTTGCCGCCACTACCTTTTCCATCTGGTTCAGTCAATGGGATCTCCGGATCAACTCCCGAATAATTTGTAATCGTAAACAAATTCTCGCCAGCTAAGAAAACACGTAAATTTTTGACATTATATTTCTTTAAATCAATGTTATACCCTACCGTCAACGATCTCATTTTAAAGAAATTATTACTTTCCAAAAAGCGCGTTGATGGCGAGTTACCTTTGTCCTGATTATCATATCTCGCGATTGGATGCGTAGCCACATCACCCGGTTTTTCCCAACGAGACCAACCATCCTGAAGTTTCATTTGATTACGGTCTGTATACGTACCATCTGAATCGAATTCCTGACGTGAATAATTATAGACTTTACCACCTAAAGAAAAACCAAATACAGCATTCAGGTCAAACTGTTTGTAGCTCAAGAATGTATTTAAACCACCAAAAAGATCTGCATTTCCTTTTCCAGCTTTACGGAAAGTTGCCTGCGAGTAATTTGAAGTTGTAGTTCTGGTTTCGTTTCCATCAGCATCAGTCTCGTATTTATACCACATCGGCAGACCATTCTCCACATTAACACCAGCCCATTCCTTTAGATAGTATGTATCAATTGGGTTTCCGGGTTCAAATAGACGTTGTGCCGAACCTGCTATATTCAACTCATCACCAGCAATAATTGGTTTAGATACAAGATTACCGTTTGCATCCTTTGTTGTATACAATTTAGTCAGCTTATTGACATTATGGCTCAAATTCAGATCCATGCTCCAATGCCAGTCGCTGTTACGGATGATATCACCACCGATGGTCAATTCAATACCGCGATTTTGCATCTCACCAATATTCTTCCATACCGTATTGACACCTGTCAAGCTACTGATTGGGACCTTATACAAGATATTGTCCGTTTTCTTGTCATAGTAGTCCAAATTCAAACGGACTCTATTCTGGAATAATGCAGCATCCACTCCCACGCCTGTTGTATAAGTCTTCTCCCAGGTCAAATTAGGATTAGCATGCTGATCAATCAAAGCGCCTGGAACCCCATCATAACTCGATGTAATTTTCACCGAATACAACTTATATTGCGGATAGAGATCGCTTGGACGATTTCCTACAGAACCGTAAGCCGCTCTTAATTTCAGATTATCTACCCATGGGGCGTTAAACCAACTTTCCTTGTTGATATTCCATCCCCCACTAACTGAGAAGAAATTTCCATATTTTGCATTTGTACCAAAATTCGAAGCACCATCACGACGGAAGGATACCTGAGCCAGATACCTGTTATCATACGCATAGTTTGCATTAGACAACATAGACTGAACAGCCCATTCTGTAATACCACCTTTAAAACGTTCTGATTTTGCGGTTACCTCCGGCACCTCAAACCCAGGTACGATACCCGTACCGGTAGCATCCAATGATTTATCTTTGTAATCATTATATTCATAAGCAACGAGGCCATTTAAGCTATGCTTATCCCAAGTTTTATTGAAACGTAAGATATGGTTGGTATAACGGCGCGTAAATTCCTTGCGGTATTCCGACACACGCCCCATAACACCATCACCGCTATTGGAACGTGGGTCAGTGTAGTCTGTTGCCGAGTAGCTGATATATCTATAGTTATTGACCGAAGAGAATGTCAACCAATCAGTCAACTTAACATCAAAGTCCAAATTACCCATAAACTCATTATTAGCATTTTCAGACTTATTCCATTGCAGATCATATAGGTAGTTGGTGCTTTGCGCATTCACCCATGAACTGCTACGGTGTGGTACTAAATTGCCGTTTGCGTCATAAGGACTATCCCAAGGTAAATTGCTGTACATTGCTCCTACACTGTATTGACGATCGTCAACTGAACGCTTAGAACCAACAATGGATGGTTTGATTGTCAACCATTCAAATGGCTTATAATTGGTGCGTAATCTAAAGTTATAACGATCATAGTCATATCCTTTTACTGCACCAGCTTCATTATAATAACCTAAAGATAAATAAGACTGTAATTTTTCCGTTCCGCCTTGGATAGATATATTATGATTTTGGACAAACCCTGTTTTAGTCGCCAACTTCCACCAATCAAAATTACTATTACGTAACTCTGGATTCCAACGCGTAAACTTAATCTTTTCTGGGTTCGAAAATGAAGCGAAGTAATCATATAATTCGGCTCCATCCATCATTTCCATGTTACCATTGGAAAGTTGGTTGATACCCATTTTCGTAGAAAAACTGATACTGGTCTTTGATGCCGATGGATTTTTAGTCGTCACTACAACAACACCATTTGCCCCTTGTGATCCGTAGATTGAGGTTGAAGCGGCATCTTTTAAAATCGTCAAAGATTCGATATCATCGGGATTGATGTCACCGGGACTGTTCCCAACAATAACACCGTCGATTACCCATAAAGGATTTGTTGTTCCATTGATGGTAGCTTGCCCCCGGATAACCACACCACCACTAGATCCTGGCTTCCCAGCTCCCGGTGCAACATATACACCCGCAGCCTTACCATTTAACATGTTTTCTACAGAAGGTGTTGTCACATCCCGCAGCTTGTTTCCTTTGACAGCTTGAAGAGCGCCCGTTAAGCTCTCCTTTTTTTGTTGTGTTCCGTAACCGACAATAACAACCTCTTCCAATGCTTCGCTGTTGGACTCTAGGTTGATTGTGACCACCGAACCTGTTACTGTCACTTCCTGTGTTTTGTAACCGATACTATTGATCACTAAAACATCCCCATTCTTTGCTTCAATGCTAAATTGCCCGTCTGTTCCGGCCGAGGTGGAACGTGAGGTACCTTTAACACTAATGGTTGCGCCCGCCAAGGGGCCATCCACAGACTGTACTTTTCCACTTACTTTCTGTTGAAAAACAGCATTGTTCAACAGAACATTACGGTCTGGAAATTTAAGACCATTAGCATTAGCTGGGTTGTGTGCACTTGTTATGAGTAAAGCTAATGATAACAGACTCAACTTGTGATTGTCGAGAATCTTTGAAATCATAATATTTAATAGTTAGTTTAAAAATTGATTAGCGTGCTAATCAAAATTTAGGTACATGAATGCTAAAACTAAAAGAAGATAGGGGTATATCAAAATCCAATAACAACGAAATCGATTGCGCTAATCAAACAAACGATTGCATAAACACACAATTTTCACTATACTATTCCCACATTCCGCTATCTTACCTTTGCAAGCCATACATAAAAAATAGGGGCATATCGTCGCCAACATCATGAAACGCAATAAATAACGAAGGTTCTACTTTGCTTCTGAACACAGAAAGAACTGGAAGAACTGCTAAAGTCAGGGGAAGAGATAACGAAAAAAGCCAAGGTTTTCACCTCGGCTTTTTCTTGTAGTAGCGGGGACCAGACTCGAACTAGTGACCTTCGGGTTATGAGCCCGACGAGCTACCAACTGCTCCACCCCGCAATATATTTTTGAACAAAATTGCTTTTTTCTTTTGAAAAAACAAGATTATGATCCTTCCGAATTGGAGTACAAAGATATATTTTGTTTCTTTGTAATCCTAATAAAATTTAGAAAAATGTCACATAAAGCAGGATTCGTAAGTATCATCGGAAAGCCAAATGCTGGTAAGTCCACCCTAATGAACGCTTTAGTGGGTGAAAAAATGTCTATCAT
>JAITLV010000196.1 GCA_031277685.1 Sphingobacterium sp. | reverse complement strand
AAAAGGTCTATGTTGAACCTATGCCTTTAGCAGATATGTCGATGAAACCCATATTTGATCATTGGCAGAATAAGACTTATGGCCAAGTGCTGGAAAATTTCTGGAAACCTTGGGGCTTGACTTTATTCGAAATTATCAAAAATCCAGAACGGCCAATTAGCTTTTTATTGGATGATCAAGATGCTTTTATTGCCGATGTCAATATGCCTTTAAATTAAGTGTGAAGAAATAAAAACAATAAATTATCTTTAACATACGTTAAATGGTATGATTATCGATCAGGTTAGGTATGTATTCACCAAGTTTTAAAATCGCTTTTTCGACTTTGCTTTTTTTTATCGTCTGTTCCACTTCGAAAGCACAGACAGCTGCTGAGCGTAATATTCCGGCAGATAGCTTAGCTCAAAAGGTGGATGATTTTCCTTACTTTAAAGGCGGTGTAGTGGCCTGGTCAAGGTTTTTACAGAATAATCTCGATTTGACACGAACTGTCGGAGCTATGGATAGTGTTGCGTATGCAAAATATGGCTCCCAACAAAAGGCTGTTCTTAACTTTATTGTTTGTGAAGATGGGGCGATCTGTAATATTGAAATTGAAAATAGGGACAAGATCAGTCCGGAATTTGCGAGGGCTGTATTAGCCGCCATGCGGAAATCGCCACAATGGATGCCCGCTTTAGTGAAAGGAAAGCCCGTGAAAATGAGATTTCGACAATCTGTCATGGCGGTGATCGAATAATTTGAATACAGATTGTGATCTTGAAATATTAACCATTTACGAATAAAATATGTCATTTTGGGATAAAGTAAAAAAGATTATGAGTGGAGCTGAAAATGAACCTTCTACTGAAGGGGATCCGCTTTCCACTGAAAAGAAAGATGTTGAAATTACTTCCGGCGGCTCTACCGTGTATCGTTATGAAAATCAATCAGAAGAAAACGAACCGAAAAATTTATTTCCAGAGGTACAGTGTGTCTATCTTGAAGAGATAGAAGAACACCTGACAAAACATATTGCGGAGCCGGATATGGTATTTCATGAGATCATATCAGAACTTGTGCATATCGATGTACACTGGATTAAACCCAGTGCAAATTACCCTTACCATATTTTGGTAACCTCCGGTATGAGTGATCTACCAATGCATGTTCCAGAGGAAATAGAAGACCGCGAAGCTTATGAGCGTGCTGAGTTAATGGTGGTGCTTCCTGCTGATTGGAAAATAGGGGATACGGAGTTTCAGGATGACAACAACTATTGGCCTGTCTATTTTCTAAAAAGGCTAGCACGTTTTCCACACGAGTATAAAACATGGTTAGGTTATGGACATACCATTCCTAATGGGATGGAAGCAGAAGAAATCGCAAATACCGGATTTGGCTGTATGCTCTTATTACCTCCGATGTTGAGTTTTGATGAGGAATTTTTGGAACTCAAAACAAAAGATGGGAATAGCATTAATTTTTATGCTATGATTCCAATTTATAAGGAAGAGATGGACTACAAATTGGAAGAAGGTACTGATGCACTACTGGATCTTTTTGATGAATATGGTATTTCCGAACTTGTGGATATTGATCGTCCAAATGTTTGTCGAAAATAGTGACCTTGGTCATTCCATTTGAAAATGCAGTATTGTTAATGGTTAATCCACCAACAATACTGCATTTTTGTATTATAGACTGTCGTTGATGATCGCTATTGTTTTGTCGATATCCTCTTTACTGATATTTAAGTGTGGTCTGAAGCGAATGCTTTTCTCGCCACAGCCCAACATAATCAATTTATTGGCATAAGCCCTTTTGATAAATTCATTACGGGAATCGGCAGAATCAAAATCCAGGGCAACAAATAGCCCCTCCCCCCTTAAGTTACTGAGCTGCGGTTTATCTTTTATCAGTTCCTGCAACATATTCTTAAGATATGTACCTTTTTCAGCAGCATTTGACAGTAGATTTTCCTGTTCGATAACTTCCAGAATCAATTTGAAACGGAGCATGTCCATAAAATCGCCGCCAAAGGTTGAGTTGATCCGGCTGGATTCTTTGAAAACATGATGCTCTACCTGATCAAATTTTTCCTTATTCGCCAATATACCACAAACCTGTGTTTTTTTACCAAATGCAAGGACATCTGGTATAACGTCATAATGTTGATATGCCCACATTTTTCCGGTAATGCCCATACCTGTCTGTACTTCATCGAAAATCAGAAGAATTTCATTCTTGTCACAGATCTGACGCAGTTGCTGAAAAAATTCTCTCCGAAAATGATTGTCTCCTCCTTCGCCCTGTATCGGTTCAATGATCATGCAGGCAATATCGTTGGGATTGTCATGGATGGCTTGATTGATTTCAGCGATAGCTTTCTCTTCTACAGTTATCGTCTGGCTAATATTTTCTGTCGTTAATGGATAGGTTAATTTGGGATTTACAATACGTGGCCAATTGAACTTTGGAAAATACATGTATTTTCTGGGATCCTGCGTATTGGTTAAAGAGAGTGTATAGCCCGATCTACCATGGAAGGCCTGTTTAAAATGGATAACCTGGCTGGCTTCTTTTTGTATCCCTTTGGCTAAATTGAGTCTTGTTTTCCAGTCGAAGGCAGCTTTCAATGCATTTTCTACCGCTAATGCTCCTCCTGAAATGAAGAATGCATAGGATAGTTCCTTTGGTATGGCTACGCGGTCGAAGGTATCCACAAAATCTGCGAATTCTTTTGGATAAATATCTGACATCGCGGGTTTGTTGACTGCCATTTTACCAAGAAAGTCACGATGTTTAACTAAATGAGGGTGGTTATAGCCAACTGCCATGGACGCAAACATGCTAAACATATCCAAATATTCATCCCCATTTTCATCGACAATATAAGAGCCGTGGGATTTTTCCATATCCATAACCAAAGGAAATCCATCTGCCAATATATGTTTACTTAGTCTTTCATGTACGTTGCTCATAATTTCGAATCTGAATGGTTTATAAATCGAATTTTATACCTTGTGCCAGAGGTAAATCTGTTGTATAATTTATGGTGTTTGTCTGGCGACGCATATATGCCTTCCAAGCATCTGAACCTGATTCCCTACCACCGCCAGTATCTTTTTCCCCGCCGAAAGCACCACCAATTTCAGCTCCAGAGGTACCGATATTGACATTTGCAATACCACAATCCGATCCGGCGGCGCTAAGAAATAGTTCGGCTTCTCTTAGGTTGTTAGTCATTACAGCTGACGAAAGGCCTTGATTAACATTGTTTTGTAGTCGAATGGCGTCATTTATGTCACCTTGGTATTTTATTAAATATAGAATAGGGGCGAAAGTTTCATGTTGTACGATCTCGTAATGATTTTCAACTTCCGCGATAACGGGCTGCACATAGCAGCCGCTTTCATAACCTTTGCCTTCAAGTACCTTCCCTTTGATCAGGAGCTTGCCTCCTTGTGTTTTAATTTTATCGAGTGCATTTAAGTATGATTTTACGGCGGCTTTATCAATCAATGGTCCTACATGATTTTTTGTATCCAATGGGTCGCCTATTTTTAATTGACCATAGGCTTTTGTCAGTTGTTTTTTGACTTTGTCGTATATACTCTCATGGATAATCAGTCGTCTTGTGCTGGTGCAACGTTGTCCTGCAGTACCCACAGCGCCAAATACTGCACCGATGATTGTCATATTGAGATCCGCATCCGGGGTAACAATAATTGCGTTGTTGCCACCAAGTTCCAGTAGTGTTTTGCCTAAGCGCTGTGCGACAGTGACAGCGACCTCTTTTCCCATCCGTGTGGAGCCTGTCGCTGAAATTAAAGCGATTCGGCTGTCAGCAGAAAGCCATTCACCGACTGCTCTATCCCCCATGATCAGGTTAGAGATACCTTCTGGTAATCCGTTATTTTGGAGAATATCTGCTAATATTTTCTGACAGGCGATCGCACATAATGGTGTTTTTTCACTAGGTTTCCATACGACCGTGTTTCCGCAAACCAAGGCAATAGCTGTATTCCATGCCCATACGGCAACAGGGAAATTGAATGCGGTAATAATCCCAATGACACCCAAGGGATGATATTGATCATACATGCGATGACCTGGACGCTCGGAATGGATCGTATTTCCATAAAGCTGTCTGGATAAACCAAGGGCAAAATCACAAATGTCAATCATTTCCTGTACTTCCCCCATGCCTTCTTGATAGGATTTTCCCATTTCATAAGACACTAGCTTTCCCAGGGTTGGTTTGAGCTCACGGAGTTTGTCTCCCAATTGACGAATAATCTCGCCTCTTTTTGGTGCGGGAATAAGTCGCCATGCTTTGAATGCGTTTTGGGCATCAGCGATGACTGTCTCATAATCCTTTTGGCTGCTACCTGACACTTTTGCAATGAGTTTTCCATCTACAGGAGATAGGGATTCGAATACCTCACCACCAGAAAACCATTTTTGGCCGGTTGACGAGCCTAAATTCTGGGATGTTATGCCGAGTATTTTAAGTTCTTTTTTTATCATAATGGTTTATTTTATTCGTGTATTATGTTAAATATAGGGAATAAAATTCTGTTAAACAAGTTGTGTGTGAATATTGTTCAGTTTGAAAATATTTTATTATCTTAGAGAAGCTAATGTAGACTATACGATGATGAAACAAATAAATGTGGATTATTTTCAAGTGGATGACCTGTTGTCGGAGGAACACAAGCTTGTCCGTCGTGCTGTGCGGGATTTTGTTCGGTCAGAGATAAAACCAGTCATAGAAGATGCAGCACAGGCACATCAGGCCATAGAGGGCTTGATGCCCAAACTTGGTGCAATAGGTGCTTTAGGTCCATATATTCCAGTAGAATATGGTGGTGCTGGATTAGATCAGATTTCTTATGGTTTGATTATGCAGGAACTGGAGGCTGGTGATTCTGCTGTTCGTTCGGCGGCTTCGGTGCAATCTTCTTTGGTGATGTATCCGATATATACCTACGGTAGTGAAGAGCAGCGGCGTAAATATTTGCCGCGACTTGCTTCCGGGGAGCTTGTGGGCTCTTTTGGTTTAACCGAACCAAATCATGGTTCGGACCCAGCTGGTATGGAAACAAGACTGACCGCTAGCGGTGATGGTTTTTTATTGAATGGAGCAAAGATGTGGATTACAAATTCACCGATCTGTGACCTGGCGGTGGTGTGGGCACGTGATGAGGCCGGGAAGGTGCGTGGGGTCATTGTTGAACGAGGAATGGCGGGGTTTGAAACGCCAGAAACCTTGCATAAGTGGTCTTTACGTGCCTCTAAAACTGGTGAGCTGGTTTTTCATGATGTTTTTATTCCTGCTGAAAATGTATTGCCGGAGGTGAATTCAATGCGTGGGCCACTGTCTTGTTTGAATTCTGCTCGTTATGGAATATCTTGGGGTGTGATCGGCGCTGCAATAGATTGTTATGAAACTGCTGTTCAATATGCGTTAGAACGGCAGCAATTCGGTCAGCCAATTGCTGGATTTCAATTGCAACAGAAGAAATTAGCTGAATTTCTGACAGAAATTACAAAAGCTCAGCTGTTGTCATGGCGTTTAGGTTTATTAAAAAACGAGGGGAAAGCGACTCCGCAGCAGATTTCTATGGCTAAAAGAAACAACGTGAATATGGCTTTACAGATTGCTCGTGAATCCCGGCAGATTTTAGGAGGTATGGGTATAGTTGGCGATTTTCCAATGATGCGGCATATGATGAATCTTGAATCTGTTATTACTTATGAAGGAACACATGATATTCATTTGTTGATTACCGGCCAAGACATTACCGGAATTAATGCTTTTTCTACCTAATTTTTGAGGTTTTAAATGACACATAAGTACCTACGTTATTAATGTGGTCTTTTTAAAAGTAAATCTTACTATTAAACAAAATAAACTCATAACCCGCTATTCGCGTATTGCGAGTAGCGGGTTATGAGTTTTTTCAATAGATTGTCTGTACTTCAGACTTCCTTCTTTTTCCAGGACACATGCTTGTGTCACTATGATCGTAGACCATTTGTTTATGATCAACGGTGGATTTCCTTTGTTTCCAAAATCACATTGTTCTTCCTGTGTGGCCCATTTTAAACCAGATCGTGGAAGTTTCCAGTCATTGAGTCCGAGTGTTTGTCCTGTTTTAGGCTTTTTCGGTCCTTTTTCGGCCACGATTCGGGAACCGTCCGTAGCTGCATCAGGCTTTAAGCACTCCAGAGTGCAGCTGTTAGCACGGTCCGTCCCTACTGTGAGCAGGGTAATAGCGAGCCGGACACGGACTCAACACGGACTTACCACGGAGACAGCACGGATTTATAGTGAAGCTGCGGTGGCGCTGCGGTGGCGCAATCCTGAGGGGGAAGCGGAGGGAAGCGCCGCTGTTTGGCTCCGTTTTCCGGTATGCTTTATACCCGCTCCGGCGTATGTGTTCCGATCGGTGTTTTGCGCCCCTGGTTTTCCAGCCGTTCGGGCGGTTTCTTTTGCGGTGTCCTTGCTGCAGTTAAAACAGTCTTTTATATCCATTATTATTATCCGGTCCCGGCCAGTGTCCATTTCCCCTTGTCCGTACAGCTGTGTTTATTCCTTTTCCTGCGGCTAAAACCAGTTTTCACTCCGTATGCTTTTTTCGGTTTCGGTAC
>JAITLV010000178.1 GCA_031277685.1 Sphingobacterium sp. | reverse complement strand
TTTCGCTTGATCATACTTAAAAACTCAGGAGTGATTCCTAAATATGAAGCAATTTGTTTTTGCTTCACTTTATTGGCAACATCCGGATATTTGTTCAGGAATATGTCAAAGCGTTCTTCAGGGGTTAGCGAGAGATTTTGAATCACACGCAATTGTTCCCTTATATAGGCATTTTGCATCAAGATCCTAAAAAAACGTTCAAATTTTGGTACTGTTAAATAGAGTTTTTCCATATCATTTTTTTGTAGCTGATAGATGATGCTATCTTCAATAGTGTCAATGGTAAGCATAGCGGGAAGTGCATTAATAAAACAGTACATATCTGTTATCCACCAGTCTTTTATGGCAAACATAATAGTCGATTCTCTGCCGGACACATCGAGGTAGAATGCTCGTAATGCTCCTGTATCAACAAAATAAATGGAATTACATAATTGTCCCTGAGTTAATATCATGCTTCTACGCGGTATTTTTACTTTTTTTAATACCTTAAGAAATTGTGCAACTTCATTATCGTCTAATGTTATGTGCTTAGCAATATTCTCCAAAATTAACCCATGTTCCATTCTTATTCTATCTTAATCAAATGTAGTGATTTTTGTTTTTTTGTTCAGCTTATCATATTGGAGATTTCTATACCGTTGATCATCCAGATGGGAAATCCGGTTACGGTTCAATACGGATAATTTTCACCATTTAAATATTACGCTGAGAGGGCACAAATCCATTTTTATTCAACTTTGGACCAGCTATTACGATATACTGTTGCTATATGGAATTACTACACGAAAAAATAAATATTTATCCAAAGAGGAAATAAGGGTAAACAGTGAATGGTAATGAATTATAATTCTCACGCTAACTAAGATTGAGTAAAGTAAACTGTGCAGTTAATTATTGTAGCTGCCCAGCGGCAATAAGATTGAAACCACCGGGCAAGCTTAGGTTTATCGCAATAAAAGAGCTACTGTTAGGAGCGGGGTTCCATCGCGCCGAGCAGCCGCAGGTCGTCGGATGCAGGCAGTTCAAATACCTGCAGGTGAAAGTGTTTAATGGCAGCCAGTAGATGGTCAAATATATCGGCCATCGTATCTTCGAAATAGGCCCATTGTGTCCCCTTTGTAAACATGTAGAGTTCCAGCGGAATACCGTATTCACTAGGAGCTAGCTGACGGACCAATAAAGTAAGTTCCTGATGGATATTGGGGTTATGTTTGGCATAGGCGAGTACATAGGCCCTGAACAGGCCGATATTGGTCATCCTGCGACCATTGACGGGCGAGGAGCTGTCTGTATGCCAGGTTTTATTGTACTCGGCAATCTCGCGCTCTCTTTTTTCGATATAAGGAGCCAACAGCCGGATCGTTTTTAATGCCGTGATTTCCTCCGCACTGAGGTAGCGCACCGAAGACATTTTAATATTCAATGCCCGTTTTATCCGACGGCCACCAGTATCCTGCATCCCACGATAGTTTTTAAATGAATCGCTCAGAAGGGTATAGGTCGGAATGGTGACAATGGTCTTGTCCCAGTTCTGTATCTTCACATTGTTGAGGTTGATCTGCAGCACGTCGCCGTCCACACCGTATTTGGGCATTTCTATCCAGTCTCCCACGCGGACCGAGTCATTCGCCGACACCTGAATACTGGCCACAAAGCCCAGGATAGTATCCTTAAATACGAGCATGAGAATGGCAGACGCCGCCCCGAGCGAGACTAGAAAGGACCAGGGCGAATTGCCGGTCAGCAGGGAAACGACCAGTGTACCTATCACAAAAATTAAAAAGATCTGTACCACCTGCAGGTAGCTGTCGATGGGTTTGTCCTTAAACGCATTTGAACCACGAAAAATATCGCGGCAGGTTTTTAATAGGCTATTGGCCAGATGGTAGATGGTGAACAATACCACGATATCCAGAAACTTGACAATAGCCGCTGTAAGCACCGGAAAACCAACGAAGATCACCGGCAGCAGCTGCCTTGCAAGCAGCACGAGCAGGGTACGGCTCACGCGTACATGCACTTTGTTTTCCAACAGATAATCATCCCATTTGGTCGAGGTCCGCCGAGCAATCCGGTTCAATACGGAATAAAATACTTTGCGCATGATATAATCGAGCGCATAGAGCAGCAACGCAAAAGCAAAAAGTAACCCGGCGGCCGTAACAATATGTGCCTGCTGCTCCGGTAAACCCAATTTTGCAAAGAAATTAAAAATGTACTGATAAATTGAACTTGATGATTGTTCACTGAAGTTAAGCATGTTTAAATTTTTCATATGAACAAACAAATTTACGAAGAAATATAAACACGTATTTTGGCGTGGAAAATACCCCTTTAACCCTGTTTTTATGCCTAAAATTTGCTTATTGATTAATTTTTACGTATATTGGTGAATTAATGGATAATCCGACGGCGAAAATTTTCTGTTTCGCGTCTTAAAAACCCCCAACGATTTGAATGAGATTAGTGTGATAGGTGGTGGGAGTTGGGCCACGGCCCTGGTTAAAATTTTGACAGAAAATAGCATTCATACCAACTGGTATTTGCGGCGTTCAGAGCAGGTGCGCTCGATAAACCGGGATGCTGTTAACCCTGACTACCTATCGTTTTTAAAACTTGACAATACAAAAATTTATGCGTCCGATCAGCTGGACGAGATCGTGGCCCGATCGAAAGTAATTCTTTTCGTCGTGCCCAGTGCGCATCTGGACAAAGTTTGCGCCGCAATCCCCAAAAAGGACCTTGCCGAAAAGTTTGTGATCACCGCTATTAAAGGAACCGTCGGCCCGGACAACCTGCTTCCCAGTGCTTATCTCGCTAGGTATTTTGAATTGGAAGATTTTCAGCAGGCAATCATTGCGGGACCATGCCATGCCGAAGAAATTGCACGGAACAAGAAAACCTATATGACCCTGTGCGGTCCCAACGAATCCTTTATCAGTAAGATTTCCAAGGGCTTCGCTTCAAGCTATATGCAGGTAAACTATAGCCCCGACACGCTGGGCGTGGAGTACGCCGCTATTTACAAAAATGTCGTCGGCATCGTCTGTGGCATGGCCGAAGGACTCCATTACGGTGACAACTTTATGGCGGTGCTTGTGGCCAATGCGATTGACGAACTGGGGCTGTTGCTGCGTTCCCTTGGTGCGCCCGATGTCCGGCTGGGCAGCTCGACCTATTTGGGCGACCTATTGGTGACGGGCTACTCCGCGCATAGCCGTAACCGGACTTTCGGTAAATACCTTGGCCAGGGATATTCGGTGTTCGAAGCCCGTCAACTCATGGGCATGGTCGCTGAAGGATATTTTGCAACCCGGGGGCTGATGGCGACGGTCTCGAGCCTGGGGCTCAATTTACCCCTCTTACAGACAACATATCGTGTGCTATACAACCATATGGCCGCAATTGATGAATTTAAACTTTTAGAAAGGAATATAAAATAATATGCTATTAGCAACAGATTTAGATGGAACTTTTTTGGGCGGAAAGATGGAAGACCGCCTCAGATTATATAGATTGATAAAAACTAGCCCGAATATGCAGCTGGTCTTTGTCACCGGAAGAGGGCTGGAGTCGGTATTGCCCCTGCTGAGCGATCCGCTTATTCCGGTGCCAGATTTCATTATTGCGGATGTGGGCGCCACGGTCGTTAATGGCCATAGCCTGGAAGCGATTGAGCCGCTGCAGAGTGAGATCGAGGAAAAATGGCCGCAGACTTATGCCATCCGGGCGGCGTTGGAGGAAATACCGCAGTTGAATTACCAGCATGTACCGCAGCAGCGTCGCAGCTCCTTTTATTTTGAAGCCGGCGTGGATCATAGCCTGGTGCAGCGGGTAGCGGACAGGTACGACTGCGACATCATTACTTCGGCCGATAAATACCTGGACTTGCTCCCCAGAGGGGTCAATAAGGGGACGACATTAAAGAAGCTGGTTGAATTTTTGGCCCTCGACCCCGATGATGTGATGGTGGCTGGCGATACACTGAATGATCTGGCCTTGTTTGAGATCGGCTTTCGTGGTGTTGCTGTCGGAAAATCTGAGCCGGGGCTGCTGCAGGCCATTGATCAGTTGGATACAGCGTACAGCGCAGAGGCCGCTGGAGCGGGCGGTATACTGGAGTATATGGGCAAATACCGCCCGTTTCAGCAGCTGATCCGCGGGGAACAAAAATCGGTGCCTCAAAAAAGAAAATCCAAAAAATCAGACCAGCTGGTGATGGTGTATCATCGGCTTCCTTTTGAAAAGGAGTCGGTCAATGGTAAGACGGTAAGGGTAACGCCCAAAAGCCCGAACGGCATCATTCCTTCGCTGCTGGGCTTATTTGAAAAGGGACGCTCCGGTCTTTGGATCGGGGAGGAAGTCATCCAGCAGGACGGAAAGCCGGTACCAAATCAGCTGGTGGAAGAAAGGCGGTATCCTAATCTGGTCGCTTCCACCATATCGTTGTCAAAAGAGGATATCGATAAGTTCTATCGTGTATTCTCCAAAGAGGCATTCTGGCCGACGATCTTTTCCTTTGTGGACCGGGCAAAATTCAACCACGAGGACTGGGAACATTACCTGATGATCAACAAGCGCTTTGCCGAGCGGATTGCCCGCGAGGCCGACGAGGAGGCGCTGGTCTGGATCCATGAGTATAATCTGTGGATGGTGCCTTCTTTTTTAAAGACCATGCGCCCGGATCTGAAAATTGGCTTTTTTCATCATACGGCTTTTCCGGCAGCAGATATTTTCAATATTATTCCTTGGCGCAAAGAGATTATCGGCAGCCTGCTGCTCTGTGATTTTATCAGTTTTCATATCCCGCGTTATGTCGAGAATTTTGTGGATGTGATCCGCAGCCATACACCATTTAAAGTGGTCAAAAAAGTTGATGTCGCCAATCAGTTCCTTACCTATAGCTGTGCGCTCGGCGTCGATCAGATGACCAAGATCATAGAGGTGGATGGCCGGCAGATTAGGCTTGGCGCACAGCCGGTGGGGGTGAACAGGGACCATATCGAACAGATTTTGACGGATGATAAGGTCAAGACTGAGATCAATGCCCTCAAAGAAAACAAAGCCGGATCTGGAGTAACGCGTATCATATCCATCGAGCGCCTGGATTACGTCAAAGGCCCCTTGGAAAAAATCCAAGCTTTTGGTGAATTTCTGGCCGAATACCCAGAATTTAGGGGCAAGATCGAACTGGTCAATGTCTGTACGCCGCCATCACAGGGGATGACTATCTATGACGAAATCCGGGATCAGGTGAATCAGGCCGTGGGTGAGATCAACGGTAAATATGCAACGATGAACTGGACCCCGATCCAATATTTTTATAGGGCCTTACCTTTTGAGGAAGTGGTCAAACACTATGCGCTGAGCGATATTGCCTGGATCACGCCTCTGCGGGACGGACTGAATTTGGTCGCAAAGGAATACATTGCGACCCATGGGTTATTGGAGACTCCCGGGATTCTTGTGCTCTCAGAATTTGCAGGCGCCTCGGTCGAATTGCCTTATGCCATATTGACCAATCCCTACGACCGTAAGAGCATGAAAGATGCACTGTTGAAAGCCTTGGTCATGGAACCCGGAGAAGCTCAGGTCAGGGCGCGCAGGCTGTACGAGCATATTGAGCACTACGATATCCATTACTGGGGGCGGGATTTTGTGAAAGAGCTCGAAAGATCGGGTAAAGCAATTGTTCATGAAAAGAAGTAACTGTTAGTCTCAGGCGTCAAACGCGCTTTTTTAGCCATCTTAGAAAAAAAGAATTAGAAATCCGTGTTAAGCTGGTTTCTTGAATAGAATACAAAATAACGTTTAAAACGAAGCTGCGGGATGTATTTCTTAGGAAATCCCGCTATTTTACAAACAATATTGTTTTAACGAGGGTTTTTCTTGAGGGAATTCAATAAAAAATAACGCGCAAAGTCGCGAAGAAAAATAAAATATGATAAATACTGGCAATAAGAATGAATTTCAAAATGCTTTCAGTGCAAGCTTCAGTTATTATTTTGACAATTTTGGAAATGAGGAGCAATTTTTTGATTCTGCCAAAAGATGGATTGATGATAAATATTTCTTGATTGTGTTTGGATGTTCAAATAAGGATCATCGTGGACAACATATCTTATTATTTTTCAGCAGCCAGTATTTTCCGGTCCAAGAAATAAGAGGATACTTTAAAGAAGGGGCTTATTTTGCATTCCGTTCAGATCTATTTACAGGATATAGTCTGCGAAATAAATTGAAAGAATTTGGGTTTCTAGAATACTCCATTCAGGAATCGATGATCTTATCGAATAACGATTACAGACTTATAAAAAATATCTTTGAACTGATAGACCTCGAGACTAAGATGCCCATGAGTGAAACGCAGTCTAAAATACTTATTTCTTATCTTGATTTGCTTTTACAACATATGCAAAGGTTTTATCAACAGTTAATGGAAGATAAGCTGAATGAGTTTAGAGCGTTACAAAAAGATTTCATGAGCGAGCTGCACACTCTTTTTGATAGCAAAAGAAAATGCTTGTCCCTACTTCCTAGTTTAACATTATTGTCCAGGAAACTAAATTGTACAACACGATTTCTCAATGATGTTTCTTTAAAAACTTCTAAAAATACAGCACAGTATCATATTGATAATTTTATTGTTAAAATAGCAAAGGAATTACTTGCTGAAACTGATTTATCAGTAGCTGAAATCGCTAAAAAAATGCAATTTGATCAACCTCAGTCATTAACCAGACTGTTTAAAAAGAAAACAAGAATTAGTCCACTCGACTATCGTATATCAATTATATGCCAAATTTATTCCCAGAGGAATCAGCATTAGCCTAGCCAAATCAGTTCATTGGTCAAGCCAATGAACTATATTGAGCAAAAATTGAGCATTCTGTTTTGCGGCCGGATGGTTCATTCCTCTTTTTTCACTTTTGATGCCATGGAGTTGTGCCGAAAAAGGAGCACCATCTCCGAATACCACAATTCTCCCTTTCCCGAACTGCAGGTAAGCACCGTTTGCAAACCCTTTGCCCGACAATCGGGGAATATTGTCTGGAATAGGCCTTTTTATCTGATTCGCATCATTGGGTAGGTAGATGTCATATTCTTCATTTAATAAAGAAATAATACGTGCCGTCGTTGGTACGATAAAGCCAGTTCCGCCCCAGCACATAATACTGTCTATTTCTTTACCTGATCCAGTGGTTATAGAATTTGATAACAGTGTTTCTCTGTCCTTTGAAAAGATCTCGGGACGTCCATTCTTAGGTAAGGCAAAACCGTTCACGATATGAATACCAAATGCCGCACCGAGCGTTTGTACAGATCCGCCACAAGGCATGTGGTCGGTGACTAGAAATAGGCTTCCACCATCAAATACCCATTGGCGGAGAGTTTCTATCTCCTGATCGGTAAAGGCTGAATAGGTGGGTAATTTCCAGTTTTCCGGATTATATAAGGCATTTATACTGATATAGATTTTTACTTCTTTTAGTTGATCGTAAGAGATTTTTTCTTTAGCACTTCGGAGGCGATATCCATCAGCCAGAAGGAGATCTGAAAAAGGAGCGTAGGCTCCTCTCAAAGTAACCGGATTGTTGTGTGCCTCGTCAAATAGGAGTAGCGGTCCATCACCGATCCGGTGGTGCGGATCGGTGATGGGATAATGAAACTGTTCATCCGCCACCTGTTGGGCGCTAAGCTGAGCTGTACCCAGCAGCAGGAATAAGCAGGCAATAAATCTGTTCATAATATTTTTTTATTAGGATTATTGATCAGTTTTTAGCCAAAGATCATTTTCGAAACACTGCATCTGCTCTACCTTTCCATTGGCAACAGAAAATGTCAATGGAAAGGTGCCATCATCATTGAGGAAGAAAAATTCCGAACGAGGGGTAAATGAAATTGTTTTGTTATCCCACAATTGCGTAAGCATTAAGCCGGTTGAGGAGGGTTCTATTTGAATCTTAAAGTTGTTGTCATTTACCTTTAGATAAGTTCCGGCAAGCTGTTTCAGTTGGGATGCGGTTAGAGTCGCAATTTTATTGGGGTCAAATGACAC
>JAITLV010000115.1 GCA_031277685.1 Sphingobacterium sp. | reverse complement strand
TTATCAACCAATGCACCTAACAAGCGTTTTGCGTGCTCTGGAGTCAAAACGATTCTTGATTTCACTTTTGCTTTTGGCACTCCTGGCATCACACGGATAAAGTCAACCACAAATTCTGTATTAGAGTGAGTGATAATCGCAAGATTTGAGTAGATTCCTTCTGCTACTTCTTCAGTCAACTCGATGCTCAATTCGTTTTGATTTTGGTTATTTTCCATAATAATTCTAAATGTAAGTTAATATAATCCTAAATTTTATTTTGTAAATGTTCTAAAATCTTGTCCATCCTCGATATTCAGCAAGGTTTGGTAGATCAGGCGAATCACGTTGTCAACATCTTCTTTATGTACCATCTCGACCGTAGTATGCATATAACGCAACGGCAAAGAGATCAAGGCCGAAGGTACACCGCCATTGCTATAAGCAAAAGCATCTGTATCTGTTCCTGTATAACGTGAACATGCCTGACGCTGGAATGGGATACTGTTCTCTTCAGCAACTTTCACCAGCAGTTTATTCAAATTGACCTGAACTGCAGGTGCATAAGACAATACCGGACCTTTTCCGGAGAATAAATCTCCCTGTGTGATCTTATTGATCATTGGCGTTTGGGTATCATGTGTCACATCCGTTACGATGGCAACATTTGGTTTGATCCGGTCCGCAATCATTTCAGCACCACGCAAGCCAATCTCTTCCTGCACCGAATTTACGATATATAATCCAAACGGCAACTTCTTTTTATTCTCTTTTAACAGACGTGCAACCTCAGCAATCATAAATCCGCCAGCACGGTTATCCAAGGCCCTTCCAATATAATAACGATCATTCAAGACCGAAAACGTATCTTCATAGGTAATCACACATCCGACATGAACGCCCAAGGCTTCCACTTCTTCTTTGGAACTGCATCCACAATCCAAAAAGATATTTTTCAGTGTAGGATTTTCTTCTTTCTCCCCCGAACGGGTATGAATTGCAGGCCAACCAAATACCGCCTTAACAATCCCTTTATCCGTATGGATATTCACCCTTTTGGAAGGAGCGATCTGATGATCTGAGCCGCCGTTACGTACCACATAGATCAATCCGTCTTTTGTAATGTAATTGACAAACCAGGAGATCTCATCTGCATGGGCTTCTATCACAACTTTATAAGCTGCTTTTGGATTGATCACACCGACAGCCGTACCATAGTTATCCACGAAAGTTTCATCCACATAGGGCTTCAGATAATCTAGCCATAAACGTTGGCCTTCCCATTCAAAACCAGTGGGTGAGGCATTGTTTATATATTTTTCAAAAAATGAAAGCGAATCTTTTGTTACGACAGCAGTCGTTTTCTGTTCTTTTTTCTTATTCTTTTCAGCCATCTTTTCCTTTTCTATTTACTTTCGTCAAAATATGAAAATTTCAATGAAATGCAAAAGTAAAAATGTTTTTTGGAATATTCCTTTTACATTTCACTTTGATTTTATTGAAAAATAAGATTAAACCTTATCTTTACCTTGGTAATTTAAACAGACATAAAATATATGAATTCAATACTAAGTGCAATCCATTGGAATATTGATCCCGAGATGTTCAACCTTGGCGCATTTGCCCTGCGTTACTACGCCTTGTGCTGGCTCCTCGCTTTCTTTGTATCCTATGTTATTATGTTGCGCATTTTCAAAAAAGAAGGCCGTACCCAAGAACAATTGGACCAGCTCTCCATCTATATCTTCCTCGGTACATTAATCGGCGCACGACTTGGGCATTGTTTGTTCTACGATTTTGACTATTATAAAGATCATATTCTGGAAATTTTTCTTCCCTTCAAATGGGATAAAAGTGGATTCCATGTCACGGGTTTTGCAGGATTAGCCTCGCATGGCGGAGCCATTGGTATCCTCATAGCGCTTTACCTCTTCTGCCGTAAAACAAAAACTGATTTTTTATGGCTGGCGGACCGCTTAGTCGTTGTTGTTCCGATTGCCGGTGCCTTGATTCGCATCGGAAATTTTTTCAATTCGGAAATGGTCGGTACACCAACAGATCTACCTTGGGCGATTATTTTTGAGCGTCACGACAATATCCCTCGTCATCCAGGCCAACTTTATGAAGCCATCGCTTATATCATTATCTTTATCATCATTGGATCCTTGTTCAAATCCAATCCAAACCGTCAAAAGGGATGGTTATTTGGTGTATTCATGGTCTTGTTATTTGGCGCACGGATGGTATTGGAACATTTTAAACTTGACCAGGAAGCTTTTGAACAAAATATGATCCTGAATATGGGACAACTACTGAGCATACCATTTATTTTGGTTGGTCTCTATTTTATCTTCCGTAAACCAAAAGCATAAAAAAGCGGGTAAACTAACCTAAAAAATATTCATTAAGGCATCTTTGTTGACAAAGGTGCTTTTTTTTTTAATCAGGCCTAGCAGTTCAGATACCCTTACGCTTTCGGCCCGCGCTATTCCTTCGACAATGATGGCAGGTTCGTCCGACGCTCAGTCGGGTCTTCCTCACTATGAATCCATGATGAGTCCGACATGAGTCCGTGGTGAGTCCGAGTCTAACACGGATTCAGGCTGCTGTCACCTTACTGACAAGCTACTCACACCTGCTCTCAGATACGAATCAGCCATGAATCAGTCTCGAATAAGAACCGAACAGTTGTTATATCTGGCATTAAACACGGACTCTATTTATATAAAACATATGAATATATAACATAAATAAATTATTGAATTCAAAACACATGCTTATGAATAGTAAAACAATACATAAAAAAATAAAATTAGTGTATTATCTATACAAAAAGATGATATAGATAATACTTGTAGCACTGATCATTCGTTAGGTTCGAAACTTCAATACACAAGCTGCGTATAGTTAAGCCTGTCTACTTTCAATGTTCTATTCAATCTGTTCCATGCTTTATATAGCTGTTATGAATCACCCAGCTCAATACTAATCACTGATTCCATATTAATCAACAAAATTAGCGCGTTGTATAGCTAAAGCTTACAAAGATTACTATATTTAGCTTCGTTTATTATCAAAATATATTTACAACAAGAAAACTTAAGCCTAAAATGAGTCTAGAAAAGTGCGCATCTGTTGAAGCGAACGAAAACATGCTTCAATACAATGGTAAGTATGGCGAATATGGTGGATCTTATATCCCGCCCGTTTTGGAAAATCAGTTAACTAAATTAGCGGAATTTTTCGATAGCCATGTCCAGAAAGAAGAATTTCAAAAAGAATTCATCTCAATCCTTAAACATTATGTTGGACGTCCGTCTCCATTGTATTTCGCAAAAAATTTAAGTGACTATGTAGGTTCAAAAATCTACTTAAAACGAGAAGACCTGAACCACACCGGTTCACATAAAATCAATAATTGTATTGGTCAGATTTTATTGGCCAAGCAGATGGGTGCTACTGAGATCATTGCGGAAACTGGTGCAGGGCAACATGGTGTTGCAACAGCCACGGCAGCTGCATTGCTCAATATCCCGTGTAAGGTATTTATGGGTGAAATTGATGCTGCCCGCCAGGCATTGAATGTAAAACGTATGGAGCTGCTGGGCGCTGAAGTCGTCACGACAAATCTGGGAAGCCGCACATTGAAGGATGCTGTTGATGCAGCATTGATGTACTATGTTGAACACCCGACTTCTTATTATCTATTGGGTTCGCACGTCGGCCCCCATCCTTATCCTAAAATGGTTGGCTATTTTCAAAGCGTTATTGGGAAAGAGGCCAGACAACAAATTCTTGAACAAGAAGGCCGTCTTCCGGATAGTATCTTTGCCTGTGTAGGCGGAGGTTCAAATGCCATAGGTTTATTTTCGGGCTTCCTGGAAGATCAGGACGTGGAAATCAATGGTGGTGAAGGCGGTGGCTCAGGGACATATCCGAAAACGGCTGCAACCCTGTCATTCGGTAAACCAACCGTCTTTCAGGGCACTTATTCCTACTGCCTGGTCGACGATGAAGGCAATCCAATTCCTTCGACCTCGGTGTCTGCAGGACTGGATTATCCGGGAATCTCTCCGCAGCATGCAAATTTAAAGGATACTAACAGAGCAAACTATTATCCGGTGACAGACGATGAAGCCATTGCTGCTTATAAACTCCTCTCGAAATTGGAAGGAATTATTCCGGCAATCGAATCATCACATGCTGTTGCTTTAGCAGTTAAGCTACTGAAAGACAAAAACAAACTTGCTATCGTCAATCTATCTGGACGTGGAGACAAGGATGTAGACCGTGAATTTTAAGCTATAACTGGAATCAGATTATAGTACAAAGTACTTGGATTCAAGGACTTTGTACTATAATTGATATAAATTAGCAACAGTATTTACACAAAACAACAAACACATGGAAACAACTGCCCCTATGAAGCGAAGTAAAAAAACCAGCAAATGGCTGAAAATTGTCGTTGGTATATTCCTTCTTTCCATTTTGGGGCTGACCGCATACAACCTTTACCCTGAATCCCGCCTACCAAAAAATGCCTTGGTCGACAAACTTATCGTCCATAAATCCAAACGAACCTTATCAGCCTATGCACAGGGAAAATTACTAAAAACCTACCAGATTTCCCTCGGAGGTCAACCGATAGGCGCGAAGGAAATCGAAGGTGACCTGAAGACCCCAGAAGGCTTATACTACATCAACGATAAGAATCAATACAGTGGATACCATAAAAATCTAGGTGTCTCCTATCCAAATGATCGCGATATCTCCCATGCAAAAGCCCTGGGCAAAGCTGCCGGCGGTGACATCAAGATTCATGGTTTACGAAATGGAATGGGTTTTATCGGTAAACTGCAACGTTGTATGGATTGGACATTTGGCTGCATGGCATTAACCAACACAGAAATCGACGAGCTCTATCGCGCTGTTCCAATCGGAACAGCAATTGAAATTAATCCATAGTGTGATCGCATCCCTATCGGAAATTAACTACATTGCGCTTATGTACGTCAATAATCCGACGAGCAGCGCTCCGATTACTCCAGCGGGCCCTACCAAAAAACTACAACATATGCCCCGAATCTTACAACAGAATGTCTGATAAATTTGCGACTTTTGGGTTTAGATTTTGTAACTTGTATTAAAAAAAATCGAATGAAACTCGCAATAAAGAATATGGTATGCAACAGGTGCATCATGGTTGTCGAAAATGAATTGGCCAAGCTCAATCTCCACATTAAACATATTTCTTTAGGACAGGTTGACATTGAAGAAACATTGAACAAAGAACAGATAACGTTATTGGCTGATAGGTTTTCCAGCCTTGGTTTCGAATTGATCGATGATAAGAGAACGGTACTGATTGAACAGGTCAAGCATTTGGTACTGGACCTAATCCGTAATCAACATAACAATACCAATTTAAATTTATCGGAAATAATAAGTAATCAGATTTACCATGATTACAACTACATTTCGAATTTATTTTCGGATGTGGAGGGTATGACTATCGAAAAATATTTCATCAGCCAAAAAATCGAATATGTCAAGGAATTATTGGTCTATGATGAACTCACGTTAAGTGAAATCGCCTACAAACTAAATTACTCCAGTGTCGCTTATTTAAGCAATCAGTTCAAAAAAGTCACCGGGCTGACGCCAAGTCATTTTAAGCATATCAAAGAAAATAAACGAAAACCACTGGATCAGATTCAAGATGCCGGGTAAACTGCTTCATAAGATATGAACCACAAATTGATCGGATCGGTATTCGATCTAAAAATAAAACAGAAAAGGCTTCCGAGCGGAAGCCTTTCTTTTAAAATTGCCCTTTCAAATTAGCAACCCTTATTTTAAATTTCTCTAATTCTTGTTGTTGTTGCCTGATAAAAGAGTTTTCTTCCAGTTTCCCGACAACGATATCCCGTTCCTCTTCATTGGCATACACCATATTCTTGAACGGATTTTTGTAATCTTTTGCCCGGGATTTGTAGATTTGCTCTCCTATCCAGATCCGGTGCCCCAGCGCCTGATCCAACAAAGATACAATTTTATCTTTGGATATTTCCATCCCTTCCAACGTCAGAATTTCAATCAGCGACAACAAAGCATGTTTTCGTTTATCGGCAGGATAATCCTTGCTACGTTCATGATAAAACTCATGTATATCATCCCAAGAGTCTATATCTTTGGATTTGATATCCCCCAAAAAAACCTGTAAAGCAGTATTTTCGATTAACTGTCCACCGATATTTTCCCAGCTTGTCCGCTTTTCATTGGCGAGGTTTTCAAGGATATCATCCAGTGACAGCCCATCTTCAAGCGCATCCATCAAATGAAGCACGCCGTAATACTTGATAAATGAGCGATAAAGATGGTAGGCTTCTCCCACTTTTTGGATAACGGTAGGTCTTCGTGAGTTCTCTGCTCCAGCTAAAACAATCGTCTTATTTTTTAGATCAACATTGTTTGCCAATAAAGCCCGACCGGCAAGAATACGCTCCTCCCGAGTTTGATCTCCATCTGATTGAAGGCTTTCCGACACGGCCAAAGCCAATGTTTCCATCCCAGTAAACATCTCGTTAACCGTATCAGGAGCCAACATATCGTACTCAAAATATTGATTCTTAAAGTGTCTGTTGTCCCTAGCCTCATACTTATTCGCGTTGCGCACTAAGGCATACATATTATACATAAACCAATACCCTGGAATAAGCACAAGTCTATCATTTTGCACATCATTGCTAACTAAGGTAAAAGGCAATCGGATATCCAACTCATGTAGAAAGTCGCCTTTGACGATCAAACAATAAGAGGCAAATCTCGAATTGTGTTTCAGGCTCACACATAAGCCGGGCCAAAAGCCACGCCCTGCTATAATTTCCCCATCAGCTGCCCTGGAATTGTGATTCGAGCCCACTGTCGCCCCGGCAGCCATATTACTTTGTCCCATGACCAAAGCTGCACAGAGAAAAGAATTATTATGATGTTGCTCATGCGCTGGAAAAATCAAGGAATTGAGTACTTCACAACAGGATATCGTGGAGTTATCCCCGAGGTACGAGTTAATTAACCTTGCTCCATACTTCAATTGTGAATAGGAGGCTAGAATAAAACGTACTGCTTTTACACCATAGAAGATGCGGCAACCATAACCAATAATACCATTGACGAGTTCACAGCCTTCACCAATCTGCGTATAGGATTCCTGCGATGAATTGACCGTCACATTCTTCAGCTTATTGACACCTTTAATATAGGCATCAGTCCCGATCTTAACGTTTTTGATCGTGAATGTATTTTTGATGATACAGCGATCCCCTATCTGGCTATAGTACCCACGTTGCGTACCAAACTTCTGATCCGTCAATTCTTCAAAACGTTTTTGTAGATCCCGATCGTGGCGGTTGCGTGTCCATAGATACACATCTGCTGCCTGCATGCCATCAAAAGGATACACGGACCGGGCTCCATTCTCATTACAGAGTTCCAATTGGATACGTTTGCCTGATTCTTCACCGTCCCGTAGGATTCCATTTCCAAACTTCGCGGTACTTCCAGTCTCCATTTCCTTAATCTGGCTCAGCAGTACTTCATTACCTACAATAAAATAAGATAGATAACCGATGTGGTGTACAGCAACATCATCGCCAAAGTCCGAACTGATAATCGTTGAATGATATAAACCAATAGGGAGTTTTAGATTGCGATATTCTAAGTAACTGGGGCTAAGATTTCCTATGCGCACCAAGCCGTAAAATTTACAGCACTGAATCTGATTCGGATCAAAGACCGCAGAAACCTTTACTTTGGACCAATCATTGGACCAATTTCCATTTGCTATAAGCTGCTGAATCTCCTTTTCCGTCAGGTCACGGTAATCATTGCGTGGATTCTGTTGAAAACGTAAGGTATATTCATCCTGCCCTTCTTGGAGAAATTCATTTGGGATAAAATCATATCCCAAATGCTCCAAAGGTATTTTTTTTAATACACTCATGCTCCCCCTTATTCTACCGTGACGGATTTGGCCAGGTTACGCGGTTTGTCAACATCTAAACCTAACTCCACACCAATATAATAAGATAACAACTGTAAAGGAACAACGGAGATTAAAGGGGCAATAATCTCATCCGCTTCCGGGATTTCCATAAAGTCATCCGACAACTCTTCAGACACCGTGTCACCTTTGGTGACCACAGAAATAATCTTCCCTTTTCTTGCTTTAATCTCTTGGATATTGGACACAATTTTTTCGTGGTAAGCATCTTTCGTTGCAACGAAAACAACCGGCAAGTTCTCGTCGACCAAAGCAATGGGACCATGTTTCATTTCCGCTGCCGGATATCCTTCGGCGTGTATATAAGAAATTTCTTTCAGCTTAAGTGCACCTTCCAACGCAACGGGGAAGTTGTACCCTCTGCCTAGAAATAAGAAATCCCTTGCGTCTTTATATTTTTTTGCGATTTGTTGAATCTTTTCGATCTGTGTATCCAGTATCCATTGGACTTTCTCCGGAACTGTATGCAGTTCCTCTGACAATTTCAGAAAACGTTCTTCGGAAATAGATCCTTTCAATGACGCTATTTTCAAGGCGATCAAATTGAGTACAGTTAACTGTGCGGTAAAAGCTTTGGTACTTGCTACACCGATTTCTGGTCCAGCGTGCGTATAAGCGCCAGCATCTGAAAGACGGGCAATTGAAGAACCAACGACATTCACTACGCCAAGAATGATAGCACCTTGCTTTTTGGCATTTTCTAGGGCAACCAGCGTATCTGCCGTTTCTCCACTTTGGGAAATAGCCAAAATAACATCGCCTGGATGGATTACCGGATTCCGGTAACGGAATTCGGAAGCATATTCCACTTCCACATTAATACGGCATAATTCCTCTATAATGTATTCAGCAATCAGTCCGGCATGCCAGCTGGTACCACAAGCGACGATCACGATACGATTGGTATTGCTGATCTCATTTGCGAATTTTTCAATACCACTGAGTGTAATTTGCTGTGCCTGCAGATCCAAACGGCCACGCATCGAATCAAAGATTGTATGTGGTTGCTCAAAGATCTCCTTTAGCATAAAATGATCATACCCCCCCTTTTCAATGGCAGACAATTCCAGATCTAGTTTCTGAATGTATGGAGTAATTCTTTCATTACCTAGATTCTTTAGAACTAGTTCCTCGGGAGTGATAATCGCTAGTTCGTAGTCATTGATATAGACAACTTCTTTGGTATAGGCTAACATCGGCGATGCATCAGAACCCAAGAAGTGTTCGTTTTTACCAATTCCAATGACCAGTGGGCTCCCCTTTCTCGCGGCAATAATCCGATCTGGATGACCGGCTTCCAATACAAGGATCACATAAGCACCGACAACTCTTTTCAAAGCAATACGGATTGCTTCTTCCAGAGAACATTCATTTTGTGACTGGATTTCCTCGATAAAGTTAACGAGTACTTCTGTATCTGTATCGCTTTTGAAATGATAACCTTTGTTGATTAACTCTGATTTTAGGGAAGCGTAGTTTTCAATAATACCATTATGAATCATGGCAATACGTCCACTATTCGAGTAGTGCGGATGGGCATTCCGATCTGAAGGTTCACCATGGGTAGCCCATCGTGTATGTCCTATTCCTGTTGTTGATTGCAAATCATGACCGTAAACGAATTCTTCAAGATTCACTACTTTTCCGGTCTTTTTGTAAACATCAATATGTTCACCTTTGTGCAGTGCAACTCCTGCACTGTCATATCCACGGTATTCTAATTTTTTTAACCCATCAATGACGATACCATACGCCTGACGGTAACCTGTGTATCCTACAATTCCACACATGCTTGTCTCAATTTTAAGTATATATATTTGTTTAATGCGGTCGCAATGTAATAAAAATTATCTACGCAATCGATTGATTAACCTAAAATTAACACAAAAAAAAGGAGGCCAATCAGTTAGCCTCCTTTTTTTTGTAAAATTGATTTTTATTTAGTGTTCTGCTACATCCACATGATCATAATCTTCTGTCATTAATGCTTCATAGTCAGTCTTTTTCTTTTTACCAAAACGGTCGAAGATTGAATATACAACCGGAACGACTACCAGTGTCAAGAATAAAGACGATAACAGACCACCGATAATGACAATGGCCAAACCTCTGTTCATATCGGCACCGTCACCTGTTGCGATAGCAATCGGGATCATACCGAATACCATGGCAATCGTCGTCATCAAAATTGGACGTAGACGGGCATGATTTGCTGCCACCAATGCATCGTGGGTATTATCCCCAGCTTCCTTCCGGTGGTTGGCAAAATCGACTAGCATGATGGCATTCTTGGCTACCAGACCAATCAACATGATGATACCTAAAATGGTAAAGATATTCAATGTCTGGTTACCTAAGGCCAGGAATAATAAGGCACCGATAAAGGACAATGGAATGGAGAACAATACCACGAAAGGTGTAATAAAACTATCGTACAGTGCGACCATAACCAAGTATACCAAGATAATTGACGCTAACAAGGCAATCCCCAAGGTACCGAAACCTTCGGTTTGGTTTTCCATGTTACCACCCCAGATAAATACGATCCCTGGTTTACGTGGAAGCTTCTCAAATTGAGCCTGCCATTCCTGTGCCACAGTACCCATTGGTCTACCAATAGCCTGACCCTGAATTGATACAGCTGGCGACTTATCACGACGCTCCAATAAGGTAGGTCCTGAACCATAGGATACCGTTGCAAATTGCTCCAATGAAATCGACGCCCCCTTGCTGTTGATAAATTTCAGGTCACGAACGTTATCTATGCTCGCACGACCACTTTCCGTATAGCGAATATTGATATCATACTCGTTATCACCCGCTCTATATTTGTTATCTGTATTTCCCGAAAATGCTGTCTGCATCGTCATACCGACTGTAGATACATTCAGTCCTAGCGACGTCATCTTATCACGGTCAATTTTTACGTTGATCTCTGGGTTACCTGCTTCGGAAGTAAGCTTCACTCCTGCTGCTCCGGGGATCTTACGCAACTGATCCGCTGCTTTCTCCGCAAACTGTTGTGCATCTTCTACCGAAGCACCGATAATAGTCAATTTCAATGGTGCCTGTTCTGCCCCCATGATACCAACATTTACCGTTTTGATTTTCGCTCCGATCAGTTTATTTTCCAACTCACGTTTTAAAGTTGCGGAATAGACCTGAGAATTGCCTTCAAAATTTTCCTTGTCCAGAATAACATGGATTTCGGATTTATAACGGGAACCTGTTGTGGAAGCCATACCATCTGAGGATTGTCCTACTGTAGTAATGATTTCCTTAACATCTGGTCTGGATTTGATATAAGCCTCAGCTTTTTGCGTCAATAGATTGGTTTTCTCCAGAGAAGCATCTTTATCCAATTCCAATTGGATAAAAAATTCCTTACGGTCTATTCCCGGGAAGAAATCCGAACCAATATACCCTTTTACCACGAGCATAAACGAAGCAACCAATAAGCCTACTGCAAGTCCGAGTGTCGCCAATTTATTCATCCGGCTTTTTAATGCCCAAACCAATAATCCGGATACCCAATGTGTAAATGCAGTCAAACCGCTTTCAAATCCATGAATTATCCGTCCAAAGAACGAAGTTTTGCTCAAGTGTTCCAGTTTTCCGAAACGGGAATATAACCATGGAACAACGGTAAATGACACCAGTAAGGACAATAAGGTGGAAATGATTACCGTCACACAGAACTGTGCCAGGATATTTGCCACCAAGCCGGTAGACATCGCAATCGGCAAGAACACAACAACGATAACCAAAGTAATCGCCGTTACTGTAAATCCAATCTCCGAAGCTCCGTCAAATGCGGCACGCACTTTATTTTTCCCCATCTCCATATGACGGTGAATATTCTCGATAACAACGATCGCATCATCCACGAGGATACCGACTACCAATGACAATCCCAATAAAGACATCAGATTTAGGGTATACCCCATCAGTAATAGACCGATAAAGGTTGCGATCAAAGACAATGGGATAGCAACCATTGTAATCGCGGCATTACGCAAACTCTGCAAGAAGAACAACATGATAAAACCAACGAGGGCGATGGCAATCATCAAATCATGGATTACGTTATTTGCGGCGTTCAAGGTAAAGTCAGATGAGTCATTCGCTACAAGAATCTTGATTTTATTGCTTGCATAATCTTTCTCCACCTGCGCAATTGTCTTTTTAACACCTTCAGATACAGCTACAGCATTGGCATCGGACTGCTTAAAGACTTGCAGCAAGATTGTATTCTGGCGGTCCAGACGGGCCACCTTCTCAATTTCCTTGATACCATCCTGTACATCGGCGATGTCACGTAAATAAATTTGTGCACCTGTTGGTGTTGTAATCGGAAGATTACGTAACTCTTCGATCGAGGTCACTTTACCCGCCAAACGGATGGTTGTTCTGTTATCACGGGTACTTACGTTACCTGTTGGGAAATCAAGATTCGAAGCTGCGACAGTTTGTTGTACCTGTGCAATAGTTAAACCATAACCCTCAATTTTCTTCGGATCGACAGAAATCTGAATTTCACGTTCTTCTCCACCGATCATATCCACTTTGGCGACCCCATTGATCCGGGCAAAGACTGGCTGAATCTTATTATCCAAGAGGTCATACAATTCTTTCTCAGATAAATTGGATGTTACGGCTAAACTCATGATCGCAACATCATCCAATGAGAACTTGGACAGTGACGGTGTTTTCACATCATCGGGTAGATCGTTGACAACTGCATTGATCTTCCGTTGTGCATCGGTCAGCAGGAAGTTGACATCAGCGCCGTTATTTAAGGTAATCATTACAATGGATACCCCTTCCAGGGAAGTCGACTCCACTTTCTTGATACTCTCCAACGAGGAGATGGCATCCTCAATTTTTTTGGTCACCGAGCTTTCCACTTCAGAAGGCGATGCCCCCGGATAGACGGTCTGCACCGTGATTACGTTGATCTCAAATTTAGGAACTAACTCGTACCCCAATTGAGTATAGGAAAACAACCCGCCTAATGTCAGTATTATAAACAATACGATAATTATACTGGGACGTTTTATCGATATTTCGGTAATTTTCATTAGAATTATTTGTTTTTAATGGTAATGAAACCACGATTTCATTTGCTACTGGTTTTCAGTATACATTATTTAATAATTTCAACAGGGCTTTGGTCAAACAAGTTGATCTGACCCGAAACAATCACTTGATCACCATCTTGCAGGCCACTCAAGATTTCAATGTGATCACCAAAGTTTCTTCCCGACTTCACATTGGTTTCGATTGCTTTACCATTTTTAAGAACGAATATTTTATTGTCGCTCACACTACCGACGAATGCATTGCGCGGTACGATCAGCGTATTACCGGCAACACCTTCGCCAAACATTGCCGTACCATACATACCGGCACGCAATTGATTCGATGAGTTATTGACTTCGATTTCTACCGGAAAATTTAAGCTTCCGTCTGATTTAGGTGCAATAAACGTAACTCTACCCGTGAATCTTTGGTCAGCATACACACTTGCCGATACATCCACGGATTGACCGATTTTTAAGGTTGCCACATTTTTTTCGTCCACGTTGACACGTAGCTTAAGCGTACCCACATTCACGATATCGAAAGCTGGAGTTCCAGGGCTTACATAAGCACCAGGTTCAATTTTACGTGCATTTACAATTCCTGCTACTGAGGTTTTGATGGTCACATCACCTGCATTCAATTTTGCGGAGCGTAGGCTATTTTTAGCACTTTCTAACTTTAAACGTACTTCATCCAATTTTTGTTGGGTAACCCCACCTGTTGTAAAAGCATTTTCATGACGTTTCATATCGGCTAAGGCATTATCATAAGATGCCTGTGCATTTGCAACATTCACATTTAACTTGTCCCCTTCTATAACTGCCAGCGTTTGCCCCACACTGACATGCGCTCCCTCATCCACCAATACACGGACAACACGTCCAGCAGTTTCAGCGCCGACAGTGACTTCCTGTTTAGGTTCGAATGTTCCGTTAGCGGTGTAACGTAAGTCCATTGAGCTTACTTTTGCAGTATCAATACGGACTGCGATAGCCGCATTTGTCTTCGCAACTTCTGCTGTTTCGGCTTCATTTTTCTTTTTATTTTTGTTCAGCACAAAAAATATACCTGCCAACCCGGCAGCAATAATCAATAAGGTAATAATTCCGCGTTTCATATAGTTGTAGTCAATTATTCTTTAATTAATGATTTTAGTTCACCATTGGCCTTGATAATCTGTACCTCAGCCACCTTATAGTTCAATAGGCTGGTATTTAAATTGTTTTCGGCGTCTGCTAAGGCTTTTTCAGCATCCAATAGTTCTGTCAATGTCGCAAGACCATTGTTGAAGTTATTTTGCGTATCACTCAACACATCCTTCGCTAATACCACATTACGACGGTTATTGTCAATATTCAATAAACTGATCTTTACCTGCGAACGCGCATTCTCCTTAGCCAGATTCAGCCCGAGTTTAGTGTCCTCCAAATCAACTTCAGCCTGTCTAATCTGGATATCCGCTTGATTGATTTTTGCTTTAGTAGTCCCACCCGTAAAAATCGGAACAGAAAGGTTTAAACCAATACTCGATGTCTTAGGCCAATTGAAACTGCTACCAATCGGAAAACCTTTACCAAAACCGTTAAAACCAAAATCGCCGCCTAAAGATAATTTCGGATAAAGATCTGCGACTTTGGATTTTTTATTGAGTTGATATAATTCGATTTGCTTTTTAGCCAATTGCACCTCGGTGCGATTTTCAACATTCGCATTTTCAGCCGTTAGGGCCGGATTAAGGTCAAATGTTTCTTTCGACAACTCAATATCCTCTTCAATAGGTTTACCTATTGCAAATTTCAGGGCATTTTCTTTAATCTGTACAGAATTTAATGTTTGCTGACGCTGTGCCTCCAAGTTATTGACATTGACAACCAAACGGTCAAGATCAATTTTTTTTGCAAGACCAGCATTCACCATTCCTTCAGTTACATTCTTTGTTTTTGTTGTACTTTGAAGGTTATTTTCGATCGTTTGCAGTTTGAGATGTTCCTGATAGATGTCGTAGTAAGCATTTGCGACTTTTTCAATCACCTGTTCATCGGTCAATTGTGCATTTATCTGATAAAATTCTTTCGTCGTCTTAGCAGCTTTTAACCCCGTAAATATGGATTGGTTGAATAATTGTTGATTGAGCGAGACCATTGCTGTGGAATTCCAGGGCTGTCCCATCTTGATTGTTTGTGTCTGCCCTCCTGCTTCCAATACCATTTCCGGAATCAAAACATTATATTTTAAGGATCCGCTCGCTGTAATTTGAGGCAATGCACTACCACGAACTTCATCGATTTGATATTGGGCATTTTCAAGATCCAATTTGGCTTTTTTAGCTTCTTTTTTATTCTGCAAAGCAAATTTGATCGCATCACTTAGGCTTAATTGCTGCTGTGCGTGACTTTGGAAAACCATCGTACCTAATAAAAGGCTGGCTAGTATTCTGATTGTTTTCATTCCTAATTTATTTGTCCTAATTTTATATCTACTTTTTGTTTATACCATTAAAAAACAGCTTTGTAGCTAATTTTTGCTTCTGTAATACTTCATCAAAACGATCCTGATTCGGTATACCGGAAATGATATCAGAAATATTGCACATCAATGATAGGCTCTTCATCAATTCCACATAGATTTCTGCCGTTTCATAGAGATGCTCTTCATTGAGTTCTCCCTTCTCGGCACCTATTTTAAATATTTCATAAAGCGCCTTGACATCGCGATTATGAAGACATTGAAAAAAATCCTGCATCGAGAGCCCTTTAATCCACTCCAGGTTCTCATTCATATGCAGCATATAATGTTTACGCACAAAAGCATCCCGCAATTCCAAAATCTTCATAATCAGATCATAGGTTGCTCCTTTATGTAAAGCAACCAGTTGCTCTTCTTCCTCCCGGTACGCATCTGTCAAACGTATAATCACATCCCGTATCAGTGCATTCTTCTCCGAGTAATAATAATATAAATTCGCTTTGGTGATTTTTATATCCTCCGCAATTTCATTCATAGTTGTCTTACTGAAACCATAATGCATAAAGCGTCTTGTGGCAGCATCAATGATCTGGTCTTTTCTATCTTCCATTCTTCAAAAAACTCCTTTCTACTTTCTGACTTTTATCAGAAATTGTTCAAAAATATAAAAAGTAACTTTTCGTACAAAATATATTTTGAAATCGCTATTAATTTGATATTTAATTGACAACAAAAAAGGCAAACTTTTGAAGTTTGCCTTTTCTTTAATAACTCAGTTTTTATTAAAACGCTACAGTGTTCTGAAAATGTTTCTGGAATTTTCTTTTGTCTAGTTTATACAATCTGGCGGCCCGATAAGCCACACCAGTCTGTACTTCATCCAGCTCCTTGAGGAAACCATAATTCTGCATTTTCTTTCTGAAATTGCGTTTATCCAATGTTTTATTCAATATTCCTTCATAGACCAATTGCAATTGGGTCAGTGTGAATTTTTCAGGCAACAACTCAAAAGCGATTGGTTTATAAGCCAAGCGCCGCTGCAATCTTTCCAAACATAGATCCAAAATCTGCTTATGGTCAAATGCCAGTTCCGGAACATTTCTGACGGGAAACCATTTGGCCTGTTTCATGTAATTTGTAACAGGTTTTGTTTTTAATTTTGTATTATCAAGTTGAACAAGGGCATAGTAGGCCACAGTCAGAATACGTCCTTTTGGGTGCCGTTTGAGGCCCGCAAAAGAATGTAATTGATCCATAAATACATCCTTCAAACCTGTATTTTCATACAAAATTCTTTTCACGGCATCTTCCATTTCTTCGTCATTATCCACGAAAAAGCCTGGCAATGCCCACCAATCCTTAAAAGGATATTCATTTCTTTCAGCCAAAAGAATCTTTAATTCTCCTTCATGAAAGCCTAATATGACACAGTCTACGGTAAAATTACTATACAAAACTTCTAAATTTATTTATGTGCAATATACTGAGCTAAATTTATCGGCTACTAATCATCGGGTTATCTGTAACAATTATACGCTTCCTAAACGTGATGCGCAAAAAAATAATGAAAAATTTATTCAAAGTGTAGAATATACACTATAAAAATCTTATATTCGTAAAACCTAAAATATAGCGTGTGATAAAAGAAATTAAAAAAATAGGCGTATTAACATCTGGCGGTGACGCACCCGGCATGAATGCTTGCATTCGTGCGGTTGTCCGTACAGCGCTACACAAAGGCCTTCAGGTAACTGGGATTTACCAGGGTTATCAAGGTCTAATTGACGGAAATTTTAAAGAAATGGATACCCGCTCGGTGAGCAATATTATACAACGTGGTGGTACAATATTAAAAACAGCACGTTGTCTTGAGTTTAAAACAACTGAGGGCCGAAAAATCGCCTATGACAATTTGAAGGCGGCAGAAATAGATGCCTTGGTTGTCATTGGTGGAGACGGAACATTTACGGGAGCGAATTTTTTTTCCAAAGAATTTGAAATTCCCATTGTAGGTATACCCGGAACAATTGACAATGACCTTTACGGATCTGATTATACCATTGGTTATGACACGGCCAACAATACTGTTATTGAGGCAATTGATAAAATCAGAGATACAGCAGCATCCCATGAGCGTCTTTTCTTTGTAGAAGTGATGGGTAGGGATTCAGGTTGCATTGCACTGAATGCCGGAATTGCAGGTGGTGCAGAAGCCATTCTACTTCCAGAAAAAGAGACCGCAATTGATGATTTGATCCATCATCTGGAAGATGGTGCTATCAAAAAGAAATCTTCATCTATTGTTATTGTTGCAGAAGGTGACCAAAATGGAGGTGCATATTATGTAGCAAAAAAAGTAAAGGAAAAATTTGATCATTACGACACGAAAGTTAGTATATTAGGGCATTTACAACGTGGCGGATCTCCAACGAGCTTTGACCGCGTTTTGGCTAGTCGATTGGGTTTTGCTGCCGTGAATGAAATTTTAGCTGGCAATACACGGATCACTGTTGGGCTCCGTGGCAATGAAATCAAAACTACTCCAATCGAAGAGGCAATCAGCAATAAGGAAATTAAGCTTAGCCCCGATCTATTGGAAATGGCTGAGATTTTATAATATAAAGTAAGCAGACTATGATAGCAGTAGTATACAGTGGATCTCGATTCTCAGACTGGCGGTTGGCCGATAAAGGGCGTATAACCACTGGATTCCGCATGAATGGTATCAATCCTTACCTCCAGGATGAACGATCCATACTACAGCATTTAAACAGGAACACAAATTTGATCAATAACGCTGAAAAAATTAAGCGTATTTATTTTTTCGGTGCGGGTTCGTCATCCAAAGAACGGAAAGATAAGATCAAAAATGTTTTCGAACGCTTTTTTGTCAATGCCCGGGTTAAGGTCGATCATGATGTTATTGCTTCAGCAATTTCAACTTTTGGTGATGAAAGAGGCATTGTAGGTATTATTGGTAGCGGATCAAATGCTGCTTATTATACCGGGAAAAAAATCATAGAGAATAACTATGGCTTGGGTTATATCCTCGCTGATGAAGGTGCTACAAACTGGAACAGCCAACAGCTGTTGAAACATTATATGACGGATTCTCTCCCACTCGATTTAAGGGAAAAATTGGAGAAAGAATTTACGTTGGATAAAAAAAGTATTCTGGAGAAGGTATACATTGCGCCCCAACCGACTAACTTTTTAAATTCATTTACCGATTTTGTACTTGAAAATAAGGATCATCTCTTTATTAATCAACTTATCAAAAACGGGCTACGTACGTTCATTAAAACCTACATTAAGCCATTAATGAAGGAGTATCCTGACAGTGACGTAAATTTTACGGGGTCGGTTGCTTTCAATTATGAGAACATTTTGCGCGAGGTAGCAACAGAAGAATTTAATATCAGTATTGGCACCGTCGTCAAGGAGCCGATACATAATTTAATTAAATATTATATCAATAAAAATTAAGAATATGAAAATTGGAATTAACGGATTTGGCCGTATTGGTCGTTTAGCATTTAGAGCGGCTATCAATCGTCCAGAAA
>JAITLV010000088.1 GCA_031277685.1 Sphingobacterium sp. | reverse complement strand
GTGTCATTTGACCCCAATAAAATTGCGACTCTAACCGCATCCCAACTGAAACAGCTTGCCGGAACTTATCTAAAGGTAAATGACAACAACTTTAAGATTCAAATAGAACCCTCCTCAACAGGCTTAATGCTTACGCAATTGTGGGATAACAAAACAATTTCATTTACTCCTCGTTCTGAATTTTTCTTCCTCAATGATGATGGTACCTTCCCATTGACATTTTCTGTTGCCAATGGAAAGGTGCAGCAAATGCAGTGTTTCGAAAATGATCTTTGGCTAAAAACTGATCAATAATCCTAATAAAAAAATATTATGAACAGATTTATTGCCTGCTTATTCCTGCTGCTTCTGCTGGGTACAGCTCAGCTTAGCGCCCAACAGGTAGCAGATGAACAGTTTCATTATCCCATTACCGATCCGCACCACCGGATCGGTGATGGACCTCTACTCCTATTTGACGAGGCACACAACAATCCGGTTACTTTGAGAGGAGCCTACGCTCCTTTTTCAGATCTCCTTCTAACTGATGGATATCGCCTCCGAAGTGTTAAAGAAAAAATCTCTTACGATCAATTAAAAGAAGTAAAAATCTATATCAGCATAAATGCCTTATATAATCCGGAAAACTGGAAATTACCCACCTATTCAGCCTTTACCGATCAGGAGATAGAAACTCTCCGTCAATGGGTATTTGATGGTGGAAGCCTATTTCTAGTCACCGACCACATGCCCTGTGGCGGGTCTGTACAAAAGCTTGGTGCGGCATTTGGAATTCATATCGTGAACGGTTTTGCCTTACCTAAGAATGGACGTCCCGAGATCTTCTCAAAGGATAGAGAAACACTGTTATCCAATGAAATAACCACTGGATCAGGTAAGGAAATAGACAGTATCATGTGCTGGGGTGGAACTGGGTTTATCGTACCAACGAAGGCACATATTATTTCTTTATTAAATGAAGAATATGATATCTACCTACCCAATGATGCTAATCAGATAAAAAGACCTATTCCTGAGGATATTCCCCGACTGTCGGGCAAAGGGTTTGCAAACGGCGCTTACCTGCAATTTGGGAAAGGCAGGATTGTGGTATTCGGAGATGGCGCTCCTTTTTCGGCACAACTCCATGGCATCAAAAGTGAAAAAAGAGGAATGAACCATCCGGCCGCATCACAGCATGCGCAATTTTTGCTCAATATAGTTCATTGGCTTGACCAATGAATTTATTTGACTAGACATACAGTATATTGTAAGGTCATATACCATTTTCGAGAATTAACAGCAAACGCAGTTCTGTACGTCGGTGGTTTAATAAATACCTGTCGACTCTCCATATTCATCTCTTTAACAAATTCATCTCTTTTTCTATCAGGATTTGCACTTTTGGATTTCTGCATCTGAGAAAGGGCGGGCTTTAGCGAAGATAATTCATTGACAGCATTTCCTTCTAAAAAATAGATGGCACGAAACATTTCTTCGCCAGAATACTGCGATTTTGCATCTTCATTTGCATCCTTTGTACAGCTATAAATAATAATAGAGCCGACAATCACACTCAAAGTGATCAAAATTAATTGTTTGATTTTCATAAAATAAAAAATAAAATGGTTAAAATTTATTGCTTTTTTAATTTTTCATTAATTTTAGCTTGTAATACACTATCAAAGTCTATAATATACTTGGAAGACTTTGTAAATATCATTAAGTATTTTTTATCGCTTGTTGATATAATGGTTACTATTTCATCATCTGGCAACTCAAATTTCCCTTTACGGACATTACCCATTTGAAACCCACTTATCTTTTTCGTTTGAATAGGTGTAGATATCTTCTCCACGGATAGAATATCATCAATATTTATTGTTTTTCCGTAAGGACCAGAAATGAATAACTTATTATCATTCAATTTTATAGTTGGGTTACTTAACCCTATAGAAATAGCAGTTATAATTGCAATAATAATTGCCGTCCCAGCAACTAAGACCAACACGTTAGTTTTAGAACTACTTCTATAATAATTTAAGGACTTATATATTAAAAGGAAAAAGCCAAAAAAAGGATATAATACAGAGAATATAATACCAATATTCGCATTATCGAACATCTCGAATAATATAACTCCAATGACAATATAGGAAACAGCCCATATCAAAAGATAATTTTTGAAAAATTTCAAATATTTTACCAATTCAAATTGTTGCTTTTCAATTTCTGACATCGAATTATACCCTGCAAGAATATACCGGGCATTTTTTTCGTTGATAACGATTGCCATAATCAGCATTATAGAAAAAAACAAATACAATAACATTCTTCTGAAGAAAATTGATTAAAAATATGTCGCGTTTATAATTATCGTCAAATGTAAACAATATATTATTTACATCAAAATAAAAATAAATATCTAGTTAGTTATTTTTAAAATTTGATATTTTTATTTTTTCAAAAAGCTAAAACACTCTTTACCAAAACAATATGTGTCTTAAAAAAATCAATACCAAATTATTTTATCATTTTTACACAAAAAAATTCTTTCTAAATTATGATTTGTACCAATCTCTTTAAGTCTATAAAATGAATTTGAAGGTATTTTATCAAAATTCAGGACAGAATCAGTTTCACAATACTTAACTGAAACAACTTCCCAGTAATTTTTTTTATTCAGAATAGACAACGCATATTTTGAATTAGCTTTTACCCAGGAATTTTCGCCTTCATTTATTTTTTGTATTTTAATTTTTATCCTAACATTCGTATTTGGCTCTGAATAAATCATCTTACCAGATGAGTCCAATATAAAGGCTCGATCAACAAACTTATAAGAGCTTCCTTCAGGAACACCTACTTGATACAGCATGTTTTTAGACATCTTATTGAATATAGCAAACCGACTATTTGTAATTCGACCATAAAACAATGGCATCCATTGCCCATAATTAAAAACACAGATATACGCTAATTTATCACTTTGTCGATTTATGAACGTGTATTTTAAGTTGGAAACGTCCGCATACTGGTCGGTTACATCCAGAAGATGATTTGATTTTAAGAATTCTGGAATATAGCTTTTTTGGGGCTCAATAAGTGCTTTAATTGAATCGTCCCAAACATTAACCTTTTTGAAACTGAATCTAAAAACTTTTGCAGTTCTGTTTAAAAATGAACCTTTGGATGGTTTGAAGCTATAAGTATACTCATTAGGATTAGTTTCAATTTTTCTATAAAAAACTTCTGTCGCATGACTTCCGTTCCTAGATCCCCAAAGGGGCACTATATCAATTGTACTTGGTATTCCCACTGATCGATTTGCATAAACAAATAAATGAGATAATGTATAGCACTCCCCTTTTCCAATGGCTAATATTTCATTTAAAGATGGGTTTTTGGTTAGTTTAAAAGCATTTTCTGAATAATTGATTGATTGATATAATTTTGCGATGATAGATGCATTTACTTTGTCTGTATCCTCTTCTCCATTTCTGACAAATTTATTAATAGAATCTTGATATTGTTTTTGAAAATATGTCCTCCAACCACTCGGGTATTCTAACAGTACTTTATATGGTAGCAAATAATTTAAAAAGATATCTTTCGGTATTTGTTTGCTCCAAGGAAAGGTATTCCATTGACTTACAGCAGAATTTATATTTTGCTCCAGAAATTCAGTTGTAAGAATCTTACTATCTCTAACAAATAGAGAATGGTACGATAATTTATTCTTTGATATTATTGATCTTAAAGAACTTTCCGAAGTAATAGTGTCTAGAAAATAAGGAATAGAATCAAAATCATGATCCTTAAAAAAAATGATTTTTTCTGATGTTAGATCATCAAAATTGTCTTTGATAAATAGCAAAGATTGTAATCTTATACTGTCAGCGGCATTTTTTGAAAATTTATTTTCCAAATACAAAAAATCAATTTTATTTTCTGATTTGCAGCTAAAAATAAAAAACATAAGAAATATTAATACAGGTTGTAAATGGGATTTCATAAATTAACTTTTCATGATGAAAATAATTTAAAACTATTTGAACTAAAATTAACAATATATTAAGAATAAAAAAATACTTTGAACAGCATTCTATTGAAGATATTTATCATTATGCGGAACTGCTGCGAAATTGTCCGTGCCCTATCTGCAACAATACTCGGGACAAGTTAAATGGGACAATCTACCACAGTATCAAAAGTATCATAGTTATGAGTATCACCGAAACTAGATGGGTCATTGCCTGCCCGGATTGTTTGGACAAGCAAAATCGAAAAGCCATTGTGTCCTGCTCACTTCTTGGTTGGTGGGGAATTCCCTGGGGGATACTGCCCCCCCCCCCCCGTGTACATCTATAGAAATTTAAAGGTAAAGGGAGAAAACAGGATCAGCGATCCAAACGGCGCGCTTCTACAGTATAGCACCCATTTATGAAACCCCAACTGGATATGGTGGTTGCCATTCATCTATTGGTGGAGCAGTCATCCAAAATAAAGAAACTTAGAGTTTTTCGACCTCTTCGACAGAAAGCCCTGTGCCCCTAGCAATATCAGCTATAGGTAGCCCCATTTCCTTAAATGCTTTAGCAGTCTCAAGAGCTTTTTTACGCTCTCCTTCTGCTAGTCCTTTGGCTTTACCTTCTGCTAGACCTTTGGCTTTACCCTCTGCTAGACCTTCTGCTAGACCTTTAGCGTGACCTAAAGCTTCTCCTGATTTCTTGGCCGAGTTAAATACGCTCTCAGCATCACGCTTATGTTTTAAACTTGCTTCGTATGACATGAGTTCCTCCTCCGTTAGTTTACCTATCTCTCCTATCTCAAAGATAAGACCAAATATTCTTTTATC
>JAITLV010000335.1 GCA_031277685.1 Sphingobacterium sp. | reverse complement strand
TTCTTTGGTAGAATGTCCAGAGCCCAATTAGGTCAGTTCATATACAAACATTGCAACCACCATTTAAAGCAGTTTGGAGCGTAACCCAAAAAGCCACGAAACCGCTACATGGGTCAGGCGTTATAACGGGTCCATTCTATGGCAGGTATCTGAAAATGGAATAAAGCTAATTGCATATCACGATACCGAACAATATAAACTGATGAAATATTTCAGTAATCACGAACGGATGCCATTCCGTCGAATCTCTACAAGCGAATAATGTTAGGTATTCATGCAACCTATCCTTTCAGTTTATTAAATAGCTGTGTTGCGGTTTCCATATTTATTTTTGAATATATGACGGTATCAATAAATTTTCCATTGTAGAATTCATTTTCTTTAAAATGCCCTTCCTTACTAAAACTGCATTTTTCCAGGACTTTACACGAAGCTATATTTGCCGGATCGACGACGGCTTCGACCGAATGTAGTCGCATGACGTTAAAACCATACCTGACAACCGCTGCAATAGCTTCAGTGATATAACCTTGCCCCTGAGATGCAGGAAGTAGCATGTAGCCAATTTCAGCGCGGTAGTGTTCAGGTTTGATATGATAATAGCCAATGGTGCCTATCATCGTATCATCTTTTAAAGTGATTGACCAATTGATCATCTCATTGTTGTTTATCATTTTATCCATTGTCGTAAGAAACTCAAAGACTTCTTCCTGATGTTGAGCTGGAGGGCGTGGAATATATTTCATAACCTCTGGATTAGAGCGCATTTTAAACAGCTCATTGACATGACTTAGGTCAGTCCTTGTTAGCTTAAGCCTGTCTGTTTCCAATTCGGGAAACACAGAAAAATTGATATCTAGCATATTTGTTTTTTATATAAAAATTGTTTTTATTTCGCTTACTATTAAATTAACAATTTACGATTACTTGCTATTTTCCTCATTTTAAAATGTATAATCAATACCGAATGCAATATAACAAGGCAATAATCTGTATTGGGTCGTCGCCCGGTAGATATCCGTCAGCACTGCATTACGAAAATGTCGCGTATTCAGCAGATTTTTTGCAGTGATATCAAATCTTGTTTTCTTTTTTTTCCAATCATAAGATAGAAAAAAGTCAGAAAAATAATAGGCTTTAGAACTTTCCCCAAGAAAACTTCCGAAGCTGTAGGATTCGTTCTTTAAGCTGCACTGCCAGTCCCCTCCCATGTCCATAGAAATATCTAGAAAACCGCGGCCATTGTGAACTTTATTTTTATCCTCCGAAAAATAGATACTCTGCTGCCAGTTATAACCGCCATAAATGTTCAATGGGGATTTCCATACACTTCTAAATGAGACACTGCAGTCATATGCTTCTGTATGAATTGATCGGCGGCCCAGTCCACTCACAGCGGTCTCATAAGCCGAGTAGTTTGCTCCAAGATCCAATCGTACATTACCGTTCAGAAACTTTAGAAAATAATTGAGTTCCGCCTTATAAAAAGTGGTCTTTTTATCCTTCAGTAGCACCTGTCCAACTAAATTAAAATTAGGTTTCAATACATTCTCACTGCCGATATAATCGTACATCATATTTTGTCCAACGGAAAAGTTGGCAAAAAACTTATCCAGCATGCTACCGTGAGTGTAAGTGAACGCCCCCCCAGTGCTGCTCAGTGTGGCCATATCACCTAGCCCCTTTGTAAAATTGCGTAGTCCGGTTGTATAATAATTAGAGAACACTTCAGTGGCAGTAGTGTTCCTTTGCTGAAACGAGAAATCTGCCTCAAGTTTTCCTTTTGCATAAATAGTCCATTTGCCCGATAAACCCGGCGAGATCAGCCAATTATTTCTACTAGCTTGTTCAGTAGCGCTATTTAGCTTGCTACTGACAAAACTTGCATTCACACGGGGCGTGATTTCCCATGGCCTCCGCTTGATGGTATACTTGGAGATAAAATCCATATTAAAGCTGGCCAAATCCATATCATTCGAAAACCCAGCGGGTCTGTTCTGCCCACCTCCTTCTCCCTCTAACACCAGATCCGTTAAAAGGTGCTGCTTTTTATACTCGCTTACCATAGCGATTTCGAACATATCTCCTTTTTTGCGCCTAGCCAGATAGTGCGACGTTGCACCGAGGTAGTTAAGTCCATTTTCTAAACGCTGGCTTACGCCCGAAATACTTCCGCTCCCGAAGAGATCTTCATAATAATACTTATCAATGGAATATTCCAGAGGAGATTGCTGTGAAATCCACCGTACTGAACTTACCAGTGCCTCATGTCCCGAAAGCTTAGTCGTATAAGTCATGGTGTGGTTAGTCAGATACCCTCGCATTTTAGACAGTTCCTGGCTGCCAATATCATTAAGAATAAGATTTCCCAGATCATTACGTCCCAGTGAACCCAACGTCCCGATATAGCTAAGGCTGGATCCCTTATTCAAATCATATTGAAATTCCCATTTAGAAAAATAGGTGTCAATTTTTTTGGTAAAGTGATAACTTTCGTTGTTGGTGAACTGTATGTCCTCCATATTATATTCCTGGACGGTATTGCGATAGAAAGACTTTTTAGTAGGATTAATAAATCCCATCCATTTTATCTTTAGTTTCGGCGCAGGATTGAGGATTGTATTCAATGACAATAATCTATCTTGATTGAAATTTGTCCGCCTATAATTGAAACCAGGCAGATCTGGCGTATTGTCAATCAATGTCGGCGTAGCCACTCCCACGCCAATCTGACCCGGTTCATCCGCTGAACCGGAATTGATCACGTGGTGAATACCGCTTACGGCATCAACACCGTTATTATTTGCCGTACCCAACAGGTAATATTTATTTTTCTTCCCAAAATTCATCACGTTTGCGCCTACCTGATAATATTTTGGCCCAATTGGTGCACCCTGGGCTGAAACCGATCCCATCCATTGATTTTTACTATCTGCTTTCAATTGCAGATTCAAGGCAACTTTATCCGAATTCTCTATTCCTTTAAGGTGTTTATTATTGGAATAACGCTGCAATACCTGAACTTTTTCCAACGGCTGAACGGACATACTCTGGGTGAGAAGACGGTAGCCTTTCTCAAAAAAGTCATCCCCTTCCACCATTACCTTTTCAACCTCCTTGTTTCCAATTTTTATGCTTCCGTCCGTTCCAACATTAATTCCGGGAATTTTCCGCAGGAGATCTTCAACCGTGCGCTCATCGCCCTGTAAGAAAGAATTCACACTTAATTCAATGGTATCCCGTCCACGTCTATGCGGCCGCTTAGTGTGTACGAATACCTCCTCTAATCGTTCCACAGCACCCGGAACCAGCTGGACATTTATTATTGTGTCAGATTTAAGATCCTGAATTTTTTTTGAAATAGGTTCATAGGTTAGCGCTCTAAATGATAAATAAAGATTAGCTTGCCCGCCGGACTTTAAGAGATACTTTCCTTCTGCATTACTGAAAGTATATGCAAGGATTCTGGAACTTTCCTCCGCACGGAGTTCGATACGGACACTTCCCAATGCCCGGTCCTCCGAGGTAACCCTACCCCTGATGGAAACCTGAGCGACACAAGGTGAAAAGAAAAATAAAACACAAAATAGCAGTCCAAAACTAAAATTCATTAAAGTCCTACTTCTCCCACTCATAAACCTGCTCCACTCCGCCGCGGACTTTTTTACTCTCCGAGGTCATACCCTCAATTACTGGTATTTTACTTGCTATAATGCGCATCTGCTCATCAATCATTTTATCTTCTTTCTCTACAAATTCCTGCAGGGATAATTTTGGTAATTTAAAAATATAATTCTCATTGACAGGCACCGTTCCCTGATAGGGAAAAACCACTTCTTTGAGATACCAATAGTTAGGATTCGCACTCTCATTGTAAAGCATAACAATCAGGCCCGGCAACCCACCAAATTTTGAAGGTCCTACAGGTACTGGTATTTCCTCCGTGTAGTATGCGACCAAAGTAGTTCCACGATACTTTGCTGTTGCTTTGTGGCAGACATGCCTGGCAAGCGTATCTACATCCGGGTAGTCCGTATTCCAGACCAGCTCAGGAAATTGGTCCTCCACAAGATAGTTCTTCCCTTTAATTGATCTGGTCTCTTTAATAAGATTGTCGTTTTCTTTCTGGATCACAATCTGGCGATATTTGGTTCCTGTATTCAGCTGAAAAGAAGAGCTGTTCGGTATTTCTTCCTCCTCATTCTCAACCTCTTTTTCAAGATCAGTACTCGTCCAAATAGAGTCAAGGACGGCAGTTTTTACGCCATTTTCGAAATAAACGTGTTCTTTAAATGTTGCCATGCCTGAGGGGATATATTCATAAACAGCACGTAATTTCTGGGCATTGGCCAAGCAAGAAATATAGCAACATACACACAGCATCATTATTTTTTTCATGTTTTTATAATATTTTTCAGAGCAAGCCTCTCGGCCCACTCTGAAATGGTGTAAGATTTTAGCAATGTCCTAGTCTATAGTTGAGGTAGAAATTGACGATACATTGCTCTAATATCTTTAAGCCAGGCAGCACAGCTCTGATAATTACTTCCTCCCCCCCAAATATTTGACCATACGTAATACGACTGGTGGTACTTACCAACTACTCGGCCGCCATCCATTACTACCAGTGTATATGTACACTGGGTTCCAGAACCTTGTTTTGTTTCTTTAATCTCCTCCACCGCTTTTAAGCTGGACTTACTTGCTACCACCTTGTTTTCTAATTTCACTTTGGGTGCTGTTGTGCCCGTACTGGCGAAAGCTGCTGATGATAAGACCCCTAGGGCAATCACGCTTAATAATAATTTTTTCATAGCTTTTATTTTGTATTTATCCATCACATACTCTATTGCATGTGCTTTATTAGGGTAAAATTAAAAGCTACTATATTTATTTATACAGTTAGTTTATTATTCGCAGGTGCGGTTTATTATTCGCAGAGAAACCCTCGATATTTCATGTACAGCACACAATATTTTAACGTTGATTTACAATCACTTAGATATGAAAATCTATCCAAAAACAACGGGAATGGATAATGTAACCACTGTACCACCGGCTGCGCTATTTTTTATATCAACATTTGCTTTTTTACCGAGAAGCCCCATGCGCTCCCGGCTGATCGTTCCGGATAAGGAACGGTGGGTTTTCTCCTGCTTCAACCCAGAGCAATTGCCGCTGTCAGCAATAATAACCTCAAGGATATTGCCATCCAGATGAAGTTTAATTTCAATACGGCCATCGTCCCTTTCCATATCCACCCCGTGCAGTATTGCATTTTCCACATAGGGCTGGATCAGCATGGGAGGTAATAAAATAATATCTGTTTCCATATCATCGCTTTGGTTAATCCGGAAGGTAAATGCACCCTCAAAGCGCATCTGCTGGAGACTAAGGTAGTTATTGAGTGTTTCAATTTCCTGCTCCAGGGGAACAAGATTCTCACGGCTCAGCTCAAGGCTGCTGCGCAGAAGGCGGCTGAACTGATTCAGATAACCAATAGCCTCTTCATTTTTCCCAAGCCGTACAAAACTTTGTACTGCAGACAGTGTATTGAAGATAAAATGGGGCTCCATCTGGGTACGTAACAGCTGTTGCTGGAGTGCTACTTTTTCTCTTTCTTGATTGATCCGTTTGCGTCTGAAACTGTAATAAACAGAAAATAATAATGTGGCAAGCAAAATTGCTCCCAGTCCCACGATGGCAAGCCATAATCTATTCTGCTGGATCTCAAGCTGATTGATCTTAATCCGTTCATTGAGAGATTTTATTGAAAAATCTTTGACCTGCAACTGATAAAGCGCATTCATTTCTGTAACAGCCTTCGTGTTGTCTGTCTGATAGATCTCTTTCTGAAAATTGTAAACGATCTTTAATTCCTTTAATGCATCCTGTGTTCTTCCTTCCGATTCATATAACGCGATAAGCGCATTACGATAAAAAATCTCCACATCATTGAATATCCATTTTGGATGTTCCTGTTTAAGGAGCCGGGCCTTTCCGATATACATATTACCTTTGGCTACCTGCCCAAGAAGAATATATGTTATAGCTATATTACTGTAGTCTACGACCAGATTACTCAATGGAATGGAAGCGGGCTCGAGCGCGTAGACTTTTTCATCTATTCCTGTTTTTAGAAGCTGGTAGTGTAGCATTGAATCTATCTGTTTGCCCATCTCAAAATACTTGATCTTGGATTCATATAGAAAGCTATCATCGTATCTTTTTGGATTTAAAGCATGTAGTTCTTCCAGCCTACCAAGATATTCAGCAACACTGTCAATGGGTTGGTGCATGGCCTCAAACGTTTTAATCATCTGGACCAGCACGCGCTGCCGGTTGACGTGCCCTGCCGGAAGCGAATCTACCAATGGCAATGCCGCCCGGTTCATCGTTTCGGCCAGTTTGTACTGAAAAAATAACAGATTGCTCTGTGCTGCTGAAAGCAGGACCGATGAAGATGTTTCGGGTCCAATTTTGGCAGATCTATCCGACATCACAATAGCAGCGGCCTTATTGTAATAATAACTGGCTTCGCGCTCCTGAGCATTCATACTACGGATATTACCAACTCCATTGTATATGAGTGTTTTGTACCTTTCATTTCCTTCCACAGGTTCAATGAGCTTTAGAGCCCGCTCAATAGCAATCCTGGCCGAATCAGGCTGTCCGCCCATAACATGCAGCCGTGCCTGCTGATAGTTGACATTCGCCAATAGCGCGGGACTTTTTCTGATAAAATCATCTTTTTTTAAGATGAGCCATATCTTTTGAAGTGAATCGCCATTTATTGGGCTTACGGGAACTCTAGCCAGGCTATCCATTTTTGCTACAATTTGCCCGAATTTCTCTGTGGAAACCGGAGACGTAGCCGTGCATGACACCATCGTTAATACAATCCATGATAAAACCAGAAAGCCTAATCTGCGCTTCATTTTTCAGGAGAAAGATAAGTAAGGACTATACTTCTACGTCGCTGGGATATGGGTATTTTTGTACCATCCTGAAGCGTGATATGATCATTTCTACTGGTATCCGTAATATAATCGCGGTTGACCAGATATGATTGGTGTGTACGCAGGAAATAAGGCGGTGGCAGCAGTTCCTGGTAGTGCTTTAATGCTTTGGACATAATGACCTCACAACCATCCTTTAGATAAAATGTGCTGTATGGGCCATCACTTTTACAGTAGACAATATCACCCACCGACACGACCCGGAAATGATTAACAGAGGAAAGGACGATGCTCTCCGGAACTCCTTTTGCCTCCATAGCCGTCTGGGTGACAGTCAACTGCTCCATCCATGCTGGATTGTGTTCACGACGACGTCGAAAACGTTCAAGGGATTCCCGGAGTTCCAGTTTATTGATCGGTTTAAGTAAATAGTCAAGAGCCCCAAACTTGATCGCTTTAATCGCAAAATGATTATATGCTGTAATGAAAATTATATTTTGCGGTATGGGTGACAGCTTTTTCAGAAGGTCAAATGCCGTCCCGTCACGAAGCTGGATATCCATCAGGATGACGTCCGGCGTTTTCTCGCAAATCAGCTCAAATGCAGTCTGTACACTTCCAGCTGATCCTACAAGTTCAATATCTTTCTCCTGAGCCACAAGAAAACTAATTTCTCTGCGGATTGCTGGCTCATCCTCTATTATTGATAGTGTAAACATAATTTATGTTAATGACTAATGAATAAATATAGCGCTTGTGCTAAACTCACCGCAATCAATTTATTATTCGCAGTCAGCGTTTATTATTCGCTCAAAATGCCTGAAGTCAAGAGCTCTGATATCGAAAAAAGGATATAAATCAAAAGAGCGTTACAGTCGAGATCCATTTTTTTCTCATAATACGTATTATTTCAGAGGTGAAAGAGCCTCTGAGTTTTTTAAAAGTATGATATATTGAAAATAATCCAGCGTTGAAGCTTCCTGCTGCGGATTGAAGCTTTCGCCAAATATTCTGGACTTAATCGTTATCAGCTTGTCAGACTTGGCATAAGGCGAATCTTTAGTATCCAGCTTAAATAAATTTATAGAATTTGGCTGCACTAGCTCTGAAAAATCATTGATTCCCTTCACTAACATAAATGGTCCATTTGCATTGATCATACTTATTTTTTGATCCGCTGGTGTTGGGAACTGCGGGTTTTCAGGCAGGTACATCTCACTGTCAAGGGTGTAACTTATAATACTTGACACTTTAAAGCCTGAATTCTTAAGGCGCTCAGCAAATGGCATTTTGCCTCCATTTGCCCCACGTTGGAGTACATGGTAAAACCCGAACAGTCCATAAAACTTTTCATTTTCAATATGCAGTTTTTTCAGCGAATTGGTAAAATTTACCATCATGGCCGAATCTCTGGAAACCTTACGGGAATTATTGTCGAAATCCGTATCAACCCCTAACACGGATATTTTTAGCGAATCCGCCAGAGTCTGGTTATAGTCGTACACCACGCTCCATTTTTCCAATAACTCCATACTGGATTGCTGTGGAATCCGTTTTCTGACCGCTGTGACAACCTCTGTAAGTAAATTCTGATCTTTTGTACTTCCTTTTAGAAAACGGTTGAGTTTATCAGCATTGGTACTGTCCATTTCAGCCACATAATATCTTACCCCCTCTTTTTTATTCAAAAATTTGAGAAAAATCGCATCCATTTTTTGATTATCAGCAAATCCATGCACTTCCCCAAAAAGAAAGATCTGTGAATTATAAAACTTATCATCAAATAATTTGCCCTCCATATTGTCTGAAATCTGCTCCTGATTAGTTTTCAGATAATCTGTAAATTTCTGTTCCTGACTTCCTATGAAAATTCGGTTACTGATAAAAACATAGAAGATAAGAAGTAAAAGTATGGTAAGTATGGACAGTAGAGCATACTTGAAGAATCTTAATGTTTTTTTCATGGCTATTTTCGGCCGAAACTATCATAAAAAACATTGATTCTGAAATTTCGTAAACAATAAAAATTATATCACACTATAAATCAGTAGATTAAAATTAATCTAAAACAAGATTTGTAAATAATATTTCTCTTCATATTGAAATAATATCATAAAATGCGGGCAATACTTTAGTACATTCGGATTATCCAATATTAATTGAAATTTTATGATGAAATAGTGTTTCACATTGACTACGGAGTCCAGTTATGTTCCTTATAACTGGACTCTGTTTTCAAATAAAGTTAAGAACTGATTTAGGATAATAGCCCAATTACGGATGGGCATTGTCCATTTTCTAGAGATTTCTCTCAAAGCCAAATATACAGATTTCAGTACGGCATCATCGCTGGGAAATGACAGTTTATTCTTTGTGTATTTACGGATCTTCCCATTCATGTTTTCGATCTTCAAAAAGATTTCTACACACATAATAATCAACAGATTGACTAGTATATTTAACCGGATTTCTCGGATTTTCTTCTTTTTTTTATAAACGCACATGCTTCCATCGCTCGCCTTAGATCATCTTGTTTAACCTGTTTAAAGTCACTTGGAGAAAAACCGGAATGAAGTTTAAAGAACCTTGTAAAATGAGCATTATTATAAAAACCCAATTCATAAGCTATTTCCTTTACTGATAATTCTGTCTCCAATAAAAGACGTTTAGCTTCTATGGCCTTTCTGTTATGGATTAATTGTATTGCCGACATATTAAGATGTTTTTTACACAGCATATTAAGATATATGGGCGTTACATTCAATTCATCTGCATAATTTATAATCGTTCTCCTATTCGTAAAACACTGTTCAACCAAGTGAATATAATTCTGAACTGTTGGATTCTTAGCCTCAACAGGAATCATTCTTCTTATGTTTGTACAAAGCGATTTAAGAATAAGAAAACAGGTCCTAAATCTACTTATAATGATCTCTTTTTCTTTATATTCCAGCAATCTATTTATCTCTTTTATCTCAAACAATAAAATTTGAAACGTTTCTTTGCTGAGATTGAAAGAATTAATTGGGCTGGATTTGATTATATGTACGTTTGCCGCTGAATTTATTGAGTCATAAATGTCCTTACTTGCTTTCACATGATGTGCAATAATATCTTTTGAAAGTTCATAAGTACATAATTGTCCAGGAAACAGAACAATCGCTTGATGTTTTTTAACCTTATATTGGTTCCCATCTACAATAATGAAGCCTGATCCCTCTTCTATTAAAATGATGTTGAACCATTGGTTCTGAATACTTTGTCTAACAATCTCGCTAGAATTTATCAGGTTATAGAATATTTCCCAAGGCAATTTTATTTCTCCTTTTAGCTTGTTTTTTTAGATACTTCACTAGAACATGAAACGTATCTAATATTTCAATAAACGTTTCTTTTTGTCTATAAAATGGAATTACATCCGTCATTAAATATAACTCATTTTTTTTTAGCGTTATTCCGAAGAAATACCACATAACTAACTAACATAAAGTTATTTAAACAAGAAAAAAGAATCTCAACAGCCTTATTTAGTATTGTTTTTTAAAACTATTTTATTGAAAATTATAACAAAAAGTTGTACATACGCTTTAAGTTTGTATCATGCCGAAACCAAATCTAACCCTGGATCTGACATAAAAGAATTTAATCTATTTAATCCTTTCTCCAAAGAGGTTGGGTACTGCAACGGAAAGAACCACCAAAACTTCTGCTTATTGCAAAATCTATGTATTCAACTTTTATTCCTTCTGCTTCAATCTGTTTTCCAATATATTCGAAAACAGGATCTGTAATGTAAACCGATTCAGAAATGGGCAATCCATTCGTTGCCAATGCGCTAGCTTCGTTCAGACTGATTTCAATGGGCATCCAAGTTTTTAATACATTTGGGACACCATCTAATAAAGCTTCTTTGCAAACTACCATTAAGCCATTCCGGACAAACCCAAGAGCACAATCCAGATGCAGAATGTCTGGATGTAAACGGACCAGCTCAATTGTATACCCATATTTTTGAAGGAATTTCCCTAACCAGGTTGCCCCACGATAATTTGTCGCTAGTCCTGAAGACCCTACCAAAATATGCTTTCCCAATACTAGTACATCACCACCTTCGATGAAAGGGCCAATACCGTAATCATTTTTTTCTCCAATTTCTGGACGCGGAGCAGAGATGTAAACACAGTCTTTAGGATAAATTTCTTGGTAAATTATATCCCGCATGGGAAGAATTTCGTTACGCCTATGCAAGAAACGCAACGATGCTTCTATAACACAATTTCCGATAGTAAAGAAAGGATCACGTACAAAAAAATTAGCGTAGCCATCATCCCTTGCACATTTCTTTTCATTTTTTGTAAGTTTTCGCGGTGTTAGCACACGCACATCATGCTGTTCTAACGTTTCCTTTAATATTAATCGCTCCGCCTCCCAAAGAAGCTGTAGTTCCGGATAAACTTCGCGAAAATCCTTTCCAGCATGTAATAGGCTTTCGTACGTAGCATCATCCTGAAGAAATCTCAGATCCCCCAAACGCGGTTTTTTCGGAAATCCAAATTCTGATTGAGTCAGTACAACTGTTCTTAATCTGGCAAATTCACTTTCAACATATATCATAAGACTTTCTTCTTGTTCAATTTAAAAATAATGATCTTCTCTAGAGCTCAATTTACAATTGAAAGACGAATTTTCTATTTGGCATATGAATAAAAAAGTTTGGGTATTTATTTAATATTATGACTTTTTCCAGATTGTAAACTTTTGCTTTTTCTTTTCAGCTTCATTGCCAAAAAGTAAAGAAATAAATATAACAAGTATTGTTATAAAACATACAAATCACTAACAAACAAACTGTTAACAATAATTTACAAGAAGAATTTTACACAATCGTTTGTGTTGTTCTCCAGCTTGAAAATTCTATTTATTCTAAGTATACTCGTATAACCATGAACCCCAAAAGTGCAAATATTTGGGAAAAAGACTGACAATATGTATTGAATTTTAACTTTTATAAATCTTAAACATTATGACTATTAAAAATGAAGTAAAGGAGAACAGCAGGCGTTCTTTTCTTAAATCATCACTTCTAATTGGTGGACTTGCCATTTCCAATAAAAAGATATTCGCAGCCTCTATGGACACACAAGTAGGAGATTTTGGCTTTATTGTGGGGCCCTATCTTCAAACGTCATTTTCCAATAGTATTTCCATTCTTTGGATTACCAGCAAAGAAGCCGCATCCTGGGTAGAATTTGGTGTATCTCCTGAAAATCTAGATCAGAAAGCATATGGCGAGAGCTCACTTGGGTTAAAACCTGCTGGAAGGATAAATTGCATCACCTTAGAAAACCTGGCTCCTGGAAAAACATATCATTACCGTATTGTATCTAAAGAGCTGTCGGATTTCCAACCCTACAAAGTAACGTATGGACAAGAAATAAAGAGCGATATATTTTCATTTATCAACACAGATAGTTCTAAAGATGCTGTAAGTTTTGTAATGATGAATGATATCCATGACCGACCAGAATCAATTGTTCACCTTTTAAAAATCGATCAAGGTAAAGATCGGGACTTTGTTTTCTTTAACGGAGATATATTTGATTACCAAACGGACGAAAAGCAGATCGTCGATCATATGCTTAAGCCAGTTACGGAATTATTTGCCAAGAGTACGCCTTTTATATATGTACGTGGAAACCATGAAACCCGTGGTAAGTTCGCCCGAGGAATTGCAGATTATTTCCAGAATATCGGACATGCAGCTTTTTCATTAGGTCCTGCACGGTTCGTTATAATTGACACTGGTGAAGACAAAGAAGATACTCATCCGGTATATGCAGGAATAGTAGATTTTGACCATTACCGAGAACAACAGGCGAAATGGCTCGAACAGGAAATACAACGTGATGAATTTAAGAACGCCGCATTCAGGATAGTACTGATGCATATACCGCCGCGCTATTCAGGAAATGCCCACGGTCCAACCCATTGTACAGAACTTTTTGAACCTCTCCTGAATCAAGGAAAGGTAGATATCGTATTGAGCGGTCACACCCATCATTATAAAGTGCATGCGCCAGCAGAAGGGTTGAATTCCTATCCTATAATTATCGGCGGCGGCTCAAGAGACGGGCAGCGTACTCTTACAAGAGTAGAAATAGACCAAAAACAATTGAAAGTGCAACTTTTGGGCGATTCAGGAGCAGAAGTAGGACAATATACCGTCAACCGTAGAAAGTTATGAGATACAAAGTGGTCAAAAGAATAAAAATGTGGAGACAGGCTTGTTTGTTTACAGCCTGCCTCACATTAGGTATGTTCTGCCGGGCACAGCATAAAAGCCCCATTTTACGAATAGGTATTATGGCTGACATACAATACGCAAATAAGGAAGATCATGGTTCCCGTTTTTACAGAAACTCACTAATAAAAGTAGATAGAGCTGTTGAATATTTCAACCAAAAGAAAGTAGATTTTTCCCTAATATTAGGTGATCTGGTTGACGAGGGGCCAAAAGACCTTCCTATCCTAAAGAAGCATCTTTCTGCCTTAAAAGCCCCCCTCTATTGTTTATTGGGAAACCATGATTACGTAAATGCAGCAGTACCTTCACAATTACATGAATTATATGGGATGTCCAATAGTTACTATTCAGTTGTTCGGCAGAATTGGCGTTTCATCTTTTTAAATACTAATGATCTTTCAGAATATGCCACGGAAAAGGGGTCGGAAAAACATTTGCGATGGAAAAATATGCGCGATAGCCTGAATCTGGCGGGGCGGAGCAATACTCAACCATGGAATGGCGGAATAGGAAATAAGCAATTGGCCTGGTTAAGGGCAGAATTGGAATTGTCAGAACTGGAAAAAGAAAACGTACTTGTTTTTACACATCACCCCTTACTGCCTGAAAATGGATACGAAGCATTGAACAATCAGGCAATTCTTGATATACTAACCAGTTTCCCTTCAGTGAAGATGGTACTTTCCGGTCATAACCATGCGGGAAATAATGTGTTGTCAAAAAATATTCCTTTCATCACATTAGAAGGAATGATTGAAACAGCCAATGACAATGCTTTCGGAATCCTGGAAATTGATCAGGATGAGATCAATATACATGGAAGTGGGCGACTCAATTCAAGTACTTTTCATTTCTAATATATAAGATCAGAACAAGGTCATAGTAACTAAGTAATACCCATACCAAAATAATATTCCAAATATATTAGATAGATCAGGAAACATATACTTTCCTATTTTACACTAAATTAGTGCTGGTTGGATTTATGGATAATATTGGAAGGAGTTGAGCAATATTAAACCGGGAAGGAGGTTCTTACGCCATCCTTTATAAACAAAAAATATATGGAACAGCAAGCGATCATAGAACGTAAGGCATTATTAGTAGGTGCTACCATTTACCTGATTTTAGGTGTATTTGGGTGGTATACATTTTATCGTTCCAATTCGGAGGCCATGCTATTAGACGGGAACTATAATATAGTAAATGCATTGGCAAGTTTTATAGGATATTACGTCGTGCGTATCCGTAGCCGCAAAACGGAAACGTTTCCATGGGGACAGTTTATCTATGAATCGCTGTATGCACTGATTAAGGGCATACTTATCCTCGGTATACTGACCGCCGCGCTCTGGGAAAATAGCGTCAAAATTTATGATTATTTTGTTAAAGGGAAAATCCATGAAGTGGATACAAGTCCAATAGTTTCGATGGTAATTTTATCTGTTATCTTAAGTTTTGGATTGGCATTTTACTATAAAAATTCCAATAAAAAAACAGGATACAGCAGTACTATGCTGACAACAGATACAAAAGCCGCTTTGATTGACGGCTATCTCTCTTTTTTTGGTGGAGGATCATTATTATTAATGGTCTATTTGGGTAAAAGCTTTCCTGAATTGACCTTCCTCCAATATATTGGAGATTCCCTTGTTGTGCTTATTTTTGAGGCAGTGATGATAAAGGAACCTTTACATATTATTAAACATAATTTTGTTGAACTTGCTGGAGGACAGCTTCAGTCTGACAATGAATGGGGATATATACATGATACCGTGCAAGAGATTCCCCATGAGAGTTTTGGGATAAAAAATATTTATATTACAAAAACAGGTAGTTTAATACTCGTTTTAGTGTATATAACTGTTACTGATCACTACTTTCAGGCTGATGAGACCAAGGTTTTCAAGCATCAAGCCGAAACTATATTAAAGAAAAGCTACCAGAATACTTCCGTGGAAATCATCTTGGATGGTTAACCCTCAGCTGAGTAACCAACATCAAATAAGATATACCCAATTTGACTCGCAAAGACCGTTAAATAATATCTCTCTTTTCTTTCATTTTGGCAATAAATGCTCTTGGAGAACATCCGGCATGTACTTTGAAAAAAGTAGAGAAAGTAGAGAGATCAGAAAATCTCATTTCCATAACAATTTCAGGTATCCGCTTTTTTGAGGTTAATAACTGCCTTTTAATTTCATTTATCACTTCTTTATAAATAAATGACGTTGCAGTTATGCCAAAATGTTTTCGAACCAAAACATTTAGATAATTCGGCGTAATACCTAATTTTCTTGCGTAAAACTTTACTTGCCTTTCTGTACGATAATGGGAATATACCAGATCTTTAAATTCCTTCAGAATGGGATTTAAATACACGGTAATATCAAAAGGCATAACTTTGGAGGCTTCTTTATTTATAAGCAGGGCCAATATCTTTAAACGAGAGAACATGATCTCTCTTTCTCCATTCATATCTTTTATCTCATCTCTAATATTCTTGAATTCAATTAATACTTGTCCAAAACCTACTTTAGACAACTGTATAACGGGGTTCTTCCTGAATAGTTCTTCTGAATAACCTAGAATATCTTCTACATAACTCATCAAGTATTTAGAAATAAGGAGAAGGTGAACGGACGCTGAGGACCGAATTTTAAGTCCATGGAATTGTCCGGGATAAAGTATATGCAATTGTTTCGGTTTAATCTCATATTCAGCTTCATCGATCAGTTGTGAACCGTATCCATTCTCAAACAAAAAAAACACACAGTAACCACTAGCAAACGGTAGAGATTCACTTAATGTACGTTCTAAATGTAGATAAAGAATTTCACTTAAAATTCTCTTCCTTTCAGGAAGTGAATTGCGGAAATAAGGTCCGTTATCAGTTATTCTCATATACTAGTAAAATACATATTTTTATGTCCATCCATAACAATACCTTCACATCAATGCGGGGTAATTAGCATATACCTTGTTCGTGGTTTCGCTACTTAAATATAGAAATAATATATAGGCAACCAAGAAAAGTCAAATAGTCAAATTACAGCCTAAATACAGGTTTAAAGTAGCGTTTATTTATCTATCTCAGGGGAATCCCACACTAAATTCCCGACTGTTAACCAGCTTCAAATACAAAAATAAAACACTGTATACTAACACTATAAAGTTTTTAAAAATAAAAACCACCATGAGTATCAAAATAAAAATAATAACATCCATACCACCGGGATAACATAATTTCAACCATTAAAAGTTCAATGATTTTTACAACTATTTTATTGATTTTTAGAACAATATTATTAACCTTAATGAGTTACTTTGCGATACTACCTAAGTAAAATATGGAACTATTAAGATACTATAACAAATTAACGCCAAATAGGATCAATAATCTGATCGACCGAAATTATATCACCGTTTCTACCTTGGAGAATATAAGTCAAGTTTACCAACAATTAAAGAATCATGAGTACCTTGTTGTACTAAATAATGAAGTTCCTGTCGGAATTATCACACTAAACGATTTGAATCAGAATCCTCAAAAAAAAAGTCTTTTTGATTTCGCTAGTTTTCAATGTAAGGTTCTTTCTAACCATTCACCACACATGGTACTAAATCTCATGCAGATCTCCCATAAAGATTTTTTGCCTGTATTTGAAAGCAATGATTTCATTGGAGTTATCTCATTAAGAAATTTAAGTGTATGGTTAGCCAATTCGCTTTTGGATAAACAGGAATATTATCAAAAAGTCATCCATGACCTCCGAAATCCCATCAGTAATATAAATGGTTGTATACATTTGCTTAAAGACCATGATTCCATTGATAAAACACAAATAATGGAAATTTGTCATTCTTCCTGCAATCACGCGCTTGCCATAGTGGATGAACTATTATACATAGAAACAGCTGACTTTAAGTCGTTAAAAAAACAAAGAACAGAAATGAATACTTTTCTATACGAATGTATTGTTGAGCAGAAAGGACTGTTTTACCAAAAAGGGGGCAATGTAAAACTGGACATTTCTAATGAGAAGATTTACAGAGATATTGACAGAAAGCAATTCAAGCGGGCTGTTCAGAATGTTATCAGCAACTCCATTAAGTTTTCCTTTTCATTAAACCTTGTTGAGATAAGGAGTTTAAACGTGGATAATAGATGGATTCTTGAGATAAAGGACACTGGTATAGGAATATCAAAAGAACGGTTCAACAGTACTGGACGATCTGAATCGGATGGTGAATTGTCAACTGGTCTTGGGCTATTTTTTAGCAAGAAATGCGTAGAACAACATGGAGGCGAAATACAATTCGATTCTTCAGAAAACCAAGGCACATCTTTCTATATAAAAATCTAAATTTCTCATTCTAAATAGAGAATCCAACCTGCTGAAGTAGGTCAATAACATATACTTCTATTTAAAGATGTCAAACTAAAACTTCTGAAAATGATAAAAACTTTAAAAATTAAAATCGTGGGTTTCGTTTTATCCCCTCTAAAGGTCGCCAGTCTTTTGGCTTCAGTCTTATTGTGCTTTTTCTTTCTATTCCATGGGAGTAAGATGCTTTTGGGCGACGGTTCTGAACTCTTAATGTATTTGAATATCTATTCAAAAGAGCCTATTTCAAATATTACTATCTTTCAAGAGATAGCTATGCGCTGTGTAGGTATACTATTAGGAATAACCTCGGTAACATTCTTTCTTTCGTTTTTATTAATTGAGCCAATCAACCAAAAAAGAGAATTGAAGTTGATGAAATGGGCGGTTTTCATTTCAATGTCCGCAATGTCTATCTACGGAGGACTAATACGGGGGATTTCAAATCAACAGGGTGCAGCCAACATCTTTTATTTCACCATGCTATTATATATATTATATCTTAGTCTAGAAAAACTATCGCAGTATAGAACACCGGCTATATTGTCCAATCTCAAGCTTTTACCGATTTATCTCACTTTCGCGTACACAATGGGGTTACCTGGCTGGGCAAAAATTGTTACTTACGATAAAGTAATCAATAAATATCAGGGAATGTTCGCAGGTAGTTTCGTTGATGCTTTACCGGGCGGCGTTCCTCTGATGATAATGCTACTTGGGCTACTCGAATCGCTGGTTCCCTTATTGTTGGTTATCAGTATATTCAAAGGGGAATTTAGCTCCTCGAAGGAAAAACCTTGGTTAAAATTCGCATTAATAACAACATGCCTTACATTTATGATGCTCTGTTTCGGGCTTACCATCCTATTTAATTTTCCTGGTTCGTCCAATCTGGTATATTATTTTATCTTCACTCTATTGGTTATAGCCTCACTAGCTAACAGTAGCTCAGAAGCATAAACTTGATCCTATATAAGGGTTTCCTGGTAACCTTTATAGGATTGCTAAGAGTGGAATTGCTTTAGCATTGAAATCAATGAGAGCCATCCACTCTTAAATAGTTTCTTTATCCGGAATAAAATATTAAACTTCTTACATAAGAAAAATACACCGAAATCAGCTTTGATCTTTCTAAAAAAACCATTATAGAATATAATGCAGATAAAAAAGGCAGCAAGATAATTCTGTTCAGATCTATGAATTAGCAGATTTCCTATTCAAAGAATAATAATCTATCAATGAGTGCTATAAAAACGAAATTATATTACAGCACAATAGTCACCCGTGAGAGTTATGCCACCCGGTAAAATAGAAATTAAAAGGATTACTATAGGAAAGGTACTATTGATACCCAAGGGACAAATATTATCAATGCACAAAAAATCCCGCGATCTCAACGGATATATATTACAGTTTCTTTAAAAAGTAATTTTAAGCGAGCTTATGAACAGTATCAAATTTTAAATAACCTGAGCCCTGTCTATCCAAAAAACAGGTACTCAGGTCCATCCATTAAATAAAAAACCAAATAATAAGAACGCTATATTGAGATGGTAATTTTCAAGAATTCGGGTTTATTGTACATGCGCAAAAAAGTCTATGTTCATAATACAAATACTATGAAAGCCCATTAATTTTGAACCGCAATACAACGAATTGGATACCCAGATGTTTTGCTAACATTTGCTGGTTGGTTACCATTCCCCGTAGCAACGGTAACACTATTTTGAGCAATCGCTAACCGTGTATTTTCAGTATCGGTTACTGATGAGGTCCAATATGCAGCACTTCCTCCACGCCAATAAAGTTGCCCGTCGTCCGCTGCTCGGTATCCTGCTATAGGAAAAGTAAGTTTAACCTGCGGATTAATTTTGCTTGTCAAAACTTTTGCAGCCCCCGTAGTATTAGCTGAACTATTGTTAGTCCATGTGCCAATATTGCTTGCGTTAGTATGATCTATGAGATTTTGAACTTCAGCTCTCGTAGGAATTCTATATCCGCTTGGGCAAGGGTCATTTGAAGTTTTAACAGGTGCGGTTTCTGTTCCACTATTCCATGACCCATTGGGAGCCTTGCTTGTATTCCACCCAGGTATAGTGCCCGTACCCGTATTATATGTAGCAACAACTGTAGGCCTACCAAACTGGTAATAATTTCCTATACGGTCTACCGGGGAAGGAGCCTGGTCGGGATCTGAATTTGTGTCAGCTCCAAGATTATGACGCATCCATATATTGCCATCAATCTTAACCGCCTTTTGACCGTTGTGAATCAGATTAACGTCATTTGGAGTTAAAGTTATATTAAGATGATATTGTACTCCCGGACTAATACTTAGTCCGGTAAAAGGTGCCAAATCAGTTCTAGTTAAGGTACCTATGGTCATCTTCGTAATGTTCAGGGTAGCAGCTGTTGTATTTCCATTTAAATTAATAGTCCCAGTAGCAGTAGGAGAATTTAGGCCCTCGAAATTAATGTCAACATTTTCTTCTGCACCAGAACGTGTAATTGCTGCATCTGATAACTTAATATCTGCGTTTGGAAAATGGGAACTGAATGAAGCTTCGACCTCTACAACATTCTTACCAGTTGCGGATGCGTCTATAACAGTAATAATCTGACTAAATTTGTGCTGAAATACGATCGCCAAGTAATTTTCATTTCCAGAAGTAAGCGTCATATCTTTACGGAAATACATAAAATTTGTTTTTCCATCTAAAGATTCTATAGACGATGTTGAAAGCGATTTATTGGCAGGGTCGCTATAGGTGATCTCCGGATTTTCGTTTGTACTATTAATGGAATACGCAATAAAGGTATAATTTTCACCGTCATTTAATAATAATTCTGCGGTATTAGTTTCCTGTCCCCGTACATAGTCCCTTTCAGTAACGTATGTACCATTATTATCAAACACCGCCACTTTATATTTAACATTTGCCGCCACATCATCCTCAACAGCAGCTTTCTTAACTACATCTGAAGACGCTTTTGCGACATTATACACTCTTTTATTAGCAGGTACCAATTCCATTGTTAATGTGAAATTTTCATCCATAGGAATTGCGTTTATTTGAGTTTTCAGCATTCCACTTTCATCCTTGACCGCCTTAGCATTGACCAGTCCCTTAATTTCGTCATTTTCATAACTTGAACCATTAACTGAAACTTTAATGGCACTTTTTCCTGGAGTATCCTTAGTGGTCTCTTTCTTACAACCGAAAATAAGCGCTATAGCAATAAGTACTATTGGGATCCTAACTATTTTAGAAAATTTTTGCATGAGTATAATTTTAGTTTTAATATTCAATAATTATCCTTTTTTGTCGATCATATAGACTGTTTGACATAATCCCTTAATCAAGTCCTTTTCTAACGAAACATTTCTAAAGACAATTGTGCCTACCTATTAGCAATGAATAACTGCTCACAATCCTAGGAGCATTGTATATCAATTTTCTTATCTTTTTCCATGATTTTGAAATTTCATTAAGCTTTCAACAATCCTTATAATTGTCGACGTTCTTTTCGTCCTCCCCTATACGTCCACCTGAGACATTCTTGGACATCACTTTCGCCGAGCCTACCGTTAGACAGCCCTCCATCTGGATGATTTCTGTCATAATATAAGGCCGTTCATATGTTAGTTTACTTTTCTTGACTACTTTTCCCATAATTTCAAATATTAAACACGATCATTAATGGCCTTCAATGCTCCTTGAAAACTGTTACATGAAGTTGATAATGCTATCGAGCAAGTATTTAAAAACTTGTTTAAATATTCTCTTGGGATTATGGGGAATATTAAATCTGAATAAAGAGATTTTTCTTCTGTTCTTTTCCCAAAAGAATCTTATACCCAAATATAAAGAAGTAAGACGCGTGGTAGACAGGACAAAACAATAGGTTTAACGGTACGAATCCTACTTTTTGCAGGACGATTAATTGAATCTCTTGTAATGAAGTCTTTTTTTAGGTTTAACAAATGAATTCCGTACAAAGTGAATAAAGAAAATCCATTGTAAAACATCTCATCCAGGTTAGATGTGATCGCACATCTATAATATCATATAAATAACTGTTTCCTCCGTACGATTACGTAATCGCAAAAAAATTGCTGCTGTTTTGAGAGTGATTTAATTATATGACAAGCGATAAATTAGGCCCGGAAAAGAGAATCGCAATCTCCAAAAAACGAAATGATATATAGTAGAATAATATTTCTCTAAGTACCTATAAAGTGTACTTTTATTTACTCTAAAAATTAAAGGTAAGGCCCTAGTAGTTTAGCTAATTTCAAAAATATGCCGATGGCTTCTTACTTAATTTCTAACCCTGACTACTATAGGAATGCAATGATAGAGAGTTACCCGAAAACAATCTCTATGAACATAAATTTATGTATTGGACGGGAAGCATACCAGTTTGCACCTTAAAAAAACGAGTGAAATAGGAAGCGTCTTCATACCCCAAGTCAAATCCCACTTCTTTAACGTTCATGTTCCCATAGGTAAAGATCCGTTTAGCTTCTTCAATAACACGATTCTGAATAAGCTTAGAAGCCGTGCATGACAAATATTTTTTACATAACAAATTAAGATTTGCCACCGTCACATTTAACTGTTCTGCATAAAAAGAAACTTGCTTTTCTGTTTTAAAATGAGTTTCCACCAAGTGTACATACTTGGTAAGTAGAGCGTTTTTTTTCTTCTCTTTTACTTTAAGATATTTAAAAGCTTCGCGGTGAATAATCTCCCTTATAAGACTTAGATGCAGTCTGGTAATTTCCAGGCTACAGTTGAAACTTTCCAATTCAGTTCGAATCGCTTTATACTCATGGACTAAATTTTTAAAGCCAAATTCACTAAGGAAGATAACAGGTAAGCAAGATTGAAAAGAATAAATGAATTTAAAATGCTCCGTAAATAATGAAAAAAAATGATAGTGGATGAATATACTATATACACAGCTTTCCTCTTCCAGAAGAAAGCTATCTTCCTGTCCGGGAAAAACCAAATGTACATGCTTCGGTTTGAGTAAATATTTTACATTATCAATCAAATGATATCCGCCACCTTTGATGACAAGTGTTATTCTAAAGAAATCGCTTCTGCTAATATCCTCAGCTGCTGGAAAATCTGATCCTTTGGAAAACATAACCAGGTCTTCTTGACCGTCAACATATCTCTCTAAAGAATAATTTTGTAGCATGATTCTAATATTAATTTCCTTTAATTATGCAACCTTTTTATTATTTAAATGTGCTTTTTAAACTACATTTCAAATCTGGTTATTCAGTTTTACTCTAATTGTATCCAACAAAAATAATGCATAGAATTTATATAAATAAACAAGGCTTTACTTCTTATATTAGAATGAATCAAGGGCTTTTCAGCTTAATAAAAAATCATTAAAACACTGATAATCAACATGAAATTAAACAAAAAAAACAAAGAAAATATTATATCATTTATCCTCCATCATTAACCTTTAATATTGATTTTTATAACATAATTATTGAATTTTATAACACATAAATATTTGCGGTTATTTTAATTGTAATATCTGACTTTCCGAAGGATTTTTCCTTTATTTCACTACTGCAAAACTGCGAAGCCTACCTGAAACTGGCATGAATTTTTACCATATAGAACAGTAATATTTTATAACATGGAAAAATCACATATAGAAAAAGATTTAGAATGGGAGGCTAATATTAAAGACAATATCACGTATATTCCTGTAGCAGGTTCTAACGAAAATTATAATTTCAGATCTCCGGATTCCTATGTATTTCTCTTCTTTGAGAAATCTGCTGGATGGCATTCTATTGACTTTGAACATTATGAAAACAGAGATAATCAACTACACATTTCATTCCCCGGACAGATCCATTCCTGGCAGACGCAAGAAATTGCCCAAGGACATAAGTTAATACTTTCCAAAAGTTTTGTAGAAACAAGAATGATAAAATCAGTGTTCTCGTCACTTTATCTCAATTATTGTCCGGTCATTGATCTTCCTAATGACAAATCTCAGAAGCTTTTCAACGAACTCATTATTTTAAACCGGGAGCTACTGGAAGAAGAGTCAAATGAAGTCTTAAAACTTCGTACCCAGCTAATCTTGACCATCATTGACGGGATCATAAAAGATCGGATAAACGAACAATTAAATACGGAAAACAGATCACCAATCACATTTAAGTTTCTGGAAATGGTTGAAAACCATTTCAAAGAAGAAAAGTCAGTTATATATTATGCCAAAAATCTTATGGTGGGAGCAAATTACCTTACTGTCTTATTAAAAAAAGAGCTCAATAAAAAACCTAAAGATCTAATCATCAAACGTATTCAGCTGGAAGCACAAAGATTACTACTAGGGTCAAATTTAAGCATTAAAGAAATTGCCTTTGAATTGGGGTTTCAAAGTATTCCGGCTTTTTCAACATTTATGAAAAATATAACAGGTAAATCTCCTTCTATTATCCGAGCTGAAGTCCAAACATCCCAAACGAGCTAAAGGAAGTATAATTTAAAGATTTCATAAAACAAATTATTCATTTTTTTTTTGAAGAAAACACCTTTTCGGGAAGGCAATATAGAGCTTTCCTTGTAAATACTTTTGATTCGTGCTATTTTAAATCGTTTTTATCCCATAATAATCACGTTTCTATCCTACCTCAAGTTCACTCCTACTATCTAATTTTATGCCGATCAAATTAAATGATTCATAATGAGTGCTTTTGACTCAAAATGCTAGCGTCTTTATTTTAAAAGTAAGTAGTGATCATAAAGGAAATCAAGATCCTTAATTGACAATTCAATCAACTAAAAAACGGAAATAAGTAAAGTATTATGGAAAACAAAATCAAAAAGAAAAAATTGGAGTACATCGCCCCAAGAATCGTTTCTACGACAGTAGAACTTGAGCAGGGAATTGCTGCAGGTTCTGCCAACATCAATACAGGCGCAGATAACCAAGTTCCGCAGGAAAGGGAGTGGGAATCGGGATGGTCCAACGGAAGGGACTTTGATCTTTAATAGCATGAAAAAAGTTATGACAAACACAATGTTCAAATCAAAATGGTCGATTATGCTAGGCATGATCACCTTAATTACAATTTCATGTTCAAAAAAAGAAGAGAAAGATATGCCATCAGGAGAGCATAACATCTCGATTAGATCCGTTAAATATATTGACAATGATAATGTCATCGATATCAGCCCGGTTAAAAATAACGGATCATCTGATCAACTTAGCGCGAAAGCTAAAGTGACAAATACATCTTCCTTATCAGCGATGGATCAGAATAGCCCAGCTCCATTTGATATTCAAGCCGGAGCCGAATTTGATTTTATTACAGATATTCAGACCAATGCAATAGATAAGGCTGATTCCTTAACTGCTTTAAAAGCATCTTCTTCCGGGAGATCCTTGAAAGCAGCTGATGTTCCCCTAAACCAAAACAAAAAATTCAGATTGGTATTTTTGCAGGAAGGTAACTCTACACCTATTTATAATGGGGTTTTAAATGCTGGAGATGATCCCGAACTTAAAGTAGCGGCGGATAAAAAGTACTCGTGGTATGCGTTCTCTATTAATGACCCTAACTCAGTACCAGATATTGACGGCTCTGGTAATATTAGCAGTTCTTCATTGGCAAACAAAGATTTTATGTTCGCCTCAGGAGAAATCACGGCTACAGAAGGTGAAAATTACCTTGATATTCTCTTCTTACGCCAGATGGCTGCTATTGATTTACGTATGAATACAAGAGGGATGTTTGGTCCTATTACAGATAACTCTAAATTTTCAATTGGAACCGGTACTGGATCATCATTTACGAATATCATTCAAACAGGAACGTTCAATATCTTTAATGGTAATTTCTCTAATCTAGAGGATACAGATCCGATACAAAGTTCCGAAATGACAATTGTGGACAGCAGATGGGGTAATGCGCAAAAAATTGGTCGATTATTTACCGCAAATACCAATAGAACTATTCCTGCAAATAATTTACGCGTTAGATTGAATTCTTTAGTGATAATATTAGATAACAACGCAAACAGGGGGTTTGCTGCAAATACAATTGTTCCAGTTAACCACAGCGCAGAATTAAAACTTACAAAAGGTACACTTTCACTGGCGAGCATTCGATTGGTTGAGTCTGGAATCAATGTGAGAGGACTCATGTGGGCACGAACAAATTTGATCTATGATTCTTCAAAGCTATATGGTTCAAGTTATTCAGCTGGAAATTCAGATGCCTACAGATTTAGACCAAATAATGCCTATGCATTTGGTATTACCAATACTGAATTTTGGAATTTCGGCACGGCTACTCCAAGAGGTACAGATTACCAAACTGTTGATCCATGCAGACGTGTATATCCAGACGGGACATGGAGATTACCTCAGGAATTTAATAACCCACAGGAAATAACGAATTTGTCCCAAAACACAAATCGAAACTCATCCATTTCCCAAGTTTCCGATGGATATAGACACACAATGTCATGGGCTCCTTCTGGTGCTGCAAATTCCGCTTATCCAGATAACAATCTTGTTCTTTCTTATTACGGGTACAGGGACAGAAATGGGAATATGCAATCCCGTCCAGGAGGAAACCAAAGAGGAACAGGTGTAATGATGATTCGTTCTAATAAATATTCTGGTAATAACACTAATTTTTTACTATATGGTGAAGTAAACAATGGATCATTCAGCAATATTTCAGTAATTGAAAGAAACCACAATGAAGGTGCTGTAATACGATGTGTTAGAAACGTAACAAATAATTAATTCCATACCAGCCTTAATCTTCAAACACCTCTATTTCCCGTTAATAATTGGGTTTTAGGGGTGTTTAATGTTTTGTATTAGGAGCGTAAAGACGGTGGTAAGATATTAGTACAAATAAAAAATACCGAAGGAACCTTAAGGCTCCCCCAGTACACTAACCATTGTGAAATTTATACCCTACCACAAAGGATTCTGCACAAGCAATCTACTTTTCTGGATCTCATTTTGAGGAATAGGATATAAATACATTGCCCTATTCCAAGCCCGCTTTTCGAGCAATATTCGCGTAAAATAAGAATCTGCAGCTCCTATAGGCCGGTCTTTGTAACCGTTCATATTCATTGAATAAAATACTGTGGGATCAACTTCTTTATCTTCACAAATCATCCATCTTCTGATGTCAAAGAATCTTTGGCCTTCTGCAAATAATTCTACCTGGCGCTCGCGTTGGATCATCTTGCGCTGTAATTGCTGATCACCAATAATATTTTTCTTCCCGGTATTTGCCAGTTGTTGATATCCAGGTATACCTGCACGCTCCCTGACCAAATCAAGGTATTTTATAATATTTGGATCGCTCGGATTGATTTCGTTGCATACCTCAGCATAATAAAGATAAAAATCAGCCAGTCGGAAAAGAATTGACGGGCGGGCCCACGATTGTAAATAGCTTCCCGTGTACAGAATTTTTCTGTTTTTAAATTTTGTCAAAAGATAACCTGTGCGCGGATTATCTCCGGAAGAATTCCCGCTGCCTTCACCTTTTGCAAAGCCCAATGTATAATTTGGCTTTCCTACAGGCTGTATATGCCAGCTTTTTCCTTCATAACCGATTGCCGCATAAAATCGAGGCTCACGATTCGCATACATCGTGAAAACATTGTTATCAATTCTTCGGTTTTCATTATATGGATTTAGAACGTCAGTAAAGCCATCCTCATGGTATAAATTGGATTCAGCGATCGTCAACCCATCTTTCATCAAAAATGCATCTACATAGTTTTGTGATACTCCTATATACCCCCAACCTGTATATAAATCCCTTGGGTTCGTATTTTTCTCCATTCCTCCTGCATTATAGAGGTTATCTCCTGATGCCCACAAAATCTCATCATTGTAATTCTGAAATAGTTGATAAATAGATTCGTCTGAATTCAATACCCCGTTAGTATAAACTTTAAAAAGTTGATGCCCATTTTTCACACAATTATTGAAAAGATCTTCTAGACATTTCTTTGCAGTAGTCCATCTTACCTTTTCCGTATTGTTAAAAATAACCTTACCATCAGGATTAGTAACACCTAATGCCTCTTGATATCCGCCATTGAATAAGGGGGATGCTGCATAAACCCATAATTTGGCTCTCAAAGCAAGAGCCACTGTTAAAGTCGGACGTACAATTTCGTTCAATCTATATTTATCATTTCCGATAGCTGAACCATTTTCTATAAGGGTTTCAGGAAGATCTCCTGATGCAATGACCTCTTGCAATAAATTATCTATATAAAAAACGGTTTCATCAATGGAAGCTCTTTCAAAATCTAAATTTTTAGTCTCAGGATCAACCATTTCTTTAACGATAGGGACAGGACCATACATTTCAAAAAGTGAAAAGTAGCTATATGCGATTAAGAATTTAGCTTCTGCTTTCATACGTTGAACTTCCTCTTCGGTTATCTGATATTGGTCATTCAGCCCTCCTTTAGGGCTAACTCTTTGAAGAAAAATATGCGCATCTCTAATATACTGATACAATGCTGTCCAACGATGATAATTGGCTGTTGCACTTGTAAATCCTGAAATTATTGGATAAAATCCATTCCCGCTTAACGTCGTTTCCCCACACATGGACACCCAAAGACCTGAAAAACCAGTTGCTTTATTAAGCCCGATACTTGAATATTCCGAGATGGAATTAAATAGACCTCCATGCCACCTACGAATATAATTGGGGTTGTCAAAAGTCTCTTCGAGTGTTAAATTTTGGGCCACTTCATCAGAAACGTCCAAATAATCTTTGCATCCTGAGAAAAGTAATATGGTAATGCCAAAGGCAATTGTTGAAAATATTTTGTTTGAAAATTTCATAATTTTTATCTCTTACAAGGTTACCTCTAATCCAACAGAATAAGTACTACTTAAAGGATATTTTGCACCGGAATTAGCATTTCCCAATTCTGGATCCCAAAATTTTATTTTATCCCAAACGGCGATATTTGTGCCTTGAAGGTAGACCCTTAGATTGTTCATTTTTAACCTTTTGATTATCTTTTTATCAAAGTCATAGCCCACTTCAATATTTTTAAGCCTCAGAAACGAAGCATCGCGATACCACCAAGTACTTGCCCAGCTATTTTGGCTAAATCCTGTAGCGTGAAGTCGAGGCATAAAAACATTTTGATTATACGGATTTTCTGCCGTCCATCTATCCGCTACTTCAATTCTTGAAGATCCGTTGTCGACCCCAGAACTAAAAGGAATTAAATTTCCTGCTTCTGCCAACATATTGGTGGAAGCATGCGCGGTTCCTTGAAAGAAAACACCGACAAATAGACCTTTCCATTCTGCATTAAGACCAAATCCGTACACAATTTCTGGAAGTTGACCATAAAATTTATTATCATAGGTCTGATCATAGGAATCAATGACTCCATCTCCATTTAGATCTTTATATTTTAAATCTCCAGGAGATACATTTGCCGATGGAATAGCAAATCCCGGCTTTAATTGATAGGATTGCGATCCATTTGAAGCTACAGTAATATCAAAATCATCAGGAGTATAAAGACCATCTGCGATATAAAGATAGGGCTGCCCAATAGGGTTCCCTGTATAATTCTGGTATTCGAATCGTTGCGGAATTTCGTCGTATTCTAAAATTTTATTCCGCGCAAAAGTAAAGTTTCCTCTTGCAGATAAATTAACCGCACCTACTTTTTGTTTTAGAATTAAATTTCCATCAATTCCTTTATTTTCAACAGTTCCATAATTTTGATATGGAAACGTCCTAAACCCGGTGACATTTGAAACGGTTCTGCGTTGTAATAAAATATCCGTTCTTCTGTTATGGAAATAATCGACGCTTAAATCTATCCGGCCTTTGAAAAGTCCGAGGTCTAACCCAGCGTTTATTTTCCGTTCAATTTCCCAGGTTAGACCTGGCATAGGAAAACTTCCTTCTGCTATTCCAGCACCCGGAGAATTGCTTGAGCCACCACCGGCTCCCGGAGTTAAACCAAAACCATAACCCGGCGCGCCTGTATTAATACTTTCCCTATATGGGAAACGCGCACTTCCGATATTGTCGTTACCAGTTATCCCATAAGAACCTCTTATCTTTAACTTATTGATATGTTTCTGCAAACCTTTCATGAACTTTTCATTGCTGATATACCATGCAGCCCCCACAGCAGGAAAAGCTCCCCAACGGTGTCCTTCTGCAAAGTTTTCACTACCAGTTATACCCATACTTGCTTCGAATAAGTAACGGGTATCGAACCCGTAAGTAGCACGGGCAACCACGCTCTGTTTACGAAAAGGCAGCAATTGTAGGCCATCCGATTCACTTTGAGATTGTGTTTCTTTCTGCATATACAAAATAAGCGCAGTTACATCATGCAGTTGATTAAATGTTCGCTTATAATTCAGAGAGGTTTCTAAGTATATTTTCTTTGATCCTCCCCTACTGCCCTGCGCTGGATTTCCAAGGACTGCCCCTTCTTTCATCATCTTTTTATCAAGGCTTCCATCTTCTTTTCGTGCTAATGCAAAGTAGGAAGTGGCTGTCTTGGATCGAACAAGTGAGGAACTAAAATCAGCATCAAAACTAACAACTCCATTTGTAGAAAGCCCTTCAGTTAGGAAGTGAAGATCTTGTTGCAGATTTACTTTAGTTTGAAGATATGAACTCCATGTTTTACTATATCCACTATTATTGAGCATATTATATGGCTGGTATTCTACCCTAGCTCCATAAGCTCCATGATCTGATGCGGTTCCGTCAGAATATATCATAGGAATCACATGCACGGGAAAATGACTTATATATTCAAAGATTTGGTCCGAACTATAACCTGGTTGATTCCTTTTAACATACTGTCCGCTCATATCAACAGAGAGCTTCGTGCTTTTAGTTAAATCCAAATCTACGTTTGATCGCAGGTTAAACCTTTCGAGTCCGATATTCGCATTATAGTCGTCTACTGTATTTGATTTAAAAATACCATCCTCTTTAAAATATGCTCCTGAAGTAAAGAAACGTGTTTTTTCCGACCCTCCTCTAAAACTTGTTGTATATCTGGTAGTTCTTGTTGATGGACTAACAAGATCCATCCAATTCACTGAAGGATAAAGGTCCTGATCTGCGCCTGTTCTATATTTTTCCAAAATTTCATCTGTATATTGAGGCTGGAAGACACTTTTATCCGGATTTCCTTGGTTATTCCAAAGTGCTTCATTGAACAATGAAAGGTAACTGTAAGAATCCATAAGCTTCATCAAGCGTTTAGGTTTAATTTTACTTTGCTGAGCTGAAAAATTCACTAATGTCTTTTGAATTTTACCTCTTTTCGAAGTAATTAACACTACACCATTTGCACCTTCCGCTCCATAAACGGCGGTAGCTGCAGCATCCTTTAGGACTGTAAAAGTTTCAATTTCGTCAACATCAATATCATCCATTCGTCTCGGTACGCCATCAACCAAAACCAAAGGTGATGTACCACCGGCATATGAGCTTTGTCCGCGTATATAAAATGCTGCTGCGTCATTGCCGGGCTCTCCACTTCTTTGGACAGCAATTACACCTGCTATTTGTCCTGCTAGGACATTCCGCAAATTTCTCTGCTTTATGGTTAGTTCTTTTGGACCAATGGAGTTAAGAGATGCCACAACACTTTCTTTCTTCTGTTGCCCGTAACCGATAACGGTAACTTCTTCAAGCTGATCGGCCAGTTTTTTCATTATTACAGTTATCATTCGACGTTGATCAACCTCAACGGTCTGGGACTCCATACCTAAAAATGTAAAAATGAGTTTATCAGTTGGCAATGCTCTAATAATGAATTTTCCATTTAAGTCAGTCACTACCCCACGGGTATCGCCTTGGACAGTTATATTTACGCCTCCCATGGGTTCCCCTTCCTCATTCATGACAGACCCAATTATATTGATTTGCTGTTTTTCCATTTTTTTTTGAGAAAAGGTCACAGCGCTCCATAAGCCCCTATCTTTTAAAACAATGACTTTATTGGCAATTTCAAAATCTATTGTCTGATTAGCGAAAAGGAGAGGCAGGGCTTCCTTGATGTGTTTTTCTTTTATCTTAATTGTGATGGGTACTGCTCTTTTCAAGACATCTTCTGAAACAACAAAAGAATAATCGGTCTGTCTCTGTATTGATCTTAATACACTTTTTAAAGAAGAAGATTTTACATCAAGGTTTATTATTTGAGCAGAGGTTTTTCCCGCCACCTGTAAGCAAAGAAATAAAGATAAAAATATCGTTAATTTCATACACAGGATTTTAAAAAGGTTACCTCGGAATGGAAAATTGCAATACCATCCTTTGGCATGAATAAATTTATCCATACATTTGTTAGGGTTACTAGTTAATAATCAGTCAATTTATTGTTCGGTAGCCAAAATAAAAATATGCTGTGGTGGTGGAACACCACAGCTTGCTTTATTTGACTTTCAGTCTTTAATTTTTGTCGATAGATATCCTCCTTTCCTTTATCGTGAATTGAACATTATAGCTACTTTCCAAGGCTAATAGAATATCTTTTAAAGGGGCATTACGTTTAATCGATCCAAAAACGCGTTTCTTACCAATATCACTTGAAATCGGTTCAAACTTCACATCATACCATCTTTCCAGCTCATGAGTTACTTCCTGCAGGTTTAGGCTATTCAGCATGATGAGATCTGATGTCCATCCGATAAAATCCTCAGTATCTACACTCCTGATGTCTGTTCCCAAAGAAGTTGTATATGCCTGTTGACCGGGTTTTATAATTTGAGATTCTTTCCTGTATTTATCTTCAACCATGACAGAACCTTCGAGTAGTGTTGTAGCTTGAAAATCATTATCTGGGTAAGCCCTGATATTAAATTTTGTTCCCAACACTTGAATAACCTGTTTATCCGTTTCTACAAAAAAAGATCTTTGTTTATCGTTTTTTGCAACTTCCAAATAAACTTCACCACTTATAACTATTCTTCTTTCATTCCCAGTAAATCTTATCGGGTAACTAACCTTTGATTCCGCATTGAGCCATATTTTTGTACCATCTTCCAGAATTAACTTATATTGCCCGGCTCTTGGTGTTTCAATAGAAGCTCTAGTTGCATTGTTAATAGCAGCAATATTGTTTCCACCAATATATAATATTTTACCATCTTTAGTCGTTAATGTACCTTCTAACTCACTTAGATCTATTCTTTTCTGACCATCAATAATTAGCGTCGCTTTATTTCCTCCAGGCAGAATTTCAGCAACTTCAATTTTTTGCATAAAATAGTCTTTTTCGAAACTCCAGATAATGTATGTAAGTGTTCCAGCAAATAGAATTATTGCAGCAGATGTCCACCACACAATTTGCTTTAAAAATAGTCTTTTTCTGGATGGCAGCTCATTGTTCAAAATAGCCTTATCTAATTTGACCACCATAGAATTGATTTGTTCTTCATTATAATCAACTGGAAGTGTCGTATTGAATTGTTTCAATATCAAGTCCTTCAATTGATCAGTATGCTCATCGATATTGAAATAATCCAAAAGAAGATAAGTCTCTTCTTTTGTCGCTGTACCATTAAGATATTTGTCAAATAAATTGGTTATTTCCGGGCTTCTTTGTGCCACAGTCTCTCCTTTCTTTTTGATATATACGACTGTGGATCGAAAATGAGGTACACAAAAAATTAAAAAAAAATATTTTTTTTATATTTAACTGTATTTCAGGTAGATATTTTTCCTATTATCAACTATTAAAGGAAATTTCAAAAGCAACAGTAAGGACTAATAGAAATAACTCAGGATTGTTTAGAATATGTGATTTAATAAATGTATTAGCCCTTTTGATATGAGTATTAACGGTATGTCGGCTAATACCTAAGATATTTGCTATTTCTTCATAACTATATCCATCAATTTTCGCCATCTGAAAAACAATCCTTTGTTGATTGGGCAGTTTAGACATGATATCATACAACTGTTCTGAACGTTGTTTTTTGAAAAGTTGATCATAAACTTGATCCTCGATTTCGTCAGTAAAAGCGCTTAAAGCATCAAATAACTTTTGATCTTTTTTCGCCTTTCTTAGTAGATCATAGGCCTTATTGGAAGCTATGGTGTATAAATAAGACTTAAATGATTTTTCAAGATCTATTGCATTTCTATTTATCCAGACGGAGAGAAAGGTCTCTTGTGCGATGTCATGCGTCAGTTCTTCGGATTTAAAAATATAATATAAATGGTTTAAAATATCTCTTTTGTAGAAATGATATATTTTTTCAAAGGCAGTACGATTACCTTTGCTCACTTGCAAAACAAGTTGCCTTTCATCAAAATAAGTATCGGTTCTCATGCATAGGTCAGTTTATAATGCCTAATGTAAACAATAATTAATGGAATAAAAAAATGTTTTAGATCTTGCTATATTCCAAATTATTTATTAATTGAAAACTAGATGTTGTTAAAAACAATTTTCAACAAAACAATTAATCGCACTTAAATGAGATTATCAATTAGAATTACAAATGATATTCGCTATTTGCTCTTTCACAAGCTAATAACTATTTAAAATCTATTAAAGTTTACTCAGTCAAAATCAATTTTCAATACTACTTAATATATCTTTTTGTCCTACATTCGAATTTAAAAGAAACTTATCTTTAAGTTTAACTACTTGGAGTGCCAATTATAAACACCAACATCTTGTTCAAACTATGTAGTAACCGGAAAAAGAGTTATTGTGAAAAATAATCTGACCTTACGTCATACTCCACAAGGAAGAAAGAGACGCTATTAAAATTGATATTAAACGAACCCCGATCGGATGAGGAAATACTAACCATCCGAGCTGAATAATTGTCTTTTTTCTTATCAGCATTATAATATTATGGAACAAAATACATTTCTATCGAACATGGATGAGCCAGTGATCTGTCTAAGCATCGGTTTGGGATTCGATATTTAAGTGGAGAGTCTAATTATTATTTCTAATATAACAAGAATTATCTATTTAGGCAGGGCTATCATATTGTAGGTCAAACTTTATTTGTGGGCTTCCACTGTTAAAAAGAGGCAGAAAATCGCATCCGGGAAATCCAAGCCTATTATGATCCCGATTTTTTTATTGGCGAATGAAAAAGTTTTACTGGTAACGGCCGGCTGTTCAAAATCGCAAAAGAGGGCGAATCTTATTATCTTTCTCACAAGAATCTTGGAAAGCAGGAGATCTGCTATAGCTATAACAAGGAAAAAATGAGTTTGGCACTTACGAACTATGTATGTCCAATAAGTTCAGACGGACTGGAGAAAAGGAAATAACCACCTTCGGTAGTAAGTATCGAAAAAAGAAACAGAAGACTCAATAAAAATGAACAATTATGCATGAAGACGTATTACACATTATAGAGGTATTTTCTTTCTTATAGGCTTCATTCTAATCTATACAATAAACAATCGCAAATTTTACAGGTGCAATAGTTCACGGCTAGATACATTCAAAACCTTCGAAAAGGCATGGCGCACTGCTTAACTGGAGAAACTCGGTCAGTTCATCGGCATCTTTTTACTGCTTGTGGCCTTTAATTTAGTTGATTCTTTTGTAAAGAAAAGCTAAGAGAATGAAAGATAAACAGGTTTCTATAATCACATTCAAGCCTTTAAACTGGATGGATAAATCATAAAAAAAACCGAGCCCTGATTAGGAACAGAAGCTCAGTCAGAATTAAAATAAAACAAACATGAAGTCACCTATCCATGATTTTGGGGCGTTTACTTTAACTTTTGTGGACAGTTTATTTAACTACCTTACCAATCCATAGAACGATTGCTATCAGAACCGCTTTCCCAAGACTGTTTCATACCTCCAGATTCATTGGACGGGTTCACAGTGGCAGAACCGGCTGCTATGCCCTGCTCCATTTCAATTTCATTAACCGTCATCTTAGGTGTTACGTATTTCAGCTTTTTCCTTTTTTCTTGATTTTCCATTTTTTATTTTTTAGATATCAGAATTCCTTTTTTATGAAGGAACTCTAGTCCTTTGTGATACATGCATAAAAATCAGCCCAAATCTTTTCAATTAATAGTATAGTAAGTATTATAAGACAGGTTTTTATCATCTTCGTTCAATTATTCAAAGTTAAAATGACAGTCTGTAAAAATAGCAGGACAAAAACATAGTATTTGCAGCATAAATCACTTTTAATACAGGACAAATAATAAATAATCACCACTTAGGTTGAAATACGGGAGAGATTTTTAATACTTATAAGCGAAAAAATTCTTTGTTTGTTTCCATGCAAAACTTTCAGAAGATATTGGAAACAGCTCCAAAACTAAAGCATAAATTGAATTTGAAAAATTAAGCAATCGATTGTGTTATATTTTAAGTTGAAAATTTAGGATTTTCTCATTAAAATCGTATTGCGGATAAATCGCTCTGGCAGCGTTAAGGTAAGACTCCACTTACTCATAAAGTTTGTAGACCTATAAAAGCTGATGATTATGAACCAAAAGGAAGACAACGATTGCATACTACTATCAAGATTTAAATCTGGGGATGACTCGGCATTTAAGCTGATCTATTTTAAGTATTCAGATCAGCTCTTTGCTTATGGCTACCGCATTATTAAAGATGAAGCGGATTGTATCGATGTGGTTCAGGATCTTTTTGCCTGGTTATGGGAAAACCGTCAGCATTTAGAAATTACAAACCTGAGAAGTTATCTTTTTACTGCGGTCAAATATCAATTGACTAGAAAGATCATTACCGGAAGAAAACACAGTGAAATCCTGGCTCAGCTAACGGCTATCAATTGTTTTCCTACTACTGATCAGGCTTTGGACCTAAAAGAACTTCAAGATGTCATCCGTGATTTTGTCTGTTCCTTACCTCCTAAAGCCAAAGAAATTTTTGTTCTAAGCCGCGAAAACTATCTTCCTCACAAAGAAATTGCCAAAAAATTAGGCATTTCTGAAAATACTGTACGTAATCACTTAAATGTAACACTCAGAAAACTAAGAATATATATCGGTAAAATAATTTATTGGATTATTTTTTTATTTTTTTTTCTTTAAGACTAGTAGATACCCCAGGTTCGATGCTCTTATCTCTAAACTAAGGGAAAAACCGTTTGGGTCTTATGGAAAACAGAGAAGCTGAAACATTAGAAATTTTAAAGCGCATCGAGAATGGAACGGCATCGGATGATGATCTTATTCGGTATAATCATCTATGTAGTATCCTTCAGGAAAACAACTCAATGGATCACGAGATTCCAGCATCTTTTAGCCTGGAAAAGGATCAGTATTTTTCTGAGCTGGCAGGTAGGACCTTTGCAAAAAAAGAGACCAAAGTACGAAAGATACGTTCGGTCTCCACGGTAGCAGCCTGTTTTCTGACTATCTGCCTGGGAGCGATCTGGTATTTACAAGACGGATCACCCTTACATAAAAATATTGCTACCTCATTTAAACCAGCACGAACAGCCTCACCACAGGATGGGGCAATACTCTTAATGGATGATGGAAGCCAGATTAACCTGAATGATCAACAGGAAGGTTTGATCGTAAACACGAATGAGACAGATGTTTCTAAGAATTCTGATTCATCCTTAGTGTATGGCAATTCTGAAAAGCTGAATTTAAATATCGTCTATTACCATACGCTGTTGAACGCAAAGGGGCACCAATATCAGCTTACGCTGGCTGATGGCACCAAAGTGTGGATGAATGCATCTTCCTCCCTCCGTTATCCGGTAAGTTTCAAAGGCCAGGATGAACGGAAGGTTTATCTGGAAGGAGAAGCTTATTTCGAGGTGGCGAAAAATGCCGATCTACCATTTATCGTAGTAACAGACCGGGAAGAAATTAAAGTTTTGGGAACGCATTTTAATGTAAATAGTTATCCCGGGGCTGCTAAAAGCACGACGACCTTACTGGAAGGTCTGGTTATGGTCAATGGTAGCACGAAATTACTTCCGGGCGACCAATTGGTTATTTCCGGTAAAGGGCAACTGAAAAGAAGGGTGAATGCCGAAGATGCTATTGCCTGGAAAAAAGGTTATTTTCAGTTTGACGGAGCGGGAATAAATGAAATTATGGAGGAGTTGGCCAGATGGTATAATTTCGAGGTACAATTTAACGGGCCTATACGCGATGAAAAAATAGACGTAACCATTTCCAGAAAGAAAAGCCTGGGAGATATCTTAAATCTCCTTGAGGCAACTGGAAATTTAAAACTGACCAGGAATGGTAAAGTAATCACAGTGAAAATGATAGATAAACTTTAACTTTTTGTTTATGAAAAGAGGACAGACCATCCCACCTTAGATTAGCTCATTGAAAAATAAAGCGTGAAAGTGCTGCAATCACTCTCACGCAGTAAATTATTAGATGACCAGATTTCCAGAGAAATTAAGAAGCTCCTACTGGAAGTCCCTAACAACCTTTAAAATTATGAATTTTAGATTAAAAGTGCAACAGAGATGCAGAAGCATATCTTGCAGCTTTGCTTTAAAAATTTCCTGTAGTTTTGTTTTTCTGTGCACAGGACACCTGATTGCTTTTGCTTACGGGCAAACCATATCATTGAACCTAAGGAATGCCTCTTTAAGAAGTGCTATTGAGGCCATCAAGAAACAGAGTGGATATGAATTGGTACTGTTTCAGTCCAATTTGCAAGGTGCACATCCTGTTACAGTTAATATAAATGGCAAGAGCGTGACAGAAGCAATGGACCTAATTACTAAAGATCAGCCTATTGCATACGAGTTGCAAGGAAATTCTATTGTCGTACGCAGGAAAGCAGAAGAGCCTAAAAAAACACAAATTATCCGTCAAGATAAAATCATCAATGGTAAAGTTTTAAACCAGGAAGGAGTTGTTCTGAGTGGCGTTTCTATCCTAGTCAAAGGTACTAAAAAAGGTACGCAGACCGATGAAAACGGAAGATTCTCTATTGACGTAGCTGATGGGGATATTTTGGTTGCCAGTTTCCTCGGCTACCAAACAAAAGAAGTAACTGTTCAAAGCTCCGGGGAGTTGGAGATTCGGCTTGCAGTGCTGGAACGCTCTCTGGATGAAGTGATCGTGGTGGGATATGGCACAACAAAGAAAGCGAACTTAACCGGCGCAGTTGATCAGATCAGTAGAGAAAGATTACAGAACAGACCCATTACCAATATCGCAGAAGGACTTCAGGGCACTATGGCTAATCTAAATATTACGACCAATAGCCAGGGAGGCCGTCCGGGTTCCCAAAAGGCTATCAATATCCGTGGTTATACAGGTTTGGGCACAACGGGTTCACCTCTTATCTTGATAGATGGGGTACCTGCAGATATCAATGCCGTGAACCCGGCAGATGTAGCATCCGTTACCGTGCTAAAAGATGCCGCCTCTTCTGCAATTTATGGGTCACGCGCACCTTATGGAGTGTTATTGATAGAAACCAAAAAGGGTAAAAAAGATGAACCCATGTCGGTTACAGTAAACAGCAATTTCCGATATAACAAACCGATGAACCTGCCAACAATGGTCAATTCTTTGACGTTTGCTGAAATTATCAATGAAGCACATACCAATGCTGGATCAGCTCCTTTTTATTCAGCAGAAACCATTGAACGTATCAAGGCGTATTTACAAGATCCAGAAAATACGCCGACATATATTCCCGATCCCAATAATCCGAGTGAATGGATCAGTGGTTATACTGGTGCTAGCGGTAATACGGACTGGTTCAAAGCATATATGAAAGAAACGTCACCCAGCCAACAGCACAATGTTTCCATGCGCGGAGGTAGCAGTAAGATCAATTACTTCATTGGTTTAGGTACCGAACAGCAGCACGGCATGTTTAATTTCTATGACGATTATCATAAACGGTATAACCTACGTTCCAATGTGGAGGCGCATGTGACAGACTGGCTTTCTTTTGGCCTAAAAAGTTCATTTGCCCATAGAACCACTACCCAGCCCTTGGCTACTTCCGGTATAGGCAATAATTGGTTCCACCAGATCGGTCGGTTATTTCCAAACGTACCGGTAACCGATCCTTATGGACACTACACGAGGGAATCCAATCTACTGGAATTTATTTACGGTGGTGGTGTTGCGGAAAAAACCAAAGATTCCTGGCTTACGGGAGATGTGACCATAAAGCCTTTGAAAGGCTGGGAAATTAAGGCTAATTATAGTTACAATTATCTGGCGGGTGAAGGGAGTACTTTACAGCTTCCTTTTACCTATTATAATGTAGCAAATATACCGCGCCAATCTAACGGTGGACAGTCTTACCTGACAAAATCCGCACGAAATGATTATTATAAAACCTATAACATCTATTCCAGTTATGAAAGAGAAATAGCTGGGCACTCTTTCAAGGTTTTAGCAGGCTACCAACAGGAATATCAAAATTTTGGCACCCTAACGGCCTCCAATAGTAATTTGTATAATTTTGAACAGCCATCCATGGCCTTGACCTACGGACAGAACTATAACGCGTATGACAACCTGAGTGCCTGGGCAACCGAAGGGTTCTTTGGCAGGTTCAACTATAATTATAAAGATCGTTACTTATTCGAATTCAATGGCCGTTATGATGGATCTTCCCGTTTCCCGGCTAATAGACGCTACAATTTCTTTCCTTCTTTTTCAGCAGGTTATAATATCGCTAAGGAAAATTACTGGCAAAACCTTTCCAAACATATCTCTACATTTAAATTGCGTGGTTCTTATGGTAAATTGGGAGATCAATCGAGCGTTGGGGTGTATCCTTACCAAACTCTACTCACAACGGGGGCACGTTCCAGCTGGATGTTTTCCAATGGCCGAAATCCCTTTGTTTCTGTAGGTGCACTTACTTCTGACAATATCACATGGGCAAAACCGAGCATGCTGGATATCGGTGTGGACATTGGTGCTCTGAATGAGCGTCTTCAGCTGACAGCGGATTGGTATCGTCGCAAAACGGTGGATCTGTTCGGTCCTGCCGAGGATCTTCCTTCTGTAATAGGTATTGCACCACCACAGGTGAATAATGCCGCGATTGAAAACAAAGGAATTGACCTTACAGTATCCTGGAATGATAAGATCGGTAAAGTTGGCTACAATGCACGGGTGATCTTTTCGCGCTATAGCGGAAAAGTTTTAAACTATCCTAATGCCGCTGGTTTAATTGGTAATTGGTACAATGGAAAAAGTATGGGCGAGATTTGGGGATTGCAGAGCAACGGTTTATTTCAGTCGGCAGAAGAAATTGCTGCCGCTCCTAAGCAGACCTTCATACATGCAAATTGGAGTCCCGGTGATGTGCGCTATGCGGATCTTAACAATGATGGCCAGATCCATCCTGGGTTATACACCTTAGACGATCATGGTGATCTCAGTATCATTGGAAACAGTACCCCAAAATTTTCTTACGGCTTCAATTTTGGGGTCAATTGGAAAGGCTTTGACCTGAATGGTTTTTTGCAGGGTGTGGGCAGACAGGATTTCTGGACCACATCCAATTATTACTGGGGAATTGTAGGAAGCGTTTGGCAATCTACTATTCTAACTTCAAACCTGGATCGTTGGACGGAATCTACTCCTGACGGTTTCTTCCCTAAATATTATATGTCTACTGAAATGAACAAGAACATGCAGACGTCATCCAGGTATTTACTCAATGCCGCTTATTTGCGCATGAAAAATCTCCAGTTGGGGTATACTTTACCTAAAAGCCTCACCGGCAGATATCATATCCCGATGCTCAGGGTATATTTCAGTGCAGAAAATGTGTTCACTGTAGCACCGGGCATGAAGGGGCGTTTTCAGGTCGATCCAGAACTTTTGGTAGGTGACTCCAAGATTTATCCGCTACAACGTTCTTTCTCCTTCGGTATAAACTTAACTATTCAATAAAAAGATCTTGACAAAATGAAAATACAGCATATACTTTATGGCCTGATGTCCTGTCTACTGTTTACAGGCTGTCTCAAGAGTTCCCTATTGGACCAAAATCCACAATCGAATGTTAGTGATCCTGACTTTTGGAATTCTTCAAACGATGCCCGGCTTTATGTCAACAATCTCTATCAAAAATTACCTGATTACACAGGTTTTGGCGTTATTGCAAATTTTACTGACGACGATAATAGCGATAATATGGTTGGTCGCGCCTACAATAAGCGATTGAACGCGGAGAATACGCTGCCCTCTTCGGGAGGTGGATGGGCATATACAGATTGGGCAGATATCCGCAATGTCAATTATTTTCTGGCAAACTACAGCCGGATAAAGGATGATCCAAAAAATTATGCCCAATATGTTGGTGAAGCGTACTTCTTCAGGGCCTGGTTTTACTTTTCTAAACTCCGCTCATTCGGAGATCTCCCATGGATTGGAAAACCCGTGGGTACGAGTGATCAGGATATCATGCAGGCGCCACGCTTGTCGCGAAGTGTGATCGTAGATTCAATAGTGAATGATCTGGACAGGGCTTCGAATCTGCTGAATCCAAAAGCAGGGGCTGAACAGTTGCGTATCTATAAAGAAGTAGCTATAGGTCTTAAGGCAAGAATTGCGTTGTATGAAGGAACTTGGGAAAAATACCATGCTACTGATGAATTTGGAGTTAAGGGGCAGGATGGGAAACGCTTTTTGCAGATAGCTGCCGATGCGGCCAAACAATTGATGGACGCTAAGATATTTTCAATAGAAAATGTTGGACAAACAGATGGCTATTTCAACCTGTTTAATCAACTTGATTATACAAGCAGCAAAGAAGTGATGTTCTGGCGAAAATATAGCTTTGCGGATGGACTGACGCAAAGCTGGGCCCGTTATTCGGGTGGCGGTGCAGGCAGGGGCGTAACAAAAGATCTAATTGATTCCTACCTTTGTACAAATGGTAAACCCATCAGCAATAATTCACTATATAAAGGTGATGATTCGTTACAGCATGTTGCTTTGAACAGAGATCCCCGATTGGCTCAGACCGTTTATATACCAGGAAGAATGATCTATACTGCAGCAACTTATCCCGGTGGTCAGGCACGGATTTTTGAGTTTCCGCAATGGGGTGTAACAGGTGATGAATCAAATGTGACAGGTTATCAGTTGCTCAAAGGCCATAATACGGATTATGGGCAATATGATTCTGGAAGCCCTAGAAGGGGAACACAGGCATTGATCTATATGCGTTATGGGGAAATCTTGTTAATATATGCGGAAGCGAAAACAGAATTGGGTACCTTAACCCAGGGAGACCTGGATATTAGTATCAATTTACTGCGTAAACGGGTAGGTATGCCAGACCTCACTTTGGGAGGTATTACCGCCGATCCGCAATGGCAATTTCCAACACTAACACCGATTATCAATGAAATTCGTAGGGAACGACGTGTCGAACTCGGCAACGAAGGATTCCGTTTTGACGACATTATGCGTTGGGCAGCAGCCGAACGTGCATTTGTTAACTGGAAACCTAAAGGTGCAAAATGGAATCAATGGGCCTCTCAGTTTCCGAAATTAATAGCAGGACAAAATATCCCGGTAGACTCAAAGGGATATATAGAGCCATTTCAAAAAACAGCAACTATGTCAAATGGCTATAAATTTAATCTGAAACGGGATTACCTCCTGCCAATACCTACACGGGAGATCAATCTCAATCCTAATTTAAAACAAAATCCAGGATGGTAAATATGGAAAATAAGAAAATATGTTTTTTATTGTTATGTGCACTGGCAGCCACCAGTGCACATGGACAAGCAGCAAGATCAGCTAAATTGGACTTACATGGAACACGGAGCTGGATCCGGGTTGAAACCGATAATGATCAAGACCTTTCTGGGGCACGCGTTTACTGGTCCAAAGAAAGGAAGAAACCTGCTCAGCCCAACGCTGTGATTGACCAAGGTAAAAGCCGCTATTATATCCAAAAGATAGATCCGGAAACAACTTACTACGTGTGGCTAGAATCCGAAACAGGTGCTCTTCTGGGAAAGGGTGCTGCAAATACAACAAAAAGCTGGGCTCTCGATAGCAGGGAACTTCGTGAGGAGCACACAAATCCAAGCTCCGCTGCCGTCCCGAAAGGAATGGAAGTCTATTGGCAGGATGAGTTTAATGACGACTTATTAAATCTCAATAAATGGTCAACCAATTACTTTTCGTCCTTAAATTACTTTAACAGAAAATCCAGACAGGAGATGCAGGAGGACAAACTTCCGCAACCAGCTTATACATTGGATGGCAAGTATATCAACCTGTATGTCAATGATACTTTACCAAAAAGACTGTATAACGAAGGCGGCAATCAGAAGGTCTCCTCTATCCAAACCTATGATTGGCGGACGAATGAGAATTTGCTGGACAACAGCCGTGGTGGATATTTTGAGGTCAAGGTAAAACGTAACCGAAAAGGGAATCCAAAGGGAATGAATACCGCATTCTGGTTTGATGCACCGGGGCCTGATAGCCGTTATTTTCTGCAACAAGGTACTGAAGTGGAAGGAATCAAAGGAATACGCCCAAAGGGCCAGGTTTTTGAGATCGACATTTTTGAGTATATCAACGCACAATTCGTTTTACATGGGCACGTGAACGAAAAAGGACGTTTTCAAAAAAACTTGGCGACACATATTGCCGAAGGTTACAACCATGTAAACCAATGGGTTACCCACGGGATACTTTGGACACCAACAAGTGTTAAACACTATATCAACGGAAACCTGATAAAGGAATATACGGACAAAAAGCAGATCTATTCACCCAATCATTTTATGAATGTCTTTCTGGGGACATATGGCTCCGATGGAGAAGTGAATATGGAAGTTGATTATATCCGCGCTTATAACTGGCCGTTAAGGGATGGAAATGAACTTCCAAATCCAGATTTCGAGCAAATAGCGGATTTAGGTCCTTGGGAAGGTGAAGGCATCGTGCAGTCAGGTATTGGAGAAAAAAACAGCAAAGGTGTAATTCTACCACCCGGAAAGCATATTGAACAATATATCTACCTAGAACCAAACAAAAAACATGAGCTGAATTATTGGGCAAAGGGCGAAAAGATGGAAGTCAATATAGAGGATGTTACTCCTGTTGTTGGTGATTTGTCAACGATCAAAAAACATGATCGACAGCTATCTTTAAAAGGTAAAAAAGCGAGCATAAACTTTATCACGGGAAGTGAAATCTTTCCCAATAAAAAGACCCTGCGCATTGCCTTTGAAAATACAGGAGAGAAACCTGTATACCTAGACAATATTACATTAAAGAAGAAATAATCTGGGCAAATAGACTTGTCATATTTTAGGTTGGGGCGGCAGGAATTCCTGTCGCCTTTTTTTGCACATGGATTCTGGGCATGTTATATCAGTTAAATTATTCCTGATAAAACTTAGAATTATAAAGAATAATGGATGTTAAAATTTTTATATTTGCAATTGCTTTACATAATTCATAATCCTTCCTTTATCCTTTTGAGAATAATATTTTGAATCCATATTTTCTCCAAACCAGATATCATCTGCAATAAGATAATAATGAGTTTTTGGCACTGTGGCCTGCGAAATGCCTATTAAAAAAATACATGGAACCATAAGTAGATCGCTAGTATAATAGAACCTTACTCCTCTGTTTTCCGCAAGGATTGCACTTTAAAGAAACAACAATGTAAAGCAGACTTTATCTTTCTGTAACTCATCGAACCGTCTATAAAATGATCCCAATAATTCTTAAACATAACTAAGAAATTAAATGTGGAGCGTTCAATTTGCCCAGAATTTATCGAAATATTACTTTTTAGGATTTTACAATTGGTTTGCAATTCCACTAAGGTTATGATAAACAGATGATTAAGTAAAAGTATATATATATATTTGTTCGGTAAAGAACATTTTCTGTGCGGATATGAACATGATAAGTTTTTTACATAGGTACTTTTTAACCTTTGAAATTAAAAAGTAGCATTTTTATTACACTTTCTTTGAATTAGTCCAAAAATTAAACAAACGATTGCGTTTTAATTGGGGTTGGTGATTAAGATTAATCTCCTTAACATCGTAGTAGAAAACATATAAGGAAAGGTTTCTCTTATATGAAAATAAGGGAACCAATCCACTTCTGAATATTACGTAGACAATTTTGTAATAAGTTATGGACCTCTATGATATTGAAGACCGGGTATTACTTGAAACGCTGAAGAAGGGAAATCAGTTGTCCTTCCGAAGTATTTACGAAAAATATTCGGACCAGCTTTTTGTGTATGGTTATAACATCCTCAAAGATGAAGATCAGTGTAGGGATGCCGTACAGGATATCTTTGTTTGGCTTTGGGAAAATAGGGAAACATTACATATAACTAATCTTAGGAGCTATCTTTTTTCCATGTTAAAATTCAATCTCATCTGGGAAATCAAAAAAAGTAAGCGAAGGAATGAACTTTTGAGCCAGAACCATTTTCCTTTGAATGATCTTAGTTATGATGAGTTTGCAATAAAAGAGTTACGACAGGTCATATCTGATTTTATGGATTCATTGCCACCAAAAGCAAAAGAAGTTTTTCAGCTTAGCCGGGAGAACTATCTTTCGCATCGAAAAATTGCCGAACATATGGGAATTTCCGAACATACCGTCCGGAATCAACTCGCTACAACCTTAAAAAAGTTCAAGATTTATCTCAGTAAAATCTCGTATTGGACAATTATTTTATTTTTTTTTAAGTAAGGACTAGTAGATAGGGCCTCTTCATCACTCTTAGTTATATATTGTAGCAAAAATAGTTTGATGAACGATAAAAAAGAAAACTGGATAGCACTTCTGGAGCGTATCGAAAATGGTACTGCAAATGATGATGATATACAGAAGTATAGCAATTGGTGCGATTCCTTCCAGCATAAAAGAGACGGGGAAACTCCTGTAACCCTATCAAAAAAACAGAAGGAAGATCTTTTTTTTACGATTTCTGAACGAACCAATAATACGCCTGGTAGGCGGATTTTTCCGTGGAAACTGATTTCATCGGTGACAGCAGGAGTGATCTGTTTTTGTATGGTTGGTTATTGGTTTTACACAAATAAAAAACTTAATGATAAGCAACTTAAAGAATCAAAAATCGTTTCCAAAGAAAATGCGAATGTACAGGGGACTCTGCTAGTTCTGGATAATGGTGAACAAATTGAGCTTGGGAAAGAAAAGAATGGTATCATTTCCGGAACTCAGGATGGCAACATTTCCAAAAACAGTGACAGTTCTTTATTATACAATGCTAGAACAGATATTAGTAAAACAACACTAGTGTACAATAAGCTGATAACCTCAAAAGGACATCAGTATCAGATCACCCTTGCGGATGGTAGTAAAGTCTGGTTGAATGCTTCTTCCAACCTTCGTTTTCCGGTAAATTTTACAGGTCAGAATGAGCGTCGGGTATTTTTGGATGGAGAAGCATATTTTGAAGTAGCTAAAAATGCAAAGGTTCCTTTTTATGTTCAAACTGTCGATCAGGAGATCAAAGTGCTGGGTACCCATTTTAATGTGAAGAGTGATAAAGGAACTAGTGAAACCGCCACTACACTTTTGGAAGGGGCAGTACGTGTTAATAATGCGATCAACCTAATGCCCGGAGAACAGTTAAAGATTACCAAAAGTGGCATGCATAAAGCCAAGGTTGATGTCATGGATGCAATTGCCTGGAAAAATGGATACTTTTTGTTTAATGGCACAGCTTTACCTGAAATCATGGAAGAACTGGAACGCTGGTATGATTTTGAAGTTGAGTATAATGAAGCAATGCCATTAGTCAAAATAGATGCAAACATATCCAGGAAGAAAAGTTTAGGGCAAGTGCTCGAACTGTTGGAAATGACCGGAGAAGTTAAGTTTTCCAGAAAGGGAAATAAAGTCGTGGTTGGAAAGATTAAATAAATATTAATAACCCTAAAAGCAAATTATGATACTAATAAAAATCAGCAATACAACCTAGAAATCTAACAGAGCAGAGTAAAGAGCGTGAAAGTGTCGTTACCACCTCCACGCTGACAAATTATTAAAATAACGGCTCTTGATCTTTACGGTTTTGAGAGCCAAAAATATGCTTAAATTTATGAATTTTCATCAACACGCACAAAATTTGTGTCGCTGGACTGTGCCTTCAGGTGTCAAAAAAGCAGTGCCGGCATTTTTGCTATTATTCAGCAGCCAAGTATATGCAACGGCCAATGCGCAACGCATTTCACTTCATTTAAAAAACAGAACTTTTAAAGAAGCTATTGAGTCAATTAAAAAACAGAGCGGGTATGAACTGGTTCTTGTCCAGAAACATTTAGGAGATACGCATGCTGTGTCGCTTGATCTTGACAATAAAGGACTTCGAGAGAGTCTGGATGCATTGACAAAAGATCAACCTGTGGGTTATGAGATAAAAGGGAATACAATTGTATTGCACCGGAAACAAGAGCAACAACCAAAAACTGTAAATCTTGCACCTTTAAAAGAACTGATCAAAGGTAAAATAACAGATGAGAGCGGATTGCCCTTAGAGAGTGTGACCATTAAAGTAAATGGCAGTACAATTATGACCAAAACGGATAACAACGGTGAATTTAGTATTGATGTTCCGGAAAGCTCAACACTGCTAATCAGTTCGGTCGGGTATGAAACCATCAATATCAAGGCCAATGGTAAATCACTTTTGAACATTGTACTGAAAAAAGAGAATAATGCGCTTACAGAAGTTGTTGTTGTTGGTTATGGAACCCAGAAACGCAAAAATTTAACTGGATCAGTTTCAACTGTCAAAATGAGTGAAGTAAACAATGCAAACAGTACCAATTTTGCACAGGGATTGGCTGGCAGAGCTGCCGGCGTTAATGTTGTTCAGACTTCAGGTCAGCCAGGTGCAGGGGTATCTGTACAGATCCGTAGTAATGCTTCTTTTGCATCTACAGGACCATTATATGTTGTGGATGGTGTCATTATCAATGATGCAGCAGAAGATCCTTCGCCCTCAACCAGGTATGGTGCTGGTGGTGTGAACCGATCGCCATTGAATTTTATCAATCCAAATGATATTGAAAATATCGACATTTTAAAGGATGCTAGTGCAACAGCGATTTATGGAGCAAGGGCTGCAGGAGGTGTCGTATTGATTACGACTAAAAAAGGGAAACAGGGGTTGCCAACAATTCAGTATGACTTTAGCCACGCTATCCAAAAATCCCTTAAATATTACGATATCCTGGGAACAAAGGATTATATGAATGAGCGTAATCACATCTTAAAGGAAAAATGGATGCAGGATAATAATCTTGGCCCCTATGGTAATGGGGATCCCAATGCTGCTAAACCTTTTGTTCCGAAATATACACAGCAAGAAATCGATAATCAACAAGTTCAGCCAAATGCTATTGATGCGATTATGCATACCGGCAAAACCCAACAGCACAATATATCCATGTCCGGGGTCAGCAATAAAACCAACTATTATATTTCTGGTAATTATGTGGATCAGGAAGGTGTACTCCGGAATTCGGATTATAAGCGTTTTTCAGGAAGATTTAATCTAGATCAGGGAATTGGAGAAAACATAAAAGTAGGCGTGAACATGATTGCTACAGGTTCAAAAGCGAATAACGGTAGCATTGGTGATGGCATGTATGAAAATTCAGGCATGATCGGTGCAGCCTTTTATTATCCCGCAACAATGCCATTTCAGGATGAAAATGGTAATTATCCCATAAATCCAGATTATCAAAATACGCCTAACCCGTTATCATTTTTAACAATTACCGATTTATCGAAAAATACCCGTTATTTAACATCGGGCTTTGCAGAATGGAAGATTATCGATGGGCTGACGGCTAGAGGAAGTTTAAGCTTTGATAAAAGTTCCGCGAATCGAAGTTTTTATTTTCCGCGGACATTTTTATATGGTGCCCGTGCAGAGGGAATGGCCGGAATCTATAAGACAGATGCTTCTTCCACGCTAGCGGAGTATACTTTAAACTATGTTAAGGACCTTTCAGAAAAAAGTAAAATCAATGCGTTATTGGGGCATTCATATCAAGTATCTGTCAATGAAGGCTCAAGTGTAAATAATGATCATTTTCCTACAGATGAATTTTTATATTATAATATAGGTCTTGGTACTGGCCAACGTCCGGATGTACAATCGAATAGAGCACCTGATCTCGTTTGGAAATCATATTTTGCGCGTGTGGTTTATGAATACGACGGAAAGTATATCCTTTCGGGGACTGTACGTAAAGATGGTTCTTCCAGATTTGCCCGTAATAAGAAATGGGGCACATTTCCGGGAGTTTCAGCTGCATGGATAGCATCCGAAGAGAATTTTATAAAATCCATTCCTGCGATCAGCTTTTTGAAAGTACGTGCCGGGTATGGATCGGTCGGAAATGCTGATATCGGAGGTAGTGCATTTGCACGTTATGAGAATGTATCACCTTACGTGATCGGCGGAGTCAATCTTCCAGGTGTTAAATTAACACAGATAGAAAACCCCATTCTATCTTGGGAAACCCAGACGGAACTGAATGCCGGCCTAGACTTTGGACTGTTCAATGGTCGTCTGACAGGGAATTTTGATTATTTCAATAGGTCATTTACCAATCTTTTAAGTAAGATCGATTTATTGTCTTGGTCCGTAGTTGGCCAAGCCAGCATCAATGCCGGAAAGACCCGGAGCCGTGGATGGGAGATCAGCCTACAGTCGAAAAATATCGTTAACCAGGATGGATTCAACTGGAATTCGAACGTTAATTTTTCCCATTACACCAATACATGGGTTACCCGTTCTCCACAAACGCTCCGTTCTTTAGCACGTTATATCGATCCAAAGGGAAACTTTAATGCGCAGTACGGTTATTTGTCTGATGGTATCTATAATCCGGATAAAATGGAAGCTCCTTCCTGGATGCCCGGGATCATTCCGGGAGAAGTAATCATCAAAGATATGAACGGATATGATGAGAATGGAAATTTAACGGGTAAACCCGATGGACAGTTATCAACAGCAGATATGGTACAATTAAATACCAATAGCGATCCAACAGGTAATAATAGACCAAATCCGAACTATAGTTTTGGTATGAACAATCAGTTCAGTTATAAAAACTTTGATCTTTCAGTTTATGTTTATGGACTGATCCAAAAGAAGACCAACCGTGATTTTTCCAATAACTCTGATGTATTCGCCAAATTAGGTGCATTTGGCTGGAATGTGCTGTCACAGGCAAAAGAGCGCTGGGCATATGACAATCCTAATGGAACGATGCCAACAGGATTGAACGGAGTATATGGCAGTTATGCCAGCAGTTCAGATTTTTGGATCGAGAATGGAAACTTTGTGCGGGTAAGAGATATAACATTGGGTTATCGTCTGCCACAGAGTTTGCTGCAAAAACAAAAAGCAGTAAAGAATATGCGTGTATATCTTAATGTCCAAAATCCATTTATTATTACAAATTACAAAGGAATAGATCCCGAACTAAATAATCTGTATGCTTATCCAATGACCAGATCATTTACTGTCGGTGCAAGTGTTGGATTCTAAAATTTATTATTTATCATGAATAAGAAAAGACTATATATAAGTTTAATAGCGTCACTGTTTGTGGCGGGGCTGACCACATCCTGTGAAAAGTCACTTGATGAAACGAATTACGATAAATTTGGTGGCGATAATTTTTATAAAACTGCTGAACAGGCGAAGATGGCGGTGACAGCAGTTTATTCAACTTTAAATCCAGATGATGGTTACAGTATCTGGGGCTGTGGATTAGGAGGGATAGTTCCTCAGTCGAGTTCCACCACCGATGAACTGGTTTGTTCGTGGGGCTGGCCGGGCTGGCCATTGTTCAATACATTAAATCTGTCGGAGACCTTTCCGGGAGACGCACTTTTTGTATTTTACAATACCCTGATGCCTTCGATTACCAATTCAACAATTGCCATGGAAAAGCTTTCAGGAGTGCAGATGGACGAAAAGGTAAAGCAGACCTATATTGGAGAATTAAAAGCTTTACGGGCACATTATTCATGGATCTTGTACAGTTATTATGGTCCTGTTCCAATCATATTGGACCCTGTGATGGCGCAAGATCCCAATGCTACATCCATTCCAAGGCCTTCTAGAGAGGAAATGGTCAAACAGATTGAAAAAGATTACAAAGAGGCACTGGACGTATTGCCTGCAGCAGCAGATTTGGCAACTTCAGACTATGGTAGGTTCACAAAAGATGCCTGTTTGATGGGCTTACTAAAACTGTATATGCAGGAGAAAAGATGGAACGATGTCATGACCGTCGGCCATGAGATCCAACAGTTAGGCCATTCCCTAAAATCCAATTATGCAGATATCTTTTCCATAGAGAATAATGGAGATAATAAAGAGGTCCTATTTGCATTGCCAACACGTATTGATTCCAAAGTTGCCAATATCTGGCTTGCACATGCACTACCGGGTAACTATGCTGATCCTAGCGGAAAGTCCGTTACTCAATGGGGAGGTTATAAGATGCCATGGAAAACTTACGATAAGTTTGAAAGTACAGATAAAAGGAAACAGCGCTTACTTGCAACATGGAAGACAGATGATGGAAAGGATTTTGATGCCAGAGCAAATAATTATATTGGCGCAATTCCAATGAAATATGGTCTTGATCCAAGTGCTACTGGCGAAAAGCATGGCGTTAATATTGTCGTCTGGCGCTATGCGGATGTCCTTTTATCTTTGGCGGAAGCGATCAATGAAACCTCTGGCCCGACGCAGGAGGCCTATGACCTAGTGAGACAGGTACGTGAACGTGCCGGCTTAAAAGGATGGGAACAGAATCTCTCCAAAGAAGGATTCCGAAATAAAATGATGGATGAAAGGCTATTTGAATTTTGGTGCGAGGGCGGTATCCGAAGAGAAGATCTGATCCGCTGGGGAACCTATATTGACCGGGCCAAAGCAGATGGTTCAAAAATTGCGAAACCTGAATTTGTCCTTTGGCCTATCCCTCGTAAGGCAATCAATGAATCAAATGGGGTTATTAAACAAAATCCTGGCTATAATTAATTATCAGGATTGATCAATTTCTATCCTGATAATTTTTTCAGCGGGCCTGGTCAGATAATTAGTGTTCAGGTCCGCTGATCTTTTAAATGAGAATTTTATCTATTTTTTATATGCGAAAAATCTTATTCTACTTAAGTTTTATGCTATTGAATGTCCATGTAGTCCTTGGACAGATTGTTGATTACAAAAAGGAAGGGATAATACGGGTAATCCCGAAAGAAAGTAATCGGGTGTTAAACAATCCGGGAATTGGTTTTATGACTTTCCAACGCTTTAACGGAGACAGTTTAAATCAGGGGTTAAAATGGACAGAAGGTAATCCTATTGAGTATCAGGGTGAGGTCAAAAAATTGGAGAACAAGGATTATCCTAATACCATGATGGCCTATTTTAGGTTATACTGGCGATTTTTGGAGCCTAGGCAAGGGCAATTTAATTGGACATTAATTGATCAGGCACTAAAGATGGCCCATCAGCGTGGTCAGACGCTAATGTTACGCATCGCACCCTATGGAGAAGGAGATGATAAGGGGAATGATGTACCGGATTGGTACCGCGAAATGGTTGGTAATAAAAATGAATGGTTTGTTGATTCTGCGGGATGGCGTGTGGATCCTGAAGACCTACGGTATGCCAAATATTTTGGAAAGATGATTACCGAGCTTGCCAAACGTTATGACGGTCACCCCGATCTTGAAGCCGTAGACCTATCCATTGTTGGATTTTGGGGTGAAGGTCGTGGCACAGTGGAACTGTCCAAAGCAACAAGGGAATCTCTTGTGGATGCTTATGTTGAAAATTTCATCCAAACTCCTTTAATTACGCTTTTAACGGATCGTAAGACGCAGCAATATACCTTATCGAAAAGACCAGTAGGCTGGCGGATTGATTGTCTTGGGGACCTGGGTGGTTTTGATGACAATTGGTCTCATATGTATGATTATTATCCCCAGGGAATTGTTGGATTTGGTATGCAGGATGCCTGGAAAAAGGCTCCGGTAAGTCTGGAAGTCTGTTGGGTTATGCAAAAATGGAAAGATGAGGGCTGGGATATCGATTATATTATTGATGAATCTTTGAAATGGCATGTATCTAGTTTCAATGCCAAATCTTCTGCCGTACCAAAAGAATGGTGGCCACATGTAAATAGGTGGCTGAATAAAATGGGGTATCGGTTTGTCTTAAAGAAATTCACTTTTCCAAAAGCTATTGAGCGGGGGCAGAAATTAGCCTTTACCTCTTGGTGGGAAAATAAGGGTGTAGCTCCATTATATAAAAAGCAGTATGGATTGGCTATCCGACTGAAGAATGCGGACGGCACAATAATTCGCATCACTGATGCAGATTTAACCTCATGGTTGCCGGGAGACAATTTGTATGACAATGCGATATTTGTTCCATATGATCTAAAAATTGGTAAGTATCAGCTGGAACTTGGCATTATTAATATGGACAACGAAAAAGAGAAGATTAAACTTGCTATCGAAGGGGAGAAGGCTGATGGTTGGTACCCTATGGGGGAAATTGAGGTTAAATAATCTCATTGCTTTGATTTCGATTTAAGTAGTTACACGTCTCATTGTGAAATAGCTTACGGCCTTGGCTTTGAATACACACAACTTTTCAGCCGCTTCTTTAAGAACTCAACAGACAAGTCAACAAGTGAATACAGATCACTAAATTAATCATCGTTAATTTAATGATCTGTAGTTTTCCATAAGTATATCAGCCATACTCCAAAAGCTACAGCAAATCCAACCCACGGAGTTTTCATGCTTAAGGCAGCAAAGAAGCCAACGACCACAATTATATTGATAACAAAAAACAAAATTACATTTCTCATAAAAGTAAGATTTAGGTAAACTAAAACAGGCAAATAGAACTACATAGGTTAATCCTATATAATTCTATTTGCCTATTTTTATCTTCCTAATAAACTCTAATAAAGGCACTAAAGGTTCTATTAAACTCTCGTGACCTCCACTTAATGGGATATTGAAAAATTATCCCGTCTCTTTGTATAACACAAACAACTTTTTCTCGTGAAAGCTTTCTATAGTTATTACATCATCGCCTCAACGGAAACGGACTCTATATTTTTGATGAGCCAGAATCAGCACTGTCTATCTTGAGCCAGCTTAATATGCTAAGTCGAATAAGAGAGCTTGTAGAACTTAGATCGCAATTTATTATTGCGACACACTCCCCTATACTTATGGCCTATCCCGAAGCAATAGCCGTTATCTCAATTTATCTCCATATAAATTCCGGGTTTAAGGTCAGCCCCTATTGTGTTTTCTAACAGGTGCAAATAACCAGCGAATAGACCATTCAGTTCAACCATCTTAAGATTTACCTTTTCTGCTGATTGTACAATACCCTTCTCCACATGCTCATTTCGGTCCGCAACTTGAAGTCCATTCTTGGTATAATAGCCCATAAAATTATTATTACCCGCAAACAAAGAGTTTTGAAACACATATTTCGGGTAGGTAGATTCCTTTCGCAGCCAAACGAAATTACATGCGAAAATCACATTATTTTTGAAGGTAAATTCAGAAACAAAAGGCCCAAACCAGACCGCGGCTTCATAAGCCCCATAAATAATAGAGTTGGTTAAAGAGAAATCTTTAATATGATCAAACAATAGCAACGCATTCTTACATTCGTAGAAGATACAATGGTCAACATGGGTTCCGGCCCCATGTGTCCAAATAGCCCCTTGGATTGGTGCGACATTTCTTTCGCCAATAAAGTAGCATTGGCTAATCTCTAGGCCTGTACGAACAGTGTCCTTCTTTGAAATCGGATAATAATAACGGACAGTCGGATTCGTATTCCCGGTAAATTTCAGCCCCCTGATCTGCACATTATCCATCGCGACTAAAATCCCTGTCGAATGGGAAAACTGTATCGTTGAGTTATTATCCGAGATTGAACTAATAACCGGCATTTTATAAGGATCCCAATCCTTCTCACTAGGTAAAGTAAGGGCTTCAATCAGCAAACCTCCGTTTTTTCGTTGCAGTATGATCTTATCATGTAATAAGTAAAGCCCCGGAAACAATTTGATGGTCGGTGAACTGTCGACAGCCAAGGAATTGGCCTTCGCCACAGATACGATCCAAACAAGTAATATTACTTTTATATATAAAAAGGATTTATAGCTACACTTATTAATGTAGTTTTATAAATTAGGGACAATAAAAAAAGTAAATTCAGCGAGCAACAGATCATCAATAAGGCAATGATAAGTATAAGACCTGCCTTATGGGGTGCCATCTTTTCTTTTAGCATTTTTAGGGCAATACTGATTTGATTTTTAACGGTTTGTTCAGCGAACCCTAGCTGCTCGGCGATTTCGCGGTAAGATAGATTGGACGTCCGGCTTAATTCAAATATTTTCCTTGTCTTGTCGGGCAGTTGGTTTATATTTTGATTGAGTAATGACCGAATTTCTTTTTCATCCAATAGTTCGCTCGTACTATTTTGCAGTTCAGTACTGAACTGTGCAAGTGATGCCAGATAGTTATTTTGGAATTTAGCTCGCTGGATATATTTTAAGACGAGATTTTGGGTTGCGACGTAGAGGTAACCTCCAATTTTGCCATCTACCCGAATGTAGTCCACTCTTCTCCATAGGGTCAAAAAAAGTTCCTGCACCATATCCTTCGCTACATCAATGTCCCTTAACATCCTGTTTGTCTGCGCCAAAATCTGAGGCGAATAGCGATTGTGAATTTCAGTAAAAGCGGCATGGTCTTTTTGCTTGAGCAAAGTAACCAGCTCTTCTTCTGAATATTCACTGTAGTTTTTCATAATCAAGTCGGTCGATCAATTACACAATTCCCATACAAATATAATTATTCAATTGAGGTTCATGTAATAACTAATGACTTGTTATTCTATTTGAATACCATTTTATTTTAACCAAACTCTACCTACTGATAAAGGCTAACAACATATCTGCAAAATAAACATCAAGTCTATTTTTTACTTTTTTGTTTAAATGTAAAAAAATACAGGGTTACTCCCGAAAGGATGCTAACAAATAATGTTTTAAAGAGTTCCGTACGTGTAGGGTAAAAACATCTTTCCGAATTAACACAAAGCAACAATATAAAATAAATCGTTGTAATGATTATCGTTAGTTTCTTTATTTTCATACTATCATTAAATAAGGTATACGTTTAGCCCGTTTAATTATTTTAGTTTTGTTATTTTAATAGGCCGGACAGCGTTTGCTGCCCAGCCCATCCTATTCTCATGATCTTGAGAAAATTTGATTTAAACAAAAAAACTATTTAAAAAGTATCCACATCTCGGCATCATCTGCTGATACCAAGGCAATCTGTCCGTCAATTGTTTTTAGGACATAGAATCCTGAAGCTCTTGTTAGATATGTTCGGTAGTTACTTCTCATATTTGTGAGTGTTGTTTGTGTGGACTCGCTCGCACTTCCCCAGCTCCAACTCCACGCCCCTTGATATCTAAATATCATGGTGCCTGCTGACTCATTTACCGTCCGATAAAACCCATAATCTCCACCCCATGAGTAACGGCTCCCATTGTTAAAATAAGATAATGTCCAACGATCATAAGGCCCCTGACTACCATCAGCAGTATGAAAGAGATACGACAATGTGAAATCGGATCGCCATGCTTTAAGACCTAACAGATCTAATTTTTCCCTATTGGAAAAACCATACCAAGACAAATAATATCCAAACGTATCAAATTCGTAAGGAGAAGGTGTATTTCTTTTCTGAAAATCTGCTATTGCGGACTCATACCCTATACCCTTACTTTCGTTCTTAATCGATCCGTCCATAAACGTCAAACCGTTCTCGCCCATTTGATAATCTGCAAATTCACTAATCGTTTCCCCGTCTACTGTGAACGGATTTTTCAAAATAATCTTGTGCAATTGCTGATCATATCCGGTCCGGTAATAGTTCCACTGGGCTCCATTTTTGACATGAAAAATAAGGTCGCCACTCGGTTGCTCAATATAGTAGAAGAATGATTTTCCCTTGTAACTTACATTGAAGAAAAATCTGGGTGCCGTGCTCAGAAAATCCCGGGCATCCATATAATTCTGTATATATCCCTGAAAGATATTTTTTGCATAGATATTTTCCTCATCTGCATTCGCACGATATAATTTCAATACATTCCCCTTGGCCTCCCCCACAAATACCAATGTATCCTTTACCGCATTCTTATAGGTAAAATCCGCATCCAACTGATCTTCCGCCAGCAACAATTGCGCATAAGCAGAAACAGTTGCCCCTGGTTCATCTTCGGTTTTACTTTTGAAATGCAGTTTTGCCGCGTTGCTATTATTAGAGAGATAAAAATTGTTTCCCTTCGTATAAGCTGCATATTCCAAACTATAATCGGCTGCAAAATCAAAAGCATTATTACTTTCAAATTTATAAAAGCCGGTCAAAAGCTGCTGGGGCTCCAATGTTGATTTTTGTATTTTAAATTGCCAGCCATTAGAGGCAGATGTTAACACCTTTGTCAAGCTATCAGCTTTGGCTTCACCACCAACAAATACCTCTTCAACGGCAAATCCAGCCACTTCTTTCTTTTCACACGCCACTAGAGAAAGCCCTAAAGCCACGAGTAAAATGTAACGATATATTTTCATAACAATCAAATTAAAATTAATACAGACGGATCCATTTCTTGCCATCCGCTACGCTCACCAAGTCGTAAAAACCATTACCTGTTGGATAGACATAATACCCCTCCGAATCGCCAAACCAACTACGTATATTGGCTATCTTAGTAGCCAAGGTACCGCCAGGACTTGTTCCGTTATAATTGTTTACACTATATTTAATAACGTTGGGTGTATTGATATTACCCCGCATGACAGAAATATACCTTGTACTTGCATTGTTTGCATTGAGATAATCATAGTACATCACATCATAATTGTCAATGTAATAGCGCTGTTTAAAATATGCTCCCTGCAAGGATGGCTCCTCCTGTAATTTGAAATAGTCTTTTACGCCGTCGTAATTGAAGCCATAACTCGTATAGGTTTTACTGTAATTACCATATAGCTGTATCGGCCCTTCGGTAGAGATGGCAATAGGTTCGGCTACATTTGTGATTTCGGCATTGATTGTGTTGTTAACCTTTAGCACAGCCTTACTCGCCACAAGATCTACCTCAATATCCGAAAGTGATTGTAAAACAAAGTCACCATCTGTAAAAGCCTTTCTCAACATAATCCCGTTATCACTGACTGCATATTCAGTGTAAAATGAGGAAGTCTTTCCCTCTTTTGTATGCCATATACTGACTGTACTCTTGTCCGTATTAATGGTAATCGCATAATCTTTTCCATTGACGGAGAGCTTTTTATAATAATAAGGAAACCGCTCGATCTTACCGAGTTTGTTTTGCACAAAATCATAGGCCTTGGCAATAAAGTCATCTCCTTCGCTGGCTTTTGCCTTAATCAAGATAAGATCGCTTTTCCGAAAGTTACCACGCAATTTTATGGTATCGGGCCCCACATCTACGATCCCAAATTCAAAATCGCCACCAGCTCCTACCGAATAGGTTCCGCCATATTTCGTTATCTTGGGATCTGCCAGTTCATGCAAATAATTATAGGTATCGAAATACAAACTGGGGATCTGTGGTGCGCGTAAACTAAACAGACTGGATTTAGCTGTTGTTGCATACTCTTCACTCAAAATGGCATACATAGATACCGTCTCATCTTTATTAAAATTAAACTTAAAGGTGAATCCGCCTCCACCGGACGGATACAGGTAGCCCACCCACCCATTGGGTGCGGCCGTTAAAATATCTTTGTATTCGGCCAAAGTCGCATTCAGCTTCTTATCTGGCCTTATCTCATCGTTAATATCTTCTTTTCGCGTGCACGAGAAAAGAGTGAAAACACCGAGTATCGCGAATAAAATTGTCTTTTTCATCATGTTTACATATTGGTTATTCCTACTAATGCCGTCTGTACTTCCGCCTGCAATTTCCTGAAATCCAACTGCAGTACTTCTTTGTAATAATTTACGACGATCGCCTCTTTTTGGTTGAAAACCGAAGCTGCAGATGGGTTATTGGTTTTAAGCAGATCGTACTGCTCTTGTCCTCTGACCAATAAAAAAGCAACTGTCTCCACAAAATCCTCATTCATATTGGATTTCGCATAGTTGCGCACAAACCCCTGTGCTTGAGCTTCAGGTGTGCTGGTATTCTTCCAGGTCGAAGTATACCAACCACTATTGCCGGGGATAGAACGCCATTCTTGGGGAAAAAAACGAGTTTGATGGATGATATGTGCAAACTCATGATGAATAGTATACAGATAACTTTGGATATTTTCACGATTTTTGGTATCAATATCATTGGTACCGAGTAGCACGATCTTCACTCCGCCTTCAGCTGTACCTAAAATAATCGTACCATCGGTGTTGTACTCCCAAGAACCAGCCAAATAAAACTTTGAAAAATTATAAGTCCTCAAAAAATTGTCACCAGCAATCTTTTTATAGGGTCCAATCCACCCCATGGAAATAGTCTTTACCATATCCAGCACTTTCTCTTCCTTGACAGCAGCAATAGACTTTGTCAAGTTGACTTCGGCAGGATCCCAGCGGTACTTGATCTCAATATTATAAGGATATGTAAAATTATCGTAGATGTATTGATCGGTTGCTGTCGTTTTGAAATCATACCCCCCCAGAGCCACGATAGGCTCGGTGGGTAGTTTTTCCTCTTTCGAACAAGCGAAAAAGCAAAAAGCCAAGGCAATGTATAATAGTTTTTTCATAAATAATATGCTTTAGTCTCTCGGATTATTTTCAATTCCTGACAGGGATACCTCTTCTGGCATTTCAAATAACCGTTTGGGGTCATTCGCTGTCAAAATATATTCTTTTTCATTGTCAAAGGTTTTATGGCCGACAGGAATTTTATAACGTAGGATATCAAAATAACGAAGCCCTTCAAACAAAAATTCCCGTCTGCGAAAATCAAGAATGGTCTTGATAATCCCTTCTTTCAGATCAGCTGTACCATAGAATGATTTAACTTTTGCTTCGGTAATCGTGTGGAGATCAGGATTATATACACCAGAAGAATTATCGTAAAATTTGGTTGAAGCAAATTGATTTAAGTCCCGTAACGCTTCTGTATACTTACCGAGGTAAGTATAGGCCTCGGCCCGGTTGAGGATCAACTCATCAGCTGTCAAGGCTACATGTGTCACATAGGCCTGTCCATAACTGGCTTGTAGTCCTGAGTAAACAAAATGCTCATTCCATTTGGCATGATTATAATTCGTAATGACGCCGTAAAGCATGTATGGCCATTTCCCTCCTGTTACGTTTCCTGTATAAAATAACGCGGCATTTAACGCTGTCGTGAGGCCATAACGATAGCCAGGCTGATTCCGCCCCAATAACGAACGGACCTCTGACAACAAAAGATTCGACGGATTGTCGGGCGAGCAGAAATATTGCTTTTTAACATTGTATTCCATCTGTTTCCAACGATCTGTATTGAGGGGACGAAGGTAACTTACCACATTCTCGCCTAACGCCGCCACACCGTACTCGGTCGCTTTGGCGTAGTCTTGTTTGAACAAATAGAACCGTGTCGCAAAGGCATTGGTCGCAGCCCTCGTAAAGTGGTATTTAGGTACTGTGTATTTCGCGTCGTTTATCAAAGGTAAACCAGCTAACAGATCTTTCTCGATCTGATCGTATACATAGGCCACGGTTTTCCGTTCGTATTTGGTGACTACTTTTCGCCCCGATTCTGTTACATAAGGAATACCAGGATCAGTAGTCGCCGTGAGCGGATCATACATATTGGCATATAAACAAACAAGCATAAAATGGTTAAAAGCTCTGGCCACATAAGCCTCACCCAAAATCGAAGCATCATTTCTCAGGTTTTCGGGCAATTTTTGATAAGCCTCAATGGCAATATTGGCTGCAGCAATTGCCTCATAAGTACGGTTCCAAAAATAATTGGGACTGTCAAGATCTTTTGAATTTACCGAATTGAATTTCCAGGGATCAGCATTTACAGGTGTTTCACCAACTTCTAGGCCCTTGTCCTCCGCGTTATCAGATGCAGCCTCGGTAAAACCAACGTAAGAGGCTCTTGGATAAGCACTCACCAATAACTCCCTGATCTTTGTAGGCGTATCCAATGTTGTACGCATGTCGGGATCTTCACTTAAATATTTACTACATCCTGTATTTAGAAGGGATAGTAAGGCTATCCCAAAAAATATAATCTTCTTCTTCATCTTTCCAATTTTAAAGAGTTGCTTTAATCGATAATGTGTACTGCTTCGGAATCGGCAGGGCTACTCCCCCACTTCCATAAAACTCGGGATCCTGTCCGTTCAATTTCTTATCAGCATAAATGATGAATGGATTATTTGATACCGCGTTCAGCGTCAAATTCTTAAAGCCCATACGCTCCGCTAGTGACTTAGGCAAATTGTAACCAAAAGTGATTTGTTTCATTCGTATAAACCCTCCGTCCGCGACCCGCGCTGAGGAATAGTTATAGGCATTATAGGTTACACCTGGAATGGAATTTTTCACTCGAGCATCAGGGATTGAAGGAGCCAAGGTCTCATATGGTAGTACAAATCTTTCAATAAAATCATTCGAGTATGCGTTTAGGTCGGAATAGGATACAGCATACCGCGGTGTCAAACGCACTTTGTTTCCTGCACTATAAGTAATCAATACGCCTAGATTGAAATTCTTATACTTAAACGTGTTAAAGAAACCGCCATTAAATGTCGGATCCACCGGGCCTTCATATTTTAAATAATCTGTGACCGTACTCTGAAGGTAAATATCATTACTGATCTGTCCTTTTTCGTTCATGAATAAAGGTGTACCATTCAGTTCATTCAATTTTTGAAAATCAATAGAGAACAAACCTCGTTGTGGAAACCCCTCTTTTGCACCACCTGTCGCTGTCACCAAACTCCAAATATTGGGAAGATTAATCATTCGGGTAATTTTGGACTTGTTGAAAGCATTTGTTAGCTGGGTTGTCCAAGAGAAATTTTCATTTTTCACCAAATTCGCTTTAAACAGTATCTCAATTCCTTTGGAATTCATATCTGCATGATTGGCAAACTTCCAGCTCTCGCCGTCGATTCCTGATGTATAAAAACCGCTGATCAAATCAAATCCATTACGATTATATAAGTCGATCACAACATTATATTTCCGTTGTAAAAACGTCGCTTCGATACCAACATTTGTTTCATATTGCTTTTCCCAAGTCAGATCTTCATTGGGAAGATAGTTGACCAGGAGGCTAGGTTCCTGGTTAATGGCACCGAAACGTTTTGTCGTTGTCGAATTCAGTACCAAACTGGAGTTTTTAGCAGCTCCCATACTGGCCGTCATACCATAGGTACCCCGTAGCGTCAAGGTGTTGAAGAAATTTTGGTTCTTCATAAATTTTTCCTGATCCAAATTCCAGGAACCTGAAATATTCCAGGTCGGCAGCCACCTGCTATTGGCCGAACTACCAAGTTGGTTGGAGCCATCGTAACGTCCTGTCAGTCCTATTTGATACCTTGATTGATAGCTATAGTTGGCTGTTCCCAGGACCGCAACATAGCGATCGTAAAAGGGAACCATAGAAAAATAATTTTGACTTCCTTCCACTTCTCTTTTGATAGCACGGGGATCAATATATGGGATGCCCCCTTTGTCATATTGCATACCATACCCTCTGAAATCATCTGTCAGCCGATCCAAATAACGTAGCTCTTGTCCACCATAGAGACTGAGAAAGTGTCCATTCATATCCTTCTGCCATCCAAGACTGTTTCTGAAATAGTAACTTTTCAAGGTATTGGTATTCTTCATATATAAACCACCATAGGGCAATACTGATACTGGAAGGCCATCCGGGTCATTGGGGTCTGTATATAAGAATCGATTACTGGCTGCGATCGTTGAGTTTTCTCCTCTAACACCAAAAGCTGTTCCTGCACGATAAGCTTCAGCTAGGTTAGCATTGTCATAAATTCGATGCTCGCTTAGGGAGTTCATATAACGATAGGATCCCAAAAAATCATACTTAATATTGAATGGAAATTTATAGTGAAGCTCTCCCTGAACCTTTAAATCGAGCATCTTCAGATCAATGTAATTATTCTCCAATTCGGTTAGAATATTGAAAGGCGCATAGTTCATGGTAATATACTCCCTATTTCCTTCGTCATCATAGGGACGAACGATACGGGAAGTATTCAGGGCGTATGAAAACGGATTAATGTCAAACTCACGAGAAACCAATCCATTTACATTATCACTGGACTGATTCAAAGTACCTGGCGCCCTTTGGTCTCGAATAGTACCATTTCCGAGGAGACCAAAACTCAATTTATCATTTACCTTAAATTCCCCCCGGGCATTAAATGTATAACGGCTTGCATTGTCTGCTACTGTCCATCCATTATCACGCAAATAACTAGTCGAAAAGTAAAACGTTGACTTGTCGCCTCCGCCAGCGATATTAATGGAATGATCGTGCATAAAGGAGTTTTTGAAAAGTACATCAAACCAATCGGTATTGGTATAGACATATTTATTTAGAAAATTCCTTCTCCCTTCGACCGTGTTTTCGACCAAAGGACGATCATTTTGCCATGTAACCAAGGCCTCCGATAATTTGCCATAAGGACCAGAGTTTGGCAAGGTACGGAACATGGCATAATCAATCAGACCCTTCCGTTCGAGTTCGGCTAGAATAGACATTTGATCATAAGAATTCATAATGTCAAATTCGCGGTAGGTAGGTTTTAGATAGGTTGTAAAATTTCCGGTATAATTGACAACCGATGGACCACTTTTACCTTTTTTTGTTGTCACGACGATAACACCATTCATTGCTCTGGCTCCGTATAGAGCGGTTGCCGCTGCATCTTTCAGGATCTCGAAACTGGCGATATCATCGGGGTTGATTCCAGCTACAGAAGATCCTTGAAGTGTAGAAATATCACCCGTTGAAAGCTGATCATTGGAAATATTCACGGCGTCTTCCAATACCACACCGTCCACTACCCACAATGGTTTATTATCCCCCGTTATCGAGGTTGCGCCACGTACTCTTATTTTAGGAGCAGCTCCAAACGAACCTGAAACGTTTTGAACGGAAACACCAGCCACTTGACCTTCTAACATCCGTGATACATCTGGTACTCCCGCCCGCTGTGCATCTTCGGCCTTGACTTTGGTCGCAGCTCCAGTGAATTTCCTTCTGTCAATAGTCTGATAACCTGTGGCAACCACTTCTACTTCCTGAAGGGTTTGATCTTGCGCAGTTAGCTTGACATCTATTTTCTTGCGACCGTCGATTGGAAGCTCTATTGTTTTATAACCTACAAAACGAACGATAAGGATATCTGTGCCGGAAGCCTTCAATGTGAATCTGCCCTCCTTATCCGTTGTCACCCCCGAGCTTTTCCCTTTTATTGTAACTGAGGCTCCGCCAAGTGGCTCACCATTATCATTTCGTACGGTTCCCTGGACAGGCTCCTGAAAACTTATATAAGCAGCTGATTGCCCCTCTGAATCCCTTTCTTTCGCATTAATCAAAATGATGCCATCCATAACTTTGAATGTCAATCTATTTTTATTTAAAAGCTTGGTTAAAGTTTCGTCCAAATTGGCATTTTCAACCTTGATACTGACCAAATCATTATGACTGATCAGTTCATCATTATACAGAAATTTTAAATTTGTTTTCTTGCTGATCTCTCGAAACGCATCTTCGAGTTTTACTCCTCGTAAATTCAGCGTTAATTTCTGCGCACTCCCCTTCCCATAAGCGAAGGTCATAGAAGCAAGCATTAATACCGTAGTAATCTTCATAATCCGGAGAGTTTTTGGCAAAAGGGGCACCTTTCGGACAAAGAGCCCTTTGTCAAATGGTAAGTTATTCATACATTTGATTAATTGAGTTAACGTAATAGGTTCAAAATGTTTTTGTTAGCTTAATGCCTTTAACAGGGGTGCGTCAACACCTCTGTTTACATTATCTTTTCATATCAGGTAGTTTTACTTCATAGCTTGTCTTTTAAGGATTAATAATTTGTTTTTATCTAATTTAAATTCCAGATCACTCACAAATCCCAACATTTTAAGCACTTGGCTCAGGTTCGCACTGCGTGGGATTTCCCCTGTGTAAGTTTTAGAAAATGATATCCCCTTGGAAAAAGAGATTTCTAAATCATACCAATTCTGCAGTTGCTCCGCGATCTTTACGATATTGTCTTTCTTAAAATAAAAAGAGTTGTTTTTCCATGCCAGTTCTTTATGGAGGTCTGCCTGCGCCAGCATGATTCCATTTTCACCGACAACGGCTTTCTGACCTGGGTACAAAGTTTCTATATCCTTAGCATTGGAAACTTGTACTTTCCCCTCTTCAAGAGAGGTGACAGGATGATCTCCATAGGCAGAGACATTGAAATGGGTTCCTAAAACCCGGATTTTGGCTTGGCCGCTTTCAACAAAAAATGGTCTTGTCGCATCTTTTGCAACTTCGAAATAAGCTTCACCTTTTAATTTCACACGGCGTTCTTTTGTACCGAATTTTGAAGGAAATTGAAGTTCGCTATTCGCATTTACCCATACTCTGGTTCCGTCTGCCAAAGTCAAATTGAAATAATTAGCGGCCGGCACAACAAGTGTGTTCGGTTTTATGGAAGAATCTACAGCAGTCTGCATTAGTAGCTGGTTGGTAGGATCAACAATACGGCCATCAGCCAAAATTGAAATTTTATCTTTTACGCCGATTAGCTCACCATCACTTCTGATTAATCTAGCACCCAAAGAGGCAGGAAGCACATCATTCTTAAAACGAGTATCTGTACTCTTGACATAACGTTCATTGGTAGGTATATTTTGATAAAAATAAAAGATTGCTGCACAAGAAAAAATAACAGCAAATACTGCTGCAACTCGAAATATAAGCTGAAAAGTATTTTTCCTTTTCCTTTGAGCGATATGCCGCCATGCTTTTTTACTGTCCAAACTGTCAAAAAAAGACACGTCAATACCTATCTTTGCTTTAGCTTTAAGTCGTTCCAAAAATTCTTCATTTTTTGAATTAGCTTGCAGCCATTCCGATATGATTTTGTCTTCTTCAGGAGTAATTTCCTGCTGAAATTTTTTAGACAATAATTCTGCTATGTAAAATAGATTCTTTTCCATATTTCACCGTAAGACACAAAGGGCTCAAAAACGGGTGACGATTTTTTCAACTTTTTTTAAAACAGATGAAAAAGAAGGAAAATAGAAAAGTAAGTGGGTGGAAGTTTTTTTCTTAAAACAGTTAGCGCTCTAAGCTTTTGAGTCTTGACAGTATTGATGGATATAGAGAGATGATCACAGATTTCTTTGTTCGACAGCCCATCAAAATAGCTCAATTTAAATACTTTTTGACAGCCTTCGGGCAAAGATTGGACAACAGTATGGATATGAGCCATAAATTCAGCCATAATGATGCTTTGCTCATAGTCAACATCATCAATGCTAAGCAGATCTTGTTGGTCGAGATATCTTCTGGCAGCTTTATCTTTGCGGCAAAGGTTATAAGCTTTATTCCGTATTGTTTTGTATAGATATGCTTTTATATAAAACTCTTCAACTCCGACTTCATCTTTGCGGTCTAAATACGCACAAAAAGAATCCTGAACCAAATCTTCGGCTATATCTTTATTATTAACCAACTCAAATGCAAAATAACAGAGCGGGTTATATAATTTTTCAAATATATCTTTGTCAGAATTTATCATTAATTGTTTTTCAGGTCTATAAATTCACCTTTTGGTCAGCCGAGAGAGCAGTATCGTCTACTCTGTGTTAATGCTATTATAACAAATTTAGCATTTTTGATGAATAATACAAGTCTATCTGCTGATAAGCAATAATGATCAGGCGATTGCCAGCCCTCTTCTTCTGCAGATTGGCCTAAAATTCCAACACCTTATCTTTAAATCATAGAACCTTGCGCAATAAATAAATATTAAGTCCAGCTGCAGTCGTTAATGCCGACACAAATCTTATGTGAATATTATCCCGTAGCAGAGGGGGTTAAAACGGATAGTGCGATAATCCGCAAGGGGACTTTTGTATTTAAGGGCTGTCTCGAAGAGCCCGTTATGGCCAGTATTGCTGCCTCCAGCAATATCATACGTATTAGCAATCCCAATATTGCTAGTGTTTATATCGAGCCCGGCAAAATGGAAATGACAGTCCATTATGGTGATTTTAAAAGGTTCGGGCAGCCAGGATGAACTGGATAGCTTAAACCTGGAGAAAGCACCGATATACAAAGAAATGGAACCGGCAGAGGCAGCTTAAACGAGATGCAATGCGTTAGATATGCAGTTCTATTTCTTATCCTATGCAAAGTCGATCGAAGAACAAATCTGTTAGATTTGTAAGACTGCAAATGATCAAAATCCAGATAGAATAGATAAATGTTCCTAATA
>JAITLV010000258.1 GCA_031277685.1 Sphingobacterium sp. | reverse complement strand
GATAGACGACTGACACCATACGACATGAATAGGCCAAAATAATCCCAAAAGAATCAAGTAGAGATTTTTCATAAATAGTTTATAACTGTGTTTATGACACTTAAATTACGAAAAGCCTCTTGATCAACAAACTGAAATGCAATATTTATTATCCAACGAAAGTATCCTTCCCGTGATTATTGCAGTTATTTGCTTTAGAAGTGTCTTTACGAGCGTTTTGTATCGAAATTATTTTACAACACCAGACTATGAGCTCTAAAATAACAGAATGGAAAATTCGGCAAATGGACGGAACGACTAGGGGAAATCAATCAGTGTAAGAAGATCTTTTCCCAATGACCTGCTCAAATTTCCTTCGTCATCCAAGATCGACAGTAAACCAATCTGCGCTATGAATTCTTTTCCATAGTAGGTATCGTAAAGCTCTTTCTTTTTCTGGGTATTGGCATGGGGATACAGCAACATCCCTCCTACAGCATTCCAATAATCCGCATACACGTAGATCTGTCGTAGATCTTGCGTGGATATCGTATCATAGCTATAGTTCTTCCATTTGGTATCAATGACAAACTGTTTTCCACTGATTCGATGTTTCAATAGGATATCCGGTCGAAGGGTCTTATCACGCCAAAATCGCTTGCTCTCCTGCCCCCGTACTTCCCAATCTTTCGAACAGTTCGCCAGTTGTGTAAGCACATACTGCTCCCAGAGCTCATTCATATTGAAAAGCAGCGCCAGCATATGTTCATTTCCCGCTTTGACATTGGGTGCATAGCTTAAAATAATCAATCGTGCTAATTCAATTGCTTTCCGATAAGGTTCTGTTTTACGGCTATAAGATAACCTATCAAATAACTGCTGGTCGGCCCAGATCTCTTTAACTTCCGGAAAATTCAATTGCACCGTCTTGCAACGTCCATAACGATAGCTCCCTCGCGACAGACGAGCAACTATCTCCAAGCCAAGCTGGAGAATCTGATGCAGCACATGGTCACCGCCATATACTTGATGGGTGTTGTAAAACCGCTCTTTATGAACGAGATTACGCTGAATATGCCCTGCAAACTCCAGCTTTCCCTTGAGCGCAATTGTATTTTTAGTTTCCTGATAATATTGTTTGACCAGTCCGTGATGCAGCAATTCTTCTACCGCTGTCAAATACCAATCAAAATAGATATCTAATAGATGGAGCTGCTGTTTATCAACAAAGGCTTCACCCACTGCGGTAACCTTTAACCGCTCTGTTTCGAGGAGCATTTCGATCAATACGTCGCGCCAATTAACGGTAGATGCAGTACGCTGGATCTTGGGCAGGATTTCAATGACAAGATCGTCCACCTGAACAATCCCGACATAGCTTTTGAATCGGATACCCTGATAGACAGGTGCAAAGTATTTCCCCTGATGTAGATCATTAAATTTGAGCAGCACATGGAAGTACATCTCTGCAAATCGCAGGCTTTCTCCGGACTGAGTCTTGTAGGACTGATTGAGATACAAGGTATCATGTTCATAGACTTGAAGGACATACTGCATAGGATTATCCGATCAATTGATTCAAGGCATCAATGATATTTTCTTCTGGGACCTCGAGTACATTCAGCTTTGTCTTATACTGCGGCTTCCGTATTTTATCGAAATCCGGAAAGAGATCTGCTGAAAAGCTGTCTTTTTCAATTTCCACAAAACCCGGTCCCAGTACCAAAGCAATTTTCTCCTCATCCCGATAAAAGTATTCTTTAAGTAAGGGTACGATACAATTGTTAAAGGCATGGCTGAGATCGCGCGGCGACTGCACATTAATCAGATAAGAATGTCCAATTTGATGATCTTTGTCCAAAAGCACCTTGATACGGTTGTTGATTCTGCTGAAGACATGTTGCAGATTGATATTTTCGATGATGATATCGCCGAGCAGTTCGGCATTTGGCATCATCTCCACGAAGGCAAACCGACGGCGCAAAGCGGTATCCAACGCTTCTACCGAACGGTCGGCTGTATTCATGGTACCGATGAGATACAGATTGGATGGGACAGAAAATTTCTGCTTGCTATAAGGTAAAATAACTTCAAGTGCTTCATCCCGTCCGGCACGTTTGGATTCCTCAATCAAGGTAATCAGCTCACCAAAGATCGCGGATACGTTGCCCCGATTGATCTCATCGATAATTAAAACCACAGGTTTTCCTTGAATATCCCGATTGGCCATCGCTTTTTGAAATACCCCGGAATTAAACTTACTGACCAATTCGGTACTGGCAGGTATTTCTTCAGTCGAGTGCAGCTCGAGATAGCTATTATATGCTGCATGGGCACAGGCAATCTTAAACAAACCGCTTTCTACTTCATAGATAAGCTGCTTGTTTCCACCGTCGGTTTCATCAAAACAGGGTTTGATTCCCTCCACAAAATCCTCATAGCTCATACTCTGATGAAAAGTTGTAAAAAGGATCTGTCCGCTGTCTACATACTGCTGGTAACGTGCTGTCAATGAAGCCCGGTCCTCAAGGGACAGTTCCGTTTCACTCTTTCTTTCGATGATGGAAAGAGCCAAGTTGATGCTATTATAGGTTTTTCCCGTACCTGGCGGGCCGTACAAAATCTGATTGAGCGGCATAGGGATGCTGTTGATGGCTGTTTCAGTACTAACGGATATTTCCTCAGCCCCTATTTCTTTAGTAATAGTGCGGTGTTTTTCGACACGTTGATTCAGCTTATTGATCAGACTGACGAACTCCTGGGGGGTAACGCGGTGTGCTGTAAACCGTTGAATAGATTGCTTGACACTCAAAATACCCTGATCGACGATAGCGATAATATCGGCCAACTGGCCATCAATATCCTGGCACATCGCTTCCAAAGAGACATAGTTTTCTTTTAGGCCAGCGATTCGAATCGTATACATTTTGGCGGTTTCATTGATTTTCCGTGCCAGCTTATACTTTTCCACCAAGGGCTCTTTAATGGTCTTGATTAAATTTAGCACAGCACGATTTTGATCATCTTTGGGATCTTGCGTTTGCGTAAATTCAAAATAGTACATATAAGCAGACTCCCCCAATACGAAAATTAAACTCATAGCATCGCCAGAAGAACCCGGGAAATTGACCGGAATAGACCAAAAGGTAGTTGCAAAATAGCCCGAACGCTGGGTTCCGATAAAGTAATCGGTTTCGGAGTTCTTCGTGGCACTTTGTCTAACGGTAAACGTAAAATTGTTGTCTGCCTGATGCTTGGACATCAGCCAATCAAAAACACTCTTTTCGTATGCTTCGTAACTTAACATATATGATACTGGCTTGCAATCTCGATATTCCTATCGTGTTAAATAATATTCTTGAAAATCTAATTTGATCGCTGTAGACACAGCTCTTAAGGATTGGACAGCTGCCTGTCCGCGGGATAAAGATACGATTAATAGGTCTGTTTTTGTTGATATAATTTTGGTTCTTGCGCTGACAACACATTGATTAAACCATCAGCATACAAAAAGATAAAATGCTGAACATTTTCTTTACTAACAATATGATCCGCTCCTCTTAAAACAATTTGTAAATAAAGTTGGTAATAATACTTTTCTGCCATAATTAATATATCCTAGCGATCCTATTCCATTCAAACATAGTATGCTAAAGCGAAACCTGCATTAAAAAGGTTAAAATTCCTCAAATAGAAATCGTTTCTATTTGATTCTTATCTGCACGATTCATATCAACCCTTGTAGCCATAAAACAAAATCCGTCCGATATTCCCATACCAACTTGATTTTTAAGATTACGGATATATTGAGTGTTCCAGTTCTTTACCTTTTCAACAATATGAGAGGATATCTCCACATTAGCGTTCTCCAGATCAGTGTTACTAAGCAACAATTTAACAATGTGAAGTTTTTTACGACCAGTCTGCCGATGATAACTATAGGCTACACGATCATTCCAGATTAGCCCAACATAATCTCCCCAAGCAAGATTAAATCCCTCTAAAATCATAAAACGATCTGACGAAATCACATCGAAAGCCTCTTTTGCCAATATATTTCGACCTTGCTTTCCAAAATAGATAATACTTGCATAATCATCCTTTTTATCCATATTATTGAAATAGATTAATTGATCCATATGAACTTTTTCCAGCACCCCGATAGCCTTTTTCGTTAGAACCATATTTCCTGAGCAGGCTGTAAATAAAAAACAAATTAAACCAATTTTCAAATAATGTATCATAAGCTAAATTTTATGTTATATGCAATTCAGCACTTAATAAGAAGATCCTTTACCATAGAAGAAAATATCTAAATCCCTACTCTTGAATAGTGATCACCCGACTACTATAATGCTTTTGATCTAAAGCGTGAAGAGGATATAAATCTTTTAATGATACATTGTTATAAAACCTATCGCTCTCAATTTTAAAAATAGAATCTTTTACAGACATTAACATGGAAGTAGTGTCAATACAAATAGCACATTGCTGTATCTCCTGTTTAAAAAAAATAATTTGCCATTTTTTACAGAAATTGAATTCTTTTATATAAGGATTTTTTCTTGCATAATACGTTATTTTTAGATGGTCTAGATCGTGAAGAATATCCGCTACCCGGCTCGCTTTCATTGTTTTTGCACGACCAATTGAAAACGTCGAACTATCCTGGTAGAAACTGCTTAACAAATCATCCATCTGCCATGAAATATCGTTTACATAGGACGTATCGGAAGAGAAAATCATCACCTTATCATATTGGCTATTTTCTTTACTACTGTTTCCGCAGCCCAACAATACCGGAAGCAATACATATATAAGTCGTTTCATATTTTAGGTTTTTGAGACATCACAGACGGTTACCTCTTCCTTACTTAACCAGCGAAATGTAGCAGGTTCATCCGAAAGCACCTCAATTGCATTTTCTAAATTATAAATAACGAAATGTTCAATATTTTTTCGTTCTAAAATATCATAGCTGCCCTCAATAACTGAATCCAAATAAGCGGAGCATGTAGATCTCGCAAATCCTCGAAAATCGTCGTTCTCGTTAACCATCTTCATTAGCGCCAAGTCGATCGTAACTTTATACGAAACAAAATACTCAAATTTTATTTCGAGAATTTGAGTGTGATCAACTAAGTTTTTTAAAAGAATAACTATTTCACTGTATTCCACATACATTTTATAAAA
>JAITLV010000252.1 GCA_031277685.1 Sphingobacterium sp. | reverse complement strand
ATTGATCTGGGGGCGGTAAAGTCCATCGCCGGAATCCGTCTATTACCGAGAATGGAAAAGGATGCACCTGGCTGGTTCAAGGATTTTAAAGTCTATGTTGGGGAATTGCCTTTTAAAATAGTGCAATAATACCTGTTAAAAGATGTTTCAAAAGACCTATTATTTCTGAAACTGATTCGAGCTGGATTATTTTATTTTCCTACCATTTACTAGGGTATGACAGGTTTAATGCGTCTTAATATTAAGAATTTCTTATAGATAAGAAATATACATCAATATATTAAATGCTAATTTATGTTTAGATCGTTTTTAATAACCTTATTTATATCCTGTGCTATAATTGTGCAAGGTCAAAAATTAAGATTGGAAAGCCCGAATAAGGTTCTGTCGGCCGAGGTCCACCTTGCTTCGGGTAACAATACGATACATTTATCTTCAGCCTCCCAAACGTTGACGGACATCAGGATCTTGGATTTTGACTGGACCGAAAATATAGTTCAAGGTGACTGGCAGCTGATAAAGAGCGATAAACGGACAGTAAACCGTAAATGGAAGCCTCTTTTTGGCGAGCGTAACACTATCAAAGACAACTATAATGAAATTGAGTTACAATTACAGTCCAGCGGAAATCATAAAAAAATGCGTCTCTATGTGAGGCTTTACGATGAAGGAATCGCGTTAAAATATGGATTTGACAAAAATGACTTTTCTGGATTAACCATCAAATCCGAATCTACGGCTTTCCATTTTTGTAACGATGCTGCAACCTGGGTTGCGGGAGCGGCACAAAGTGCTTATACAAAAACAACATTGAGCCAGCTGAAGGGTGAGTTTGAAAGACCTTTGGTGGTTAATCCCGCACCGCAATTATTTATGGCGATTGGTGAGGCTGCTTTGGTTGATTTTGCACGCATGAAGTTTACTTATCAGTCTGACGCGAAAAGTTATATCGTTCAATCAGCATTGTCTGGACCCGTAGCGCTTGATAAAGCAGCCTATGAAAGTCCGTGGCGCTATGTAATGGTTGGAAAGACAGCGGGAGAATTGGTCGAGAATAACTATTTCGTCCTCAATTTAAATAAGCCGAATGAGATAACGGATAGCTCCTGGATAAAACCAGGTAAAGTATTACGTGAAGTGACATTAACGACAGCTGGGGGGATTGCTGCGGTAGACTTCGCAGCACGTAACCAGATTGACTATGTCGAGTTCGATGCGGGATGGTATGGCCCTGAAGAGTCTACGGCGTCGGATGCGTCTCGTGTAAATGTCGACCCAGCACGTTCCAAAGGTCCATTGGATTTACAATCGATAATTGATTATGCGCGGAAGAAAAATATAGGCATCTTACTTTATGTCAATAAAAAAGCTTTGGAAACACAATTGGATCAGATCCTACCGATCTATCAGAAATGGGGTGTCAAAGGACTTAAATTTGGTTTTGTCAATGTCGGTAGTCAACAGGCTACAGCCTGGTTACACGAGGCGATCCGTAAGGCCGCCCAATATAAGTTAATGGTAGATGTACACGATGAATACCGACCTACCGGATATTCACGGACTTTTCCCAATCTCATTACGCAAGAAGGCATCCGTGGCGATGAAGAATCACCGAGCTCTGAACAAAGCCTGATCACAATGTTTACACGTGCTATTGCGGGCGCTGGTGATTATACCAACTGTTACCATGCTGTTCGCGTAACGACCAAAATGGGGGGGAAGGCTGCCCAAATGGCTAAAGCGGTGATGTTGTATAGTCCATGGCAATTTATCTATTGGTACGATCGGCCTGCAGATGCGCCACATAAGGCGGGTGGAGCCGGAGGAGAGCACGAAACGCTGATCGATGAATCCGAAAACGCAGTAGCGTTCTATCGTAGCCTTCCTGTCACATGGGATGAAACTAAAGTGCTCAAATCGGACATTAGTGAATGTGGAATTATTGCACGTCGCTCGGGTAATCGCTGGTATATTGCGATGCTCGGAGCAAAGGTAAAACAGGATATCAAAATTGATCTTTCCTTTCTTGGAACACCTGATCGTTTCAAAGCGCAGTTGTGGAGCCAAGATGAGCAGGGATTGGCTAAAAATACGGTCGATAGGAAAGAATTTGGACTTACATCCAAAGTTTTTACCACAACATTGGAGCCCAATGCCGGTGCAGTATTGATCTTGGATAAAATAAAATAAAAGCGTACAACCTTAACAATTCAAAACAGCTGTGGACGTCTTTGTTCGCAGCTGTTTTTTTGCTATTATGGTCTTTTCCTTTTCTATTTTGCTCCTTTCCATTTTTAAATAAAACCATGGATGACCGATGGATAGCAAAAAATAGAGAATAGTTATACGAAGGATGATTAGAGAACTTCCTTTAATTTCTCCCATAATTCGTTTCCTTTTAGATTCCGCCCAATAATCTTACCCTCCTTATCCAGTAAAAAATTCATCGGAACATGTGTTATTCCGTATTTTTTTCCTGCTTCACTTTTTATTCCTTTGAGGTCTGAAAGTTGTAACCAGGAAAGTTTATCTTCCGAGACTGCTTTCTGCCAGGCATGCATATCGGTGTCTACAGAGATGCTGATGATTTTTAAACCTT
>JAITLV010000244.1 GCA_031277685.1 Sphingobacterium sp. | reverse complement strand
ATTGATCTGGGGGCGGTAAAGTCCATCGCCGGAATCCGTCTATTACCGAGAATGGAAAAGGATGCACCTGGCTGGTTCAAGGATTTTAAAGTCTATGTTGGGGAATTGCCTTTTAAAATGGTGCAATAATATCGTCTATAAAAAGATGTTTTAAATCACCTTAAAAAATATGTTGTTGCTGAAAGTGACTAGGGCTGAGGTGTTTTGAGTCGTCTTAATAACCAAAGAAGATATCGCTATGAATTTTCTTTTTATAGGTGATATAAGCCAAAATGATAAAAAGAAAATAACAATTATAAAATTAGATGAATAGAAGAGATTTTTTGGACAAAAGTGTAAAAGCTGGTTTAGCGTTTACAATCCTTCCTAGATCAGTTATGGGAGGAACAGGTTATCTGGCACCTAGCGACCGGATTAATTTGGGATTTATTGGTGTTGGTAAGCAATCCTACTGGCTGATGGAGAGTTTATCAAAGTGTAAAGAAGTAGCCATTCTTGCAGCTAGTGACGTTTATGAGCAAAAATTAAACAACTTTATTATTGAAACAAATAAAGAACAAAACAAACTGGGAAAGCCATCCACCAATGTGAAAGGTTACGAGCATTATCGGGAGTTGTTGGGACGTAGTGATATCGATGCTGTCGTTATCGCTAGCCCAGATCATTGGCATGCCCAAATGGCCGTTGATGCTGCGAAAGCGGGTAAAGATATTTATTGTGAGAAACCTCTGGCATCGACTATAGCTGAGGGAAGAGCGATGGTAGATGCAACGAGAAAATACAAACGTGTTTTCCAAACCGGTAGCATGCAACGCTCGTCTTTTAATTTCAGGCAAGCTGTTGAATTGGTACGAAATGGGTTTATTGGTGAAATAAAAGAAGTCAACGTTGCTATTGGTGGACCTGTTAAACAATGTGACTTACCGACAATGGCTACTCCGGCAGGTTTGAATTGGGATCTATGGGTAGGGCCTTCCTTGTATAGAGGTTACCATCCTGCTTTAGCTCCTAGTTCAACGGATGAAGATTGGGCTGGATGGCGATGGTATCGCGATTATGGCGGTGGCTATATCTGCGATTGGGGAGCTCATATGTTTGATATTGTCCAATGGGCATTGGATATGGATGATAGCGGCCCGGTACTGTTTACCCCGCCGAATGACCCAATAGCAACGCATGGCCTTTCGTTTGTTTATAAGAACGGTGTAAAGGTCAATCATGTCTTATGGGGTGAGAATAATGCGATTCAATTTATCGGTAGTAAAGGTAAAATTGAGGTGAGCCGTTCGTTTATTCGCACGAATCCAGAAAACTTGGCTAGCCTAAAAATGACACAAAAGAATAAACGCGTGTATTTTAGTGACAATCACTATCAAGATTGGATCGATGCTATTAAAAAACGATCGAAGCCGATTTGTGATGTAGAAATTGGACATCGCACCAGCTCGGTTTGTAATGCGGTCAATATAGCATATGAATTGCAGAAAGAGCTGAAGTGGGAGCCCAAGAAAGAAGAATTTAATAATGAATATGCTAATGGCATGCGGAGTAGACCGTATAGAGGGCAGTGGGATTTTAAGGCGTTTTAAGAATATGATTGGATAAATTATAGAAAATTGAAATATGAAAAGAGTATTTCTGCTGACATTATTATCTGTGAGCTTGTTTCAAGTATCGCAAGTGTATGCTGAGGTTACAGCTCGCGAGCAACATCGCAGCGATACCGTGTCGGTAGTGGAAAATAAAACCATGGCCCTCACTTACTATCATAAAACCCAATCTTTTTCTATCAAGTATCTTCCGTTAAACAAGGAATATGTTAGGGACATGCGTTTGGAAAAGAAAATAGAAAGTGTAAAAGAAATTGGCCTTAACGATAAGCTGTTTGGCAAAGGGAGGGAATTAGTTGTTACCACAGCGGATGGAACAATTGCTTTTCAATTGTTTATTGACCAACCCTTTGTTTTCGTTAAATCGGAACTGAAAAATAAAAGTGCTGCTGATCGTATTATAGAAAAAGTGAATCCTTTATCTTTTTTCATCGATCTAGGGAAAGCTGCTACCCAATTGAAGACTTTGGGAACGGGGGGATTATTAGAGCCTAATAAGAATCCCGGTAGCTACGTTTTTTTGACCACTGTCGATCCGGTAAGTAGAAAAGGGGTGGTTACGGCTTGGCTGACGAACGAAAAGGGAAGTGGTGTCTTATTCTCCTCGGTCGAGGGGGATAGGGTTCGAATACATCCGCAAATCGATTATGGACGCTGGGTATTACCCGCGGGCAAAGTGGAAAATATGGAAACGTTACTCATCGGTTACTTCGATGATGCGCGGATAGGGGAGGAAAGATTTGCCGATGCAGTGGCAGTAAACCAGCAGATAAAACTCCCTGCAAGAACGGCGACATATTGTACATGGTATGCCGAAAAAAATGGTGGAGCTGGATCCGAAAGTTCTTCTATAGCGTTAGCGAAGTTCGTGCAAGACAGTCTGAAATCATATGGATTGGAGACCATACAGATTGATGATATGTGGCAAAGCGGTGGAAAATATGAAGGACCCCGTCGGGGCTTTGATGCCGTTGATATCAAAGGCCCTTACCCGGATGGAATGGCAAAGACTGCTGCTGCAATCAATCATGCTGGTTTAAGGGCGGGCATCTGGTGGATGCCCTTTGCGCGAAATCATCAGGATTCGGTGTATAAGGATCGACAGCATTGGTTTGCCTATCGAACGGATGGGAAGCCATACACGACGAGTTGGGGCGGGACTTCCCTGGATTTGACCCGTCCAGAAGCATTGAATCATGTGTTGGCAATCGGGAAAGCGATGCGGGCTTGGGGATATAAATATTTCAAAATGGATGGTTTATGGACTGGAACTGTGACAGAGCAGATGTACATAAATGATGGCTACAAAGAGGATAAGATGGGGAATAATAAGCCATTGTACAATCCGTTGAAGACACAGATAGAAGCTTATCGCGATGCGCTGAAATCCTTGCGAAAAGAAGTTGGAAACGAGGTGTTTTTCTCAGGTTGTGCCGTTAGTCAAAACATGCGGTCTTTCGGTGCCTCTTTTGGACTAGTGGATGCCATGCGCATCGGACCCGACTACAACCATGATGGGAAGGGCCTCCGCACCGGGCCATTGCGCGCTTCCAGGCTTTACTTCTTAAATGGACGGGTTTGGTGGAATGATCCTGATCCTTCTGTGATACGGGAATCGGGGGCCTCTACGGCAGATGAGGGAGTTATCGGTATTGGCAGCTTGGGAAGGGCGCGAGTAATGCCTTCTTTTGTTGCTGTGACAGGTCAATATTTTTTAAGTAGCGATTGGCTTCCTGATTTGCCAAAAGACAGGTTGGAGATCATGAAAAGGACCATGGCTTCACATCATGGAATTGCCCGCCCTGTGGATGCTTTCGATGTCGACCTTCCAACCGTATGGTTCGCTTCGGATAAAAAAATAGGCGTCGAAAGAAATATTATTGGTCTCTTCAACTGGGAAAAAAATCAAAAAGATTTAGGTGCGACATTCACAAAAATTGGATTAGATCCCGATAAAGAATATTATGGTTTTGATTTTTGGGAAAATAAGCAATTACCCTTGATCTCAAGAGAATTAAAAATGAGTATTCCTGGAGAAGAAACAAAAATAATTGCACTGCGTGCCAAAGAAAATCACCCTGTCATCGTATCAACTTCTCAACATGTGACACAGGGGATGATTGACGTGTTGGCGGAAAAATGGCAAAAAAACACGTTGACGATCAAGAGTAAACTCATTGCAGGTGATCCTTATGAACTGCGTATTGCAGGATTGAGAGATGGTGGGAATTGGCAGATGAAAACAGTAAGACTTCTTTCTGGGCAAAAGGATGTACTCATAACCATTTCGCCCCAAGATGACAATGGATGGTTACGTATTTCACTCAGATCCAAACAAGATCAAGTGGTTGATTTTGCTTTGATATTTGATAAAGCAACATAAATAGAGCGTAATACTAACAAAAAAAACAAAATAGTTTTCTTGCTGATTCAGACCGTTTTATTTTGATCAATTTATTTCTTACCTTGGTCTCAACTTGTTATGTAACCCAATTAAAAGGGATAAATTAATCTTAATCAATGACCTATGGAAAGCATTTACTATGATGATATCCATATTTCGGGAGGGGTAAAGCCAAGCTTTCCTGTACTTTATCATCAATACCACCATCGTTCATTTCTATTTGCGAAGTCTTTCGTTCATTTGGATGAAATTGCAGAAGAGATTGCTTCTGACGGTTTAATTGTTCTTTGGGAAAAGATGAAGAAAGAAGAAGTTCTTTCTCCAAAAAGCTTTCTGTTCCGCGTAATTAAAAACAAAGCACTGGATTACCTCAAACATCGAAAAGTTCATAGAAGAGTTTTTATCAACACAGATGACTGGGAAGAACGGGAACTCGAACTTCGTATTGAGTCACTGGAAAAATTGGATGAGGATTATGTGCTCTCAAAGGAATTTTTTGCGCTAGTTATGCAATCGGTTGCACGGTTACCTGTGAAGACACAGGAGGTCTTTATGAAAAGTCGATTTGAGCATTTGTCAGGTAAAGAAATTGCGGATCAATTGGGGATATCCGTCAAAGGAGTTGAATATCATATGACCAAAGCCCTTAGGGTATTGTCTGTTCAGTTGAAGGATTATTTTCCTCTTTTTTTATTTTTCTTTTGGAAATGACTAGGGCTTGGAGGAAGTAATACGTCTTTATATACGAAAGAACTCGAATGGAATATTTACTGCAACGTTATATTGAAGGAAAGGCTTCCCGTGAAGAGTGTCAACTCGTCCTCTTATGGATTGAGTCTGATCCCACGAATAGGCAGCGTTATGAATCGCTTCGTGCCTTATATATTGCTTCGCTCTGGTCAGAGGATGAATCTACGGAAGATGCAGCTGGAGTGACTAATCAGCCTAAGAAATTACGTATTTATCCTTTTCTAAGGATTGCCGCACTATTTTTGATCGCTTTTAGCTTGTTGCTCAACATAAAGCGCTATGTGTTGCCGGATACCGAAAATTCAGTTGTTGGAAAACGAGATCAAGTACTGCAACAAGTACATGTGCCTGCCGGACAACGGGCGAATCTAACCCTTGCTGATGGAACAAAGGTGTGGCTTAATGCCAATTCGTCTTTTTCCTTTCCGGGCAATTTTTCAGCTGGTACGCGGGATATCTATTTAGATGGAGAGGCTCGGTTTGTTGTTGCACACAATGAAAAGCAGCCCTTTATTGTTCATACCAAAGGATACGATGTAAAGGTATTAGGAACAGATTTTAATGTAAGAGCCTATGGTCAAGAACATAAATTTGAGACCGCCTTATTAAGTGGAAAAGTCAATGTAAGCGATAAGAAAGGTGGCGAATATCTGTTGAAACCGGGACAACGGGCAGTTGCAGAAGGCGGGAAGGTTCGTGTGGAAGCAATAGGAAATCTGGATTATTATCGCTGGAAAGATGGGCTAATTTGTTTTGAAGATCGGCCAATCGGAGATTTGTTGAAGGATATGGAAAGTCTGTTTGGCGTTAAAATAATTAACAAGAATAATCATCTGGCGGGACAAAAATATACCGGGAAATTTTGGATAGATGATGGTTTAACACATATTTTACATGTATTGAGCTTGAATGGTAATTTTACCTTCCAACGCGATTATGATAAGAATGAATATACAATCCAATAATGATACGGCTTTTCAGCTAAACATATATACAGACAGGCCTTTATACACTAAATTTATGATCAGATTTATTTTGTTTTCTTTCCTTATTTCTTGTTTTTCAATCGCCAAAAGCCAGAAATTGCGATTGAAAAGCCCAAATAAGGTTTTATCGGCCGAGGTTAATGTCTCTTCGGGTAACAATACGATCCATTTATCTTCAGCTTCCGGAGTGCTGACAGACATCAAGATCTTGAATTTTGCTTGGACAGAAAATGTAGTTCAAGGACAATGGCAAGTGATAAAAACCGATAAACAGACCGTACGCAAAAAATGGAAACCTATTGTTGGTGAACGCAACAATATTAAGGACGAGTATAATCAGTTGGAGCTGCAATTGCAGTCCAGTGGAAATCATAAAAAAATGCGTCTTTATTTGAGACTTTACGACGAAGGAATTGCACTGAAATATGGATTTGACGCCAATGATTTTGCTGGATCCGTTATCAAATCTGAACAAACGGCTTTCCAATTTGGCAGTGACGCCACAACTTGGATCGCTGGTGCAGCGCAAAGCGCCTACACAAAAACGACATTAAGCCAACTTAAAGGGGAGTTTGAAAGACCTTTGGTGGTTAATCCGGCACCAAATTTATTTATGGCCATAGGTGAGGCAGCTTTGGTTGATTTTTCGCGTATGAAGTTTACTTATACAGGTGCTCCGAAAAGTTATACGATTCAATCTGCATTATCCGGCCCTATAGCCTTGGCTAAAGCAGGTTATGAGAGCCCATGGCGTTATACTATGGTCGGAAAGACAGCGGGGGAGCTGCTTGAAAACAACTATTTCATCCTTAATTTAAATAAGCCCAACGAAATCGAAGATACTTCTTGGATAAAACCGGGTAAAGTGTTACGTGAAGTAACATTAACGACTGCCGGTGGGATTGCTGCCGTTGACTTCGCCGTTGGAAATCAGATTGAATACGTTGAGTTTGATGCGGGATGGTATGGACCCGAAGAATCGACTTCATCTGATGCTTCTGGCGTAAATGTTGATCCGGCACGTTCAAAAGGACCGCTTGATCTGCAGCATATTATTGACTATGCTGGTAAGAAAAATATAGGCATCTTACTGTATGTGAATAAAAAAGCTTTGGAAACGCAATTGGATCAAATCTTACCGATCTATCAGAAATGGGGAATCAAAGGACTTAAATTTGGATTTGTCGATGTGGGTAGTCAACAGGCGACGGCTTGGTTGCACGAAGCGATCCGCAAGGCTGCCAAATATAAGTTGATGGTAGATGTACACGATGAATACCGTCCTACGGGCTATTCACGCACTTTACCCAATCTCATCACCCAAGAAGGTATTCGTGGTGATGAAGAGTCACCGAGTACGGAGCAAAGTCTAATCACGATGTTTACACGTGCTATTGCAGGCGCTGGCGATTACACTAACTGTTACCATGCTGTTCGTGTACACGCCAAAATGGGGGGAAAGGCTGCCCAGATGGCCAAAGCAGTGATGTTGTATAGTCCGTGGCAGTTTATTTATTGGTACGATCGCCCGGCAGATGCACCACATAAAGCCGGTGGTGCCGGTGGCGAGCACGAAACGTTGATCGACGAATCTGAAAATGCAGTAGCATTCTACCGTGGTCTACCCGTCACTTGGGACGAAACAAAGGTACTAAAATCGGACATTGGTGAATGTGGTGTTATCGCACGTCGATCGGGTAATCGCTGGTATATTGCCATGCTTGGGGCAAAAGTAAAACAGGATATCAAGATAGACCTTTCCTTTATTCAGACACCTGATCGTTTTAAAGCGCAGTTGTGGGGCCAGGATGCACAAGGACTTGCAAAAAATGTGGTCGATTTGAAAGAATTTAAACTTAAGTCCAAGGTTTTTACAACAACATTAGAGCCCAATGCAGGTGCTGTATTGATTCTGGATAAAATAAAATAAGAACTTACAACCTTTAACAACGTAAAACAGCTGTGGACTTCTTTGTTCGCAGCTGTTTTTGTTTTTTAATCGCTTAATATTCTCTAGAGTAAAATATTATGTTGGCTTTGATGTCAGATCGTAACAATAAAAAAGATTTGAAAAAAGTCCTAGGGAATTTTCTTGCCAGCTCGTCTAAGGGGGAGAAGCTTCTACTTAAATTAATAACCAAGGCTCTGAATTTGCAATGATTGAAAAATGAAAATCAGACCAATGAAACTTAAAATTTATGATGAATGTTAATTATCCACCATTATTCAGAGGCAGATGTGCCAAATCGAAAGCACTGTTTGTTGCCCTAGCACTAACCTGTACAGGGGCTTTTGGACAGACCAAGATTGTCTCTTTGACGGCAAAGCAGATTTCGCTCAAAGAAGCAATGAACCAAATTGAAAAACAGACAGGCTATTTGTTTGTCTACGATAGTTCGGTTCTTAAATTGAACCAAAAGATTTCTGTCGATCTAAAGAAAGCTCAGATCGAGCAGGTTCTCACCGAAATGCTCAAAGGAAGTAACCTCAAATATGTTATTGAAAATCGAAATATCATGTTGATGGGAAAGGATACCGACCTGACAGTATCGGCGACCGGTCAGGAAGGTATCCTCATAAACGGCGACATTGTCGATAGCAAAGGGCAGCCTGTGGTAGGTGTGTCCATAACGGAGCAAGGTAAGAGTAATACACAAAGATCAGACGATACTGGGCATTACCGTATTAAGGCCTCGCCCAATGCTATTTTGATTTTTTCCTATCTCGGCTACAAAACCATCTATAGGGCGATAGATGGTAAAAGTAAAATTGACATTAGCTTCGATACAGATGTAAGAGATCTGGAAGAAGTTGTTGTCGTTGGTTATGGGACCGTGAAAAAGGAGAATTTGACGGGGTCGGTTTCTACAGTCAAATCAGATGTCTTGGCGGACCGTGTTACACCTTCCGCAGCAACTTTACTTCAGGGGGTGTCACCTGGTGTCACCGTACTGCAAAGTTCCAGTTCTCCTGGAGGAGGAGCGAGTATAAAAATCAGGGAAGCAAGTACCTGGCAGACCAGTAATGTAGAACCATTAATTGTTATCGATGGTGTTCAAAAAAGTAGTCGTGATTTTGCACTTTTGAATCCCTCGGATATCGATAATATCTCCATTTTGAAGGATGCGGCTTCCTCTGCGATATATGGTATTAAGGGTGGGAATGGCGTCATATTGGTGACAACCAAAAATGGTGTGGCTGGAAAGCCCAAAATAAGCTACGGCGTTGCTTATTCTACGCGGAGACCAACCATGTTTCCAGAATATATGAACGCGTATGATCTAGCCAGTATTGTCAATGAAACCTATCGCGTCAAAGGTTATGATTCCAGTAACCCCGCCTGGTATACGGATGATGAACTCGAATATTTCAAAACACATTCCTACCAGAATGAATGGAAAGATGCCGTTTGGATGAATAACCCAACTGACCAGGTGCATAATCTCTCCGTTGGAGGCGGCTCTGGTGACTATCGTTATTACGTTTCTGGAAGCTACCTCAAACAAAAAGGGGCTACCAACAATCACTACGATAAGTATACTATGTTGGCCAAGATGGAAGGAAAAGTTTTTGAAGGTCTGGATTTTTCGCTCAATATGAATGCTGCTTGGGATAAAAAAGATAGACCTTATTGGGCTTATGGGAACGATGATAATTTGCGAGGATTGATTGCGCGGGCAATGGGATCTGCCGGCCCTTTTCGTCCGCCATTTATCAATGGACTGCCAACAGGAAATATGGACAATACCAATATGGCCTCCCTGGCTAGAGGTGATGGTGGAACTGTGCTGGCTGACGGAAATACATTTAACCCAACTTTTGAATTACGCTATAAATTTCCAACGATTACTGGCTTGACAGCAAAAGCAAGAGGTAGTTATTATATGGAAAATACGCATGGGCGAACTCTGGGACTGGCGCCATATATCTATTATTTTAAGACGCAAGGTGAACATAACCATATCATAGGCGATGAATTTGACTATAAGATTATTGATGCTGCACAGACTGCAGGTACTGGATCTTCGCAACGTCTCATTACAAAGTATGGAAGACGCAATTTCTTTCAGTTGAATGGTCAACTGGAGTATAATCGTTCTTTTGGCTTACATCAGCTATCTGCACTCGCGGGGTACGAGTATATCCGGAGCAAAGGCGATTATATGCAAACCACTGTAGATGGATTTCCAAATCTCGGCAATACGGAGATCGATGGTTCTTTGGGACGCGAAGATGAAAAGAAAAGATGGCTTGAGGGAACGCGCAACAATCTTTGGGCCCAATCCTCTTTTATTAGTCGGATAGATTATAATTACGACCAGCGTTATTTGTTGGGTGTGACATTTAGAGCCGATGGATCCTATAAATTTCCTCCGAATCAGCGTTGGGGTTATTTCCCGAGTGTATCTGCTGCTTGGAATATTTCCAGAGAATCATTCTTTGAATCCTATGCTGATAAAATCAATTTGTTAAAGCTAAGGGCATCGTGGGGAATAACGGGGTCTGACAATACAGATCCTTGGCAATGGCAACAAAATTATAACTATGCGAGCAGTTCTGGGATGATTTTCAATGGCATGGTTGTGCCATCAACATCGCTGGGCGGAACTATAAACCCGAATATTACTTGGGAAAAAAATCGAAATATCGGAGCGGGAATAGATTTGGGGCTTTTTAACAACCTAATTACATTTACTGCCGATTATTGGACGAAGAAAACAACCGATATCCTTGGAAAAAGAGAAGCTTCCGTCCCTGATGAGGTGGGAGCAAGCCTTCCGGCTATGAATTATGGTATTGTCTCTGCCAATGGATGGGAATTTCAGGTGGGACATCAGCAAACCTTAGGAGATTGGCATTATCGGATTGCGGGAAATATCTCTTTCTCCAACAATAAAATTGTCCAAATGGATCAGGCTGCAGCAATTCGGGATTATGAAAATAAGCTCGGGAAGCCTGTTAGTGGAAGCTTTTGGGGCTTTGTGTCTGAAGGGATTATTCGATCACAAGACGATGTCGATCGCATAATGCAAGAACATGGTAAAGACTTTACCATATTTGGTGTTAAACCTCAGCCCGGAATGTTGATGTATAAGGATTTGAGAGGGCCTGCCGGTGTGGATTCACCGGACGGCAAGATCGATGATTACGATCAGCAATTTATTGGCTGGAACGGTATTCCAAGATTAAATTATGGATTATCCTTGGGCTTGGATTGGAAACGATTTGATTTTTCGGCGATTGTAGCTGGATTTGGCCGATATGAGGGATATGCACGAGGCAACTGGTTTCTACCGAACGGCAATTATGGAAATCAAACCTATTGGAAAGATATGTGGACCATTGATAATCCCAATGCTAATTTACCTAGTGGGGCTTGGCAAGGTGACGTGATGGGGGTAAATAATGTGAATCGCAATTCAACATTTTGGTTGCAAAATAGAAGCTTTGCCCGATTAAAGAATGTAACCCTAGGTTATAGCTTCAAGGTGGAAAAGATGAAACCAGTATCTGCTTTACGCATTTTTATCAGTGGTGAGAACCTATTCGAATGGGCGGCTGGTGATTGGAAAAAATACAGCGATCCCGAATTAGGGGATGGTGGCGCATATCCAATCCTTCGTTCTTTTACGGCAGGTTTAAATGTAAGCTTTTAATAAGTAGTTAGTGGCGAATAGTGACTAATTCTAAATCAAATAAGTATGAAATTTCAACAAATTAAAATAGGCGGTTTTCTATGTGCGGTTTTACTTTCCCTATCGGGTTGTAAAAAAGCCTTGGATGTCGATCGCATCGGAGCGATTACCCCTGAGAATATGTGGAGCAATCCTGATTTTATTAAATATTATGTGAATGATTTCTATAAAATATTACCTGCATGGAATCAGATGTCCGATTTAACGGAGGAAGCGGCTTCGAAAACGCTTTCAAGTGTCTTAAGAGGAATTAATGCGAGCAGCGATGATTATCCAGGCCGAGAATGGCCCTATGCTTCGTTACGTTCCATAAATGTTTTCCTACAAAATATTGAATCATCAAATGCTGGGCTGACAACCGAGGAGAAAGCCTTTATGACTGGACAGGCACATTTTTTTAGAGCTATGTTGTATTTTAAAATGGTGAAGGTCATGGGGGGAGTACCTATTATTACGGATGTGCTGAATCCAACCGATGACTTGGAGACATTACAAAAATCAAGAAATTCAACGAAGGAATGTTTTGATTTTATTGTTGGCGAATTGGATAAAGCAATTGCTTTGCTGCCGGTAAAAGGTACAGCAAACTATGAGAACAGTCGTATCAACAGAGCTGCGGCAATGGCCTATAAAGGTGAGGTACTGTTGTGGAAAGCTAGCCCTTTGTTTTGCAAGGTCAAAAGCAATACCTATTGGGAGGATGCTTATAAGGCACTCAATGAAGCAAAGGTCGAGTTGGATAAAGAGGGATATGGACTTTACCGAACAAATGCAGCAAATACAATGGATAATTATTGGTACGATAAATCAGGTGCTGCAACTGAAAATATTATTTTCGTGGAGTATAAGTATCCAGCTAAATCAAACGGACATCAGCAAGGTCAGCGCCCCCTTTCCACTTCCAGTGGTTTGGCAGGTATAAATCAACCTACCTGGGAACTAGTGAAAGCTTTTCCCATGAAAAATGGTAAAGATATACAGGAACCAAATTCTGGTTATGATGCGACTATCTTTTGGAAAAATCGCGACCCTAGATTTTATACAACGATTGTATACAACGGGGCTACTTATGGAATAGGAAATGATAAAACCCGGCATCAGTGGATTTTCAATAGTGTTAACGAAGATGGCTATCTTGGAAATGGCTACAATAATAGTGGGTTTTATTCACGTAAGGCTATCGACACCACATTAAATCAAACCGTTTGGTCCCAACAGGCATTTGATTGGCCTGTACTGCGTTATACCGAGGTGTTGATGAACCTCGCAGAGGCAGCTAATGAATTGGATAGCAAGAGAGGTACAGTATTGTCTTTATTGACACCTATTCGCAATCGCGTTGGTATTGTGGCCGGTACAGATGGACGTTTTGGTTTTGGAGAGGATGTAGGTGCAAATTATGCGAGTACCTTGAAAGCAATCATGAGGGAACGATTAATAGAATTCGCTTATGAAGGCAAGCGTTTTATGGATTTGCGCAGAAGAAGGATGTTTGCTGAGCTCAATGATTATGGCACCTTTCATGCCTATGGTCCGTACCTGGATAAGGCTGCTGCGGTAGCATTGAAGATTGGAATAACCACAGATATGTCTACCAGTGATATTATGAAACAATTGAATACTTATCTTTCAAGCCCTAATGCAAAAGCAGATGAAGTTTTAAAAACGATCTTTCAATTCAAACAAGATAAAATCGATGTTAATCCAGATGCTAAAATAGCTGTTCCGGAACGGAACTATTTTGCGCCATTAAAACAAGATTGGATCAAAAAGAATCCGAAACTTAAACAGAATGCTGGTTGGGATAATGGCGATTTTAATCCGGTCATTCAGTAAATAATAGCTCGAGATAGCGTTGGATTTTCAACGCTATCTTTTGAAAAAATATTGATTATCTATGAGAGCAATAGTAAAAATTGATAGAATAGTATGTTTAGTCTTCTTTCTGATATGGAACTTTAACAACGTGATTTCGCAGGAAATCAGCTGGTCCCAAGAGGAAGTTAAAGGGCAGAATAGCGACCCACATCAGAAGCAAATAGGAGCGTATCCTTATGAGATGGAAGGGCGAACGGAAATACGCCAACCGCTTGTGGATTTCGAAGATTGTAGCAAGTGGAAATTGCGGACGTACAATGCTGAAGCGGTGTTATATCGGACAGAAGAGCAGCGCATCATAGGTCAACATAGCGGTAAGGTGCCGTACAAAACGTCAAATAAATCTGCAGGGTTCCGTGTTGAATTGGCTCAACCTATTGTTTTTAAAAAAGAATGGGATTGCATCAATTTCTGGAATTATGGTGATCATTGGTTATGGGAAAACAGTGGTCCTGCAATGACGCATGCAGCGATTGTAAAAGATGCAAAAGGAAAGGAAATTGTCATTCCTTTTATGCAAGAGTGGTTGTGGCGAAATATGAATTATAAATATTGGTTTTTAAATCATATTAAGTTAAATGACAGTATTGCACGGCCAATTACCTTAGTTGGTTTGGAATTTAAGGGCGATGGCACGCAGCCAACTCAGGAAAATAACATTTTTCTTGGACCACTTTACGGTTACCAGGAAATTTTAAAACCCGTCAAATACAAAGCCCTACCTGAAAAGTTACCTTTCCCTGTAAGGAAAGAGACGATCTTACCGACCAATAAAACAAAGGAATTTAGTAATACCCTACGTAAAGAAGGGAATACCTATATCTTTTCATATACCGGTAAAGATGCTGTGTTGGATTATAAGATGGTACCTACCTCACCGATGGCTGAAATTAACCTGATTTCTGGAGATCAAACGAAGGTAATCAATGCAGGTGCGGATCTCATTTTTGAACATAATAATAGAGTAGCTTGGACAGTACTGGATCAAACGATCGCTAACAATCAGTTACAGGTTCGTTACCGGGCTCGATCCACAGATGGGGAGGTTAAATTTTTGTGTAAATATGAGATTAATCAAAAATCCTTTATTGTTACTATTGAAGAATTGGCAGCGCAAGGACGAGTAGCAGAAATTCGATTGGGCAGGACAGATAAAGCCAGTGGAGGAAAATTGGTAGATATTCCTTTTCTGTCTTACAATCCTTTTGCAAATGATTCGTATACTGCCGATCGACCTAGTTTATTGGCAGTTGATAATCTATTTTTCTTTACGATGTTTGACTGGTATTATAGTAATGCTTCGTTGCTTTATGCTGGTCAGAAAGGAATTGAAGGCGGTTTGGCGACCTATAACGGTGGCGCCAAATATTATCCACTCAATAATAAAAAACGGAATCCTGTGCGTGAACGTTTATTTTATAATGTCTCACCCGACGTTCAGGAAGTATTCCCAACAATTGATAACCCCGCATCACCAATGCGTTCAAATCAGGCAAATAGGTTATGGGCTATCAATGGCGGAAGTGATTTGGTTAAACTTGCTGATTTTGTGACCGATCTGCGTAGTAAGGGACTGGAGCATGTCAGCATTCGTTACCATGAAGAGTTTTGGCGTGAAGGAGGGGAGAGTTTTACTTTTCGAACCAAGCCCAATCCGACATTGGGAGTTAAGAAGATTCAGGATTTTGTGAAGTTTGTTCAGCAGCAGGACTGGCGAATAGGGCTCTATACCAATTATATGGATTTGGCACCTGTCAATGCCCTCTGGAATGAAGATTGGGTTCGTATTAGTCATAAAGATTTTGGTTGGGGACCGGCTTGGTGTCGGAATTATGCACCCAAACCTGCGGTAGGTTATGAGCAGCAAGCGATCCTAGCCCCACAGATACACAAGACTTTTGGTACAAATTTTTCCTACTGTGATGTTGCTACCTGTATTTCACCTATGGATCGGGTCGATTACGATTATCGTGTACCGGGAGCAGGGAAGTTTCGATCTACCATTGACTATATCGGGATGACCCTATTGAATGAAAGAAGAGCTTACCAAGGACCTGTGTATTCAGAAGGAGGTGTTCACTTCTTTTATGCGGGTTTATTGGATGGTAATTATGCCTGGGTAGACCGCAATCTTCCCGTATTTCCAGATTTTCAACTTCTAAAAATAAACCCATTGGAAATGGACGCTATTGCCAATGTATCAGGATACGAGTACTTGGCTTACGCTTATGCTTTCGGCAGCATCGGCATGGTTTCGGAGGGGGCTGATGCTGTGATGCGCTATGCATTCATGCAACCCTTTCAGGAAAAATACATCATGGAATCGGTAAAGGACATCGCTTATTTTGACAATGGACAATTTCTAAGCTCTTCTGACGCTGTTAAAAAAGATCTGATTAAGGCGCCTAAACTTAAAGTAACCTATGGTACCAAACTTGAGCTTTATAGCAACTTCTCGGATAGCGAATGGACTATTGAAGTTGGTGGACTTACCTATTGTTTACCAAAGTATGGCGTTTTAGCTTATACTCCCAATGAGAACCTTTTCGCTGTGTCTTCACTGAATAAGGAAGCAAAGGAGCATAAACGGATTGATAAGGTCTATTCGAATGAATTATATTATTTGAATACCAACGGAGAGATAGTAACGGAACCTTTGGGAGGAAAAGGTTGCTATATGGTCAAAAAAGAAAAATTTGGTTGGGAGGTTATTCCAGTGACGAATTTGGAAAAAGTGGATATTGACAGTAAACTTTTAGGTTTTTCTGGCACCGTTGGATTAGACGTAGAAGCTGTAGATAAAAATGGGCAGGTGATTGAGACAATCAATACGCTTCCATTCAAGAATACGATTTCCTTTAATCACGACAACAAAGCTTTCAAATATCGTATATGTCCTGTCACGCGATTCACTGAAAATAACTAAGCTAGTGCTATACCGTTTGCAATTCTATAACAAAGGACAGGTTTTAAATCTGTCATTTGTTATATTAATTAAAAATACTATTCTCGTAAGACCACTTGAATGATTTTAACAATAAACGGGGATTATTTTGTTTTGAACTGTTATATGGAGGATACTAGAGAATTTCCTTTAATTTCTCCCATAATTCGTTTCCTTTTAGATCCCGTCCAATAATCTTCCCCTCCTTATCCAGTAAAAAATTCATTGGAACATGTGTTATGCCGTATTGTTTTGCTGTTTCACTTTTTATTCCTTTGAGGTCTGAAAGTTGTAACCAGGAAAGTTTATCTTCCGAGACTGCTTTCTGCCAGGCATGCATATCGGTGTCTACAGAGATGCTGATGATTTTTAAACCTT
>JAITLV010000156.1 GCA_031277685.1 Sphingobacterium sp. | reverse complement strand
TTTTAATACATTTATCGCTAGAAACTCATTTTCAGCATTCACTTTAACATAATGAATAAGAAAATCATTTTAGCCGCTTCGTTGTTGGGAGCATTAGCTGTAATATTAGGCGCCTTTGGTGCTCATGGTCTAGAAGGAAAGGTAAGTACATATCATATTGAAACTTGGAAAACTGCAAATCAGTATCATTTCTATCATACCTTCGCCCTGCTATTTTTATCCACTTTTTCGCGAGCAAAGACGTACTCCATTAAAGTATCATTTATAGCTTTCCTCATTGGTATACTTTTTTTCTCGGGATCGTTATATGTCTTAAGCGTGCGCGAAATAACCGGCTTTGGAAATCCGTCTATTTTAGGACCTATCACCCCTTTGGGAGGATTGTCGTTAATCGTTGGCTGGGTTGCATTATTTATTGCAGCACTAAAAAATAAATCGTAATCCTATTTAATTGCCGATGTTCATACGAAATCAAATTCGTATCTCATTATAACGGAGCCTTCTTGAATAGATTTCAGGAAGGCTTTTTTAGGTTACAATTGATTGAGCTTTGATCTCTTGGTTTTTTCACTCCGATATCGCTTTGAGGCCGCATGGTTGTTGTCGGTTTTATGTATCGCCGGGGTCGTTTGACCTCTTTTCCTGAAGGTTTTTTTGTACTTTTATACCATAATTTGAATTTATGTCCAATCCACAATCTACGATTTTTAGTGAAAGAGATACGCTGTTTGTTGATGTGGTTCTACCACTAGCATTGGCAAGAACATATACTTATCGTATTCCGATTGACTGGAATGATCGTGTGCAGGTCGGTGTACGTGTCATTGTGCAATTTGGAAAGAATAAGATCTATTCTGCGGTTGTGAAGTCAATTAGTCAGGAAGCACCAAAGCACTATGAAGCAAAGTATATTTTGGACATCATAGATGACAAACCCATTGTCAATTTGGCTCAGTTTAAACTTTGGGATTGGCTAGCCGATTATTACATGTGTAGTTTAGGTGAGGTCATGCAGGCTGCGCTGCCTTCGGCATTGAAGCTGGCCAGTGAAACCAAAGTCGTTTCATCAATTGCGGCAGAGTTTGACCGTTCTACACTTTCGGATAAGGAGTATCTGATTATCGAGGCGCTGGAGGTGGCGGGAGAACTTAAAGTCAATGATATTGTGAAATTGCTGGGACAAAAGTCAGTTTTCCCCATATTGAAGCAATTATTTGACAAAGGAATTGTGTTGATTTCTGAAGAGATTACAGAAAGATATAAACCCAAGACCAAAGCTTTTTTACGTTTTGCTCCCGACTTTAGAAATGAAGATGCAAAAAGAGAATTGTTGGATAGCTTAAACCGTGCACCAAAACAACAAGATGCGGTATTGGCATTTATGCAGCTGGTCAAAAAAAACGAGGAAATTACACGCCCCATGTTGGTGGAGGCCTCGGGTTGCGGTAACGGTGCTATTACGGCTTTGATAGATAAAGGCGTATTTGAAATAAAGGAGAAGGTTGTATCCCGGTTTCAGGGGGAAGATATCGAACTGGATGCGAATTTTCAATTTAATGAAAATCAGCAACGCGCCTATTGTGAAATACAGCAGTCGTTTGAGGAAAAGGAGGTCACACTATTGCATGGTGTCACGGCATCGGGAAAAACACAGCTTTATATACGGCTTATCGAACAAGCAATCGCAGCGGGAAAATCAGCCCTTTATCTACTGCCTGAGATTGCGCTGACAGCACAGATTACTGCGCGCTTAAAGCTGCATTTCGGCGATAAATTGGGGGTGTACCACTCCAAGTTTAATGATAATGAACGTGCCGAGGTATGGCATAAAGTAATGAAAAATGAATTTCAGGTCGTGATTGGGGCCCGTTCTTCAGTTTTTCTGCCATTTCAGGATTTAGGGATTATCATCGTTGATGAAGAGCACGAAAGCTCCTATAAGCAGTTTGATCCAGCCCCACGTTATCATGCCCGCGATACGGCTATTTACCTCGGGTTTCTACATCAGACCAAAGTGCTACTGGGATCAGCGACGCCTTCTTTGGAAAGTTATTACAATGCCAAGGCTAAGAAGTATGGTTTTGTGCAACTGCTTGAGCGTTATGGCAACGCACAATTGCCAAGTATTGAGTTGGTGAATATTCCCGAAGAAGGAAGAAAAGAAAATATGTTTTCCTATTTTTCTGGCACCTTGTTAAAGGCAATTGAAGAAGCCGTAAAAAATAAAGAGCAGGTTATATTATTTCAAAATAGACGTGGGCACACGACAATGATCCAATGTAATACCTGTGGATTCGTTGCAAAATGTGTCAATTGTGATGTCAGCTTAACCTATCACAAGAGCTCGAATATGATGCATTGCCATTATTGTGGTCATGTGGAGCCTCCACTTCGTGTTTGTCCGGCCTGTGGAATGCCGCATATCGAAAGTAAAGGGTTCGGTACAGAACGGGTAGAGGAAGAGCTTGAAATCCTGATGCCTGAAATTCGCATCGGTCGGTTGGATCTGGATTCCACAAAAGGTAAATACGGTTTCGACAAAATTATCACGGCTTTTGATGAGCATGAATTTGATGTTCTTATTGGAACGCAAATGGTCGCTAAGGGGCTCGATTTCGGAAGAGTAAGCCTCATCGGTGTTGTAAATGCAGATACGATCATTAACTTTCCGGATTTTCGTTCGTATGAACGATCTTTTTCGTTGTTTTCCCAGGTAGCAGGACGCGCAGGTCGGCGTGAAGCCGGAGGAAAAGTGATTATCCAAAGCTACACCACGAATCATCGGGTGTTAGAACAGGTGGTCAATAACGATTATGAAGGGATGTTTATGACAGAAATTACAGAACGAAAAAACTATCTTTATCCTCCTTTCTACCGTCTTATTCGGATTGATATTAAACATACGGATTTTCAGAAATGCTATGATTCGGCCAATCGTTTTGCCTCGGCGCTGCGTCAACAATTGGGCGCAAGGGTATTGGGTCCGGAGCCGCCTTTAGTTTCACGCGTGCGGAATAATTTTATCCAGACGATTACCTTGAAGATTGAACGCACAAATATTAGTATTGCAAAGGTCAAGGAATTGATCCGTTCGGTTCTCCTGGATTTTGAAATAGATAAAACCAATGCTGGTGTACGCGTTCAGGTCGATGTAGATCCATATTAGCGACAGCTATTACCCATATAGTTTTAAAAGACTTGCGTTTTAGGTAAAGTTAAATCACATGTGTTTATTGCTTTTTTTGCGATCAAATTTAAGAAGTTAGCTCAGATTGGGTATAAGGACAGATGATTTGGAAAATAAAGCAAATTGACTTGAAAATGTGTACTGTGTTGGTATTGAATTATTTGTGATTAATTCTGCTTAATATGCCTTTTAAAAGGTAAATTTGAAACATCATGGCGTACAAGTTTATTGATAATTATCGAGAGAAAGGTGCTCGTAAGAAATTGGTTGAACATCTTAAAAGCCGGGGGATTGCGGACCAGAAAGTATTAGATGCCATTGGCAAGGTACCACGTCACTATTTTTTTGATGAAACATTCTGGAATCAGGCCTATCGGGATATTGCTTTTCCAATAGGTGACGGGCAAACAATTTCACAGCCGTATACCGTCGCCTATCAATCTGAACTGCTTCACGTCAAAAAAGGAGATAAAGTACTGGAAATTGGCACCGGATCCGGATACCAAACCTGTATCTTATTGGAACTTGGCGCAGAGGTGTATACCATCGAACGTCAGGAAAACCTATATCAACGAACCATTCAAGTGTTGCCGTACATGGGCTATAAACCGAATTTCTTTTTGGGCGATGGCTCCAAGGGAATTGAAGAGCACGCTCCTTATGACAAGATTATTGTAACTGCGGGTGCGCCATTCGTGCCAGAGGTTATGTTAAAGCAGCTGAAAATGGGCGGAATTTTTGTGATCCCTGTAGGAGACGAAAAATCACAAAAGATGATGACGATCATTCGTGTCGGTGAAAATGATTTTGACCGTATCGAATTGGATACTTTTCGTTTTGTGCCTTTGGTGGGTGATCAGGCCTGGTAGGATATCCATTCAACCAGCTTAAACGACTTCCCCCAAGGTCTTTAAGCGACGCTAAAACATCCATGATTAAATTGAAATGAACGTGAAAGAATAAATATTCACCTTATGACCCCAACTGCAATATTATATGACCAGAAGCATCGCGAAATCGCTTCAACTGTCCTCAAATTAAATAAACAAGTCAATACGCTCAGCTTGTCACGGCTATTTGTGATACTCGGTGGCGGAGCGTTATTATTTTATACCTTTCAACTGGAAAGCCTTCCGCTGGTGTTTTGCTGTTTTTTTGCATTATTGTTCCTATTCGCCTATCTCGTGCGGAAGCAGAGCCAGCTAGAGCTTCAGAAGAACTATTTTGAAGCCTATCTGAAAGTTTTGGCAAATGAACAGGCCTTGGCAGACGGAAAATTAAATATGTATGATCATGGCCAGCATTTTGAAAACGGAGCTCATCCTTATAGCTCCGATATGGATGTCTTTGGAACATACTCCTTATTTGCACAGATAAATCGGGCAACGACCAAACAGGGGATTGATCTTTTGGCTTCTTGGCTTGATGCACCTCTCCAAAGCCATCAAATTCAACGCAATCAAGAGGCTTCCCAGGAACTTGAAAATGAATCGGAATGGATATGGGATTTTCAGGCAAAGCTTTTGGCCAATCTGAACCATAAATTGGATATCAAAGCATTTTTGATAAATTACTTTCAAGATCGAAATTTTCAGTTCGGAAATGCCTTCATGCGAGTCTATCTCAAAGTAGGGCCTGTTTTATTTTTGGTCGCTTTAGTGGGCAGTTTTTTTGTGCCAAAATTGGCTGGGGTGGCAACATTGATAGGGCTATTCCATATTCTTTGGGCCTTGGCCAAAGCAGGAAGTGTTAGCATGTTCTCCTCTCGAATAGACAAGATAGGTGGCGTGCTTGGCTCATACGCAGAGGCGATTCAATCTATTGAAGACCACGCATGGAAGTCTATTGCTATGCAGGAGATCGCGGGAGAGCTTAAACAAAACCAGGGTACTGGATCTATTTCCCTAGCCTTTAAAAAACTTGCTGGTCTTATTAACAATTTGGATGCCCGGAATAACGTCTTTGTTGGGATATTTCTAAACCTGTTTCTGCTTTGGGATTTTAGACAGGTATTGGCTATTGTTGACTGGAAGAATAAGTACGAACACGAGATTCTAAATTCATTCGATACCTTAGCTAAGGTTGAGGCTGTAACTAGTCTTGCCATTTGGAAGAGAAACCATTCGTCGTACATTTATCCAGTAATTTTGGATAACCCACTGGAAAATAAGATTGACGCGCAAGGGGTATATCATCCATTGATTCCAAGCAATCAGGTCGTAGCCAATGATTACAGTAGTATAGATCATCGAGTTGCTTTGGTGACAGGTTCAAATATGGCAGGAAAGAGTACGTTTCTGCGGACAGTTGGTATTAATGCAATTTTGGCTTATGCCGGAGCTGCGGTTGCTGCAGCTTCTTTTCAGCTCCCGATTTATAAACTGATATCCTATATGCGAATCAAGGATAATCTGAATGAAAGTACGTCGACCTTTAAAGCTGAATTGAATCGGATGAAATTTATATTGGATACAGTTTCAGCATATAGCGATAGTTTTTTCCTAATCGATGAGATGCTTCGTGGGACAAATTCTGTCGACAAATATCTTGGCTCCCGTGCAATCATAAAGAAACTGGTTCGATTGGATGGTAAAGGCATGGTGGCTACACATGACTTACAGCTGTCCAGTTTACAAGAGGAATTTCCGGGAGATATCAAAAATTACCATTTTGACATTCGTGTCGACGAGGGTCAGATGCTGTTTGATTATAAGCTGAAGATAGGAGAATGTAAAATATTCAATGCTTCGCTTTTATTGAAAGGTATAGGAGTGGATATCGACGAAAATATGGAATAAAAATGACGGAACTGGAGCTAGATTGGTTTACATTTGTCTCCTCT
>JAITLV010000125.1 GCA_031277685.1 Sphingobacterium sp. | reverse complement strand
TCTTTCTTTTTGAGCTCTTCCTCCTTCATTTTGGCATAAGGGCCATAACCCATTACACCTGATGTTTCAGTTGTTTTATTCCCAAAGATTTCATAGTTCAACTTTGTACGATCGGTTTTGATACTGGATTCGAGTGAGTCACGTTCCACAGTGACCGCTTTTAATTGATTGACCTCATTGCTGTATTTTTTATTGAATGTGCTATTGAGCGTGTCAATTTTCGCCCTTTGGTCGGCAAGGAAACGCACACGTAGATTCTCACGGATCTCTTTGTCGAAAATTTTTAGTTCCAGTGGTCTGGAAATAACCAAACCAATTAAAATAGCTAATAAAATACGGGGTAGTGCTTGTAAGAGTTGCATCCAGCCACTTTTGGATTTGTTGATGCTCAATACGATATATCGATCCATATTGAATATGGCCAATCCCCAGATAATTCCAAAAACAATGGCCAATAACCAATCCAATGTGCCCCCACTAAACACAAAATACATGGCGTAGCCGCCAGAAAGACTGGCAAACAATCCCGTAAAAAAAATAGTAGCACCTATGGCTGTGTACTTACTATGCTCCTCCGGATACTTTTCAAGAGTTTCTTGATGTACACCTGCACATCTCCAAAAGAAACGGTTAATAGCGCTCATTAAAATAATTTTATCCAAATTGACAGATTATTTTTAACAAGGTTTACGAATAAGTTTTTGTTTTACAATAGGATGACTGTTTTTTTTGTCGTTTTCTATATGGTAATGCGAGTCTCCCGTATTTGCCTAATTTTATTATCTTTGAAAAAAAATCAGGAATAATCAGACGATATGAAGAAAAGACAACTTTTGCCATTTTTAATGATAGTGGCAACTGCATTTGTTGGTTGTGAGGAAAAAAAAATGATGACAGATAATCCTCTTTTATTGGCCTATGAAACGCCCTTTAATGTTCCCCCATTTGACAAGATCAAAGATGAACATTTCAGACCTGCCTTTGAAGAGGCGATAAAAGTACATAATTTGGAGATTGATTCTATTGTCAATAACTCCGACAAAGCAACTTTCCAGAATACAATTGTTGCTCTTGAAAATGCAGGAAGCTTGTTAAACAACGTATCTACAGTATTTCATAATCTCAATAGTGCAAATACCAACGATAGTATCCAGGCAATCGCAAAAGATTTAGCACCGATATTATCGAGCCATTCGGACGAAATTTCCATGAATGCAAAGTTATTTGACAAGATCAAAGAAGTTTGGAACAACCGGAATACACTGGGCTTGGATGCGCAGGATAATAAGCTTTTGGAAGAAACCTATAAGAGTTTTGTACGTTCTGGTGCTAATCTGAAAGAAGCAGACAAAGAAAAAATGAAAAAGATCAATGCGGAACTTTCGACATTGACAACACAGTTCGGACAGAATTTATTGGCTGAAACTAACGGATATCAACTTGTGGTTGATTCGGCTAGCCAATTGGAAGGTTTGCCGGAATCATTGAAAATAGCGGCTGCCGAGGAAGCTGTTGCCAAAGGTAAAAAGGATAAATGGGTATTTACCTTACAGAATCCTTCCATCATGCCGTTTTTGCAATATGCGAAAAAACGTGAACTGAGAAGGCAAATTTGGGACGCTTATCAAATGCGTGGAAATCATGATAATACAAACGATAACAAAGAGATTATTCAAAAAATTGTCAATCTACGTCTGCAAAAAGCAAAACTATTAGGCTATGCATCACATGCTGCTTATGTCCTGGAAGAATCCATGGCCAAGACTCCTGAAAATGTATATGCGCTATTAAATAAGTTGTGGACACCAGCTTTGGCAAAAGCAAAAGGTGAAGAAGCTGATATCGCAAAAGAGATTAAAGCTGAAGGTGGTAATTTTGCCGTAGCACCTTACGATTGGAGATATTATACTGAAATTATTCGCAAAAAACGCTTTGCATTGGATGAGGATGAGATCAAACCTTATTTGAGCTTGCCAACAGTACGCGAAGGCGCGTTTGCTGTAGCAAACAAATTATATGGTTTGACATTTGTAGCCCTCAACAATGTGCCAACTTATCATAAAGAAGTTGAAGTATATGAGGTAAAGGACAAAGACGGTTCACACCTTGGGCTATTGTATGCAGACTTCTTTCCACGTGAATCTAAACGTGGTGGTGCCTGGATGACATCCTACCGCGATCAATCTACAAAAGATGGTAAACGTGTTGCGCCTGTGATTTCTATTGTTTGTAATTTCACAAAACCTGTCGGCAAGAATCCAGCATTACTGACATTTGATGAAGCCACAACCTTATTTCACGAATTTGGACATGCTTTGCATGGACTTCTTTCCAATGTACGCTACAGATCCATGGCTGGTACCTCTGTGCCACGTGATTTTGTTGAATTACCATCACAGGTGATGGAAAATTGGGCGGCAGATCCAGAGGTGTTAAAAACCTACGCGAAACACTATAAAACCAAAGAAGCTATGCCGGATTCCTTGATTCAAAAGATGGAGAAAGCCGGAACCTTTGATCAAGGTTTTGCAACAGTAGAATATCTTTCAGCTGCATTGTTGGATATGGATTATCATGCAACGACCAAAGAGATTTCGAAAGATATCAATGGATTTGAAAAAGGAGCGATGAAAAAAATCGGTATTATTGACGCTATTATTCCGCGCTATAGAAGTACCTATTTTCAACATATTTTTGCTGGAGGTTATTCTGCAGGCTATTATGCTTATATCTGGTCTGAAGTATTAGACTCGGATGCCTTTGCAGCCTTCAAAGAAAAATCTTTGTACGATCAGGCTACAGCGGATTCTTTCCGTAAGAATATCCTAGAAAAGGGTGGAACAGATGATCCGGCAAAAATGTACCATATCTTTAGAGGGGCAGACCCGGATCCTAAATATTTATTGAAAAAAAGAGGATTAAATTAATCCTACATAAAACAAAAAAAAGGAGATATAAAAAATATATCTCCTTTTTTTTGTTTTAATACTTGTAATTCTAAAAACAATGCTTACATTTGAATGTTATTTATAATGAATCTAAATAAATATAAGTAGTATGTGTGATACCAAGATTCTAAGTCAGCGCGGAGATACCCATATTAGTGTTTGCCATAAGTGCAGAACATATTATATCTGGCAGCAAAGTTTTGTACTGACATTTACACAGAATAAGTTTTTCGATTTTCTGAACATTATTAAAAGTAATGGCGATGAACTGTTCTTCAGTAGCTTTCCGGATGGTGAATTTCGCCTGATCATGAAGACTCCCTATCCCGATATTGTTTTTTCCTTTAATGAGGAACAATGGCAGAATTTTAGGGATGCATTGCAGGAGTCTTATTACATGAACGAAGTTTATGGCATGTTGAACAATTAAGATAAAAAGTCCTGTTGCTTCGCTTGTGTTTCATCTCTCTTTCCTTATGCGTTGCCAACAGGCACAAACAAGACCCTCAGTATTATCCGTATTTACATACAGATAGCTACTGAGGGTTATTCTTTCTAAGACATTGTGCTTATTCACCTATCGCATAGTATTTAAAATCGAGATCTTCAAGCTGTTTCCGGTTTAACAGTTTGCGGCCATCAAAAACAAAAGCAGGTTTTTTCATATCTTCCTTGATCTTTTTCCAATCATAGTTTTTGAATTCATCCCATTCAGTTAATACCGCCACAGCGTGTGCATTATCACAGGCTTCGTAAGGCGTATTGACAACCTTCACCAAGGCTCTATTTTCCTCAGATGAACGTGTATTCAAATAATCTAGGTCTGCGTAAATACGTTCCGCTGATACTTTTGGGTCATATACCGTAATTTCTGCCTGTTCATTTAGGAGATAATCGGCAACATAGATCGCAGCAGATTCACGCGTATCGTTGGTGTCTTTTTTAAATGCCCAGCCCAAAAAAGCAATCTTTTTTCCCGATACTGTATTGTACAAGGTCTGAATGATATTGTCGGCAAAACGGTGTTTTTGGTAATCATTCATTAAAATGACCTGATCCCAGTATTCCGCAACTTCCGTGAGTCCATAACTCCGTGCGATATAGACAAGATTGAGGATGTCTTTCTGAAAACAGGATCCTCCAAAGCCGACAGATGCTTTTAGGAACTTAGAACCAATACGTGTATCCATACCAATTGCTTTGGCCACCTCATCGACGTTGGCTCCTGTTTTCTCACAAAGAGCGGAGATCGAATTGATAGAAGATACGCGTTGCGCCAAAAATGCATTGGCTGTCAATTTAGATAGTTCAGATGACCATAGATTGGTCGTCAGGATTTTGCTGTGATCTACCCAGTGCGCATAAATATCGACTAATGCGGCGATTGCTTCTTCGTTTTCACCACCAATAAGTACACGATCGGGATTGATCAAGTCCTGGATTGCTGTTCCTTCAGCCAGGAATTCCGGGTTGGATAAGATGTGGAAATTCACCCCGTTGCCTGTGTTGTCGAGGATACTTTTCAAAGCCGCAGCTGTACGTACTGGAAGTGTGGACTTTTCGACGACAATCTTATCATCCTTGGCAACTGCAGCGATCTGGCGGGCACAAAGCTCAATATACTTCAGGTCCGCAGCCATCCCTTTCCCTTTTCCATAATTCTTGGTTGGGGTATTGACCGATATAAAGATCATATCGGCCTCATCAATAGCCTTGTTGATATCGGTTGAGAAAAACAAATTGCGATCTCTCGCTTCGGCAACGATTTCTTGGAGGCCTGGTTCGTACACTGGAAGATTTTCCAGATTTTGATCATTCCAGGCAGCGATACGTTCTGCATTCATATCGACAATGGTGATATCGATGTGAGGACATTGTTTTGCAACAACAGACATTGTTGGGCCGCCCACGTAACCAGCTCCTATACAGCATATTTTCTTGATAGTTTTACTCATTTTGATTATCTTAATCAGCTATAAATTGAACAACAAATGTAAAGAATTCGAACTTGTTTTTTGTGGATAAAAGTCAATATTTCATCTGAAAAGATATAAAAGGAGATGGATTGGATCGCCAACATCAGAACAACACCTATAGGCTGTTTATCCTGATCAGAAGAGACAGGAGTTAAACCGTACGAAGAAATCACAATTAAGTGATAAGATTATACTGATTTAAGTCAGTATAAATAATTGGATCGAGACCGAAATATATCAGATTTATACTAATTTTACATTAAAAATAGGAGCAGGATTTTGATTAAGCAAGAGGTTATTGATAAAGTACTGGAAACAGCACGGATAGAGGAAGTGGTGGGTGACTTCGTAGATTTAAAGAAACGCGGTACCTCATTGATTGGGAACTGTCCATTTCACCACGAAAAGACACCTTCCTTCCATGTTTCTGTTTCAAAAGGTATCTACAAGTGTTTTGGATGTGGTGTAGGAGGGGATTCACTCAAGTTTGTCATGGAACTGGAAAAGTTCTCCTACCCCGAAGCAATACGGTATCTTGCGGATAAATATTCCATTGAAATTGAGGAAGTAGAACGATCCCCAGCGCAGCTGGCCGCGCAGGATAAACGCGAGAGCCTGTATGTGCTGAGTGCCTGGGCGGGTAAGTTTTTTACTGAGCAGCTCTGGAAAACCGAAATGGGGCAGGTCATCGGGCTCAACTATTTCAAAGAACGCGGCTACCGGGAGGATATCATCAAGAAGTTCGAATTGGGCTACTCGCCCGAGGAATGGACGGCCTTAGTGGATAAGGCTCAGGAAGCAGGGTTCCATCCGGACTATCTGGCTGCAAGTGGACTGGCTATTGAACGTGATGATAAGTCCTTATACGATCGCTTCAGAGGTCGGGTCATGTTCCCCATCCATAATTTAACCGGACGTATTATCGGCTTTGGTGGACGTACACTAAAAACGGATAAGAAGGTCGCTAAATATGTCAACTCACCTGAGAGTGAGATTTATCATAAGTCGGATGTACTCTATGGGTTGAATTTTGCCAAAAAGGCAATAATGGAAGAGGACAACTGCTATCTTGTAGAAGGTTATGCAGACGTCTTATCTGTGCATCAGGCTGGTGTCGAAAATGTGGTCTCTTCTTCAGGTACTTCGTTGACCACAGGGCAAATTAAGTTAATCTCCAGGTTTACAAAAAATGTAACGATACTTTATGATGGTGATGAGGCCGGTATAAAGGCTTCTTTACGGGGTACCGATATGTTGCTTGAAGAGGGACTGAATGTAAAGGTATTGCTCTTTCCTGATGGGAATGACCCCGATTCCTATGTGCAAAAATATGGAGCCACAGCTTTTAAGGATTACGTGAAATCCCATCAACAGGATTTTATCTTCTATAAGACTAATATTTTACTTCGCGATGCCAACAACGACCCCATCAAAAGGGCAGAAGTCATACGCGATGTTGTTGAAAGTATCGCATTGATCCCCGATGAGATTAAGGTTTCTGTTTTTATTCGGGAATGTAGTAGCTTATTGGATATTGAGGAACGTATTCTGCTTGCCGAACTCAATAAAATAAGACTGAATAAGGCAAAAAAAGCGGATAAGGATGCCGCGCGGAAAACGCAGAGCACACCAGCAAATACAGGAATGCCTCCTTTTGGCATGGATGGACCACCACCTGATTTCTTTATGACGGATGACGAACGTGGAGGAGTGCCAGCAATGGAAGCAGTGGAGCAGCCGACCCAATTGACTGCCGAAATCCTACAAGAGCGTGAGATTGTCCGTATTCTGATCAATTACGGTGATTACCTGGCAACCTGGGAAGGTGATGGTGATATCCCCGTTGCAGGCCTATTATTGGGTAATATCGGCGACATTGTGTTTAAGGACAAGGCTGCCGCATTTATCCTGAAAGCCTATCGGGATGCAGCAGAAAATTATGAAATCCCCGATGCAAAATTATTTTATTCCAATGCTGATACAGCAGTTTCTGACCTGGCAATCAATTGTGTGGCAACAAAATATTCGCTCAGCGAAAACTGGAATGATGACAAACGCAAGATCTATGTGAGCCAAGAGTATGAGCATCTCAAACAATTGGTTGTAGAGGCCATCTATCGAATAAAAAAACAAAAGATTGCAGCTGAAATGCACCATATTCGCGAAGAAATGAAGCAAGAGCAGGATGTTGCTAATTTAGAAGTGCTTATCTTTAAGTATCAGAAGCTTAAAGAAGCCGAGCGTCTCTTGGGTGGTTTTTTGGGAAACACGATCGTAAAGTAACTTGGAGGATATGGCAAAACATCTGGAAATAGGCATTCAGGGCGAAGAGTTAGCCATGGAATATCTGATCGGGATGGGCTGCAAAATAGTGTTAAGAAATTGGCGATTTAAGAATTTAGAAGTAGATTTGATCGTCATGGATCAGGATACTTTGGTATTTGTGGAAGTGAAAACACGGTCTAGAACTGATTTTGGGCAGCCTTACGAATTTGTGGATCTGCGTAAACAACGACGATTGATCCGTGCGGCTCAAGCCTATATCTTAAAATATGCATATGTAGGAGAAGTAAGATTCGATATTGTGGCGGTGACAAATAGTGTTCATGCAGAACTTACTTATATAAAAGACGCATTTTGGGATAGTTAATCATTGTATTTAGCGATTAGATTTGAGATAAGAGACCTGACCGTATCAATCAGCGGTTTGCAAGTTTCTTTTTTGAATTTGACTTTTTATATCATACAAATGAAACCGTCAGGGTTTATTCAAACAAACAGTGTAAGAATAAATAGGATTGTTTCATCACCTTTAAAAATAAATTATATAGATGAAAAAAATCACTTATTTTATTGCAATCGCAACACTTGCTTTTGCTTCCTGTAAGTCGAAAAAATCTGCGTTGGAATTTGCTTCTCCTGGCGCAAATCAAGCCGTTTTAAAGGGCAGTCAGGTGCAGTTAAAATTGAAATTTGACGCAATTACGATGGATTCTGTCGCCTATTTTGTGGATGATAGACATGTTGGTTCTTCAACAGATACAGTGGCGATTACAGTAGAAACCAAAGATATGGCCTACGGGACACGGAATATCTCTGCAACAGTCTACAGTGGCGGAAAATCAGATTCGGTATCAAGTACCTTCTATGTAGTGCCAGCAAGTGCAAAGAACTATGGATTCGAAGTTGTCAACAAATACCCGCATGATACCACCGCATTTACCCAAGGACTTCAGTTTGCTGATGGCGTATTGTATGAATCAAATGGACGGTACGGCGAGTCAAACCTTAGAAAGGTCGATCTGAAGACAGGAAAAGTGCTTAAAGAAATCAAATTTGATGAGAAAACTTTTGCCGAAGGGATGACATTGGTCGGTAATAAATTGTTTATGCTAACCTGGCAGCAAGGTGAGGGATATGTGTTTGATAAAAATTCATTTACAAAAGAAAGCGCTTTCAAATACGAAAATAGTAAAGAGGGATGGGGGATTACCTATGACGGAACGCACTTGATCAAGTCCGATGGATCCAACAAATTATTCTTTTTGGATGCTGTCACAGGTAAAGAACTGAATGCAATTGGTGTATATGACGAGAACGGACCTGTCGATGAATTGAATGAATTGGAATATATAGATGGAAAAGTTTATGCAAATGTCTATCAAAAAGATGTTATCGTAATCATCAATCCCGAAACTGGTGCTGTTGAGGGTAGGATCAATCTAGTCGGGATTTATGAACATACAGCAGCTTATGACAACGAAATGAATGGAATTGCATATGATCATGCCAATAAACGCTTGTTTGTGACAGGTAAGTTGTGGAACACCTTATACGAAATCAAAGCGATTGAAAAATAGCAAATCAAACCAATACATAAAAAAAGCTATATCCATCGATATAGCTTTTTTTACACCTGTACGTAAGAAACCCAATAGAATACTAAGGCCTTTATAATTTCTATTCCTACATAACGGAGGTATGAACAGTACTTATGAACGCATTAGTCCAGCTACGATGGTTGACCAAGATATCCGCCAATATCCAGTATGTATTCATACTGGGAATAAAAAGTTCGCAGAGCTCGTTTGGTCCCTAAAAAACAGCCTTGGCTTTGGCTAGGCTAAGCCTATTGACATTGTCAAAAAATACGGGAAGGATATCGTGATCGGTCATAGGGCTGAGGCCTGTATTCATAAAAAAAGGGATGAAACGTATGTTTCATCCCTTTTTTTATGTTGACTGTTTTGCGATTAATAAACAGGAACAAAGCTCCAGTTATCATCAAAACGTGTTGTACCATTTAAGCCTGTCGCAACATAACCTATTGATTGGATTGCGTAACCAACAGCATCTTGTCTAGCGCCACCACCAAGGGCTGTATTATCGCTTGTCCAAAAGTCGCCGCTGATATTATATTTTACAACTGAACTTGTTGCAGTACCTTTTAATCCACCAACTAAGAAACCACTGTTACCGATAACGAAAGCAGCAGCGTTAGAACGGCTCATGTCATAATCATATGTACCATCTTTTCTGCTTAGATCTGCTAATTGAGTCCATTTACTACCGTCAAATTTATAGAAATCTTTTGGGTAGTCATTGTTGGAAACCCCGCCACCAATATAAGCAATATTACCTACACTAAATACAAATGCACCTTTTCGTTTTGCTGCAAATGGGGCATCAGGAATTGCCTCCCATTTATTTGCTTCAGGGTCATATTTGAAAAATTGATTAGTGAAGGAAGTACCATTCGAAATTGTTGTTTCTCCTGTTCCAACATAAGCTTTGCCATTAATTGTAAATGCAACAGCATTTGCTAAAACAATCGGCAAATCAGCAATCTTCGTCCATTGTTTTCCTTTGTCTGCTGAAGGATCAAATTTATAGAAATCTTTCAAGAAATTCGCACCATCATTACCACCACCTACATAGCCAAAATCACCGATAACAAAAGCAATTGCACCGCGACGGCCACTGCGTACATCATGATCTGCTAGCGTATCTTTTTCGCTCCAAGTGTTGGAAGCAGGATCATAAGCATAAGTGTTTTTTAGGTGAACAGCCTTGCTACCTGCATTGCTTGATTGACCTGTAGTTACATAAGCGATGTTCTTTATTACAAAACTTGCTGCGGAAGAAGTTTGTGGACCTTTGTAAGCTGCTTTTTGAAACCACTCAGTTGATTTATCTTCAGTGTTGTCGTCGCTTTTTTTACAAGAAGAGAATGATGTAACTGTAACTACAAAAGCTGACAATACGAGTAGCCAATTTTTCTTGTTCATAAATTATTGAAATTTAGTATAAAGGATGTTTAATTTAATTCTTGGATCATTACCATCTTTTGCCAATATCAACCTATTTCCTGTACTGGATAATGGTGCGGGTTGCGTTACTGAACTCCCACCCACATTTCCAACTGGTACTGGCAATGGCGGTAAAGATAGATATAATGAAGTGTTTTTATATGCAGTTGTTTTAAATTTATTTAAATAATCAATCAAATTAAAGGTGTATGTAGCCTTAGAGTCACCATTTTTAATCAATCGAGCTACCTGCATTGCGTTTGCTGTCTCTAATGATGGCAATGCACTAACAGGCATTCCTTCGCTATTTGCGATCATCAAGACCAAACTCTGTGGCTGATCAAATCCATCCTGTGGATTTTGTTCGGCCTCAATGATAAGTTGCACCTTATTAATTGATATCGTTGGATCATTTACCAATTGTAATAACGTAGGGAATTCAATTTTCGCTACAACACCGGTTGATCCTTCCAAAAATGTATATCCATTGGTTTTTTCCACATCAATCTGTGGGTTTGTAATTGTCATGGATGCAAACTTTGTCGCTGAGCGATCCGCTTCTACTTGATTGTATTGATACGCCTTGCTATCGATAGCAAAAAATTGTTTGCCCCTTGTTTTATTTCCCTCATTGTTCTCAAAAGAATAATGCACCTGCAAGAAGACAGTATCCTTAAAGCCAATAAGCGTCGTGTTGTTTTTGTCGGGAACAAGTGCCAATCCTTTGAAATAATCCTGAAAACTAGCACTAGTTTGAACTCTGTTGTCCCCATTTTTTATCAAGGTAAAGAGTTCATTGCTAATGGTATTATTGAATCTGAAAAACAATGAATCCGTAGATCTAACGCGTGGGTTAAAGGAAAGTTCCGCCAATGGTGTACTTTCATAAGCAAATTTTTTCTTGCTGAATATACTCGCAGCAGTTACAAAAAATGGTCGTGCACTCGTCGGTTGCGTTGGGTCTATTGGTGTAAGTGTAATATCTTCCGTCACACGATGAACGGCTATCTTCTGAACTTTGGTGGTATCACCATAATAGTATTTATTCGGACTTAATACCAGAGATATTGAATCCAAGACCGCGTCATCTGGAATAGTTGTACCGTTGATTGTACCGATCCCCAAACGCATATAAGAAGTTGATTTGACACTACCAGTGATGGCATTGGTATTTTTCCCTACTAAGATCGTTCCTGAAGCTGAAGTCGGGATATTATCCAATTGATAAGTAGAAACTTTGACGGAAACAGTATCAATTGGTACTACACCAATCGTTTCATCTCTTGAACTATCCAAAGACAGTGAAATGTCCTTATTACAGCCGACAAAAGCCGCCAACGTAAAAAGTGGAAGTAAAAATTGTATACTACGTCTCTTAAAGTTTTTGATCATATTAATTTTTGAATAGTGCAAAAGTAATCAATGCTTACTGTTAATCAGTGTTATATTTTGTTAAATATGGTTAATTACCACAGCGATTGCAAATCTAGTAATTTAAATTTGTTTTCGTTATGGGTAGAAGATTTAAATTGCTGATCAGCTTGATCGTATTAATAGGGGCTGGAATTACCATTGTACTTGGGGTCTGGCTTTACGGAAGTTATACCAATCGGCGGGATCTTTTTCTGTCCACTGCCGAACGATCTCTTTTCAATGCGGTGCAGGACGTTTACCAGGCGGAAAATGGTGATCAGCGCCTCGCTGGTCCAGAGACTGAGCGGGACAAGCTACTCAATGACGTGAAAAGGGAAATTTTACCCTTGCTACCCGAAGCAGCACTTGATCAGGCTTTGGAAAGAGTGCGTATCCACCAATCCAAAAGAGAACATACTTTTCGTGGCGATCCAAACCGAAAGGGAAAACTATATACCAAAGACCGCGATGGGCAGAGCGCTATTATTCCTCCTTTTTTGTTCCGCGATTTTGAAATGAACAAAACCAATCTGGAACAGATTGACAAGAAATTCAAAGAATCACTAGACAATAAAGGTATTTCCGTACCCTATGAGTTGAGTATAGTAAGGATCCCACACGAGCAGGTAAAGGATGTACGTCGCCAATATCGCGAAAAAAACCTGGCCTGGACCAGACCAATGATGGTCAATCCTATAAAGAATGAATTCTTGGTTGTCAAATTCCAGGAAGATTGGAAATACCTGCTGTATAGTTTAAGTTGGCAATTACTGATCTCATTTTTGCTGATCGGTCTTTTGTTGGGTACCTTCATTTACCTGCTTAAAACCATTCTTAACCAAAATAAAATGGCCGAGCTACGAAAGAATTTTGTGGATAATATGACCCATGAGCTGAAAACTCCAGTATCTACTGTGATGGCTGCAATCGAGGCCATCCAATTATATGGTGTACGGGAGGATAAAGAAAAGATGGACCGTTACCTGGATATTTCAAAAAGGGAACTTGAACATCTTTCGGGTATGATTGAAAAGGTGCTACAAATGGATATTGATGCGTCAAGAGGCATCGTTTTACAACGGTCGGATTTTGATATTGTGGCAATGGTGACGAGTGCACTTGAAGTGGCTCAGCTCAATAAGACAAAAACAGTAGAAGCAGAGTTCCTCGCTGATCCTGCGGCGATCCTGATCAAGGGAGATGAATCCCATTTGAAAAATGTGATCAATAATTTATTGGAAAACGCTATTAAATATGCTGGTCCACATGTTAAGATCAAAGTGGAAATCAAAGGCGGTAAGGAACAGGTACAAATTCGTATTACCGACAATGGCAAAGGTATTGCCCCCGAATATCATCAGCAGATCTTCGATATGTTTTTTAGGGTCCCTTCGGGTAATTTGCATGATGTGAAAGGTTTTGGATTGGGGCTTGCCTATGTCAAACAGGTTGTGAAACGTCATGAGGGTAAAATCAGTGTGGATAGTGAATTGGAAAAAGGTAGTACCTTTATTATTCGCCTACCATACTAACTTTAAGTTTACTGTCTTAGAGTTCGCATTACGGTAGAAAAACATTGATATAGAACAACATAGTTATGATTGATATTTTATATGTAGAAGACGAACCGAGTTTGGCGATGATTGTTGCAGATAGCCTGGAGGCGAACGGTTTTCGCGTTATACATTGCAGCAATGGTCATGAGGCATTAGCATCATTCAACATAGCCAAACCAGATATTATGGTGGTGGATGTGATGATGCCTGTCATGGACGGATTCACATTGGCTACAAAAATTCGGGAGATGGATACATTACTCCCTATTGTCTTCTTGACAGCTAAAGTACAGACTGAAGATGTCGTGCGGGGATTTCGTCTCGGTGGTGATGATTATGTCAAAAAACCATTCAAAATCGAGGAATTGGTCGTCAGAATTGAATCACTGTTGAAAAATAGCCCGAAAATGCTGTTTGGCCAAAAGCTGATGATCGGTGATTATACACTGGATAGTTTGAAACATCAGCTGATTTATCAGGGCGAGTCACTAAAATTGTCCTTCCGTGAAAGTGAACTTCTCCGTAAATTGTATGAGCAGAAAGATAAGGTAATCGCCCGTGAAGAAATTATGCGTGCTTATTGGAGCCATGATAAGTATTTTACAGGACGAAGCCTGGATGTATTTATCAGTCGTATTCGGAAGTATTTAAGCCAAGACCCCAGAATCAAAATTACCAATATACGTGGGGTTGGATATATGCTGACGGTGGATTGATCATGTTGTTCCACGTGGAGATTTTTAATCTTTTCGTGGACGATTAGCCTTCCCGACCATCCCCCGAATATGATAAGTAAAACTTAAGATGGCATAACGGGTAATCGCATTGGATTGTGATGCACGTACCCAAAGGTCGTTGACCTGCTGATTAACGTTTTTATTGTCGTTAAAAATATCAAAAACGGTCAGATTGATCTCCGCATTTCTTCTTCTGAATAGTTTTTTGCCAACAGAAACATTCCACAACAAACTTGTTGTGCTCGGCGCGTTGAGGATACTACCATTGTATAGGTAATTGAAAGTCGAATTTAATGTCCAGCTTTTCAATAAAGTCAAAGCTACGGAATTGCCAATGGTATGCTTGTAGACAGAATAATTGGATTTTTCAGTTGCCGAATTTTTGGAGAAGGATAAATTTCCGTTATAGTCCAATCCAATGATGACATCCTTGCTGAAGGCGGTATTTACCCCTATACGTTGATTTACACCATAGGTTTTTGCGTTTACCTTTTCTAGATTCAATAAGGTATAATTCTGATTGAAATATAGATTGTTATTAAGATTGATATTCAGTTTTATTGGTTCAAAGCGATAACCAAGGCTATTATGCCATTTCAAAGTGTAGACGCCATCAAAATTTTCCGGTTTGATATATTGTCCCCCCGGGCCTAGTATAATGTCTTTCTCGATGGTAAATGCGGAATCTGTTGTAAAAATTGTATTTGAAATCTTATTCTGGATAAAATCAGCTGTAAAATCTGAGGTAAAGCTTCTGCCTGAAGCCTTATTAATAGATCTAAATTGCATCACCAGATTATGATCATATTCCTGTTTCAGGTTTGGGTTGCCTGAACTGATCCGTAGCGGGTTCTGATTATCGATAAAATCCTGTAATTGTTCAATAGTAGGCGTGTTGGTTTTGGCATTATAGCGCAGCTCAATCCGTGTCTCTTTGTTAAAATTATATTGGAAATTTAAATTGGGCAACAAGCTGTTAAAGTGACTCTTTGTTTTCAGTATATTCGGAAATAGTTTGTCATTTACTTGATTTGCGGTCTGATAATCCAATCCAACTTGAAACCTTATACTATCTTTTTTATTGAATAAATAAGAAAGCCCAGCACTGTGATAAACAAAATCATTGCGAAATTCATTTGAAAGACGATTTTTCAACTCGCCCAACTGCTCGGTTTCTGCCAGGAATTCATATGTTTTACGATCAGAATACCGTGCGGTATTCCGGAAAGTATAATTTCCCTGCAACCGTGAATATTTATCCAGCATCTCCGTATAGGCGATTTTTGAGCGAAAGCCATTCGTTTCACCATTGGCGTAATTTCGATTGTTTACGGTGTCAATCCGGTTAAAATCACCATTTCTATAATAGCTGTTTAAAGCATAGTTTGCAGCATCACTTTTGTTCGTGCTGAAAGAACCGTTAACATTGAGGCTAATTGTTCGTCCTGGTTTGTTGAGCCTACGCATATAAGTCAGGTCCCCGCCCCAGTTAAAATTCTCGCCGAAACTTTTGTTGTTTCTGTCGGAGCTATTGAGCATCTCGGTCAGGTTTAATAGTGTGGAACCTAGTGAGCTGCCCTGTCTATTGTTGCTTTGATAAGAAAAATTGGGCTGTATGTCCAACTTTTGAATAGAATCTATTTTCCAATTGGCCCTTAGGGATAATGCGTGATTGTTGGTGTATGTATTGCCTGATTGTTGCTGACTGTTGATTTGATTGGCTCTATTACCAGCAGTGTATTCCGTTTTGTTTTGGCTAATGGTATTATTGTCCGTGTAGTTGTAGGTATAATTAGCATTGAAATCCATGCGGTCAGCAAAAAAACGATCGAGATAGTTGAAGCCAGCATTGAAACGTGTTGTCACACCCTGCCCTGTACGTCCACGTGTATTGCCACGGGGGGCAAAACCATTAGGCTGGTTGACATTATTTGTATTGATATCGATGGAATACTGACGTTTTGGATTCATTTTGGTGACCTGGGTATTGATCGCATATTTCTTATCCGGGCCAGCACCACCACTGATCTTGCCAAAATAAGATTCCCTTTTATCAGGTTTGGTGACAATATTAATTACTTTCATGCGTTTGCCATCATCAAATCCACTGAATTTAGCCTGTTCGGTTTTGTCATCAATAAGCTGAACTTTAGCAATGACATCAGCTGGTAGGTTTTTGAGTGCAACTTTTGGATCGGTGCTGAAAAATTCACGGCCATCAATGATAATCTTATTTACCGCCTCTCCTTGGGCTTTTACATTGCCATCTTCATCAATTTCTACGCCCGGTATCTGCTTGATCAGTTCATCCGCATCCGCAAAATCAGGCGTGACATATTTTTTTGCATCAAATTCTAAGGTATCTCCCCGAACCTGAACGCTCGTTGGCGAAATGCTGATTTCGTCCAGAACAATCTCAGAACTGTTTATTTTGAAATTAACATCGACAGTAGTACCAGCTAATTTGATCTTTCGAATATCTGCAGTATAGCCTATTGGCTGTACCGAAACCAGATAATCACCATTGGGAAGTGCCTTGCTGATAAATTTACCAAGGATATCTGTTGGTACTTGCAGTTTACTGGAGTCCTTCAATGCGATGATCGTAACACTGGCACCTGAAATAGGTTGAGCATTATTGTTATCTACCAGCTTTCCAGAAATGTATTGCTGCGCAAAGAGATTTGTCTTTAAAAGAATAAAACTGAATGATAAGATAACAATTGTCCAGGTTTTGATTTTCATTGGTTGAGGATGTCTACGTTTTCTATACGCTGTTGTTGGCTATATTTTTTTATTTGTCAAATTTATGCGACTATTTGATACGAATTACTATCATTTTAGTTACAATAATCCAAACTGAACGGAAAGATTAGATATATTTGCAGTAGAATTAAAAATCAACTGAACGGCATCATATGAAAGAAAGTGTTTTGAGTAGAAAAGAGCGTATTATGAAAGAGGCTTTATTGCTTTTTTCAGATCAGGGCTATAGCAATACATCTACCAAAACAATAGCGCAGAATGCCGGAGTTTCTGAGGCTTTGATATTCAAGCATTTTGGTAATAAAGATGCACTTTTGGTCTATTTGATTAAATCCGGCTACCGTAAAGTCCTTACGCATCACCGCGGAATGATGACTTATCGTGAACCCAAAGACTTCTTGCGTACCATGATCAACCTCCCCAATAAGCTGGTCAGCGCAGAACCGATATTCTGGAAATTGCAGGAGCGATTGTCGCACCACCCATTCTCCAAACAACAGCATGAACAGTTTATGAAACCGGTACAACCAATAATTCACCGTGCTTTTGAAGAACTTGGATATGAAAATCCTGAATTGGAAACACAGTTTCTCCTATTGATCATTGATTCATTTTGGAAAAAGGAGGCCATTGGTGAATTGGAACATGTGATGGAATTGACACTGTTTTTGGAGAAAAAGTATAATTTGATCTAGTGGGCGGGATCTAGTATCGAGTAATTGGTATTTAGGTGCTGTTTGTTCAGACTTATTGCATGTACTTCGCTTATTTTTAGTCTCTATTATTGATAATTTCGCCACTCAAGCTTATAGCTGATAACTGGTCTTGTCTTTTTCAGCCTATATAGCCTATTCCTTGTTTTAGCTTAATTTTTCTTTTTGCTACGACTTTCGAAACTTAAATAACCAATGGTTCAATGATTGAATAATAGGAATATGCGCCAGCTCAATGTACTTATAACCGGCGTTCGTTGCCTGATCCAATCCATAACTAGCTGTATGCAGAAAGGGGTCACTACAAAACCTATGATAAACATCCAGTACACTCCGCACCAGTTCTCATTCCTTCAGTCATTATATTCCCCACTGTTGCTTGTGATGTGCGTCTTGTTGCATGTTTATATGAAATTGTTGCAAAAACAATTTCATATTATCCAAAATAATAACGTTATTAGTATTCTATTTAAGACATTATACAAACTAATTTATGTTCAAAAAATTCAGTCTGGGCCTATTGGCATTGGCCAGTGCACTATCATTTGCGAAGGCACAGGACAAGAAAGATTTTGTAAAATACATCAATTCCCAGCACGACTGGGTGGATGCCGTATTCAATACCTTGACTCCAAAGGAAAAAGTGGCTCAGTTGTTCCTTGTACGGGCACATACTAATTTAGGCCAAAAATATATTGATTCCGTCGCACAGGTTATTCAAGATGAGCATCTTGGTGGGCTTGTTGTTTTTCAGGGTGGCCCCGTACGTCACGTTGATATGTTCAATCGTTATCAATCCTTATCCAAAGTGCCATTGATGATGACTTTTGATGGGGAGTGGGGATTGGGAATGCGCATGCCGGATTCTACGCTATCTTTTCCCTATCAGATGACACTCGGCGCTGTCCAGGACAATCAATTGATCTATCGCATGGGCCGTGAGGTTGCGCTGGATTTTCATCGCATTGGTATGCATTTCAATTTTGCACCAGATGTGGATATCAATAACAACCCGAAAAACCCAGTCATCGGAATTCGTTCTTTTGGGGATAATAAATATAATGTTACCCAAAAGGCAAAAGCTTATATGGATGGTATGGTGGATGGAGGCATACTGGCCTCTATTAAACACTTCCCAGGACACGGAGATACGGATGTAGATTCACATTATGATCTTCCGCAACTCCCATTTGATAAAAAGAGATTGGATACACTGGAAATGTATCCATTCAAAGAGCTTATCAAAGCTGGCGCACCAGCAGTTATGGTTGCACATATGAACATCCCAATTTTGGATGATACCCCTAATATGCCCTCTTCTATTTCAAAAAAAGTCGTCACCGACCTATTACGGAATGAACTAGGCTTTAAGGGGTTGACAGTAACTGATGCCATGGATATGAAAGGCGTTAAAAAATTCTTTCCGAATGGTGAAGCGGATGTTCAAGCGATTATTGCGGGGCATGACCTCCTTGAAGTTTCGGAAAACAGCAAACGCGCTATTGACCTTATCCTTAAAGCAATTGCAGATGGCCGTATCGCGCAGGCTGATATTGATGCGCGTGTGAAAAGAGTACTGGCTGCTAAACTGTGGTTAGGATTGGACAAATATCAAGCAACCCCACAACAGAACCTGTATGCCGACTTGCATCGGGCGTCTGCGACTCAGTTGATCGATGAACTTTCCAATGCTGCTATTACAGTTCTTAATTCAACTGAGAAATTGAAATCCTTTAAAAAGGAAGTACCGACAGCAATTATTAATATCGGTGTTTCCGCCAATCAAACATTCCAGAATGAACTGGCTGCTGCGTTGACCAACGAAACACAATATTTTGTGCCAGACAGTTTGAGTAAGGACGACATGAAACGTCTCGTTAAAGAAATCAAGAAAAATAAACAATACATCATTGCCGTACATGATACGAGATTACGCCCACGTCCAACGATGCAGTTGAACGAAAATGTGCAGGACCTGATGAAAAAGTTTGCGAAGAAATCCATTCTAACATTATTCACAAATGTATATGCATTAGATGGTGTTGAGGCGTCCAAGAAAGCGAAGACAATTTTGCTCGCTTATCAGAATGATGCTTTCATGCAGAAAGCTGCTGCCAAAACAATATTGGGCGCAAATATCCCGACTGGAAAATTGCCTGTTACCATCAATAAAAAATTTAGGTACGGCCAGGGCAAATAGGTTCGCTTTAAAATCACACTACATAATAAAAGAACCCTCCTGAATAGTTAGGCTGAAAACAGCTGGGCAATTCTGGAGGGTTCTCTGTATCCGTCTTTATACTGAATAGCAATTTTTGCGAACTGCTATGTTTCTTCATTTACCTCCCGGCTATCAGAAGGACGACTTTCATTTTTCATTCGGTCTATTGCGGTGACGACATACTTATACTGTTGATGCTGTTTGATATCATCATCTGTATATTGGAGTTTATCGGCATCGTATGTGATAAAAATTATTTTACCCGGATCTTTCGTATTGACACGTTCTCCAATCGCAAATCGGTAAACGACATAGCCATAGGCTGATTCACCATCAGGAGCTGTATCTGGTTTTTGCCAAAAAAGGGTATTCATCTTTCCATTACCGGATGATTTCACCAATAGGCCAAAGGGAGCATTTGGAGGAATGCTATCCAGCCAGGGCATGGTAGGTGGTAAAGCTGGTGTACGATACAGATCGTTACGCATTGAATCTTGCAATCCCGCCAAATTATCCGTGAGCGATTTCGAACTAAAGTATATACTTCCTTCTACGTCATGTTCTTCACGAAGATGGCGTACCTGTCGCGGGATCTGGCTTTTATCGGTCCATCCGATTTTGTTTTCCGTTACACGGTAAGCGCCGTGTCCCACATAAAAATGTCGGCCATAGGTATGACGTTGCCACCAGGATACCAATACCTCATATGCCGCAGCGCGATTTTTAAAGGGAAAATAAATCTGTGGATTGATATAATCGATCCAGCCTTCTTGCATCCATTTTACACCATCTGCATAAAGTTCGCGATAAGCACTTAGGCCACGTGTTTCTGAACCGACGCTATTATTCTCTTTATTGTCCCATACACCACAGGGACTGATACCATATTTGACATATGGTTTTATCTTTTTGATGGCCATACCAAGGTCACGGACGAGCATGTTTACATTATTGCGGCGCCAATCGTCAATATGTTCAATCCCATTGTTATATTGGGCAAAGGTCAGCTGATCTGGTACAGACGTATTGCGGCTATCGGGATAGGGATAAAAATAGTCGTCAAAGTGAATGCCGTCTACATCGTAATTTTTAACAACATCCATGATCACATCGATGATATATTTACGGACCTCAGGTAATCCAGGATTGAACAGTTTTTTTCCTGCGTAAGTAAAAAACCACTCAGGATGACGTTTGGTGATATGGTCATCGGAAAAATGTGTGGGATTCAATGTCGTCGAAGCCCGATAAGGATTGAACCACGCGTGCAATTCCATTCCCCTTTTGTGCGCTTCCTCAATCGCAAACTGCAAAGGATCATAGAACGGGGCAGGCGCCTGGCCTTGTTTTCCGGTCAGGTATCGGCTCCAGGGCTCCCTGCTTTTTGCATAGAATGCATCTGCGGCAGGCCGTACCTGTAGAATGATCGCATTCAGGCCCGCACTGCGATGTTGGTCGAGCAGATCGATAAATTCCTGCTTTTGTCGATCGACATTATTGCCCGCTTTGACAGAAGGCCAGTCTATATTACCTATGGTTGCAACCCATACACCACGAAACTCTCGCTTAGGTAGTTGTTGGGAATATGTTCTTATTGAAAATAAACAGATAAAAAAGGCAAAAAAAGAATATAAATATGTTTTTCCCGTCATTCTATAAATTGTAGCCAACAAAGATAGGGAAGCATTTCTTACTTTTTCCCTAAAAAATGTAAGATGTTTGTTGGATACTTGTTAAAAGAATGTCAGCTTGGTTTTCAAATTGATAATAATGCAAATACAGGTAACATTGTACACTTATTTGTGCTAATTTAGATGCGGTTTTCACAAAAGCTATAAGAAACGAGCTAACCGCAATAATAAAGATTATGAGCAAAGAACAAATATCCGTTTTTGATATGTTTAAGATTGGTATTGGACCATCCAGTTCGCATACCTTAGGTCCTTGGCGTGCCGCCCAACAATTTACCCATGTCCTCAAAGCCAAAGGTATATTGGACGAAGTGGAGCAGGTCAAGATTTTGCTTTATGGATCTTTAGCCAAAACTGGTGCCGGTCACGGTACAGATATCGCTGTTTTGCTGGGTTTGAGTGGTGATGATCCCGTTACGTTTGATGTAGATTGCGTGACACCAAAAGTGACGCATATCAAGACCGTTGGTGAATTGCAAGTTGCGGGGGAACGGACCATTCCATTTTCCTACCAGGAAGATCTTCTTTTCTTATATACCGAGAGTTTGCCCTTCCACCCAAATGCTGTTACTTTTCAGGCATTCCTCTCGAGCGGGAAGGCTATTACTGAGACCTACTATTCCATCGGTGGCGGTTTTGTTGTTCAGGAAAATGACACCGAAAGTGTCCTATCCGAAGTAGATCTTCCTTTTCCGGTGGATACTGCACAGGAACTGCTGCACTGGACCATGAAAACGGGACTGAAAATATCTGAGCTTGTTCTTGAAAATGAGTGTGCCTGGCGTGAAGAAAGTGAAACTGTTGCTGGTGTCCTGAATATCTATAAAACGATCTATGAGTGTATCTACCGTGGCTGTCATACTGGAGGTACACTACCTGGAGGCTTGAATGTAGAGCGCCGGGCAGCAAAACTAAATAAAAAATTAATGCAAGGACGCCACTACGAGGATTATGAATCTTGGGTGATGGCGATCCGTGATGGTGGACAGAATTTTCAATATATCTTGGATTGGGTAAGTTGTTTTGCCCTTGCTGTCAATGAAGAAAATGCCTCTTTTGGTCGCGTTGTGACCGCGCCTACCAATGGTGCCTCGGGTGTTATCCCAGCCGTTTTACAGTATTTTATTACGTTCCATGACGGTATGCGAGAAAACAAAATTGTTCAGTTTATCCTGACAGCTTCAGAAATCGGATCCATCTTTAAAAAGAATGCTACAATTTCAGCTGCGATGGGAGGTTGTCAAGCCGAGATCGGAGTATCCTCGGCTATGGCTGCTGGTGCCTTGACTGAGGTATTGGGCGGATCACAACGTCAGGTGCTGATGGCTGCAGAGATCGCGATGGAACACCACCTCGGATTGACCTGTGATCCCATTGGCGGACTGGTACAGATCCCTTGTATCGAACGCAATACGATGGGGGCGATCAAGGCTATTACAGCGGCTCAATTGGCGCTTCAGTCAAATCCTGATAAGGCCAAAGTCAGTTTGGATACCGTTGTTAAAACCATGTGGGAGACTGCATTGGATATGAACGCGAAATATAAGGAAACAGCAGATGGCGGTCTGGCTGTCAATATTCCGTTGAGTTTGCCGGAATGTTAGGACTCGCTGAGTTTTCTTGTTTTTCGTATCTTTGAAGCTGTAAAACATACATATAAATAGTGTACGCGAATGAAATATTGTGCGATAGCCTCCGGTAGTAATGGAAACTGTTATTATATAGCTAAGGATGATTCGGCCATCTTGATTGATGCTGGCATCAATAGTAAACATATGCACCTTCGGATGAATAATCTGGGGATCATTCCTACACAGGTTAAGGCAATTTTCATTACGCATGAACATTCGGATCATATCCGGGGATTATCGGTCTTTGCCAAAAAGTATAATTTGCCCGTATATATCACGAAAGGAAGTTACGATGGATCCCGCCTACACTTACCTTCCCACCTGGTCAAGATCATCGCACCTAACGAAGAAGTCGAAATAGGCGGACTTAAAATTTATGGGATTCCCAAATTCCATGATGCAAAAGAACCCTGTAGTTTTCTCGTTTCAGATGGAATTCATAATATAGGCGTATTGACCGATATTGGCCGGCCTTGCGAAAACGTGCAGCAGGTGATCCAGCATTCTGATATCCTTTTATTGGAGTCAAACTATGATGAGGATATGCTGCATAGCGGAAGATATTCCTATTTTTTGAAAAATAGGATCAGTAGTGGCTGGGGACACCTTTCCAACCGTGTTGCGGTCGAATTGTTCAACCAATATAAGAGTGATCGCCTCAAGCATCTGATCTTGACACACCTCTCTGGGGAGAATAATACGGTTGATCTCGTACACGCGACATTTGAACCCCATTGCGAAAATATTAAACTCCATGTGGCTACGCGATATCAGGAAACAGCATTGTTTGATATCGCCCATATTCATAGCACAGAAACAACTTTTTCCTAATATACCTCACCGTAAATAACAGATAAATTTCCGTCCGGTTAACCAGCGATGACTTGCTGGAGTAGAATGCACCTTATGGGGGCAATCGTATTGACAAGGACTGTGTTATAAGATGTTTTTTTCCTTATTTATTTCATACAGCTTTAAATATGAGGCCTCGATAAGGCCTGGAGGTAAAGTAATGGCGAAATACGAAAAATGTAAATTATCCTTGATATCCAAAGAATTCCTGTTATATTTGCTCTGTTTTTAATCAGTCTAAATAGTTTATATTTAGACGGACAATAAAGCTAATACCATGCGATAGACGGCAATCTATCACATGGTAAAAATCTACAGACAGCGGCAACTGTATGTAGTTGACTGAAGCAGCAAGCTGCTCCAGTTACCTCCGATATTGGATAAAGAAGGACTTGCAAGATAGCGAATTTTAATGATTTTTTTCGTTTGACGCTCGTTTTAGCGGGTAATATCCTTCCTAATAAGTTGCAAAACTATACGCATCAATCAACATATTATGAAAATTTTAGTTTCGCTTTTTACGTTTCTTACAGTACTGTTTTATTGTAACAGCAGTTATGCTCACGCACTTTGGATAGAATCAACTCCTTATGGTGCAGTTAATCAATTCCATGAAGTAAAGGTCTATTATGGTGAGTATGTGACCAATGAAAGAGACCAGATTGAAAAATGGTATTCTGATGTGAAAGATTTCACCTTGTTACTACATGCTCCGGGAAAAGCACCTGTTAAAGTAACGTTGACCAATAAAGGTGATCACTTCAGTGGTTCTTTCCAGCCTACAGTGCAGGGTACTTATTTCTTATCAGTGGTAAAAGCACCGAAAGACCTGGGGGGCAAGACGAAGTATGAGTTTTCATCATTAGTTCCCGTCCTCGTTGGCAAATCAGGCAAATTGGATTACAGTGCAATAAAAAATCCGCTACAGGTTGAATTACTGAATTCAGCCAATGCAAAAAAAGGCAGCAGTCTGCAGGCGAAGATTACCAGTGAAGGAAAAGTGGTCCCGAATGCCAAGGTATCTGTTTTTTCATCCACAGGTTGGGGAAAAGAATTTGTAGCCGATGCAAATGGCGTAGTTACCTTCGATGCCCTTTGGTCTGGCGCTTACGTGTTGGAGGCAAGTACATTTGTCGAAAAGGCAGGTGAGCATGAAGGCAAACCCTATGCGTCCTCATGGCAGGGAAGCACGACCTTTTTGGAAGTAAAATAAAACGTTGACACCTACAACTTAGATGGATTCATTTTAATCTCATATTCAAAATGAATCCATTCTTTATTACATATCTACTATTGAAAAACAAATGAACAAAACTTTATCCTTTCTAGCCATTCCCATGATAAGTTCAATTTTTTCTGTGGCTCAGGCGCAGAGCAAATTGAAAATTGATGGAATCCTTCTTAATGAAAAATCCGAACCTATTTCTGGTGCAACAATTAAGCTATCGAATACAGGAGTGACAACAAGCACTGACAGTGAAGGACGCTTTGTGTTCTATAAACTCTCTCCGAATACCTATACGATCGAGATCAAGGCATTTGGATATAGCAAGCATAATTTTAAAGCAGTTCTAACGGACCAAGACAATCATTTAGGTGAGATCAGGCTCAGCGATCAATCGGAGTCCATTGATGAAGTGGCTGTTTATGGAAAATATTATCAAAATTATAAATTCGACAGTATCTCTGGCTCTTTACGTCTCAAAACACCGATTTTGGAACTACCACAAAACATTCAGGTGGTCTCATCGGATCTGATGGCTGACCAGCAGGTTTTTGATATTGTTGATGGTATCACCCGTAATATCAGTGGGGCGACACGTCAGGGGCACTGGGACAATCAATATGCAAATATTCGCATGCGCGGATCCAAGATTCCAGCCTTCCGTAATGGGATGAACATCGAGGCTTCTTGGGGACCCACAGCCGAAGATGTCAGTATGATCGAACGTATTGAATTTGTCAAAGGTCCAGCGGGTTTTATGCTGGCCAGCGGTGAACCCGGAGGTTTCTACAATGTCGTCACCAAGAAGCCAACAGGCCATACCAAGGGATCAGTAACATTAAATACCGGAAGTTTTGATCTGTACCGTGGAGCTGTGGATCTGGATGGAAAGATCACCAAAAATAATAAGTTGCTTTATCGCTTGAACGTTGCCGGCCAGAAAAAAAAGTTCTTTACCAAATACAATAATAGCAATCGTCTTGTCATCGCTCCGGTATTGACCTATAATATCGATTCACTGACTGCTATTACGGCAGAATATACTTTCCAGGGATCGTCTTATTTGACCAATGGAAACTATACGTTCTCGCCAAAGGGTTTTGCTGATCCGGGAATAGCTAATGACTTTTTCTACGGTGATCCGGGGATGAAACCTGGTAAACTGCGAGATCACAGCGCTTACCTCTATGTGGATCGCAAACTTGGTCAAAAATGGAAGTTCCATGCCCAGGCCGCTTACTTTAATTTCGATATGAAAGCGACCAGTACCTGGTTGGCTTATATGACTGCCGAAGGCAATATGCCACGTACTTATAGTATCGCCGATGAGCATGGCGAAAATAAATTTGGACAGTTCTCTTTTAATGGTGAAGAGCATACGGGAAATATCAGACATCGGATTTTGGCCGGTGTGGATTATGGCAATAAAAAATTCTGGGGTGATTTTAGAAGTTTGCTGCCCGAGGATCCCATAACAAAATTGAGTGTGATTCCCTGGGATCCGTTAAATGTTTATAATCCCGTTTATGGTATTCCTGAATCCGTTTTCCCAGAAGCTGACCGTTCATCGAGCATTAAGGAACGGGCAAAGAGCCAAACGTATATTACAAACTCATCCTATACGTCCTTCTATGTTCATGACGAGATGGCTTTCTTAAGTGAACGCCTGAAATTATCTTTAGGATTACGCTTTACATCATCTAGTGTGGTTTCAAAAACAGACGCTGATCCTACAAAAGATAAGGTATGGAGCCCACGTGTGGGATTAAACTATTTGGTGACTCCTTCAACAAGTGTTTATGCCCTGTTTGATCAGTCCTTTGTACCTGTAGGGGGAACTGACTGGGAAGGCAATGCTTTCAAGCCTATACGCGGCAACAGCATGGAGGCTGGCATGAAGAAGGAATGGGCTGGCGGAAAATGGATTTCTACATTAAGTGCTTACGAAATCAAACGAAAAAATGCGACCGTTCCTGATCCGGATCCTTCTCATGTTGTGGGTAGTACTACATTTCAAATACAATTGGGAGAGACAAAAACAAGAGGTATAGAATTTGATATCACCGGTGAAATTGTTAAAGGTTTAAATGTCAATGCAAATTATGCATTGACGGATTCGAAAGTCTCAAAAGATACAAGAGCAGAGAACGTTGGAAATATCACGCCTAATACGGCAAAACATACAGCCAATGCATGGGTAACCTATCGTCTACAGCAAGGGCCATTGAAAGGACTAGGTTTTTTAGGTAGTGTACAGGGCATGTTTGACCGTGCGATCGGCACGACGAAAGAGTCTAATTTCAAGAACTACCTACGCAATGATGCTGGTATTAGTTACCAGTATAAGAGGTATAATGTTTCATTGATGGTCAACAATGTGCTCGACAACCGGAAGCTAATGACTTCAGGTTCAACAGGAGGGAGAAACGCAAAGATTACAGAGAGCGTTGCTTACTACACTTATATTGTTGAAGAACGACGCAATTTTCGTTTAGGTATAACATATAAATTTTAATTAGGCGATTCTATATAAATCATTTATACGATGTATAGCACACTTTTAATGATCATACTTATTGGGGCTTACCTTTTTTACAATAGTAGTAAAAAAGTGAAGTTTCAGCATAGGCCCGAGTGGTTGAAAAAGCTTTGCGCACAGACACAGTCTGTGCGCATCTTGAGCATCGGGATGCTACTTCTACCATTTGGAGTTATCCTTTACGTACAGGGGGGTGGCGCCGGATTCTTTGCTTTTTTTGCCTATGTCATGTGTATGATGAGCCTTGTGGTCTTATTGAATCCTTATCGCTATTTAACAGCTTACCATGTCCTCGGACTGTATGCTGTCAGTCTTTGTATTGAATTTTTGATCTCTTAATTGATTGCTGTTATGCCTGCAAATAAAAAATACCTTAGTTCACCTTTTCAGCGATTTCTGAAGATAACAGCCGGATTCATCGGTGGGTACGTTGTTATGCTTTCCTTCCATGTGTTGCTGACAACTGTTTTTGAGAAAAAGGATGTTGTTATGACTGCCGGATTCACAGGTTATCTGCTGTGGGCAGTACTGATGCTCTTCGCATTTCTTTCCAAAAGTGGATGGAAAATCTGGGGAATTTACTTACTCTTGGCCACGGTGTTTTCGTTGCCTTATTTATTAAAGATGTAGTCAATTATGAACAACAGAAATTATAATATCTATTTTAATACCCATACCATCAGCGGCATTATCGTTTGTGCGCTACTGTACGTGATATTTTTTTCGGGTTCATTTGCCTTTTTTAGAAACGAAATCGCGGCCTGGCAGAATAATGCGTCATACAAAACCTACCAGGAAAATCATCAAAGCTTTGATAAGCTGTTGGATTCCCTGAAAGGAGAGACCAATCTCCATGGACGTGATATCAACTTCTATATGCACCGGGAGGGGACATCAGCCTACGTGGGCTACACGGCATCAAATGACACCGTACTCAACAAGGAGAACCTGTCGAAGATAACATCTGAGCAGAAAGCGGAAAAAAAGAAAGGCCGGAGACGGAGAGGTGGTGATGACGATTCAAAGAATTTTACCTATAATTTTGTCAATAAGAAAACGGGTGATTATACCCAGAATTATGATATGGGCGAGTTTCTATTTCGCCTACACTTTTTGGCTCAGCTCAACCAAGTACCCATTAGCGTAGGTATTGCCCCATTTGGATACCTCGTTGCAGGGATTACAGCCTTTATCTTCTTATTTGCGCTGATTACAGGCTTATTATTACATTGGGACAAGCTGGTTTCAAACTTTTTTGTATTCAGGCCGTTCAGCAAATGGAAGACTGTCTGGACAGATATGCACACCGCCTTAGGTGTGATTGGATTTCCTTTTCAGTTTATTTTTGCCGTAACAGGGACTTTTCTGATTGTCAATGCCGTACTGGCACTGCCGTTCAGTAAATTGCTGTATGATGGTAACCAGCAAAAAATGTATCAGGATATCGGTGTGTCTGCCAATGATAATTATGCTTATAGTTATAAACCATTGGACGCAGACCTGAAAATTGCCCCTTTCCTCGATATGGCAAAGACCAAATGGCCAGAAAGCGAGTTTCAGCGCATTGTCGTCAAAAACTATGCAGATGCCAATATGCATGTCATTATGGAACTCGAGCCACATTTTAACAGTAGTTTTGCGGGATCTGGAATCTTGACGGTGAAAGTTGCGGATGGTAAGATCGTACAAGAAAAATCACCATTGACAGAAGCAAACTATGGCGATTACGTCAGAAGTATTATTTACCGTCTGCATTATGGTGATTTTGGTGGATATCCACTCAAAATGGTCTATTTTATTTTGGGAGTGATGGGCTGTCTGGTGATTATTTCCGGGATTTTGATCTGGTTGGTTGCCCGAGATAAAAATAATGTCATTCCTAGAAAACGTAAATTTAACTTCTGGGCGGCTAATATCTTCACAGCGATATGTTTGACGATGCTCCCTGTAACAGCGATTACCTTTATTGCGATCAAGATTAGTCCGCAAGTTGACCAAGACTTTATCTATCGGGTCTATTTTTATGCATGGTTGGTTTTCTCACTTTACTATATCATTCGCCGAAGTATAAGGAGAACAAATCGTGAGACGCTCCTGTTGGGTAGTATCCTCGCATTTATTGTTCCTATAACCAACGGCCTGGTGACACATAATTGGCTTTGGAAAACATTTGTAGATGGACAGCGGGATCTATTTATTGTTGATTTTTTATGGTTGATGATCGGTATTATCGGATTACTAGCCTTCTATAAGACAAAAAAATTCTTTCAAAAAATTCAGTAATTAGAAGGCGTCCTTTTAGGACATCTTCATTATTTTGGAGATTTTTTTAAGCCCCTTCTGCTATTTTATACGCTAATATTTCGCACCTAAAAGCAACAATTCTTAGGGCAAACATATAATTTCAAGTCATATATTGCATATCGTTGGGTACCTATACATTACGTATTATAAAATATATGCCGAGGGGCTGCTTGAATAAAGTAGCCCCTCGGCATATATAAGATACCGCTAAAGCACCTGTAAAGTACTTTTCGGCTTATACAATTTGGGAGGAGGTACGGTACTGGACGGGTAGCGTGTTTTCGCTGATCTGTCGCCCCTTGTTCGATAGTTGTTTGGAGATCCTTCGGGTGGGCGTTGCTACTGCTTCGGAATTGTTGTGGGACAACTTCGGGATTTGTTTGACTGTTGTTTGACTCGTGTATGCCTGTTGTTTGCACTGTTGCCGATGAATTACCGAAGCAGGACCGACCAAATGACGAAGCAATCCCGAAGTTGGAGCGGATCATACACGGAGCTTACTCGAATGTTGTTGGCATTTGAACGGACTTGAGGGGACTTTAAGGTAGTTGAAGGGACGTTGATGTGCTTATCATTTATGGTTTTATGTGTTGTTAAAGGGGGTATTGTTTAATTGATACGATTATTGTATTTTTAAAGTATACCAATTTAACTTAATAGGATGAAGGACTCTTTCGGCAAGGATAAAAATGAGCGAAAGCGAGGGGATGCATATGATCTGAGTGAAAACAGCGAGTTAACGGGGCTTGATTTTACGTACAACTGTAAACTGGCGAGCCGACTGTATCAGATTCTAAAATCCATTCAACCTCGTGCCTGTGGGCGCAGTACGTATATAAGACTACAAAATGTACTTTATAAAGCCGTGCGTAATGACCGAGAGCATGAGCTTGGGAGTCTGAGACTCGGATATGGATCAGTACTCCCTTTGAAAGGTTTCCGGTACTCCAAACGGGGCAGCTGGAGCAATTTCTTTATGAATCATCCAATGGTACATTTTGATGAAGCCCAGCAACAAGTTCGGGTTCAGCTCCATTTGGCAGGTCTCCGTAAATTTAATACAATCCATGAAAGGCTAGTTAAAATAGACATAAAAATATACTGTGTGGTCGTTCAACTGGATGACCGGAATACCCTATTTCATCATAGTAGCAAGACATTGGAGCTAAGAAAAGGGGATCATAAAGTGGACCGTAGAATTACTTTCACATTGAAGGACTGCAGAGATGCTGTTATTTTATGCCTAGCTACAGTTCGGTGCTGGTTGGCGAGCCCTGATGGGAAGGACGAATTTATGTCCAATAGTAGTACTCTGATGACCGGTGAAGTTTTCGATGCGCTCCTGATCCGTGGAGGTAAGTTTACGGTATTCCCGGAGGAAAAATCCGATAAATTGCCACCGTCTATTTTACCAAGTGATGATGATGAGGTTGACTGGGATTAATAGCTTAGATGACGGCTTTAAAAAATCGGCCCAATCGCATCAGGTCATGCGCTGTTTTTTCGTTCCAATCGACAGCATAGTTCAGTCGGATACAGTTTTTAAACTGATCGTGCTGGGTGAACATCCGGCCTGGAGCAAAGCTCAATTTTTGTTTCAGTGCGTAATCATATAGTACGGTCGAGTCAATTTTGGGATCCATTTCCAGCCAAAGTACAAATCCCCCTTCGGGCTGGGACATCTTGGTATTTTCCGGAAAATGGGCCTCGATACTGTTTCTAAAATTGATGTAATTGCTGTACAACTTTTTTCTAAAGGTGTTGAGGTGATGGTCATACCGGCCGATCTGTAGAAATTTGGCAACAGCCTCCTGGTAAATTGCCGGCTGTGAAATGGTCTGGATCAGCCGTTGTTTCAGGATTTTGTCTTTGTACTGCCCCGGCTCGACCCAGCCGATCCGGAAGCTTGGTGCCAATACCTTGGTGACAGATCCGCACCACATGATCAAGCCTTCTTCATCAAAGTATTTACAGGGTTTGGGCCTTGAGTTGCCAAAGTAAATGTTCCCATAAAGATCATCTTCAATCAGGGGAATATGATGGAAGGCCAACAGTTTGACAAGCTCCTTTTTATGTTCATCGGGCATCAGCGCGCCCAGCGGATTGCTGAAATTGGTAACAAAGCAGCATACATCTATCTTGTGGATTACTTTTTTAAGTGCGTCCAGTTCAATGCCCGTAATAGGATGTGTCGGTATCTCGATTGTCTTGAGTCCCAATACCTGAAAAGCCTGAATAAAACCAAAATATAAGGGACTTTCAACAGCGATGGTATCTCCGGGTTTTGTGACTGCGCGTAAGCAACTATAGATCGCATTCATGGCACCGGAAGTGATAATCAGGTCTTCATCACTGATCTTTCCTTCCAATACGAGTGACCATTTGGCAATCTCTTTGCGCAAAGTTGGGCTGCCCTGTACCTGTCCATATTGATCACCATAATCGTGTAGTTCATGAACGGATTCCAGTATACATTTATTGAGCTTCTGAATAGGAAGCAAAGAAGGGCTGGGCAGTCCGAGCGAGAACCGTGTGATTTCTTTATCCTCCAATGAATGGAAAACTTTGTCGATCAATGCGGCCGGATCTTGCTTCTTTTCGTCAATCTTAAAAGTGGAAATAGAGGGGATGGACATCCGGCGCTGTCCGGCCAGGCTGACAAAAAAGCCCGATTTGGGACGAGATTCAATCAGGGATCTGCTCTCGAGTTCCATGTAGGCGCTTTTTGCCGTATTTAAGCTTACATTATACAATTTCTGCGCACTTCGGACAGAGGGCAGGCGATCACCATAGGTTAGTGAACCATTTTTGATCTGATTCTCTACGATGTTAGCGATTTTCTTATATAATTGTTGCTGTTCCATGCTTATGCTAATTTACTGTTTCCGTTTGATTTACCCAATGATGAAATTGACGGATTCCCCGCTTTAAGGATTCTTCGCCGCCGAACATCTTTAAAAGCTGTTGTTCGAAATACGTCTGTGCTTTATGCTGAAATGCGGTCGAAAGATCTTCGGAAACTTCGATATTATAGGAAATTTCGACCGTAAGATTATTGTTTTCGGAGACCGCAACAGTAGAGAAGGCTGTGATTGTATCATTTTGTGCAAGCAATAGAAAAGGCATGCTCAGCAAGTGTTTTCCTGTTCCTTTGGACTGCACTTTTTTTAGTAGCGATAGATCAGAGAGATCGACCTGTCTGATGGAATAAGATTGATGTGTTGTAGTCGACATGGCAATTAATCTTTTTGCTAATTTAAGAAGGGTACAGGCCGAATTTGAGGTACAGAATTAGGGTAAAACTAGGGTACAGATGAAAAAGTGAAAAATATGACCGGGAGTTGATGATTTTTAATTTCCATTTAAGATATTTACATGAGTTAATGAGATGTCTCAAAACCAATTAGGATAGCCTATGCACAACTTGTTTCCGCTATTTATCGCCATGATTACGGCCATCGTTCTGCTTGAAATGTTGGCAACAAAGCTTCGGGTCGCTTATCCCATTTTATTGGTTTTGGCGGGACTGGCGGTTAGTTTTATTCCGGCATTGCCCGTTGTCACGATCGATCCGGATGTTATTTTTCTGATTTTCCTTCCACCCTTGCTATGTGAGGCTGCATGGTCGATTTCCTATAAGGAGATGAAGAAATGGTGGCGTATTATTGGAAGTTTTGCCTTTTTGGTGGTTTTCTTCACTGCGCTATCCGTTGCCGTGTTTGCCAATTATTATATCCCGGGTTTCACACTTGCGATGGGTTTTCTGCTCGGTGGGATTGTGTCCCCGCCGGATGCGGTCAGTACGGGGGCGATCATGAAATTTGTGAAAGTTCCAAAGTCTACTTCTGCGATTCTTGAGGGAGAGAGCCTGCTGAATGATGCATCCTCTTTAATTATTGTCCGCTTTGCCCTGATTGCTGTGGGTATGGGGCAGTTTGTATGGCAGAAGGCTGCGGTATCGTTTATCTGGATGCTGGTCGGTGGAGTAGGTATCGGTGTCCTGTTGGGCTGGTTTTTTATTCAGGCACATAAACGATTACCGACGGATGCGCCATCGGATATTGCACTGACCTTGATCGAGCCCTATTTTATGTATTGGATTGCGGAGCAGTTTCACAGTTCGGGTGTACTGGCAGTTGTTGCGGGAAGTCTCCTGATGTCCAACCAGCGGCTTAAATTTCTAAACAGTACCAGTCGTGTGCGAGGGCTGAGTGTCTGGGAGAGTTTTGTGTTTATCCTGAATGGAATTGTATTTTTCATTATCGGTCTGGATCTTCCCGAAATTGTTGCCGGCCTGCGGGCAAACGGTACATCACTCCGGGAGGCTATCGGGTACGGTCTTCTGGTGACAGCCGTCCTTATTCTAGCGCGCATGATCAGTGCCTATGCGGCTATGATTGCAACACTTATCTTTCGACCGAGTGTGGCACCAAGGGCACGTTCTTTAAAACAACGGTTCTTTATGCCGCTATTACTGGGTTGGACAGGGATGCGAGGCGTGGTTTCCTTGGCAGCGGCGCTTTCGATTCCGTTGGTCATGAATGGTACTGTGATTCCACAGCGTCATCTGATTCTGTTTATCACCTTTGTCGTTATTCTCTCAACACTTTTGGTTCAAGGGCTCACTTTACCCTATCTGATCAGACGGGTAGGGCTGTCTGATTTTTTTGCAGAGGAATCTGAGCAAGTGGCAAAACAGCAAATGAAGCAAGGACTAAAGCAGCATGTCTATCAATTTCTTAAAGACAAGTATGAGAAAGAAGAACATAATCGGGAGGCAATGGAGAGAATTTTGAAGCATTGGGAGGAAAAAGCAAACGCTGCAGATGATTCGTGGATGAATGAGCGTACGAAAGTGATTTTCATTGAGCTTTTGGATGTGCAGCGCGAATATCTGGAAAAATTGAATAGCGAGTCGGAGATCGATGAGGATCTTATCCGTTTGCAGCTCTATCAGCTTGATCTGGAGGAAGAGCGCTTGCGCATGATATAAAGCAATACTATCCTATTAATTTGGAGAGATAAATAGTAGTTGTAGCCCTTTGGGCTTGGTACATAAGTAGAATTTTGATGAAAGTTATACTAACAGGGGCCACTGGAATGGTCGGAGAAGGTGTTTTACTGGAATGTCTTCAAAATGATAAGGTAGAGGCAGTGTTGAGCATATCACGCCGTACTGCTGACATACAGCATCCAAAGTTGAAAGAGCTTTTGGTTAAAGATTTCACGGATCTGTCTGAAGTTGAAGCGGAGATCAGGGGCTACGATGCCTGTTTTTATTGCGCTGGGGTCAGTTCGGTCGGTATGAAAGAAGATAAATACCGCTATATCACCTATGATACGACATTGGCATTTGCAAAATCGCTTTTGAAGATCAATCCCGAAATCACCTTTATCTATGTGTCCGGAGGGAGTACGGATAGTACCGAACAAGGAGGGGTAATGTGGGCAAGGGTGAAGGGTAAGACAGAGAACGATCTAGCGAAATTGCCGTTTAAGAAGGAATACAATTTCCGGCCCGGCGGAATGACCACTGTTGCAGGACAGAAGCATGCCAACTCATTCTCGTTTGTCGCCAAGATTATAAAATTCTTCGCCCCTTCGGCGGTGTTGTCGCTACATGAGGTGGGGCGGGCGATGATTCATGCCGTGGAACGGGACGATGTAAAAAATATATTAGAAATTAAGGATATCAGAGCTTTGGCTTAGTGCGTGAATGGACATGCGGTCTTTTGATTATTATTTCCATTTCCAGTCCAGCTCCTCCTGATAGGCGATGTGAAGGCGTTGACTGAGCGCTGTCAGGAAAGTTTTAAATCCGGCGTTATCTTCGATCTGCTGTTTTGGAAAAAAAAGTTGATCGGACATTTTTAGTTTGATAAAAAAAGCGAAGGCTGTTTCGGTGATGTATTCAAACTGATCGTATTGATATTTTGACTCCATTTGTGTGCTTTTGATCTGGAGATAATTATCTTCAAAACTGATTGTGTGTAGAACGCCGATCCGATTTTGGAATTCGGGGCTTTTGACATATTTGCTGAAATAGCGCTTATAGTATATTCCGAGATATTTGGGAAAGAACAGAAAGGCGATTATGCTCACGACGATAATCAGAATTGCCAATTGAGGTTCATAGAAGAAAAATGGAATGCATAGTATCAGCATAAGCAGCATAAACATGAATCGTGATTTTTTGCGTGCTTTAATTATTTGGGGTGATTTGGACATGCTGAACAGCAATGCATCCAGTTGATCTTGCTCGGAAAGGGTTAGTTGAAGTTCTTTCATAACGTAAATGTATTAAATTGGTGAGATAATCGGAATATTTCCGATTATCTGCAAATAATTTGACATGTATTTTTAACAGCTTACTATTTTTCCAAAGTAATTTTCAATCTCTTCGTTGTATTTTTCGATAAATAGCTTTGTAAGTTCCGTAATCTTATAATAGCGGATCGACCACCTTTATAATTGGTAGAGATTCAATAAAAAGGGGATCCCTATAGGTTGAGGTTTGTATACATAAAAGTCGTATTATGATCGCAAATAGAATTTGGAATTTCAGTCGTATATTTGAGTTAAGTGTTTAATTTTTATACGAATGACGACAATTACTGCTGAAATATCGAATAAGAAGGATGTCAAGGTACTAAGGGAGATTCTTGATCGTTTTGGCATTAAATATCAAATTAATGAGGAGTCTGGGACAAATACTTTTTCTGCTGAACAAATAGCATTTTTTGAAAAATCTCAAAAGGAATTTTTAGATGGAAAATCTTCTGCAAGAGATTGGAAAGACATTAAAAAAAATCTAGATGGCCTATACACTTAAACTTTTAAAGCGGGCTGAAGATGAACTACACCAAATATGAGATTTTTTCATAAAAGTAGAGAGCCGAGAATATAAATTCAGAATTGGTTACGGGTGAGCTTCCAGTGCTCGACAAAACCCAGTAATAATCATGATATTCACCAAAAGTAATGCTTTTTGGTGAATTAATTCACCAAAAAGCATTACTTTTGGTGAATACGATAAAAGGTATTATGATACAGCGATTGATTAAAAAGAATTTGGAGCAGGCACTTTTTAGAGGAAAGACTATCTTATTGATAGGCCCAAGGCAGGTAGGTAAGACTACACTGATCAAAGAAATCCTGTCAGATCGCGATTATTTGTTTCTGGATGGAGACGATCCCCTGATACGGGCTTATCTAACCAATCCCAACACAAAGGAAATCGAAACAATTATTGGTCAAGCGACAGTGGTATTTATTGATGAAGCTCAACGTATTGAAAATATCGGTTTAACAGCAAAGATTATACATGACCAATTTAAAGATGTACAACTTATTCTCAGTGGATCCTCAGCCCTTGAACTGAAAACGCATACCCATGAGCAGCTGACCGGACGGAAGAGGGAATTCAACCTGTTCCCTATTTCCTATGCTGAATATGAGAATAATACAGGCTTCATTAATGGGGTCGGTGATCTGGAAACTAGATTGGTTTATGGGTTTTATCCGGAAGCAATAACTAGCCGTGGGGAAGAGCGAGAGGTGCTCAATGAAATTTCTCAAAGTTATTTGTATCGAGATATTTTAGCTTTGGCAAATATCAAAAAGCCAGAAGTTCTCGAAAAGATTTTGCAAGCCTTAGCTTTTCAAATCGGATCGGAAGTTAGTTATAACGAAATTGCCCAGTTGACAGGAGTTGACAAAAACACGGTAGCCAATTACATTCATCTCCTAGAAATTTCCTATATCATATTTCCACTGACTTCCTTTAGCCGAAACCTTCGGAATGAGATTAAGACTAATCGAAAAATATATTTCTATGATAACGGAATCCGTAATGCAGTGATTCAAAACTTTAATCCAATCGAATTAAGGGACGATGTTGGCGCACTATGGGAGAATTTTTTAATTTCGGAACGCCTAAAACACAATAGTTATAGCCGGCACTTTGGTAACAGGTATTTCTGGAGGACTAAACAGCAGCAGGAAATAGATTACGTGGAAGAAAGAGACGGTAGAATAACCGGTTATGAATTTAAATGGAACCCTAAGGCGAAAGCAAAAATACCATCGAATTTTGTAGAAACCTACAACGCAGAAATTAAGGTAATCTCAAAGGATAATTTTAGAGCGTTTATTGGGCTTGATTAAAAATTGTTTAGAGAGTTTGTCCTGCAACGGGTGAAACAATATTTGCTATTGCATCTATGATTGTATTATATTCAGAATTAGTGTTATGAAGTAAATTGGTGCTCATAATTTAATGCATAAGTACGGTTGGTTAACTCGCGAAATTATTTATGCAAAAATGTGTTTATTTTTTTATAATAAAAAATGCACAAAAATTTGATCAGACTATTTCTATAGTATTTTTTAAGCTTGATATTTTCCCAAAGTAATCTTCCATTTCTTGGTTACATCTTTCGATAAACAGCTTTGTAAGTTCCTGTAATCTTATAATAGCGAATGGGTCACCTTTATAATTGGCGTTATACCTAAATTCCTGTTGGGCTTTGATAATTTCTTTAAACAGTTTAATATGATCGCTGTTGTTGAGGCAAAAGGTCGCGTGTGCTTCGGGGACAATTAACCGGCAGAGGTTCATTAAAAAAGGGAGTCCAACGGTTTGAGGTTTGTATTGAAGGATTGTATTGATAACACCGAGACAGGTTTGTTCTAAAACTTGCGATAGCGAATGATATCCCGCTTCGACGCCCAAAAGCCAATTGTCTTCAAAAGCATGGTAGATGCAGCGGGCATTATTATAACGGTTACGCCATTGTTGACGTGCATAATCTAGGTCGAGTTGAGGGACAACGATGCTGTTAGGGTTGATATTTTCAACTATTGCATTTCGAAACCAGATATCACCGACTTTTACGAGGGATAGAAAGAAAGGATGGCCTTTGGACAGTTTTTTGATAAAGTGCGCTGTTTCTTCGGTGACCAAGGTCAGCGACACATTTTTCGGCAGGTGATCCATGGTCTGTTGTTGTAGGTTGGCGAGGTCTGTATTTAAGTTATCATATGCAATAAAGAGGTAGTAAGTGTGGGTTATTTGATCTCCTTTATCGTTTTGGAGTAAACTATTATATTGATGTCGATCGGAATGATAACCGAAACAGGCAACTAAGGAAGGGCTGCAGTGTTGTTCTAGAATATTTAAGATCAGGTCGCGATAATTGCTGTTGCAATAATTATTATTGTAAATAGCAGTGTTATTTTTGAATTTTTCAATCTCCATAAATTTAATCTGTTTTGGATTCAGTTCTTGCTTGATTTCTTCGAATAAAATATTGGAATAATCGTAGATCCAGTTTAACGCGTTTATAGCAATTTGATAAGCTGTTTCTAATAAGCTTTCGTCGATCGTATAATCTTGATTGTAGCGATAACCAAGATAAGCGTCGTCAATCTTTTCAAGTGCTTTTTTATCCTCTTCGCTGTCAATTAGTTTAGCCAATTTGAAATCAAAAGTTTTGAGATACCCTATGGTGCCTCTAAGTGAATGTGATTTCCTGTCATTGTTTAAGAGAAGATTCTCTGCGGTCTTTAATGATAGTTCGATGGCCTGGTGGAGCATAAAGGCTGCGTGTGCATAGTTCTTACTATCCAGATAGAAAAAGTGTCCATCTATAAACGATCTGATTTTACTTTTCTCTTGGTCAATATATGATCTGGTTTTTTCGATAATCTCAGCTGGAGTATATTGGGGTAATACAAGTGGAATTTCTTGAGTAGGATTTTTGTAGATGCGATTTCCTGATTGATAAATAAGAGAGGTACGGCCCCATCCTTGATCGAGTTTTTTTTGTATTTCGTGGGTGAAATGTATCTTGACATATAGGTCTGGATGCTTCTTGATGATCTTGTTAATCGCGCCAAGAGGATCTATGCATCGAATTGCTGTATTTGACAAGCGGTTGATCTGCAGTATTTGATATTTTTTACCATCGCAGGTATAAGTCCATAGGTAGATTTCATCAACGACAATAGTGCGAAGAATTGCTTCAATAATTGGGGTAAGTTCGGTGTTCATAATTGATTGGTTTGGTGTTATGGTTATTTTTGAAAGTCAAATAGGTTAGCTGTCTCGCACGACGGAGAATAAAAAGATTGATATAGGTAGCCGCTATATTCCTGTTTCTACGGGGGCTGTCTGATTGTGGTCTAAAAGATTTATTTCATCGGAGAAGGCAACTAAATAAGCGAGTTCTATTATTTTGATAACGGTTTGATAGATTTGTGTACTGTAATCTGAATAGTCTCCGGTATATCGATTTTTATCTAGTCCATAATTGATCCAATCATATAAGATCTCATCCCATTGTTGTTGACTATAGGTGTTAACAGTCGCTAATAACGATGATAATGGGTGTCCCAACTCTTCGTCTGCTATATAATAGAGTATAATCTCCTTGTTTTCATGTCTAATCAAAATTGATTGACATTCTGGTAATATGGAGATGGAGCGTTCTATATCTATTAAGCTGGTGGAAGATTCTTCAAGCTTATTGGACAGCATTTCCAATAAAGAGTAAATGCAGGAATAGGTATAGAGGAGATTTGCTCCAGAGAATTTATGGTTTTCATTGTTAGCGGACCAGAATTCATTTTCGGTAGTGACTGTCCGATACCAATATCGAATATCTTCTTTCCAGCCATTTAGGTCATCTCTATCGAAGAAGTTTTTGAGTGCTGATATGGAGTAGGGTTGGGGAGCAAGCCATGTAGGCAATATGATCCGTTCTTTGGGTTGTAATATTTCGTTTTCTTCTGTGTCATCAGAAGGTTTCTCCTTGGTCTCTACGCTGTCGGTCTGTTTCAAAGACTTTTGATCTGGGCTTTCGTCGTTTTCAATCTCTTCTTGATTGTTTGTAATACAGTTTGGAAGCGATTTATTTTCATATATTTTATGCAGCGATATAGCTAATCTTTGTAATAATTCTCTAACGGCAAGAATTTCCTTACCTACATTTCCTAGAAATTCGCCATTTCTATCGCTAATATTTATCCAAATTTCATCTAAAACTTCGTACCACTGTCCTAACGATTGATATGAGAAAAATCGGCTGATCTCATCTTCTGGTAATTCAATATCATTTACACTGAGACATTCCCCTGATACATAATTCCAATAGTCAGAATCAGATTTAAAAAAATCCAAGGGGTTTTTCACCTTTTTCAAATTACATTTTTTGAAAATCACATAGGCTAATTCCACTAGTTCAATTAGTTTTTTTGTGTTGTAGCCTGAATGAGAGTGGGGACTGTTCATTTTTGCATTTGAAGCAGCATTGACGAGCAGGTTTATATCCGTGATAAAGTAGTGAACGTGTGTCTCTTGCTCAAAGAATTCAATGAGATATTTCATCGGATCTTCAATATACTCCTTGCTTAAATAGCGAAAATGTTTCGCTTTTAGTTTCTTTTGCGTATTTTTCATGCTAGGAATGTTTTTTGGTTAAATAAAGTGTTTATAATTATCTTCTGTTGAGCTAATTTAAGAACTATATTTCATCAAAGCAAATTTAAAATATTAAAATTTTCGGAAATGAGTTCTATTTTGAAGAGAATTAAGATTGTTTCAGAAAAAGAGGGGATAAGTGTGTCCGCTTTGGAATCATCTATTGGGGCTAGTAAGG
>JAITLV010000117.1 GCA_031277685.1 Sphingobacterium sp. | reverse complement strand
TATAGCACAATGAAGGGGTATACGAAACCAGTCGCACTAATTGTCGCGATTCTTTTAATAGACCAATTGTCAAAAATATGGGTTAAGCTCTCTATGACAATTGGACAAAGTCATCACATCTTAGGCAAATTTTTCCAAATTCACTTTATTGAGAATAATGGAATGGCCTATGGAATGGAATTTGGTGGCGATTATGGGAAATTATTCCTAACCGTGTTTCGGATACTGGCTGTAGCTGGTATTGGGTATGGTCTATACTACATGGTCAAGAATAAATACAACCGTGGTTTTATATTAAATGTAGCCCTCATCCTTGCTGGTGCTTTGGGGAATATCATTGATTCGGCTTTCTACGGTGTGATTTTCAGTGAGAGCACCTTTTACGAGAAAGCATCCCTATTTCCTGCTGGTGGAGGATATTCGTCCTTCCTGCACGGAAAAGTAGTCGATATGCTCTATTTCCCATTAATCCAGGGAAATTTTCCTTCTTGGGTACCCTTTTGGGGTGGCGAAGAATTTCTATTCTTCCGGCCCGTGTTCAACATTGCTGACTCGGCCATCTCAGTCGGTGTCGTGTTGATCTTGTTGTTTCAAAAACGCTATTTCAAAACGGAAAGAGAAGAGAAATCCAGCATTCACAGTGAAATCGTTGAAGATTAACGAAATATCCCCTAAAAGCCTTGTTAATCTCAAGGCTTTTATTTTTTTAGTACACATTACTCGATCACGAATATCTAAACTCTAATACCAAAATGAAAAACATAAGCTTACTTCTCACCCTCTGCTGTTTATTTGGAATAAAAATAGCACAAGCACAGCAGATCGAGGTTTCAAACTTAAAGAAACATATTTACTATCTCGCTGATGATAAGATGCAAGGCCGCGGAACTGGTAGTAAGGAAGTATTCAAAGCAGCAGATTATATCGAAAAGGAATTCAAAAAATACAAACTGGAGCCTAAAGGTGAAAAAGGTTATCGTCAATCGTTCAAAGCTAAAGTATGGAAAGTCAAAGTATCCGACAGTATTCGTAACGCAGATAATATTATTGGTTTTATTGACAATGATGCTGCTTTAACTGTTGTTATAGGCGCACACTACGATCATTTGGGAACAGGCCATCAAGGTAGTTCGAAAGACTCTTTAGGTGTTGGTAAAATCCATAATGGAGCTGATGACAATGCCTCCGGTACAGCTGGTTTATTGGAACTTGCGCGTTATTTTAGCACCAACAATCAAAAAGAACCTTATAACTTATTATTTATAGCCTTTGGCGCTGAGGAATTAGGCCTGGTTGGATCTAAATATTTTACAGAACACCCTACCCTGCCATTGGAAAAGGTTACCGCTATGCTCAATATGGATATGATCGGACGTTACAATCCGAGCAATGGGCTTGCTGTTATCGGCTATGGTACAAGCAGTCAATGGCCAACTATTTTCAAGGATATCCAGGCTCCCATTAAATTTAATCTAAGCAAGGACGGCAATGGTGGATCGGATCAAACCTCGTTTTATAAAAAGAATATCCCTGTGTTATTTTTCCACACTGGCGGACACCCCGATTATCATATGCCTACAGATGATGCAGACAAAATTGACTACAATTCGCTGAAGTCTATTCTTGATCTAGAGAAATCAGTGATCGAAAATATTATGAAACAATCCAATAAAATGGATTTTATCTGGACCAACTAGCTTGAAACAATAGCTCTTTAACCATCTTTCGGATATAGGGCAGATTAAAAAATAAATTCATTGAAGGTAAATGAATAGAAAATGTGAATACCTTCAAGACTAAAACATGGATAAATAATAATGAATCGGATGAAAAAAATTCTTGTAACAGGATCCAATGGTTTTTTGGGTCAAAAAGTGGTTGACCTACTTTCCGGAAATGATCTTTATGCAGTTACAGCAATTTCGAAAGGCACCAATAGAAATCCCAATCAAGTTGGATATACTTTTGAGCAAATTGACTTGTTGGATCAGTCAGCATTCATGGGTTTTCTATCCAGTCATATTTTCGATGCCATTATTCACACCGCAGCGATGACGAGTGTTGAAGCATGCGAAGCCGATAAAGCGGCTTGTCAGCTCATCAATGTGAATCTCGTACAAACATTAGCCAGCTATTGTGAAAAACATCAAGCACAGCTGATTCATCTTTCTACTGATTTTGTATTTGATGGTCAAAAAGGTACTCCTTATCATGAGCAGGACATACCAAATCCCCAAAGTGAGTATGGAAAAAGCAAATATGCCTCTGAGCAGATATTGACACAATCCGCTTGTAATTATGCTATCTTACGCACAATTTTGGTCTATGGTATCAATGGTGATCCAAATCGTTCCAATCTGGTCTTATGGGCAAAGGGCAAACTTGCACAAAAAGAAGCTATCAAAGTGGTTAATGACCAATGGAGAATGCCTACCTTTGTAGATGATTTAGCCTATGCTTGTCAATTGGCCATTGAACGCCAAGCACAGGGAATATTCCATATTTCCGGAGCAGAGTTGATGTCCATTAATGAAGCGGTTTATAAAATCGCAGCTTATTGGGAACTAGACAAAACATTGATCTCTGAAATCAGTGCAGCAAGCATTGGACAAGCGGATAATAGACCTCGCCAGACAGGTTTTGATCTCAGTAAATCAAAAAATGACCTCGGCTATGTACCGACAGGTTTTATAGAATCCCTAGAAATAATTGAGCGGCAATTCAAAGAATTTGGGAGATAATGACAAAAAAAGATATGATAGAGAAATTTGCTAGAGAATCGTACACTGAGATGAACGAATTGGTCCTTCCAAATGATACCAACACCTTTGGAAATCTAATGGGCGGTCGTTTACTATACTGGATGGATATCTGTTCGGCTATTGCCGCACAAAAGCACTGTAGCAATGTGGTGGTAACAGTATCAGTAGACAATGTATCTTTTAAGCGTTCAATCAAGCTGGGGGAAGTGGTTACTATTCAGGCACAGGTCACGCGTGCATTTAACAGTTCCTTGGAAGTACGCATGGAAATTTTCGCATCCAATCTGCCTGAGGGTACGCGTGTTAAAACCAATGAGGCATATTATACCTTTGTTGCTGTCGATGCCGATAATAACCCCAAAGCTATTCCTGTATTGATTCCTGAAACAGAATCCGAACACAAAGCTTACGAAGATGCATTACAACGAAGAGAACTTCGCCTTATCCTCGCTGGAAAACTGAAACCTGAAAATGCAAAAAAACTAAAAGCTTTGGTCAGCCTTTTCAGCCAGAAGAACTAAACTGAAATTCTTCTTATACTGTAAACGAAAAAGAGAGAACATGCAAGTATGTTCTCTCTTTTTTACTGCGAACTTCAAATAGGATAGTCACTTCTTGTTTAATACATCGAAATAGCTATTCACCGCTACCCAATGCCAAGATCCGATCAAATTCCTCTGGCTTAAGCGGCATCACAGACAAGCGTCCCTGTTTTACCAAAGCAATATCCTGCAATTGTTCATCCGCTTTGATCGTTTCCAAGGTAACAGATTTTTTCAATGTTTCAACCGGAGCTAAATCTACCACAACCCAACGTTCATCATCGGTTGTTGGATCCTGATAAAATTCCTTAACGACTTTGGCAACACCAACGACATCCTTACCTTCATTACTATGATAGAAAAGGACTAAATCCCCTTCTTTCATGGCTTTCATATTATTCCTAGCCTGATAATTACGAACTCCATCCCAAAACGTCCGTCCATCTTTATTAAATTGCTCCCAACTATATTTAAATGGTTCGGATTTTACTAAGAAATATTGCATAGTCAAATATCTGTTAAACGTTAAAAACTATTGTTCGGGCATTAATACTTCCATTTTATCTGCAAAATGCGCACAATAATCACGCAAATCACCAATAACCTTTTCAGCCATAGGGTCACCGCCGGAAGAACGGATAAATGAATCGCCCAAAGTTTGTAAAGTTTCGTAAAAGAACCGTTTCATCTCATCATAGGGCATATCTTTGGTCCAAAGATCAATGCGCATTGAATTTTTATAATGTGAATCCCATAGCGCTAAAAACATTGCTTTGGCAGGTAATTCTTCCGCATTATTCCCATCTGTGGATGACCACATGATATTTTCAGGAACATTGTTTTCATCGAGCTCTACTTGTAGTTTTATTTCTGCTTTTTTCATTTTAGTATTGAGTATTGAGATAGGAGTATTTAGTATGGAGATTTCAGTTTTGTAAGCCCATGTCATTCATCGTATCTCTTCTTAGTTTTTTATTTTTTTCTACGCAAATGTCACTTTAACGATCAGGCTAGCAATGCAAACCACAACCAAAAACGCCAGCTGCAACATCCACATTTTTTTATTTTCTTTGATAAGTACCCTGAACAAAATATCGACCACTGTCAGTAATACAAGCAAGGCGATAAATGCTCCCCATGTAAACAATGCTTTTTCGTCGCTGGGATTTTCCATAACAAACCAAGCGACCAAGCATGCACTAGCGATATTTAATGGAGTAAACCGCATTTTTTAACTATCGCTTCTTGAAATTACGATTTGATCCTGTTGCCTTACCGCCACCAGACTTACCTTTGCTCTTGGCTTTCGGTTTAAAACCTGAGGCCCGTTGTGCTTCACGTACTTCCTTTTGTTTGATCACGTATTTCTTTTCGTGGAATGCACCCTGGTAATCTGGATTATCTTTTTTCTTTTGATTATCAATATCCCGGGCAATATCCTGTTTCTCCTGAAAAGGGGTTTTCTCAACAAATACTTCATCCGGAATCGGATAAACGGGAATGCTCTGTTTTATTAACTTTTCAATTTTCCGAACATAATATTTCTCAGCCTCATTACAAAACGTGATTGCATCCCCTTCATTAAAAGCTCTTCCAGTACGTCCGATACGGTGTACATAATCTTCGATAACGATAGGTACTTCGAAGTTTATGACATGGCTCACGTTAGAAACATCAAGTCCCCTCGCTGCAACATCTGTTGCGACAAGGATACGAATATTACCTTCTTTGAATGCATTGATCGAATTGATACGCGTATTCTGTCCTTTATTGGCATGAATAACACGAACTTCATCTTTACCATACTTACGTTCCAAGAAATGAAAAACATTGTCTGCAACCTGTTTTGTTTTACAAAAAACAATCAACCGGCTAAATGCTGTATCATCTTTTAATAGATGCTGCAACAAATTTAATTTCGTTTTTTGGTTAGGGACAAAATAGAGAGCCTGACTGACTGTTTTAGCTGGTGTAGCTTGTTCAGACACTTCAATCACAGTAGGAAAGGCTAGAAAATCGCCCGCAATCTTACGGACAAGTTCACTCATTGTAGCTGAAAAAAGTAGATTTTGACGCTTACGCGGTACGATTTCCAATACACGGTGGATTTTACTGATAAATCCCATATCCATCATTTTGTCTGCTTCATCCAAAACCAGAAATTTGAGGGATTTAACGACAATATGTCCTTCTAAATATAAGTCAAGGAATCGACCCGGTGTAGCAACGATAATATCAATACCCTTTTCAAGTGTTTCTATTTGGGTTTTAGGGCCTAATCCGCCATACAATACAACCGAACGCAAATCGAGATAAGTAGAAAACAGTTTAATATTCTCCTCGATCTGCATAGCTAGCTCTCTGGTTGGCGTCAAGATCAGTGCACGAGCATCATTCCCCTGTGCATACTTCAATTTCATCAACATGGGCAATACAAACGCAGCTGTTTTCCCGGTTCCTGTCTGGGCTATCCCCATCACATCCTGCCCCGCCAATATCGGTGTAATTGCCTTTTCTTGGATCTCAGTAGGCTGTTCATAACCCGCTTCTGTGATCGCATTTAAGATCTGTTTGTTGAATTTAAAATTTTCAAATGATTGCTGCATCCGACAAAGATAAGGAAAAGAGTCCATTTGACTTTCTTCCATGACTATTCGTGTACACATTTACTTTTAATTGACATAAAAATTGGGAAAAAGCACAATATAAAGTCTAATATTTTGGTTTTTAACAGAATTAAAGCATTTTTGTAGGGTATAAACAAACTTTTTATCAGGTTGATATGAAAAAATTATGGATGTGTTTGTTGTTGATAACAACAAGCTTTGCTGCATTTGCCGATGAGGGAATGTGGTTTTTAATGTATCTAAAGCGTCTAAATGAGGCAGATATGCAAAAAAAAGGGCTTCGTCTAAGTGCCGAAGAGATCTACAGCATTAACAACTCAAGCTTAAAAGACGCCATTGTACAATTCAATGGTGGATGTACGGCAGAAATTGTCTCTGACCAAGGTTTGGTATTCACCAATCACCACTGTGGTTATGGAGCGATCGCCGAGCTATCTACACCGGAAAACGACCACTTAACAAATGGTTTCTGGGCGAAATCGAAAAGCGAAGAATTAAAACCAAAATCACTATCCGTACGCTTTTTTGTACGTATGGATGATGTTTCAAAACGCATTTTGGGTTTGGTCAACAATAAAATGAATGAAGATGAGCGCAACAAGATTATCGCCGCTGAAATCGCAAAAATTCAAAAAGAGAATAGTGATAACGGGAAATATGTTGTTGAAGTAAAATCTTTCTACCAAGGAAATGAGTATTACTATTTTGTATACCAAGATTATAATGATGTACGCCTGGTAGGAACGCCACCAAATAGCATTGGTAAATTCGGAGGTGATACGGACAACTGGGAATGGCCTCGTCATACAGGTGACTTTTCAATTTTCCGCGTCTATGCTGACAAAAATGGTAATCCTGCCGAATATGCACAGGAAAATGTTCCTTTAAAACCAAAACACTTCCTACCAGTGAGCTTAAAAGGTGTTCAGGAAGGAGATTTCGCTATGATCTTAGGTTACCCTGGTCGTACGAACCGTTGGATGCCTTCGGGAGGAATCAACCAAAATGTAAAATTTGCATACCCTGCTTGGGTAGAGGCCTCTAAAACAGGTATGGATGCGATGAAGAAATTCATGGATCAGGATCAGGCTGTTAAATTAAACTATGCTTCAAAATACTCTCAAGTAGCCAATTATTGGAAAAATCGTCAAGGTATGATTGATGCCCTGACCTTACATAAAACAGCTGAATCCAAAGCAAAAGACGAGGTTAAATTTGACAAATGGGCAAATAAAGGTGCCAACAAAGCTGAATACGGAGATGTGATCAAGACAATCAATGCATTCTATACGGCAACCAATGAGAAAGCTAGACATGACAACTATCTAATGGGGATGTTACGTTCCAGCGCAATCGCAGCCTTACCTTACTCGATTGGTTCTGGTCTAGAAGTTTATGCTTCTGCTGATGAAGCAAGAAGAAAAGATATTCTTCCAAGACTAAAAGCAGCTATTGACGGTGGCTATGAGAAGATGTACATGCCATTGGAAGAACAGGTGCTGATTGACGAACTAAACTTATACGCGAAGAAAGCGGGAAATATCGCTCCTTATATCGCTGAATTAGCGACTAAAAATAATAACGATTTCACTGCTTACATCAAAGAATCTGTAAAGAACAGTATTTTTGCTTCCGCCGAGCGCTTAAACAACTACCTGGAAAATCCGAATGCTGAAATTTTGGCAAATGATCCATTGTACAAATTATCTTCGGCACTCATCAGTAAATATCGTCAGGAAGATCCTAGTTTAAAAGCGGAACAAGACAAATTTGATGGGGCATATCGTAGATATGTTGCCGGTGTATTGGCTTCTAATCCAAAAGGTAAATTCTACCCAGATGCCAACAGCACATTACGCCTTTCGTATGGCTCGATAAAAGGCTTACCTCAAGATCCTCGTAATGACGCAGACAAGAACTTTTACACAACCCTAAAAGGTACCATCGCTAAATATAAAAAAGGTGATGAAGAGTTCGATTTGCCACAACGTTTGATGGATTTGTATAAAAATAAGGACTATGGCCGCTACGCTGACAAAAAAGGATATCTACCAGTAAACTTCCTAAGTGACAACGACATAACAGGCGGAAACTCAGGTTCTCCAGTAATAAATGGTAATGGCGAATTAATTGGCCTAGCTTTTGATGGTAATATTGAAGCAATGGCTGGTGACGTGATCTTCGACCATAAGCTACAACGTACAATTTCAGTTGACATCCGTTATGTCTTATTTATCATTGATAAATTTGCAGGCGCAACTAACATTATTGACGAACTTAAGATTGTTGAATAGTTTTTTTTAAGCTTTTTCGATAAAAAAAAACGAAATTTATTTTCTATTTGATTCGTTTTTGTATATTTAAGGAGTGTTTA
>JAITLV010000001.1 GCA_031277685.1 Sphingobacterium sp. | reverse complement strand
AAAAAATAAACGACAACTTTATGAATACGCATTTATCCTATATTAAAAAACTGACTATTCTGGCGACAAAGACCTTGTTTAAATACTATTTACTGGCGATCTTGTCAACATTAATATATCTTATAGCCGGATATCTATTGCTTAAGAGTAATTCGGAGGGGACTTTTTTTTCCATGACTGGTCAACCCGAGACTATCGGAAAATTTTTGTGGTTAATTGGATTGATTCTGCTGCCGATCCTGCTTTTTCTATTTAGCAATAAATATGTTTTTTCAACAGTTGCCAGCAAGGTGATCGAGGAGAGACAAGATGATTTAATTGTTCCTGTCCTGGACAAGATATTGCTTGTTTTTCAGTCAAATCAGCCCGATCTTATTCAAAACGCTGGCGATTATACTTTTGCCAAACTTAAACTGATAAACGACGTGAAAAATACACGGATTGAAAACCCATGGATCAAGCGTATCGTGGTATTTGGACTGAACAAAATACAGTTTGACAGTTTGGATCTCGACAATAACAACAGCTTTTATGATATTGTTAAAGCTAAATTCATTGCTGTATTGGAAATGCTGACAGCATCTGATAATAGACCATTCTGGATATGCATCGCTTTACAAGGATTGATTATTTTGTTGATATGGTTTGTTGGTTCAGATCCTTCTTTGGTGGCAAAATAGATTGTTCCCGGATCAATCAGGATAAGCCCCGAAGATTGTTTACACGATTTCTCGCTGCAGTTACAATAGCATATTATTACCAATAGAATAGCAGTTTCAGATGCTCAGCTGTTGCTGGATTTCAATGAAAAAAAGCTGATAGAAGAGCACCATCAGCGGTATGGCATATAGTAGAAAAGTAAAAATGTAAAATTACCACCAGCAGAAGGTTAACCTTAAGAAAAAACATAAACTGACTAATCACCTCAATTTAATTATAAGAGTTAAACGAAAATATTTATATTAGCATAACCTAATTGGACTGAGGTTGAAAAGTGTTATGAAAAGATTTTTAAAAAAAAGATTAAAGGCTTATAGCCTGACCGAAATTTTGGTCGTCATGGTGATTATTGGTATTCTGGTACTCCTAGCATTACCAAATCTGATGCCATTGATTACCAAAGCAAAAAGTACAGAAGCGAAAGTGCAGCTTCAGCATTTACAGACCCTGCAAAAGAATTATTTCTTTGAGAAGTCCAAGTACAGTGGCAATATTGACGAAATAGGTTTCGTGCAAGAAAAACTGAGTACAGATGGAAAGGATGGTAAAGCTAATTATAGAATAGAAATCGTACGTGCAGATCAAAACACATTTTTGGGACGTGCCACAGCCGTTGTCGATTTTGATGGGGATGGTACTTTCAATGTCTGGGAGATAGATCAGGATAAAAATTTAAAGGAAGTAACAGCAGATTAAGATGTTGTGGAATATTTCCATCTGCATATGTCTCTTGTGGATTGCCTATCAGGATTTTAAACAGCGGGCGGTAAGCATTGTATTATTTATCGTTTTGGCATTGTTATTATTAGGGCTGAACCTTTCAATCGGACCTTGGAAGGAAAAGTATCCGCAGATGTTAGCCAATATTTTGTTCTTAGCTTTTCAGTTTAGCGTTATATTAATTTATTTTCGGGTTAAAACGGGGCGCTGGGGACACGTGATGGACCAGAAACTTGGCTGGGGCGATATCGCCTTTTTGTGCTGCCTGACCTTGAATATGCCATTTTTAAGCTTCTTCCTTTTTTATGCGGTGAGTCTATTTTTGGTACTACTGATAACGTTGATCCGAAAGGATTGGCGGGATCCTGAAAAAGGTGTTCCGCTGGCCGGATGTCAAGCCCTTCTTTTTGTGGGGTATTTTATGGTGGAAAGAACAGGATATATAAATTGGGAACAGACTTTTCAGCAGGTTCTGTCCTAAATTGATAGAAAAGTATATACAATTATTAACAAGGTATTTGTGTGGGGGTAACAACAAATTTTTCGGCCGAGATGTTGCATGCGATTTCCAGGGATATTGCATGGCACTACCGTATTATCCCATATGAACGGCATGGGGGGAAAATATTCTTTTATTCTGATGAGTCAAATAATCTGCCTGAACTGCAAAACGAGCTGGCAATTCTTTTTGACGAAGAGATTGTGTTGGAGACGGTTCCGTCCAGTCAAATAGAAGAATGGTTGAACAAGCACTATTTTGGTGAAAAATCGAGTGAAGGAAATGCGGCCGTCAAGAACCTGGTATTCAATGCTGACTTTCTGGACGACCTGATCTATGAGGCAAAGCAACTCAAGAGCAGTGATATCCATATTGAGACTTATGAGAATCGCTGCCGGGTGCGTATTCGCATTGACGGAATGATGGTGGAGCGTTATGTCCTGCAACGGGAAGATTATCCGGCCTTGATCAATAAAATTAAGATCATGTCCAATCTCGATATTGCGGAGAAGCGTCTGCCTCAAGATGGACGTATCCATTACAGGCGAAATCAAGATCAATTTGACATAAGGGTGTCCGTATTGCCCACACTCCACGGTGAGAAAGTTGTGTTGCGTCTGCTCAATAACAATGCGACAAATATACAATTGGACAAATTAGGGATGTCTACAGAAGACTACGAAAATTATCTTCACGGGGTAAAGAAACCCAACGGAATTCTGCTCATCAGTGGGCCTACCGGATCCGGAAAGACAACAACCCTGTACGCTACGCTCAAATATCTGAACAAAACGACCAATAATATACTCACCATCGAAGATCCGATCGAATATACTTTGGAAGGAATTAATCAGGTGCAACTCAAAGAAAATATCGGATTGACCTTTGGCGCGGCTCTGCGTACATTTTTGCGTCAGGATCCGGACATCATTATGGTCGGGGAGATCCGGGATCCAGATACTGCCAATATGGCCATACGGGCCGCATTGACGGGGCACCTTGTGTTGTCGACCATACACACCAATTCGGCCTGGGGCACTGTTTCCCGTCTGGTGGATATGGGGATACCCAACTTTTTGATCGCCAATACACTCAATACTTCGGTTGCGCAGCGTCTTGTTCGCACGCTCTGCCCAAAATGCAAGCGGGAGGAACAGATGACAGCAGCGTTATATCCAAGACAGTTCAAACCCTATTTCCCTGTGGAGCGACATGCCGTGGCCGTGGGCTGCGCTGCCTGCTATTTTACAGGGTTTAAAGGCCGGAAAGCCGTCTACGAAATTATTCCGATGGACCAGGGATTGGTGGATGAAATAAAAAAAGGCAATATGCGGGTCGATGAGCTATTAAACGAACGTAAAATTAAAACATTGGGTGAGAATGCTTTTGAGTTATTTGCCAATCAGGAAACAACAATCGAGGAAATTTATCCTTTACTATTCAATTATTGATAATGAAATTTAGAACAATATATATCATCCTATTATGTTTGCTTTGTTCGGCAATGGGTGCTGTCGCGCAGGAAGGGACAGAAAGCTATGCCCGTATCGAACAGCGCCTGAATGCACTCGCGGGTACAGTACCGGGACTGGAAAAAAAGGTAAAGCTATCTGTTTCTGGTGTCACGGCGCAGGAATTTTTAAGAGCGCTGGCCCAGTCGAATGACCTTAATATCAATGTTGATCCGACACTTAGTTTTTCCATTGTGAATAATTTTACAGGAGAAACCGCCAAAAATGTACTTCTATTTCTTGCCAAAACATATCATTTGGACATTGATGTGATCGGTTCCATTATGAGTATAAAAAAGATTCCCGAGCCCCAGATAATTCCCATGGCAAAGGAGGTTAAAGTTCAATATAATGTGAATACTGATGGATTGAGTTACGAGCTTGAGCAAGATTCATTGGGCCGGGTAGCGCAAAAGATCAGTTCATTGTCGGGCAAAAACCTGATCGTACCGACACCCTTGCTTCAGAAATCTGTTACAGGTTACATGGCAGAAGCACCCTTTGAAACAGCTTTGGAGAAACTTGCTTATGTCAATGGACTGAAGTACCGTAAGACGAATGACAATGTATACGTTTTCGAGTCGCTGGTACCGGGCGAGGAGCTATTTATCAATGCGGATAGTCTGACTGATGTTCGTTTTCGTCCAGATAATGTCAATAATCCCGCTGCAGGTGGAATGAATCAGGGAATGGGTGGCGGGCAGCCTGGGAATTATGCTTTGTATGGAAAGACAGAACAAGGAAAGGGTAAGCTATTTACGATTCAAGCAAGCAATACACCAATTATTGAACTGATCAAACGTGCATCTGAAGAATCCGGTG
>JAITLV010000317.1 GCA_031277685.1 Sphingobacterium sp. | reverse complement strand
ACATACTACCAGCGCAGGCGTGCAATAGCGCTCTATAGCGTTTAAAATGAGGTCTCGATAATTGGCGTTACAATAGTTTTGTTTGTATATTTCATTGTTATTTTTGCAATTTTCAACTTCGTTGTTAGCAACTGGGACTGGGTTAAGTTTTGACTTAAGTTCTTTGAATAAAAGATTGGAATAATCGTAGATCCAGTTTAACGTGTTTATTAAAATTTGATAGCCTATTTCTAATACAGCTTCATCTATAAAATAGTCTTGATTATAGCGATAACCAATATAAGCTTCATCGATTTTAGCTAAGGCTTGTTTTTCTTCTTTGTTGTCGATTAGTCTCGCCAGTTTGGAGTCAAAAGTTTTAAGGTAGCCCATACTACCTGTAAGCGAATGTGATTTTCGATCATCATTTAAAAGGATATGTTCTGCGGTTTTCAAGGATAGTTCGATGGCCTGATGTAGCATAAAGGCTGCGTGTGCATAATTTTTATGCTCGAAATAGAAATTGTAGCCATCTATAAAAGATCGAATCTTGCCCTTTTTCTTATCGATATATGATCCGGTTTTTTCGATAATCTCCATAGCTGTATAATTCGGAAAGATCAGTGGGATTTCTTGCACAGGATTTTGATAAACGCGATTTTCAGGCTGGTAGATAAGATAAGTGCGAGCCTGTCCGAGATCCAGTTGTTTTTGTGCTTCGTGCGTAAGGCACACTTTGATATATAAGTCTGATGGGCGGTTTTTGACGATTTTGTTAATCATGCCGCGGGGATCCGCATATCGCATTCCGGCATTTGATGCTATATTAATCTGTAGCATCTGATAGTTTTTTCCATCATGGTCAAAAGTCCATTGGTAAATTTCATCGACAGCAACAGCACGAAGGATTGCCTCGATAATGGGGTTAATATCGGTATTCATATTATGGGTTGAATAAATGGCTGTATTTAGTTTTACAAATTTCCTAAGCGATCGCCTTGGTATACTTTATTTCATCTTTATTGGTAAGGAGATAGCAGAGCTCAATCAATTTTTGAAAGTTGAGGAGGAATTCAGGGATATCCAGGTCCCCATAGTCTACAGTACCTTTGTCCAATACGAATCCTCTGTGCATGAGGTCTGTAAGGTTGTCGCGCCAATCGAAAATTGGATAGGTAAATAGCATTTTAATGAGATAGTATTCTGGATAACTCGCTTCCAGTAGTGATAGAGCTGTGAAATTTCCAATTGTATTTTTGTCCCGGAATATATAATATAAGGAGACCTCTCGGCGTGGAGTTAATGCTATTTCTGCATTTCTATCAACAAACCAAAAGATTTCCTCGTATAAAATATCTAAGAGTGTTATTGACTGGGTAAATAGCCAAAATCTACTTTCAGGAATATATACTTTGAACGCATTATCCCAGCTTTTAAAGTCTCTCTCTGCTGAAATATATAAGCTGTTAATGAAGGCTTGCCAGTCCTGTAGATCTTCTCCTCCCAAAATGTTTTTGATTTTTTGGAGGGTCTCGGTCTTTTGTGGACTTTTCTTTATTTCACCTGTCAATGTGTTGATTTTTTCAGATGTTGGAGTTTCTTCCGCTAAATTTTCAGAAATTTCGCTCTTTACATTTTTTTCCTGATAAGATTCAGGGGTATTCGGCAGAATTGCATCTTCATAGATCTTTCCGAGAGAAGCCGCCAGACGCAGTAAGAATTCTTTTACAGCAAGAATTTGATGACCGTTATTGCCTAAAAAGTTGTTATCTCTGTCTCCTAAACTTATCCATAAATCATCAAGAATGCTGTACCATTGTTTTAAAGTCTGATAAGAAAAAAAATGGCTAATGCTGTCTGCTGCTATGTCAAGATTACTTGCCCAGGAGTCTTTTGATAATATATAATTCCAGTATTCTGAAAAACCTCTATTGAACTTCAGGGGATGTTCTATTGTTTTTAGTTTACATTTCCTAAAAATGATATATGCAAGTTCTACTTGTTCAATTAATTTTTTTGAGAGATATCCAAAAGAGGAACGTGGTGGGTTCATCTTTGAGTTTGAAGCCGCGTTAATTAGCATATTTAGGTCCGCTAACCAATCGCTTATAGACGTTTCGCTTTCAAAGAACTCAATGAGATATTTCATCGGGTCGTCGATGTATTCTTGAGTTAAATAGCGAAAATGTTTCGCTTTTAGTTTCTTTTGCGTATTTTTCATCAGATTATATGTTTTAAAGTTGATGAAACTGTTACTTGGGCATATGCCGATCTGTGCACTGATCTAAAGCCTTGTTGGTTTCATATATTTTTTGGTTTGTAAAGTAGTTTATAATTGTCTTCGTTGACACTAAATTAAGAACTATTTTTCGGTAAAACAAATATTTTATATTAAAATTTTCGGTAATGAGTTCTGTTTTGAAGAGAATTAAGATTGTTGCGGACAGGGAGGGGATGAGCGTTTCAGCTTTTGAAGCTACAATAGGGGCTAGTAAAGGGGTTTTTACTCGTGCGCTTGCCAATGGAACTGATATACAATCTAAATGGCTAATAAATCTTGTTGAAAAATATCCGCAATATTCTTCCGAGTGGTTACTAAAGGGTGAAGGCGATATGCTAAAGCCTAATCTCGTATTAAAAGAAGAAGAGGAAACTTATTTAACTCCCGAATTGGAGGGAATTACGAACTCTGTAATCAATAGTTTGAGACAGGTTATAGCTTCACAAAATATCACAATAAAATCTCAGGAGAAGACAATTATGTCTTTGGAGAGATTATTGTCTTCATTGGAGCGGGAGATCGAATCCTTAAAGAATTAGTAAATAATCGACGATTTTTAAAAGGGACCTATAGGTGAATGTAAAGGAACGTGTGCTGCTGATCGCCGAAACTAAAGGCATCAGTAAAACCGAATTTTTCAAAGATGTGCAACTTTCCTACGCAAACTTTAAGGGAGGGCAGAAAAATACTGCACTCAGTTCCGATGCCATGGTTTCTATACTGTCTAAACATCCCGACATTAGTCCGGCCTGGTTACTCATGGGCGAAGGAACTATGATGCGGAAGGATGAGAGGAATGTGGTAAGTGCTCCACCTGCCGAAACAGCTCCTTCT
>JAITLV010000316.1 GCA_031277685.1 Sphingobacterium sp. | reverse complement strand
GTGTCGTCTAACTGTTCCATAAGTACCGCAATTTGTGCTAAATATCCCTGAGTTTAATGAGGTCAAATTTATAATTGTGGTGTTAAGTTAATATTAAAAACAAAAGATTTGATGCGATTTTTTTAAACAAACGATTGCATAACTTCTATTTATAACAAAAACCGTCAGTCTTCTCCCGATTTTGGGAAGAAAACTGACGGTTTTAAAAGAATGTTGTCAGAAAATAGTCTCAAAAAGAGGGAACTACAAGCGTGCGTCCACCAATTTTCGGTCTAGTATTCCCTTAATGTCGAATACGACAGAGGGATCCTTTTTTAAATTTTTGAGATCCAGATGTAAAAACTCCCGATGCCCCACAGCAAGAATGATACTATCATAATTACTGGACTGAGGAAGATTTTCTAATAATTCGAGACCAAAATGTTTTCTTAATTCATCTGCATTTACCCAAGGATCATAAATATCGACTTCCAACCCAAATTCTTTAAGATCGTGAATCATATCAATGACCTTACTATTACGGATATCAGGACAGTTTTCTTTAAAAGTTACTCCCAAGACTAGCGCTTTCGCTCCGTCAAATTTAATGTTCTTCTGTATCATTAATTTAACGACTTTGGAGGCGATAAAAGAAGCAACTTGATCATTAACTTCTCGTCCTGATAAGATAACATGAGGATGGTAACCCAATTGTGTTGCTTTTTGTGCTAAATAGTATGGGTCGACTGAAATACAATGTCCTCCAACTAAACCTGGTTTGAAACGAAGAAAATTATATTTTGTTCCAGCAGCATCGAGCACATCTTGTGTATCTATACCAACACGGTCAAAGATCAAAGCGAGTTCATTCATAAAAGAGATATTGACATCACGTTGTGCATTTTCAATGACTTTTGCTGCTTCTGCGACCTTGATTGAGGGGGCTAAATGTGTACCTGCATGAATAATTTTTTTATATAAACCATCTATAACAAGCCCTGCTTCAGAAGTACTTCCGGAGGTTACTTTCATTACCTTTTGCAAAGAATTAACTTTGTCTCCTGGATTTATCCGTTCTGGAGAGTAGCCAACAAAGAAATCCTGATTAAATTTTAGACCCGAAATTTTTTCTAGGACCGGAACACATTCCTCTTCAGTACAGCCTGGATAAACTGTGGATTCATAAATTACCAGATCTCCAACTTTTAGTATTTCTCCAATCATTTTGGAAGCTGCCAAAAGTGGTGATAAATCCGGTGAGTTGTAACGATCGATAGGTGTCGGAACAGTCACAATGAATACATTTGCGTCTGCAATATCTTGAACGGTTGAACTGGCATCATAGCCCTTTCGCTGTTCCGACACAGTAAATAGATTCCGTGCCTGCAATAGCTCATCGCTATCTGTTTCGAGGGTACGGTCTATACCAGCCTTAAGTTCCTCGATACGTGAATTATTTATATCGAAGCCGATCACTGGAAAGAATTCAGAGAAAGCTATCGCTAAAGGCAATCCCACATATCCCTGACCAATAATGGCAATTTTTTTTATCTGAAAATCTGTCATATTTATATTTAAAGTAAAGATACGTTCTTTACGTTGAATTACCCTCTTGTCAACCAACCGCTACGTCCAGCTGTAGCAATAGCGTACGGCGTGATCCAGAATAAGCTAAAAGCGTAGAAAATACTATAGCTATATGCCCAGAATGCTTCTTTGGCGTTGGAATTTTTGGATGCAAAGAAATACGCTTGAATACTTGAGAAAATAAGGATTCCGACCAAAGTTGAACTTAAGAACATCAATGGATAATGGAATACCGTCCACAACATCAATAGCATCATGGGATAAGAAAGCAATACTTTTTTCCATTGCATAATCAATAGGATACGGGCACCCCATTTTGGTCCTTTACGGAAATTTTTAAAAGCAAATTGGCTCATCATAATATTTTCACGCACATTACTTCGCTCCCAACGAATAAACATTTTATACAAGTTTTTGTAACGAACTGGTGTATCAGTATAGACCATGGCATTCGATTGGAATAATACATGATATCCTTGTTTCAAAATCATATTCGTCATGGCACGATCTTCTCCGATATCTGATGGCTGCCCCATAAATGTCTGGTGAATCCAATCTTCTAAACAGTTCATAACAGCATCTCTCCGGTATCCAGATAACGCTCCGGGAGTACACATTACCGTTCCTAGCATACTTTGAGCCGAACGAACAAATTCAAAACTAAATACGAAACTTACATTTAACATACGTGGGATAATCGCCTTTTTATTATTTAGTACACGTACATTACCAGCCACAGCTCCACATTCCTTATTGGTCACAAAAGGAGTGGCCATATTACGGATGGTATCTTTGTTGACCACAGAGTCACTATCTACTGTAATAAACACTTCCCCTGTACCCAATTTGAATCCACGATATAGTGCATGGCGTTTGCCCATATTTTTGGGCTGTTGATATATTTCTATACGATCACCCAATTCCATCTTGGCACGTTGTATCCAAGCAAATGTGTTGTCCTTACTACCGTCATCAATAGCAATAATTTGAAGTTTTTTCTCCGGATAATCACTGCTAGCCAAACTATGAAGTGTATCATAGACCAATTGTCCTTCATTATAAGCCGGCACTATAATCGTACAGGTTGGAAGTTCTTCGTCTGAAACAGATGCAATCGGTTTGTATTTACGATGAAGTACAATCAAAAATATCAAAAAGCTTATAGCGACAGCTGCAAGAAATATACCTAGTCCCAGTAAAAATGTGCCGCCTATACTATCTAATCGTTGAAAACGTAGGGCATCAAAATCTGGTTGGAGCATATATACACCAAAGACCGATGCAAATAATATGAAAAAGGTCGCGCCAAAAATACTGTATTCTCTTGGACCAAAGTTGCTTTCTTCTACTTTGCTTGCTGTAACCTCTGATTGCTGTTTTTCTTCATTTACTTCGTATACTGCAGGTTTCCATTGTTTGGTCATCTGCTTCGATACGATTGAGTCTTCTTTCATGTAATTCATAACCGTTCTATTTTTAGATATACATTCTTTTTATTCTCATTGTTGACCCGAGGGTTCTTTTGTTTGTAATGAAAATATTACGAATCCATAAACGCAAAATACATGCCTTTATTTTGTGCCAAAGATTGGCAGTATACTTAAATTGTAACGTTCTTGATACATTTGTTACGATTGTAATTTGCTCATAATCAATTTGTTTTGTGTTAATTGTTGTCTGTCTAATCAATAAATTGCTAGCCTGCGTATGTTGTCTACATTTAAGATTTTTTAACATTTTTAAGATTTTTTTAAAGAGTAATTGACAATTACAATGGCAGACTGTGCATGAAAGAAGGCAGTGATGGCATGACAAAAAAGAAGACGCCCATATTTGGGGCGTCTTCAATATTTTGTATTTTTTGCAGTGAATTAACCGCCAAATTCCATAAGATAATTTTTCAGAAAATCATTTAGATCTCCGTCTAGTACCGCTTGGGTATTTGAGGTTTCGTAATTTGTACGTAGATCCTTGATTAATTTATAAGGATGTAAGACATAGTTACGAATCTGGGATCCCCACTCAATTTTCTTTTTATTTCCTTCGATTGCTGCAGTGGCTTCTTGCCGTTTGCGCATTTCAATCTCATACAATTGTGATTTTAATAAACGCAATGCATTTTCCTTATTTTGCAATTGTGATCTTGTCTCCTGGTTTTTGATAATAATACCCGTAGGTTTATGGTGTAGACGGACAGCTGTCTCCACTTTATTTACATTTTGACCACCAGCGCCACCTGAACGGAAGGTGTCCCATTCGATCTCAGAATCTTTAACGTCTATTTCGATGTTGTCATCAATCAAGGGATAGACATAGACAGATGCAAATGAGGTATGTCTTTTTGCATTTGAATCAAAAGGCGAGATACGGACCAATCGATGTACACCGTTTTCACCTTTGAGGTAACCATAGGCAAAGTCTCCAGAAAGTTGAAGGGTAACACTTTTGATTCCAGCAACATCACCTTCCTGCGAGTCCTGTTCGGTTACTTTATACCCATTTTTCTCGCCCCACATGATATACATCCGCATCAGCATGGCAGCCCAGTCACAACTTTCGGTACCGCCAGCACCAGCTGTAATCTGTAAGATAGCATCCAACTGATCTTCCTCGGCACTGAGCATGTTTTTGAACTCCAGCTCTTCGACCTTATCCAACGCAAGCTGATATTGATCGTCCAGTTCTTTATCTGTAGCATCTCCGGATTGAAAAAACTCATACATTACAGAGGTGTCTTCAACAGCTGACGCTACTTCATCAAAATGATCTGTCCATACTTTCTGGTTTTTAATGGCCAAGAGTATCTTTTCTGCAGCTTTGGAATCATCCCAAAAGTTTGCCTGCAACGTAATGGCTTGATCTCTTTCTATTTCTTCTTTGCGGACATCAATGTCAAAGATGCCTCCTCAGGGAAGTAACACGATCCCTCAAGTCTTGAATTTGTTCTTTTGTCATATCTGCTAATGTAGAAATTAAAAAGTAGAAATTGAAAATTAAAAAAATGGAGACAATTGGTAAGCTTAGGGCTTGCACAACCAAAATCTCATATCTCAATACTAATATCTCGATACTTTTTTTAATTTTGATATCATCAACAGCATAAACCTTTATATAGGGATCTACGCTTATATAGGGATCTACGCTACGTGCATTGAAAAAATAGGGGCGATTCCTATTGGTGATTTAAAACAAATAACTTCAATAAAAACAGTATGTTTCCAAAAATTAATTTTACAACGACCAAATCCTACCAATATTTGGTAGATCACTATATTGATATCAATCAACAGGACCTGCGCGAACTTTTTGTCGCAGATCCACAGCGATTTGAAAAATTTTCAATACTGTTTGAGGATATCCTGTTAGATTATTCTAAAAATCGTGTTAACGAGGAAACAATGGCTTTGTTGATCCAGTTAGCAAAAGAATGTCATCTTTCAGAAGCGATAGCTGCTATGTTTTCTGGCGAAAGAATCAATGTGACAGAAGGCAGACCCGTGTTGCATACCGCATTGAGAAATCAGTCTGATCGACCTGTCCTCGTCGATGGTAAGGATGTGATGCCTGATGTTAAAGCTGTGCTGGCTCAGGTAAAAGCATTTACAGAAAAGGTGCTATCCGGTGAATGGAAAGGTTATAAAGGGAAAGCGATTACCGATGTTGTCAATATCGGTATTGGCGGTTCAGATTTGGGCCCTGTTATGGTAACGGAAGCTTTAAAAGCTTACAAGACACGGTTGAATGTGCATTTTGTTTCTAATGTAGACGGTACACACATTGCTGAGACGCTAAAGAAAGTGGATCCAGAGACAACATTGTTTTTGATTGCCTCCAAGACGTTTACCACACAGGAGACCATGGCAAATGCACACACCGCCAAGGACTGGTTTCTGAACAATGGCGCAGGGCAAGCAGATGTTGCGAAGCATTTTGCAGCATTGAGCACAAACACTGATGCAGTAACGGCCTTTGGTATAGATCCACAAAATATGTTCGAGTTTTGGGATTGGGTTGGCGGACGTTATTCCCTGTGGTCGGCAATTGGACTTTCCATTAGCCTAGCAATCGGATTTGATAATTTCGAGGAGCTTTTAAAGGGAGCTTATGATGCGGATGAACATTTCAGAACGAGCACCTTCGAGGAAAATATTCCGGTGATATTGGCTTTGCTCGGTATTTGGTATAATAATTTCTTTGAAGCTGAAAGCCATGCAATTTTACCATATGATCAATATTTACATCGTTTTGCGGCATATTTCCAACAAGGAGATATGGAGAGTAACGGGAAGTATATCGATCGCAATGGCGAACGTGTTGACTATCAGACGGGACCGATTATTTGGGGCGAACCTGGAACAAATGGGCAACATGCGTTTTATCAGTTAATCCATCAAGGTACAAAGTTGATCCCCTGTGATTTTATTGCACCGGCGAACAGTCTTAACCCGATCGGCAATCATCATCAGCTTCTATTGTCTAATTTCTTTGCACAGACAGAGGCTCTGATGAATGGTAAGACAGAAGAAGAAGTGGTAGCTGAATTGCAAAAAGCTGGTAAATCGGTGGAAGAGATTGCAGAATTGAAGGCATATAAGGTGTTTGAAGGAAATCGCCCGACGAATTCCATTTTATTAAAGAAAATGACTCCGCGGACATTGGGTAGACTTATCGCATTATATGAACACAAGATTTTTGTACAGGGGGTGATCTGGAATATTTATAGTTTTGACCAATGGGGCGTTGAACTGGGGAAACAGTTGGCTAATAAGATTCTACCTGAATTAGGCGATAACAATGCCATCACAAGTCACGATTCTTCCACGAATGGCTTGATCAATACCTATAAATCTTGGCGTGATTAAGATTGGGGAGATACATATATAGGTCAGGTAGTATTGATCGCCGTCGTAAGACATCACAAACAGCTGCTCTCAAAAGAGCAGCTGTTTGTATTTTAGCAATTTTTCTGTTTTTTTTAGCTACTTATCTTATACCATTTTATTTTGGATACGAATGGCATTTAAAATGGCCAATAATGCAATCCCGACATCAGCGATAACAGCTTCCCAGAGTGTTGCAACTCCACCAGCACCCAGAATCAATACAATAATTTTTATACCCATGGCTAGGATAACGTTCTGCCAGACAATATTTCGGGTAATTTTGCCAATTTTTATTGCTGATAAGATTTTGTGTGGCTCATCATTCTGGATGACGATATCTGCTGTTTCAATGGTGGCATCAGCGCCTAATCCACCCATTGCTATGCCCACTTGAGCCAAAGCAACTACTGGGGCATCATTGACACCATCACCTGCAAAAGCGACTTTTCGACCTTCATCTATTAATGTTTGTACGTGGCTTACCTTGTCTTCCGGCAAAAGCTCACCGTAGGCTTTGTCGAGCCCAAGCTCCTTTGCGACCTCATCTACTACGGCTTTTTTATCTCCTGATAGCATAACGGTATATAAGCCTTGTGCCCGCATAGCTGCGATGACTTCTTTTGCATCCGATTTATTCCTATCCGCAACTGTAATATAGCCGGCGAATTGATTGTCTATGGCTATCAATACAATAGAATACACAATTTCCCTGATTTCTTTGGGATAGTCAACAGCAAATTTGTCCAGTAATTTACTATTGCCAGCGAGAACAACTTTATTGTTGATTGTTGCTTTGAGGCCATGACCGGCTATTTCCTCGATTCCTTCGGCAAAGAAGGGTCCATCGCCTGAATGGTAATGGGTAATTGCCTTTGCGATTGGATGGGTAGAATTCGATTCAATGGCTTGGGCATAATCCAACAATTCCGTTGAGTTTCCGTTGACAGCATGGATTTCTTTCACTTCAAACACACCTTCTGTGAGGGTTCCCGTTTTATCCATGACAATGGTGTCTACAGTGGTGACGGCATCCAGGAAATTGCCCCCTTTGAATAGTATGCCATTACGGGAAGCCAGGCCAATGCCGCCGAAGTAACCAAGAGGGATTGAAACTACTAGGGCGCAAGGACAACTGATCACCAAAAATACCAAACTGCGATAAAACCATTCTCTAAAAATATAGTCACTGACGATGAAGAAAGGTACGATAAGGACGAGAAGTGCCAATGCGAAGATAATAGGGACATAGATTTTTGCAAACTTTGAGATAAATAGTTGTGTTTTGGATTTGCGTGCCGTAGCATCTTGTACCATCTCCAATATCTTACTCAATTTGCTGTCCTGAAATGAACTGTTTACACTGATTTCAGAAACCGTTTCAAGGTTTATCATGCCTGCAAAGACAGTTTCCCCCTTATATTTCGTATCTGGTCTGCTTTCACCGGTTAGCGCTGCGGTATTGAATGCTGCCCGTTCGCTCATCAGTTTTCCGTCCAAAGCCACTTTTTCACCTGCTTTAACAACGATGATTTCACCGATTTCGACAGTTTTGGGATTGACAGTCATTTGTTTTCCTTCACGTAACACCGTGACTCTATCCGGACGGATATCTAAGAGTGATTTAATGGATTTTTTCGCATTGTCCACTGCTGAATCCTGAAACCATTCGCCGATCTGATAAAATACCATTACAGCAACCCCTTCTTCAAATTCCTGTATGGCGAAGGCGCCCAAAGTTGCAATGCTCATCAGAAAAAATTCATTAAAGAAATCGCCATGTTTTGCCTTTCGAAAAGCCATCTGGAGAACGGGAATGCCGGCCAGAAGGTAAGCCGTGCCATTTAAAACTAAAGCGGCATAAAAAGGCAGGGTGATTTTGAAGGCATATTTGAGGATCAGCAAGGTGATCAAGAGGATGAGTCCAATAAGGAGTTTGCGTTGTGATACCCACCAAGGGATCTCTTTTTCTGTATGACTATGCTCGTGATTGTATTCGCACATATATCGAGGGATCTGTTAAATAATTTAAATTTACCTATTTTAAGCTTAAAAAGCGAGGCAAGGGAATTAAAAATGGTGCAAAAGCACCACAGTAAATTTAGTTATTCCGAATAGTGACTATTCTTAACGATCTTATAGAAAAGGCTGTTTCCCCATATCGAAAAACAGCCTTTATATACGTGATAAATATAATTTTAATCTTTTGAGGTGGTACTTCCAATGATCATTTCTAAAATAGCGACGACAATAGCAAACAACGCTGCCGTCCAAAATCCGTCCACATCAAATTTGGAACCGAGCAAGGAGTCGGATAACAGGACCATCAAAACTGTAATAATAAATGAAACTAACCCTAGCGTAAGCCAGTTTAATGGAAATGTGAACAATCTTAAAATAGAACCTACTGTCGCGTTGACGAATCCGATCACCAATCCTGTCACAATAGCCCAGCCAAAACCTGCAACTCTTGCACCAGGTATAAGCCAGCAGGCGACTGCGACAACAACTCCGGTGAGTAAGAGACTAATAATAAATTTCATAATATGTGCTAATTTATAAACCGTGAATAAAGTAATAATATAATAACTATCGTGCAAACGCGATGCCAAAGTTTAGTTTGTTTCAGGGTTATTACGCTTCATTTTTTTGATCTAAGGATGGTTTGGAGCACATTACCTTGCTTCAGGTCTATACAGTTATTTTTTTTTGAATTCGGATTAAAATCAAGCTATGATTTAAACCGTAAAGAACTATGTGTGTCTATTTAATAAATTAAGATGACACGCAATAAATGTATGCGAGCATAGTAAATATTTTGTATATTTATTTCTATCAATAAAGGAGATAATTGCGATCGTTTTTTAGTAATAACTTATAAATAGTAGACCAATGAAGAAAATTATGATGTCATTCATTATGTTGCTTGTTACAGTAACATTGTTTGCGCAAACAGATCCGATCATCGGAAAATGGGAAAACCCAAGCGGTGAGGGCCGTGTGGAAATTTATAAAAAAGGAGATAAATTTTTTGGTAAGCTTTATTGGCTTAAATTTCCAAATAATGAATCCGGACAGCCCAAGAAAGATGTGAAAAACCCGGATAAGGGGCTGCAGAGTAGAGCTGTCCAGGGATTGGAAATCCTGACCAATTTTTCGAAAGATGGCAATACGTACGAAGATGGGAAAATCTATGATCCCAAGACAGGGAAGACGTACAGCTGTAAAATGACTTTAAAAGGTGATAAACTCGATATTCGTGGTTATGTCGGTGTGAGTTTGCTGGGAAGGACAGAGACCTGGAAACGGATCAATTAATACATATTAGATCAATTAATACATATTAAGTGATAGCAGTAGCTATTTGTATGGAAGAACTATAGCAAATCAAAGCGGACCTTCTTGATGGCAATAATCTGTTATAAAAAGGCAATTTATCTTATTAGCATAAATTGCCTTTTGGTTTTATGGAGGAATAACAGTATTTTCATCTGCAAATTATAATAATCGCTGTATGTCCGTAAAAATGTCTTATGTTGAAAACGTGAAGCTTGCGCTGCAATCTATTGTGGGCAACAAACTTCGGACATTTTTAACGGCGTTAATTATTGCGATCGGGATGATGGCTTTGATTGGGGTATTGACATCCATCGATGCCATGAAAAATTCGCTTACGGATTCTTTCTCTTCCATGGGCTCCAATTCGTTCAATATCCGAAATCGGGGTATAAACGTTCAGATTGGTACAGGTGGGACGCGATCTAAGGTGTTTGCGAATATAACTTATGCCCAAGCGGCCCGGTTTAAGCAGAATTTTCATTTTAACGCAACGACATCCATCAGTGCCAATGTGACCTGGAATTCGACCGCAAAATTTCAATCAAAAAAAACTAATCCTAATATTGGTCTTATTGGAACTGATGAAAATTATCTTCAAACTTCTGGATATATTGTCAGTGAGGGGCGTAATTTTTCTATCAGGGATGTTGAGACTGGGGGGGCTGTGATTATTATTGGTAGCGAGGTCAGTAAAATGCTTTTTGGCGAAATTATAGATCCCATTGGGCAGTTTATCACAGTCAATAATATCCGTTATCAGGTTGTTGGTGTACTGAAAAGTAAGGGATCTTCGGCTGGTATGGGTGGGGATAGGGCTTGTTTTATACCGCTAGTAAAAGCAAGGTCTGTCATGCAGGTGGTGGAACCTTCATATGTCATCACGGTATCGTCTAATGATCCTTTACGCTTAGAAGCGGCTATTGGTGAGGCTTCTATTGTATTTCGGAATATCCGAGGCTTATCGGCTAGGCAAAGTAATGATTTTGAGATCACCAAATCCGATGCTGTGGCGCAGATGTTGATGCAGAATATGGCGATGGTTACCTTGGGTGCTGTGGTGATAGCCTTTATTACTCTTGTGGGGGCTTCCATCGGATTGATGAATATTATGTTGGTCTCGGTTACCGAAAGGACACGTGAGATTGGTATTCGCAAGGCAATAGGTGCCACACCTAGTGTGATACGTAAGCAATTTCTAATGGAGGCGATTGTCATCTGTATGATGGGCGGTGTTGCAGGTATATTTATTGGTATCCTGATCGGTAATTTATTGGCGCTTCAATTAGGGACATCTTTTATCATACCTTGGGCAGCCATTATTCTCGGGTTCGCTGTTTGCGGTTTGGTGGGGATGTTGTCCGGTTATTATCCAGCATCAAAAGCCTCTAAGTTGGATCCCGTGGATGCCCTGCGTTACGAATAAGGCAAAATTTAGCTTACCTATATTAGATTACAGGTGCTCGATCTGTAGCGATTACTGTATTTTTTAGCTCATATTTAAGATTTATAATAGCTAATATCACCCGGCTAGCTCATACGGATAAGGTATGCAGAGGAAGAGAGCGTCATCCTGTTGTGCCCACCAGCGTTTGACTTTACTGTGGTATTTGAACGAAAAGAAGGATCAAAGGAAAATTGTGCAAACGGTTTAATGTTATCAAAACATTGATTTGAGGTGAATTCTCAATAAACAGGCTGCTTCCACCAAAGAAAAACTGTAATATTGTATAAAAAAATAAATTCAAATTATGTACAATACATTACAACCAGTTTTACAAAAGGAATTGGAAGCAATCAAAGAAGCGGGATTGTATAAACAGGAGCGGGTTATCGTTACTCCTCAGGGAGCAGATATTAAAGTGAGCACTGGACAAGAAGTTGTCAATTTTTGTGCAAACAATTATTTAGGACTTTCTTCGCACCCAACAGTAATCGAAGCGGCTAAGCAAGCGATTGATACACACGGTTATGGAATGTCCTCCGTGCGTTTTATCTGTGGTACGCAGGATGTGCATAAAGAATTGGAAGCTAAGATTTCTCAGTTCTTGGGGACTGAAGATACTATTTTATATGCTGCTGCGTTTGATGCCAATGGTGGGGTTTTCGAGCCATTGTTTGGAGCGGAAGATGCTATAATTTCAGATGAGTTGAACCATGCTTCGATCATAGATGGTGTACGTTTATGTAAAGCACAACGTTTCCGTTATAAAAATGCCGACATGGCCGATTTGGAGGCGCAATTACAGGCAGCATCCGGAGCAAGACATAAAATTATTGTTACCGATGGCGCGTTCTCTATGGACGGATCGGTAGCTCCATTGGACAAGATCTGTGATCTTGCGGATAAATATCAAGCTTTGGTGATGATTGATGAATCTCATTGTACAGGTTTTATCGGTGCTACAGGCCGTGGTACACATGAACTTTTCAATGTGATCGATCGCGTGGATATCATTACGGGCACACTTGGTAAAGCTCTTGGCGGAGCTTCCGGAGGTTTCACTTCAGGTAAAAAGGAAATTATTGATTTGTTACGTCAACGCTCACGTCCATATTTATTTTCAAATACATTGGCACCAGCGATTGCCGGAGCTTCTGTTGCGGTATTGGATATGTTAAGTGAGACAACAACGTTGCGTGATAAGCTGGAGTCTAACACTAAATATTTCCGTGAAAAAATGACAGAAGCTGGATTTGATATCAAGCCAGGTTTCCACCCAATCGTGCCTGTGATGCTTTACGACGCGAAACTTGCGCAGGAGTTTGCATCCAAGATGTTGGACGAGGGAATCTATGTGATTGGTTTCTACTATCCTGTTGTGCCACAGGGAAAAGCTCGTATCCGTGTGCAGATTTCAGCTGGACATGAGCTTGCACACCTGGATAAAGCAATCGCCGCCTTTACCAAAGTAGGTAAAGAATTAGGTGTAATTAAATAAAATACACATAGTTATAAATTTTATGGTGCAAAATGATTATCTTTGCACCCTAAAATTTTATAAAAATATTCTTGCTCAATGCAAAACATTAGAAACATTGCGATCATCGCTCACGTCGACCACGGTAAAACTACGCTTGTAGACAAAATTTTATA
>JAITLV010000261.1 GCA_031277685.1 Sphingobacterium sp. | reverse complement strand
CAGAGTAATCCAAATGAACCAGAATTTGAACTGTAATATTTCTGACCCCAAATAGGCTGTGCTCAAATGGGGGCTATTTGCTTCTTTTTAGTGCTATAATCGCAATATCGCTTTATATCATTTACTAAATGGTTTGTTTGTGACTATTTTGGTTAAGGAGATTACTCCACCTATTTTGAAGTGTCTGAATTAGATCAGACACTTCTTTTTTTATTATTTAAAGATTTGCGCTTTCAAGTTTGAACCGTGAAGATTAAATCGGACTCTTGAAGAGTTTCCCCATAGTCTGTCGGTGTACACTCTCCCATATTTTTATTAGGTGTAATATTTCCTGAGTCATCTTTTACCGATAGAGTTTTATACCATATTTTGATATCTTACGGCTATCGTCTACAAAGCCCTAGTTTTTGTCTGATTGCCTAGTTTCGATCATCAGACTAAGTTCCTCAAAATCCGTCATCGCTTCAACGTCTTTTTTTCGTTGTGGATGTATTTATCGGATATGGAAATTGATTAACTTTTCCCGGCAATAGTATTTCTATTTGTTGCTTTCTCATTGTTTTTTTATACGTCAATGATAAGACTACTATTAAATCCATTGTGCGGTTCACTGATATAGCCGTAAGGACTGCATATAATTTCGGTGTTGCCGACTTTATAGTTTACAGAAGTGTAATATTCATATTGCCTAGCACATAAATGATTGGTATATCCAATGAAAGTGATTTGGGCCAGCTGATCCCTTTTACACCTAGATCAGTATCTCCAGCCAATACAAGTATATCTGCTAAATTCAGATTGATATCGTTGTATCCAAATTCTCTATGTAGGTCGCTAACGATGTGGATTTTCATTATAGATTAAGTTAGTGAATTCAATGCCAGTCGTAATAGCAAAAACGACATTGTTTTGCTGTTGGAGTTCTGGCTAGCTTCCCACAATGGGGACAGTAATTAAAAAAAACTTCAGCAGCATGATCACGCATAATACGGGTTGCTGTATCTTCATTAAATTTCTCTAGGCCATTATTCAATAAACTTAGTGTATTTTCGTCTTTGGTAAGCCATCCGGCTTTAAAGTAAACTCTCTTTATTTTATCAATATCCACATTTTGATCTATCTTTAAAAGTGAATGCGCATGTTTATAAGCGAGTTTTTCTTTTGGAGACATCAAATGAAGGTAATAGTTTATGATGTAATCTTGTTTTTCTTTTTCCATGACTATAATGGCTAAGTTTTCTTTTTCCAATTTGAAAAAACACAATTGACAACCGTTACTAGGGTGGTTAAGAAACATATAATTAATGAGTAAAACAGCACACCTAACGATGCTCCACCTTGAAAATTAGTAGGGTCTACATATAAAAAAATATTAAGTACAAGGCTAATAGTCATTATGAATATCAGTCGAACTTTTTCTCCTTTGTCAGCTCCTAAAATTCGATATATTATATAGCAAAATAGGAGAATGTATATTGCATATAGCATTGTAAATTCATGATCTGTTGGAAACATAATAACTATTATTTAGCCTTTTTTAGCATATTCTAATATTGTCTAACACGCCTAATTTCTTTCTAAAAGTACTTTTCTGTATTGGTTTCAGCAACTTGTAAATCAAATCCATGCTCAAACTCACAGTTATAAAAAATAGGAACTCTGAGCTTCAGTTTCTTGAAGAGATCTTTTAAAAACTCCCTATATTCTTGTATGGTTGTTTGCACAGTAGAGATTTAAATAGAAAAATACTAAAAATGATTTAAATAGACTTATCTTGATTCCTCCAATATCTTTTATCCATTTGTCGGACATTTTCAACATTTCTAAATTTCTTTAAATAAGAAGCCAAAAGGAGTAACTCATCATCGTCAGCATTTCCTGTGAATTCAGTTATTTGGATTGCATTACCATAGTTCAACATTGATTTGTCAGCAGTATCATCTATTATAAGCGTTCTTTCCAATAAGAAGCCCTTTCGTTTCACTTTGGACAGCCTTTTAACGTAATAGTATTCATCTGTTACAATTTTCCGTTTTCTTGTTGTGCGGGATCTTCCCCAGATAAACTCAAAATCAATAGTGGCTGGTTTGATTTTATCAACAAGTTCTTGCACGTAAGCATCATCGGCAGAGCTCCAAATGGCCATTTTAAATTCTTCAGCCATCTCTGATAAAAAATAGTCTAAATTTGGACGGATATATACATAATACGGCCCTGCAACAAAGTCTTCCTGCTTTATCAGCTTATCTTTTGTAGCGTAAAGCAATGTCTCGTCTAGATCCAATACTAAAAGAGTATTCTTCATATTATTCATATAGGTTCATTTATGGGAAGTATTTCAGTTTTAATAATCTTTCATTTTACTTAAGACATTATTGTAAGTACCCTATTTTTCCAAATTTTACCAAAACCAAAAGAGAATAGCAGGAGTTTTTCTTCATTTATTAAAACGAAGTTGATAGGTCTTCATTGCGAATTTAGTAAGTTTTTTTCTAAATGAAAATGTTAATATTATCTTCAATTACGTTTAGGTAAATCTTCCATTTGCTTGCTGAATTGTGATTGATGACATTCTCCATGCTGTGTAGCCCAGACTGCCATTTCACGAAGTACAGGATATAAATCTTTCCCAGCTTTTGATAATTCATAGGTAACATGGGGCGGGACAACTGGTCTGGATTTCCTGATTACCAACCCATCATTCTCCAGTTGTTTCAACTGTTGGATCAGGACTTTTTCTGTAATGGTATCAATCGACCTTTTAAGCTCACTGTATCTCTTTGTACCAGACAAAAGATTAAACATAATGATCGGCTTCCAATAGCCGCCAATTTTTTCCATCACAAAAGTTACTGGACATAATACATGTGCATTTTTCTTATTTTCCTGTATAACGGAGGTCTTCTTTATTGGTGTCATTTTATACCTACTAAGGGGTTAGTACTTGTACAAAAGTATGTATTAATATAGATTTGTACAATAGATTTAAATTATTGAAAATATGAAGATTACAGTTACTGGGTCGCTAGGGAACATAAGTAAAATTCTGACAGAAAAATTAGTTGGAGTAGTACATAATGTCTCCGTTATTACATCACAAGAAGAAAGTGTAGAGCAAATCCAAAAACTTGGTGCCACAGCGGTTGTGGGAAAACTGGATGATGATAGGTTTATTGGCTGGGCATTCAAAAATGCAGATGCAGTCTATAAAATGATCCCGCCAAGTTATGAGACAGCTGGAGAAATCATAAAAGTTGGATCAGGATATGTTCGGGCCATTATTGAAAACAATATTCCTTATGTGGTAAACTTAAGTGGTATTGGTGCACATCTTGCGGATGGACCGGGGCCTGCTGGAGCCAACTTCCATAACGAAAAAGAGTTTAATTCAATTCAAGGAACAAATGTATTACATCTACGCCCCGGATTGTTTTATTCTAATTTTTATGGAGCAGCTGATATGATTCGACAACAGCATATTATTGGAAATAATTTTGGTGGAAAAATTATTTTGGCTCTTTCTCATTCCCATGATATTGCGCAAGTAATATTTGAAGCTTTACATAACAATAATTTCAGTGGAAAATCCAGTGCCTACGCAGTGAGTGCCGAAATTACAGGATATGAAATTACCAACATATTGGGAAGGGGTACAAAATCTCCTGATCTGAAATGGATTGAATTTACAGATCAAGTGTTGTCTGAAAATCTGCTCAAGCAGGGAAAGACCCCAGAAATGGCACATACTTATAACTTAGACATGGGGATCACTTTAAGGAATGGTGGGTTATTGAAAGATTATTTCAAAGAAAAACAAGGAATTCTTGCTGGAGCTTCAAGCTTTGAAAAGTTTGCCGAAGAGTTTACAGAAATTTTATTTTAATGTCAGAGTCTACTTTTTAGCAGACTTGGTGCAAACCCAAACTGCTTCTTAAAGGCAGATGAAAAATGAGAAAGGTTTTCAAATCCTACCTCATAGCAAACTTCCAGTGGTTTTTTTTTCTTTTCGGTAAGCTGATAATAGGCAAGTTCCAAACGTTTATGCGTTAACCATCGTTGTGGAGTCATGGTAAATGCTTTTTTGAAATCCCG
>JAITLV010000237.1 GCA_031277685.1 Sphingobacterium sp. | reverse complement strand
AATAAAATTATTCCTCACAAAATTATTCGTTTTTCCGTGTATAGCAAATTATATTTGCTATTCGAATCGCTAAAATTTATGAAAGCAAAAATAGCATTAATAACTGGAGGTTATACAGGGGAGGCGGAAGTTTCTTTTAAAAGTTCTGCCTTTGTTAATTCCCAACTTGATCATAACAAATATGATGTGTACCTGATTACGATATCAAAAGATGCATGGTTTTATACGGATAAAGATGGTCAAGAGTATCCTATTCTGCGTGAAAGCTTTACTCTACCTTTAAATGGAGAAACAATAAATTTTGACCTAGCCTTTATTATGGTTCATGGGGTTCCTGGAGAGGATGGAAGGCTGCAGAGTTATTTTGATTTGTTGGATATTCCTTATACTTCCTGTGATGCATTGACATCCGCGTTGACGATGAACAAGGGGTATACGAAGGCAATCTTAAGTGATATTCCGGAATTGTATCTTGCCAAATCTGTTCTGTTATTTGAAACGCAACGGGCAGAAGCCGTGAATGCGGTCGAAAAGAGTCTTTCTCTCCCGTATTTTGTGAAGCCAAATGCTGGTGGAAGCAGTATTGGAATGACCAAAGTTAAAGAACCGGCTCAGTTACAGGAAGCTATTGATAAGGCTTTCGATGCTGAAAATACAGGTAAACAGGTTATTGTCGAAGAATTTGTAACCGGACGTGAATTTTCTGAAGGAATTTTCCGTAACGCGGAAGGTGAATTGGTTGTATTGCCTGCAACAGAGGTTCGCACGACACGTGAATTTTTTGATTTTGAAGCGAAGTATGTTCCAGGCTTGACGGAGGAGATTACACCGGCAGATCTGACAGTAGAACAACAAGAGCGTGCTGCCCGCATCCTGAAGGAAATTTATATCAGACTAAATTGTAAAGGCATGGTGCGTGTGGACTTCTTTCTGGAAAATGGGACCGATCATTTTTATTTCATCGAAATCAATACAATCCCAGGGCAGACAGCACAAAGTTTTATTCCACAACAGGTTCGTGCTTTTGGTATGAAAGAAGGTGACTTTTATGGAGAATTGATCGAAAGCGCTTTGCAAAGAGATTAATATGGCGTCGGATCTTTTTGAGAAAACCGAAAATTGGGGGATTGGCAAGATCGAACGCAAAAGTCTAATGCCCTGGTGGATGAAGCTATTTTGCTGGATAGTTACAATCAATGCGTTTTTTTTGATTCTGTTAATGTTATTGTCTTTCGTTCAGGGCGAGGCAGTTATTCTCGGAATGTACCAGTGGCGGTTTGAAGTTGTAAATTTCAAAAGTCCGGTCGTTATTCTATCTAATTTAATGATACTGTTCAAGGCCGTGGTAGCTTACATGTTGTGGTTTGAGAAGGAAAAAGCAATCTGGTTTGGGAAAACAGATGTATTAATAAGTGTGATTTTTTATATCATTCTTATCTTCGATAGCCTTATAAATTCCGGTAGTATAAGAATCCCAGTAGAAGGTATGTTATTAATACCCTACTATTTTTGGTTGCATAAAAATGAATATCCCTGGCTCAATCAGGAACAAGAATATATAGCATAGAAAAACGGCTTTCAAATCTGAAAGCCGTTTTTCTATTATTTTCTGAAATCAAACTTGGATAAATCGGGTTTGAATTTTTTTGTTCTTTTTAATTCTTCCTGATAGATAAGCTGCCCGATATTTTTCAAAAATGGATAGGTTACTGTCTCATATTCATAAATACCGTCGTTATAGATACCATTTTCATTAGATTGGACTACGACGGCAAGGAGAAACTCAATGCCGTGTTCAAAATCTACGATATACGCATTGTCAATATTATAACCATAGGAGTCACCATATTTGTTGAAGATACGAACATTGGGGGCTAGCTTTGCGTTTTTTTCGCGGCCATAGAAAAGCAATTTACTATAGGTTGGCCAGAATGCTGTCGTATCATATTTTGGGAAATCCGATTCAAACGGATAACGTGACATATAATCATAGAGTAGCTTATAATCCTCTTCCTTAAGATTAAATCTGTCCTTGCTTTTGAATGCTTCGGGGAATAATAATTTCTTCAGAATGTGCTGTTGATCCTGGAGTGCATAAACATTTAGCCCTTCAAAACTCCAGGGTTCATGAACGAGCTCGTCTTTATCATTCATGTAGCCTTTTCCTTGAAGTGTATTGGCTAACTTGATGTCGTAGTTCTTCGGGTCGAATTGTGCATCCTGCTGATAGACTGTTTTGTCGCCTTTATAGAAGATGAAAGGGTTGGTATGTTTGGCCCAAATTCCTTTGTCGCCTATGGCAAGACGGTTGACAATTCGACTGTATTTTACTCCGTGTTTTTTGAGCTTTCTATTTAATTCCGCTCGGCCAATAAATTCGTACAGTCTATTCTGAGCGTCATTATCGCTTGTCAACAATATTTTTTTGATATATTGGGCGATCGAAGGAAGGCCATTTGCTGCTGATTCGTCGATAGATACTTTTGTCTGTTTTTCAAAAGCAGAATCGATGCGCAGCGGAGTCTCTTTTGTTAGTCCTTCTATATGCAGATCATTCAGTTTTTCCAGCGCTAGAATCGCTGTAGGAAGTTTTACGGTACTTGCCGGATAAAAATACCAGTGGGGATTAAGTCGGTAACTATAGGATTTGAAGTGTGGGATATTAGACTGATCACGATCAATTTGTGTATACAGAATCTGTACCTCATGTTTAGTCGGGTGATTTAAGATCTGTTGGAATAAATCTGGATGACGCTGAAGTAATTGCTCCAAATATATTGTATCCATCTTTTGAGCATAGGTGTTCGACATGAGCAGTATAAAAATTAACAATAAATAGCTATGCATTTTTGTAGTAAATTATAGTTCAACTATTCAAGTACATCAATCAGTTGGATTAAAGTTGGCTGTGCGAATTTGAGTTTTCGTTCTTCCATGCCATTATTTATTCATTTCCTCAATAGCTTTTAACAACTGATTTTTTAAGACCAGCTTCTTTGCTTTTTCATTTTCCTGAACGTAAGGCTCTAATTTGCTTTTTTGGAGTGGAAGAATATCATCCATTTTATCTAATTTAAAATGAGAAATTGTAGGACTTGATATATCCGAAGTCATACTATAAAGCTTGATTTTTTTATCAGTTCTTGCTGTGTCGATTAAAAACAACCAGCAGCTATCCTGTGGAATGCCGCTGATTTTATTTCTCTTCACGTCTACGCGATAGATTTCTTTTGTTTGGTCGGGGGTTACTACGTATTTTTTACCGTGTTCTTTCCAAGACAGCTCGCTAGGTTTGTCTTTTGAACGAAATTTTATTTTAGTATTTGCAACAATAGTACTGTCGTTTTTTAAAACGATAAAAAATGTGAATTTACTACTGTATGCATTGTTAAAAGAATATATCCGAGGGGTATACGAGCCTGGCGTAGTAACATTTCCATAAGGTGTACGTATAGTGGTTGGTGGAAGGAACTGTGCGAATGCTTGTGTTGAAGTCAACAAAGCAAAAATAAAAATGCCTATCGCATACATGATACGATACTTCATGATCTTATTCAATTGCAAGTTCAGTTTATTCATGGTATAGAACTATTTTCTTGTATACACTTCAAAAGTATAATTGAACACATGTCTATCATCAGCCTGATGCGGATCTGCAGACACTAATTCCCATTCTTCAGCGGGTAGTTCCGGAAAAAAAGCATCACCTTCGATATGTGTATGTACACGAGTTAACAGCACTTTATTCGCAAGGGGTAGGGCTTGTTGATAGATGTTTGCTCCACCAATGATAAATACCTCACGTTCATCACGACAATATAAAAGTGCTTCTTGGATACTATTTGCAACATCAATATCTTCTCCCTGAAAATTTGCGTTACGTGTGATGACGATATTTCTCCGGTCAGGCAATGGCTTGCCGATAGCATCAAAAGTTTTTCTGCCCATCAGTACAGAATGCGCAATGGTATTCCTTTTAAAATATTTGAAGTCATTGGGTAAATGCCACGGCATCTGATTATTGATACCGATCGCATTGTTTTCCGAAGCGGCTACGATCAACGTTATCGTTGGGTTATTCATCTTTGTCTTGTGTAAAGTTTGTCGATTTCTAAAATACTACTGTTGCACGATCCTTCATTATTCTTAAACTGCAACAGGTGCTTTTATATGTGCATGAGATTCGTAATTCAGCAATTCGAAATCTTCGAATTTGAAATCAAAAATATCTTTTACAGCGGGGTTTATCTTCATTTGTGGCAGAGGCTTGGGATCACGGCTCAGTTGTAATTCCGTTTGCTCAAAGTGATTGCTGTAGATATGTGCATCGCCCAAAGTGTGGATAAATTCAGCGGCTTCCATGTCACATACTTGTGCTACCATCATTGTCAGCAATGCATAAGATGCAATATTGAAAGGTACTCCTAAAAATATGTCGGCACTGCGTTGATAAAGTTGACAGGATAATTGCGGTTTCAAAATGCCCTTCTCAGGTTGTGCTGGGGCGACATAAAATTGAAAGAAAGCATGGCAAGGAGGTAAAGCCATATGCTCTATTTCAGCGACATTCCATGCCGATACAATAATACGACGTGAATCAGGAGAATTTTTAAGCTGGTTGATGACCTGTGTAATCTGATCAATATGACGGCCATCTGGCGTTGGCCAAGAACGCCATTGTGAACCATAAACGGGACCCAAGTTTCCCTGTTCGTCAGCCCATTCGTCCCAGATACTTACTCCATTTTCTTTCAAATACTGAATATTGGTTTCACCTTTCAGAAACCAGATCAACTCATGAATAATGGATCTCAGGTGTAATTTCTTCGTTGTTACCAAGGGGAATCCTTCCTGAAGGTTGAAACGCATCTGATACCCAAAGACACTTTTGGTACCTGTCCCCGTACGATCTGTTTTGACAACACCATTCGTATATACATGTCTGAGTAAATCTAAATATTGTTTCATTTGTAAGTTTTATTTATTAAGTATTTAATTTCAGGGTTTTTTGAATGCTTCTGTAATACGTAGGATATTTTAAGTGTCTTGCTTCTGATTCATCATAACCGGAGCTACTGATACCGCCTATCAAAAGTACTGTGACTTCGGATGAAATTTAAATGTCTTTCTATCGAGATACATCTAAATCATGTCCTATCTATGTTATGTATGTTTTTAGCTAGAAAATTTAAATCCCTCAATGTATTCAGCCTTTTCAAGATAGTCAAAACTAAGGAAAATCCTTATAACGAGAAAGTCAAAACTTAAAATGATAAGAGGGGTTACTGAAAAAAAATGTAATTTTGCAAAATATTATGGAGAATAAAAAAGTAGCTTTTTATACACTTGGATGTAAACTGAATTATTCGGAGACATCATCCATTGGACGTTTATTTAAAGATGCGGGCTATGATACCACAGCGTTCAATAGTCGTGCGGACGTTTATGTAATCAATACATGTTCGGTAACGGACAATGCTGACAAGAAGTGTAGAAAAGTAGTTAAGGAAGCTTTAAAGCACTCTCCCAATGCCTATATTACGATTGTTGGCTGTTATGCGCAGCTAAAACCAAAGGAGATTGCGGAGATTCCAGGGGTAGACATGGTGTTAGGTGCTGCTGAAAAATTTAACATCATTGAACATATTAACGATTTAACCAAACAAGAAAAAACAATTGTTTATAATGGTCCAATCGATGAAACCAATCAATTTGTATCGGCTTACTCCATAGGTGATCGCACGCGTACATTCCTAAAAGTTCAGGATGGATGTGATTATTCATGCACATTTTGCACGATTCCGTTGGCACGTGGTGGAAGTCGCTCCGGTAAGATTGAAGATATTGTCCGCCAAGCGGAGGAAATTGCAGCTTCAGGTGTAAAGGAAATCGTTTTGACAGGTGTGAATATTGGCGATTTTGGCATTCGAGACGGTAAGCGCGAAGATCGTTTCTTGGATTTGGTCATGGCACTTGATGAAGTCGAAGGTATTGATAGAATTCGTATCTCTTCGATAGAGCCCAATCTTCTTTCCAATGATATTATTGAATTTGTGGCACAATCAAAACGATTTGTTCCACATTTCCACATGCCATTGCAGTCTGGAAGCAACAAAATTCTAGGCTTGATGCGCAGAAGATACAAAAGAGAGCTTTATACCGAACGTGTAGCCTTTATCAAGTCATTGATGCCAAATTGTTGTATCGGTGTTGACGTCATTGTTGGATTTCCGGGAGAGACACGCGAAGATTTTATAGATACCTATAATTTCTTGAACGATATGGATATTTCTTATCTGCATGTCTTTACTTATTCGGAAAGAGAGAATACGATTGCTGCACAAATGGAAGGTGCTGTACCCGGTGCTCAACGTAGCGACCGCAGCAAAATGCTGCATATTCTTTCCGAGAAGAAACGCCGGGCTTTTTATGAGTCACAGCTTGGTACCACTGGTGATGTATTGTTTGAGGCTGATGAAAAAGATGGTTATATGCATGGTTTTTCTAAAAATTATGTCAAAGTAAGGACTTTGTATGATCCACTACTGGTCAATGAGGTTGTACCGGTGAAATTTACGGAAGTAACGGATTCCTGTGAAGTAGAGGTAGAGGAGATACCCGAGACATTGGCACATTAGTTTCTTAAATATTTATGCATAAAAAAGGCAATCTTCTTTTGTAAGATTGCCTTTTTTATTAAGGGGGACATCATGCCTACTGGTGTGTGTGAAGTGTCAATTTAGCTTTGTCAAAAACGATAAAAAGAATTCCAATAACAAGCGGGTGATTTAGATTAGTGCGTGCTGGTTTTGGCTGCGTTTAACCAGATGACCGTACCCAAGATTAGAAGTACCCCAAGCCATTGTAGTGTAGATACGGATTCATGAAGTATAAAAAATGACATACAAGTCGCTACAGGGAGTTCTGCAGAACTCAAAATCCCACCCAGAGAGAAACCTGTTTTAGGCAAGCCATAAGCAAACAATAATGGTGGTATAACAGTGCCAAATAAAGAAAGTATCAATCCGAAATAAAGAAAATTTCCATCAAATTGACCATTGAATAGATAAGCGGGTGGAAATAAGGTGAAGACCAAAATACAGGAACCTGTTACCATAATGGCACTTTTTTGAATTGGATGGTAATCATTGCCAACACGACCATTTACAATCATAAAGACCGAATAAGCTGTCGCAGCCAGAAAGCCAAAGAGCACACCCGTTAAGTTGAGCTGTTGTAATCCTTTTTCGATAAGACCAGTCGCCAATACTGTGGCGATCAGTACAATGCCAATACCGATCAGATTGTTTTTGGAAGGCTTTGCTTTGAAAAAAACAAATTCGATCACTACACCTATCCAGATATATTGCATCAATAAAACGATAGCCAAGGAAGCCGGAACCAGCTGCACACATTTGTAATAGAGAATGCTTACCAGCCCAGTAGAAGTTCCACTGATCAATATTTTGATCCAAGATGATTTCTTACCTGAAGATTGAAAAGATTTTGCTGAAAAGATTTTGATCACAATATAAATAAGCCAAAGCATAAGCATACCAAATAAAACCTGAATGCCTGTTACTTCTCCTAAAGTCAGCCCTTTGCCATATGCTTTTTTAACAAACGTTGATAGTATTCCAAAACTACTCGCACCTAAAAAGACCGCTAATGCACCTTTTAATTTTTCCATTCTCAAATAAATTAGGCGTCAAAGTTACGATTTCTGAACAATTCTTTTTCTTATCTGACGTTCTTATCAAGGGAAAACGATCCTCTATGCTATTTAATAGTGGCAGTGTTCACTCCTTTTTCAAAAGATGATATGCTATTTCAAAGGTAATTGTGACTATTGGAAGCCCGTGGGCGATGATTTGGGAACGTAAGCGGATGAATAAATTGTTTTTGTAATGGCTGGGAAAATGTATTGTATTTAAACAGCAATTTAATTAAGTTTGTTATGCAAGTAAGTAAATCGAACAGCATGATTGCCAGATCTTATTTTATCATCCTTTTGGGGACAGTCCTATTTTTGAGCAGTTGTTCAACGAAAAAAAAGGTACTCAGTTCAAATTCCCGTTCTTCGCGTGGTTCAGTGCTAACAGATGCTAGTTCAGCGCGCGGAAGGACTTTTTCTGGATCACGGCTTGATAATTATGCTGATCTACTCAGTGTAAGCAGCAAAAAGCTAAATCCACAGCTTTATTCTTTTATCGATGATTGGATGGGAATACCCCATCGGATGGGTGGACAGACTAAATCAGGAGTAGATTGTTCGGGATTTGTTAATCTGCTTTATATCGAAGTGTACAAAGGTAATCTACCCCGGACTTCACGTGATATGAAAGGTATTGTAAAGAGAAAAAAACGCGATAAACTTGAAGAGGGTGATCTGGTGTTTTTTTCTTTTGGGCGAAAAGGTGTTGATCATGTCGGTGTATATCTGCATAATAACAAGTTTGTCCATGTTTCGACACGTAAAGGTGTCATTATCTCTGATCTTTCCGATAGCTGGTATGCAAAGACCTTTGTCGATGCAGGTTCTCCAAAGATCTAATCGTATGCATTTCATGTAGGTTTTATGTCATATCTTGATATAAACTTTTTTACCCTATATAAATCCTTATTTTTGTCAAAATTTTATAGAAATGACAATAAAGAGTAAGAAGATTTTTTTAGGACTTTGTATTATTGTGCCATTTTTAATGTATTGCGTTTATTACTATAGCAATATGATAAAAAATGCACCGTTCCGCTTTGCAGATTTTGAATCGATAGAATTCAAATATGGGGAACCGAATCACATGGTCAATGAATACAATTCAAAAACACGTATCTATAAATATTTGGACAAAAAAGATTCATTGATTACAGACACTGTAAAGTTTACAAAAGACGATCTATTGTATTTACATCGCAAAGCAATGGAGTTGGGATTCTGGAATTTAGATACCGATATGACAGGCCCTGAATGGAAAAAAGATTCAACAAACTCGAAAGTACCTCGTTTTTATCTTGAATATAACTATAAAGATAAATCTAAGCGCGTCACTTTGGATGCGGATTTTGCGGGCAATCCGAGAATGCACGACGCGGCTAAATCAATGATAGATGAAATTAACCGTATGCTGGCAACAGCCCAGGCAAGATAATAACGAAACATCATATTTATAAAAAGAAGGAGGAATCAAGCATTTGGTTTCTCCTTCTTTTTTTTACGCTTTTTCCGATTTAATGGGATTCTTTATCGATAAGCCAAATTATTCAAATAATCTCGCGCCATTATAATCCTAAAATTTGATTGCAATGATGCTGGAAAACCTTATATCAAGTGGTGGGCAAATTTATATTAGACAGTAAACTAATAGGGATTTGATACGGACCTTATACGGACCTCACTCGGATCTCATTCGGATAAACACGTATAAAGTCCGATTTAAATCCCTATTATATAAGAACTAATTAAGTGTTATTTGTATAGTTGATCGCTATTTGATACGCGTTTATATTTACGAATCCTTTATATTCAATTGATATTGTATTAATGCGAATAGGGTACTTTAGCGGCAAAAACCAAGTTCAATATGAAAACATTTTTGGCATTGGCCATTTCGCTGGCATTCGCCCAAACAGTACAAGCACAAGATTTCGCAAAGGGAAAAGTTTATCTGGATGTAAACAAAAACGGGAAATTGGATAAGAATGAGAAGGGGGTAGCTGCTGTTTCTGTCAGCAACGGCCGCGAGGTAGTCGTAACAGATAAAGATGGCAATTACCAATTACCAATTGGGAATGATCATATTATTTTCGTAGTCAAACCTACAGGATATGCAGTTCCAGTAGATGAAAATAATCATCCTAAATTCTATTATATTCATAAATTCAATGGCAGTCCAGCGTCAAAATATCCAGGTGTTGCAGCTACAGGGAAAATCCCAACTGCAGTAAATTTCGCATTGTACCAACAAGAGGAACAACCTAATTTTTCTGCTTTTGTCTTTGGTGATCCGCAGGCTTATACAGACGAAGAATTGGGGTTTTTCAAGAATGGTGTCATCAATGAAATTGCGGATAAATCCGTTGCGAAATTTGGAATTAGCTTGGGGGATTTGGTTGGTGATGATCTTTCTCTTCAGCCAAAATATAAGTCTGTCATTTCTACCATGGGGCTACCTTGGTATAATGTCATGGGCAACCACGACATGAATTATGATGCCAAAACCGACAGCCTTTCAGATGAGTCTTTTGAGCGAACTTTTGGTCCTAATAATTATTCCTTTAATTATGGGAATGCACATTTTATTGTATTGGACAATATTATTTACCCCAACCCGCGTACAGGAAAGGGGTATTTAGGTGGTTTTAGAAAAGACCAGTTGGACTTTGTTGAGAATGATTTGAAGCAGGTGGACAAAAATAAGTTAATTGTCCTCTCTTTTCATATTCCACTCTATCACGAAAATTCGAATGTATTCCGAAACGAAGATAGACAACGTCTTTTTGATATTTTAGCTCCTTTTAAGCATACACTGTCGCTTTCGGCACATACTCATTTTCAACGTCAATATTTTTATGGGCAGAAAGATGGCTGGAAACAGGAGCAGCCTCATCATGAATATAATGTCGGAACAACATCTGGTGACTGGTATTCCGGTGAACTGAATGAAAAGGGAATCCCAGTTTCTACGATGCGTGATGGTACGCCAAAAGGTTATGCAGTTTTAAAAATTGAAGGCAACCAATATAGTTTTGATTACAAAGTTGTAGGTAAACCTGCGAGCTATCAGATTGATGTGTACGGCGCTTCAGTAGTACCCGAAAAGTATACAAAAAGATATCCGATCTACGCAAACTTCTTTATTGGTAAAGAAGGTGATAAAGTAGTCTACAGAATTAATCAAGGTAATTGGAAAGAAATGGAATATGTCAATGAAAGTGATCCTGCATTCTTAAAATCTTTAGCGAAATACGATACTGCAGAGAAATTGATGACTACGCGGCGTCCATCTAATCCCGAAAAATCAAGCCATTTGTGGATGACAAATTTACCTAAACTTAAGGCGGGAACATATCAGCTTGAAATCAGGGCTACTGATATGTTCAACAGGGAACATTTTGCAACGAAAAATATAGTGGTGGAATAACAGGATAGTCATTTGTTCAAAAAAAGAGCAATCCGAAGATTGCTCTTTTTTTTGAACAAATACTGCCTTTCAATTATCTGCTGATTTGCCGAATGCTTTTTTATATCATCGCCATTTGTAATCTTATGAAATCTGTTCATGATATTGTTTTGGCCCAAACCTGAGCGTATGGGCGGATAGACTCGTTGATAGTTATTTGAGACATATCGTTTAAATAACTATTTGTCGAATTGTTTTAAGTTTAAAGTTCCCTTAAGATGGACTTAACATAACAGTCCTATATTTGTGTAGAGTAATTTTTGATTCATAAAGAGTTAGGGTTAATGTGTAGATCTGTTGTGAAACACGTCTAAAAATTTAGTTTGTTTTTAAAGTGAAAAG
>JAITLV010000219.1 GCA_031277685.1 Sphingobacterium sp. | reverse complement strand
TTCAGTATATCGTGTATTGATTATGCTAATTTGCCTAATGCTTCTTTGATTCGTTTTAATGCTTCGATCAGACTTTCGTCGGAAGCGGCATAAGATAAACGAATGTAGTTGTCATTACCGAATGAATCACCGCCGACTGTAGCGACGTGACCAACATTCAATAAATATAAGGCTAAGTCAGAGGAGTTTTTGATGATATTGCCATCTTGGTCTTTTTTGCCGAAGAAAGATGAAATCTCTGGAAAGAAATAGAACGCGCCTTCCGGAAGATTGGTGCGTACTCCCGGGATATCACTCAATAGATCATAAACCAATTGACGACGACGTGCAAAGGCTTCTTTCATCTTGTTGACAGACTCCAATCCCTGTTCATAAGCAACAATACCGGCACGTTGTGAAATCGAACAAGTACCAGACGTTGTCTGTCCCTGCAGTTTGTCATTTGCCGCAGCAATTGTTTTGTTGGCCGCAATATAACCCAGGCGCCAGCCAGTCATGGCAAAGGCCTTTGAGAAACCATTGATGATAATAACACGATCTTTGATGCTATCAAATTGTGCAATGGATTCGTGTTTGTCCACAAAATTGATGTGCTCATAGATCTCATCGGATAGAATAAACACCTGTGGGTGCTTTTCAAAAACTTTAGCCAATGCTGCTAATTCATCTTTACTATAAACTGTTCCTGTCGGATTGTTTGGTGAAGAGAACATAAACAATTTGGTTTTTGGCGTAATAGCCGCTTCCAATTGCGCTGGCGTAATCTTAAAGTTATTGTCGATTTCTGTATTGATAAATACAGATTTTCCTTCGGCTAAAACAACCATTTCTGAGTAGGATACCCAGTATGGTGTAGGAATAATTACCTCATCACCTGGGTTGATCAATGTTAGGATTACATTAGACAAGGATTGTTTTGCACCTGTTGAAACGACGATCTGCGAAATATCATAGTCCAGGTTATTCTCTGCCTTCAATTTATTCACAATTGCCTGACGCAATTCAGGGTATCCTGGTACTGGCGAATAACGTGTCCAGTTTTCATCCAAGGCCTTCTTTGCTGCATCTTTTACATGTTCAGGAGTGTTAAAATCAGGTTCACCTACGCTAAGGCTAATTACATTAACGCCTTTTGCTGCTAATTCGCGGCCCAACTTGGTCATTTTAAGTGTAGCCGATTCGGACAAATTATTTATCCTGTCTGATAAGTATGATGATGTGCTCATGGTAAGACAAAGATATTATATACGTCGCAAATAATAGTCTTTATTTTTGAAAATTTACAAAGAAAATAGGTGTTTTTATTGGGGCTTTGGTAACAAAAAGCGATTGAAGCGATTTAGCATGCAAATATTGACATTTTTTTGCTGGTGATGTGTAAAACTAATCAAGTTGATTTGACGTTATATCTTTACCTTTGCCCTACAAAATACAGGTCATGTCGAGACAAACAAGATTGGTTTTATTATCGCTGTTTACTGGAATAGGCTTAATGATCATTAAGTTTGTTGCCTATTTTTTGACAGATTCCAGCGCCATCTTTACAGATGCTGCAGAGAGTATCGTCAATGTGATAGCTTCGGGGTTTGCATTTTACAGTATCTATCTTGCCGCTCAGCCCAAAGATGAAAATCATCCTTATGGACATGGTAAGGTCGAGTTTTTCTCTGTTTTCCTTGAAGGAGGACTTATTTTTATCGCAGGAGCCATTATTTTAGCGAAGGCTTGTTACAATATTTTTTTTCCTGCCGAGATTTTGCATCTTGAACAGGGGATCTATTTGATCGGAGTCACATCGCTGATCAATTTTGCAGTGGGATTTTATATCATGAAACGGGGGCGTGCTTTGGGATCAATCACACTTGTGGCGGACGGCAAACACCTGCAGGTGGATGCTTATAGTACAGTTGGTTTGATATTGGGTCTACTCCTGATGAAGCTCACTGGATTTCACTGGATTGATGTGGTCATCTCGATTATATTGGGGCTCTTTATCTTGTTTAATGGTTATAAATTACTGCGGCAGTCTATTGGTGGTCTGATGGATGAATCGGATACCGAACTTGTACAGGATGTAGTTGAAATTTTGGAGCGTAACCGTAAAGCAGAATGGATTGATGTGCATAATCTTCGGGTGCAGCGTTATGGTAATGAACTGCATGTGGATTGTCACCTCACTTTGCCAAACTACCTCGATTTGGTGAAAGTTCACGATGAGATATCGGCGGTTGATAAGATTGTCAATAAGGAAATGTCCGTACGTACCGAGTTTTTTGTGCATGCGGATCCCTGTCTTCCACAATGTTGCCGTTATTGTCAAATGACGGACTGTCCGATCCGTTCCGAGCAGTTTAAAGGTAAGATCGCCTGGGATATGGATAAGGTAACCCGAAACCAGAAGCATTTTTCCTATGCCATCATCGACTAAAGAATGAAAATGCTTTCTGCTTGTGCCACATGCCAATAACAAATCTTTTCGTCAGGCTCTATCCCACAAATGAAATATATACTTGATTCTATAAATATGTATAAAAAAAGGTATCTTTGCCTTTTAGCAAAAGAGTTTAAAAATCCTATATGAAGCACATTCGTAATTTCTGTATTATTGCGCATATTGACCATGGCAAAAGTACTTTGGCAGATCGCCTTTTAGAGTATACCAATACCATCAGTCAGCGCGAAGCACAGGCACAATTACTTGATAATATGGATTTGGAACGTGAACGCGGTATTACGATCAAGAGTCACGCCATCCAAATGAATTATAAAAAAGATGGACAGGAATATATCTTGAATCTGATTGATACCCCTGGACACGTTGACTTTTCATACGAAGTATCCCGTTCTATCGCTGCCTGTGAAGGAGCTTTATTGATCGTGGATGCCTCTCAAGGTATTCAAGCACAAACAATTTCAAACTTATATTTGGCTTTGGAGCATGACTTGGAAATCATCCCGATCTTAAACAAGATGGATCTTCCGGGAGCGATGCCTGAAGAGGTGAAAGATCAGATCGTTGACCTGATCGGTGGTGATCGTGATGCAATTATTCCCGCTTCTGGGAAGACAGGTCTTGGTGTTCCGGATATTTTGGAAGCCATTGTTGCACGTATACCACATCCGGAGGGGGATGCAGATGCACCGTTGCAGGCGCTGATCTTTGACTCGGTATTTAACTCATTCCGGGGGATTATGGCTTATTTCAAAGTTGAAAATGGTGAAATCCGTAAAGGAGATAGGGTAAAATTCGTAGCGACTGGTAAAGAATATTTTGCGGATGAAATCGGTACCTTGAAACTAAATCAAGTCCCTAAAGAAGTCATCAAGACGGGGGATGTAGGCTATATTATTTCTGGTATCAAGGAAGCGCGCGAGGTAAAAGTGGGGGATACCATAACACATAAGGAACGCCCTTGTGGTGAAGCAATCCAGGGATTTGAGGAAGTAAAACCGATGGTTTTTGCGGGTATTTATCCTGTAGATACGGAAGACTATGAGGAACTACGCGAATCAATGCACCGTCTACAGTTGAATGATGCTTCTCTGGTGTTTGAACCGGAATCTTCAGCTGCACTAGGATTTGGTTTCCGTTGTGGTTTCTTGGGGATGCTTCACATGGAGATTATTCAGGAACGTTTGGAAAGAGAGTTTGATATGACGGTAATCACTACCGTTCCCAACGTATCTTACAAAGCCTATATGACGAAGGATAAGGAAGAAGTGATTGTACACAATCCTTCAGATTTACCTGATCCAAGTAAATTGGACTCGATTGAAGAACCTTATATCAAAGCGAATATTATTACCAAATCGGATTTTGTGGGGCCAATCATGTCTTTGTGTATTCAAAAACGTGGTACGATCATGAATCAACATTACCTGACTTCGGATCGTGTGGAGTTAGTTTTTGAAATGCCAATGGGCGAAATTGTATTTGATTTCTATGACAAGTTGAAAACAATTTCCAAAGGTTATGCGTCATTTGACTATCACCAAATCGGTTACCGTACTTCGGATCTTGTTAAATTGGATATCCGATTGAATGATGAGCCTGTGGATGCCCTGTCTTCATTGATTCACCGCAGCAATGCGTATGATTTCGGTAAGAAAATCTGTGAGAAATTGAAGGAACTGTTACCACGTCAACAGTTTGAGATCCGTATCCAGGCTTCTATTGGTGCGAAAATTATCGCCCGTGAGACGATCTCTGCATTGCGTAAGGATGTAACCGCAAAATGTTATGGTGGTGATATCTCACGTAAACGTAAATTATTGGAAAAACAGAAAAAAGGTAAAAAACGTATGCGTCAGGTTGGGAACGTAGAAATTCCGCAATCTGCATTTATGGCGGTATTGAAATTGGATTAATAATAGTTTAAATCATACAAAATAAAGGAGCTCTTGGGCTCCTTTTAAATACAATAAAATCTCCTAAACATGAATCTATTAGACGGTAAACTAGTTTCCGAAAAAATTAAAGAGCAAATTGCTTTGGATGCGGCCGAATTTACAACACAAACAGGTCGTAAACCACATTTGGTGGCTATCCTCGTTGGTAACGATGGTGGTAGTGAAACTTATGTGGCCAGTAAAATGCGTAATTGTCAATTGGTAGGCTTTGAGTCAACAAACATCCGTTATGATGAGACAATCACTGAAGAGGAATTGATCGCAAAGGTCCAAGAAATCAATAAAGATGATTCCATTGATGGTCTCATCGTACAATTGCCTTTACCCAAACATATTGATCCGGACAAGATTACTGAAGCAATTGATTACCGTAAAGATGTGGATGGATTTCACCCGATCAACTTGGGGCGTATGCAGCGTAATCTTCCTTGTTTTATCCCTGCGACACCTTATGGTATTATGTTGATGTTGGATTATTACAAGATCGAAACTGCAGGTAAACATGCTGTAGTGGTTGGTCGAAGCAATATCGTTGGTTCACCGATGAGTATCTTACTGGCGCGCAATGCCAATCCTGGAAACTGTACCGTCACGTTAACGCATAGCCGTACGAAGGATCTTAAAACTGAGGTATTGCGAGGTGACATCGTCGTAGCTGCTATTGGTAGAAAGAATTTTGTGACTGCGGATATGGTCAAAGAAGGTGCTGTCGTAATTGATGTGGGTATCAATAGAGAGACATCGACTGAAACTAAATCTGGATTTAAGTTATATGGTGATGTGGATTTTGAGCATGTGGCTCCTAAGGCATCCTGGATTACTCCAGTACCGGGTGGGGTAGGCTTGATGACTATCGTTGGATTATTGAAAAATACACTGGAAGCTGCCAAAGGAACAATTTATCCGAAACAGTAATTTTGTCTATTTGGCATAGAAGTTGTAAATTAAAGACTAATTAATCATATAATTACAAACTTACATGGAAACATCATGTGGTTGATAGGTGTTCTGGATTGGATGAATATCGGCTCTTGATGATTTCTTGCCATTAAAAAACAAATATTCTAATGAAAAAAATTGCACTTTTAGCGGTAGTAGCGGGAGCATTGGTAATGTCTTCTTGCAACAATTCAGAAAAAAAAGCGTCGGATACGACAGATACTGCACAAACTGCTGGTGAGCATGTTGATGCAGCAATAGCAGATTTAAAGAACGCTGAGGAAACTGCGCGTTTGAAAGCTGAAGAAGCAAAAAAGGCCTTAGATGAAGCGATTGCAAAAGGGGATAAGGCTGCTGAAGAAAAAGCCCGTGCTGCATCTGAAGAGGCCAATACGGCTTGGGAAAAGACTAAGTCTGCTTTGCGTGATGCTGGTCAGGATGTAAAAGAAGGGTTGAAGAACGCGAAAGATGCTACGGTAGATGCTGCAAACACAGCTGCTGACAAAACAAAAGATGTAGCAAAAGATGTCGCTGATGGTACTAAAAAAGTGGCTGGTGATGTTGCTGATGGTACAAAAAAGGTAGCTAAAGATGTTGCTAATGGTACAAAAGAAGCTGCAAAAGATGTTAAAGACGCTTTTAAAAAATAGGCTAAAACATTCCAATAGCAAAAAATTTGGTGAAGTGCTTAAAAGCGAATTCACTTGATAAAAAGGGGAGACTACGTTAGTAGTCCCCCCTTTTTATTGATGGTAAGATTCCTTTGTCAACTACTTGTTGTAATAATCCCATAGAAGTTTGGAAAGATTGCGTGTCAGCACTTCTGCTGCATTGGTTTTGCCCCAGCTCTTATCGTTATTGTTTTTGGTGAATATACTGAATACATAATCGCCTTTAGGCGCATTGACAAGCATTACCTCATTACGTACGTCATCTAAGGATCCTGTTTTGGACGCTGCTTTGACTGTAGCTGGAATTTGAGAGAGCCCCCTTTCATCATAGAACATATTTCCCAAAAAACGATACATTCGATCTGAGGACTTTTCCGAAACTACTTTTCCCTGACGGATTAAGGTCAGCAGGTCGGCCATCTCTTTAGGCGTGGTCTGTCCCCAACCATATTTTTCCCAGTCCGCTTTTCTACCTTCAGTCTGTGAGTTAACACGTGTATGTTGCAAGTTAAGGTTGGTCATGATTGTGTTGATTGCGATACCCCCACCTGCAAGTTTCTGATTCCAGATACTTGTGACATTATCGCTATAGGAGAGCATAAGAGCCACTAAGGTCTTGAGATCTACTTTACTGCTGTCCTTAAAGAATTGCATGAGGCCAGAGCCACCATATTTTTGACTTTCCCGATAGACAAATTCCTGGTCCAATTGCAGCTGTCCTTTTTCGATTTTATCAAAGACACCGACTAAAATAGGAATTTTAACGACACTGGCTGTAGGGAAGATGCTATCGGCAGCAATGTTAACTTCTTTGTGTTTTTTCAAGTCATGGACATAGATGCCTACCTCCCCCTGAAAACCCTGGATAAGCTGCCTGATCTGTTTCTCGAGTTTTTTGTCTGTGCCTCGCTTTTGCCCAAAAGAGCACACTGAAAGAAATAGTAACGTAAATGATAGGAAAATTTTACTCATAACCAGGGTTTTATCTATGTTAAATGTGGTGAATAATCGTTATTTTTATTATTTAATGGGCTTAAGTTATGAAATATCCATGATTGGAGCGCACAAAAGTGGATGAAAATAACCTGGATTTTCTATTTGGTCATTCAAAGACAGATTACTTGAATATGAAATTATTTATGATTTTGATCGGTTGTAAACCGAAAAATAGACGTACAGAACAGCATGATGTTTTTTTCGGAATCGGAAATGAACTGCGGGATTTTATAGATCCAATTAAGGACTTCTGGCCTGACGCCGATGGAAAAATTCATATCGATGCTTACCGTGTGGTTAACAAGATAGGCGAGTACGAAATTACGGTAGTAGAAAAGAACAATACAGTGGTTTTGGATACCGAATTGAAGTTGTTTTTTGTCAACCTGGGTGGCTATAAGCCGAATGAATTTGATGAATTTCACTATAAAGAACTGATTGTCGCGCCAAATTTAGCTAAGGCAACAGAGAAGGCTAAACGCACCGTTTTCTGGAAGCATCATAGTACGGCCCATATTGATGATAAATATGGCTTAGATGTGGATGATATTTATGAAATAGAGGATTTGTTGCTTGACGTGGACAAGGAAAGATACCATATTCAAATTGTTCCTAAAACTGGACTGCAAGAGGATCTGATCGCAAATGGTTATTTTAAATTAAGTGCTTTGTAACCTATTGTCGAAACGAAAATTGTGCTTAGGTCGCGCGGGAACTATACCTTATAAAAATAGGGGCTGCCAAGTTGGGAGCCCCTATTTTTGTATGTTGAACAGGCTGAATTAATTTCAGCACTTGCCAGTTTTATTACTCAATATGTTGTTGATCCCTATGTTGTTTGCGGATAACACTATGCTTCTTACCGTAAACAAAATAAATCAATAAGCCCAAGGCCAACCAGATTGCCAGACGCTCCCAACTCTCCACCGGAAGTGAGGCCATCATCAATACACAGACAAGAATACCCATAATTGGAACAAAAGGAACGAGCGGTGTTTTGAATGGACGCTCTAAATTTGGATCAGATTTTCGCAAGACCAATATACCGACACATACGAGTGTGAACGCGAATAGGGTGCCTATACTCACCATATGGCCTAGATCAGAAACAGGAACAAATCCGGCAAAAATACTGACAAATACCATGAAGATCGCATTTGTTTTCCAAGGTGTCTGTCTTTTGGAAAGATCAGAAAATACTTTTGGAAGTAAACCATCTTTACTCATTGAATAGAATACACGACTCTGACCGAGTAACATAACAAGGATAACGGAGGTATAACCTGCGATAATTGTAATAATCAATGCGGTATTCAAGAAATGGTACCCTGTTTTCGCAAATGCTGTTGCTACTGGCTTAGCGTCCCCCTTAAACACGGTATAGTTTTCAATACCTGTCATTACATAAGAAAATAATACATAGAGTAGGGTACAGATAATCAGTGAGCCGATGATGCCAATCGGCATGCCTTTTTTCGGGTTTTTTGCTTCCTGGGCTGCAGTACTTACCGCATCAAAACCAATGAAAGCAAAGAAAACAACACCTGCGGCACGCAAGACTCCACTGATACCGAAATGGCCAAAATCATCACTCTTTAGGAATGCCCATAGACCTTGTTGCCCATTTTTAACCATTTCCTCGCCAGCATTTGCAGGGATAAAAGGATCGTGGTTCGCTGGATCGATAAAACTCCATCCCAGTGCGATAAAAATCAATACAACGCCAACCTTTAAGATCACCAGGATATTGTTTACGCGTGATGATTCCTGTGTGCCTCGCATTAATAATAAAGAAAGCAAACATACAATAACAATGGCTGGTAGATTGACCATTCCACCTTCCCATGGCCCCTTTAGCAGTGCGTCGGGGAGATGGATGTGAAAAATCATCAGGAGCTGATTAAAGTATTGTGACCAACTGACGGCTACTGTAGCACCTGCCAGTGCGTACTCCAATACAAGATCCCATCCGATGATCCAGGCAACAAACTCGCCCATCGTTGCATAAGAATACGTGTAGGCACTTCCGGCAACCGGAATCATAGACGCAAATTCAGCGTAACAAAGACCTGCAAAAGCACAACCAACAGCGGCGATAATGAAAGATAGGATAACAGCAGGACCCGCATTCTCTGCAGCAGCAATTCCGGTTAGGGAAAACAGTCCTGCTCCAATGATTGCTCCAACGCCTAGCGCAATTAGCCCGCCACTGGTTAGTGTCCTTTTCAGTGTATGTTCACCATTTTCATTTGCCTCAGCAATCAGTTTAGGAATCGATTTTTTAAATAGCATAGGATTAATTCTTTTTCGATTATTTAGCTTTTTAATTGTTTAATTAATGTCAAATATAAATGATATCAATGACAAAAGGGAAGATTGCGCTTCCCTTTTGTCATAAAATTTTGTATTAAATCTAAATCAAACGATTGTACCGCTCTTAATACGCTGCTGTAAAACGTTTGTTTATGAACTGTTTGTTCTCGATTTCGTCAACGATGGCGACAGCAAGATCCTCCACAGATAATTTTGAACGACCTTCCTGATCAAATACAGGTGCATCTAATCCCGTACGATAGTTGCCTGTTCGTGTACCCCCAGCATGAGGATTCATTTCTATGGCAGGACTTATCATGGTCCAGTCGAGTTGGTTTTCTTTGCGGATGGTATCGAGATAATCGGCTGCGGCTAAAGCTCCAGGTTTGATTTCTTGTGGAAAGTCAGGCGAATCGACCAAACGATTTCCATCAATTAATAAACTTCCAGCACCACCGACAACGATAAGACGTTTGGCCCCAGCGTCTTTAACAGCTTGCTGGATAGCCAGAGCACCTTTGGTGAAGTCTTCGTAAAGGTTAGGGTTGGCCCAGCCAGCATTAAATGCTGATATCACCACATCAACACCTTTGAGGGCTTCTACTAACTGTTCGTGGTTGTTGATGTCAACCTGTACCTTTGTGATGTTGTCATTTGATGGAATATTGTCTATATGCCGGGCGAGTGCAACGACCTCATAGTTTCGGTCAACCAACTCTTTGACAAGATGTGCTCCTACATATCCTGTAGATCCAATTACTGCTACTTTCATGTGTTTTTTAATTAAATGTTTTACTAAAATCAGTCAGCGCCATTTTTTCCAAACGCCGTACGATATCAGTGTCGACTTCCTGATAAAGATCCTGCAATTTGGCATTGATGTTTTTACCGACAATACAAGCTGGATTGGGATTGTTGAATTTACCGGACAGCTCATGCTGTTTTGTACTTTGGTAAATGTCAGCAAGGGTGATATGCTCTTTTTCTTCATTGATGCGAATACCGCCACCTTTACCCTCTTTGCTTATTAGCAAGTTTGCTGCTTTCAGAGATGCAATTTCCTTGCGCACTACAGCAGCATTTACCTGGATGCTCGAAGCAATGTATTCCGAAGAAAGCCATTGTCCGGACTCTTCCAGTTGTGCTAAGACCATGATATGTAAAGCTGTTGCAAATCTCAAGTTATGTAACATCCCGTTGCTGATTTTTAATTTTGATAACACAAAAGTAATAGAAAAGGTTTTAAACTGAAATAAAAAATATTACAGTTTAAAACCTTCTGACAATTACGTGATAAAAAGTCTTTTTTTTTATTTTTTCTCGTTAAATTTCTTGTAGCTATCCATGACATATACGCGTAACGTTTCCTGGCTGCTATTCTGGATAAATTTATAAGAAGGTCTAAATCTTTCTTTAAATAAGGCTAGTTCGGAGCCTTCAAGTGGTGTCACCTCTTTGATGAGGTTGTCTGTAAACTTCCGGTCAACTGTTCTTTTCTCCAATTCTGCTACGAGAAGTTTGTAATTTGAGCGAGCTTGTTTCCCCTCTTTGCTAAAGATACGGCTTGGGGAGATGCGGATTCCCCCTCTATTTTGGCTTGCATCTGAATATTTTCCAGCTTGTTTTTCCCGTTGAATTTCAGCTGCAAGCCGGCTATCAGTCATCCGTTCGACAACAACCTGGTTCAATTCAATGGGGTTATTTATTCTGTTCAGATAGATTCTTCGTAAGCTGGCATCATAGATAAATACGGTATCTTGTTCGTAGCCTGGGGCTTTGATCAATAGGAGGTCATTGATATTGGCATCGATTGCGAATGATCCGTCCCTATTGGTTTGTACTTCGACTTTGTTCCGTAAATTCTGGATTTGTGCAGCTTCTATTTTTTCTCCGCTGACAAGCTCCATAATTATGCCTTTGGTTTTTTCCTGCGCAACTAGTTGTCCGCTGATCAACGTAATAAATAAGCAGCTTAGAATCGTGTGTATGACTTTCATGGGGATATAATTATATACATAAATGAGCTTGTTGCATGCTGTTTTATTCTTTTAACGCACTGAAACCATTATGTCATACATGATGATGTACCTACAATGGTTTCAGTGCGTATAATTTTCTTACCAAAAATAACGAATAGATTTTGAATTACTGCGCTAATTTGCTTTCCATGTATTATTGTCTGGATTCTTGTCAGGCATCACATCGTCAGGATCCAATTGGACGGATTGTAATGCTTCGTTTGTCGGAATTTTAAATTGCCATACATTGTTTCTCTCCCAGATTTCCACGGGTAGCTTTTTTCTTATTTTTTTTCCAGAAACTGTGGTTGCCTCAACAACAACAGGCATTGGTAATTTTTCCAGATTTTCTATAGTGACCACTGCACCGAGCATCGGTTGATTGTTGACATAGGAAACAGATTTGATGGCCTGATCCATTTGCCAGTTGTTGACAAACCATCCACGCCAAAACCAATTGAGACTCTCGCCGGTTCCATTTTCTATTGCTTTAAAGAAATCTTCAGGTGTCGGATGTTTGTAAGCCCATTCTTGAATATATTTTTTAAAGGCATAATCGAAGCGCTCTTTGCCAATGATCTCATTACGTAATAACTTCAAGCCATAAGCAGGTTTATAATAGACCAGTGCACCAATATTGCGTTCTTTCATGTTTTGCGGTGTACTTAATATCGGTTCAAGGTTCTGTGATGTGAAAATATAGGAGCGGCTAGCCTGTGGGCGATGGTATTCACCATTATTGAATTCTTGTGTTGCCAGTTCATTGATAAAGGTGTTGAACCCTTCATCCATCCATCCGTGTTCACGTTCGTTAGACGCTACAATCATGGGAAACCAGTTGTGGCCAAACTCATGATTGGTCACTCCCCAGAGGGAACCAGCCTTGGCCTGATTGCCACAGAAAGACAAGGCAGGGTATTCCATCCCCCCTACATTGGATGCAACATTCACGGCTACAGGATAGGGGTATTCAAACCAATTTTTGGAATAGATTTCGATTGCGGCCTTGGTATATTCGGTGGAACGTTCCCAAGCGTTGTTGCTATTGCTTTCCACAGGATAAGCAGATAAGGCAAGGGCTTTTTTACCACTCGGTAGGTTTATCTTTGCTCCATCCAATATAAATGCGGTCGAGGAGGCCCAGGCAATATCTTGCGCATTGTTAAGCTGATATTTCCAGGTCAATGTCTTTTTATTGGGTCTGGAATTTTTTGCAGTTACTTCCTCTGCGGAGCGAATCAATACGGTTTCATCGCTGCGTAAAGCAAGTTGGTACCTTTTGAATTGTTCTGCTGTAAATACTTCCTGTGGATTTAGGAGCTCACCACCTAGGACAACAATATGGTTGGCTGGTGCTGTGATTTCTACCTGATAGTTCCCGAATTCACGATAGAATTCTCCTGGTCCGGTATAGGGTAGGGTGTTCCAGCCTCTAATATCGTCATATACACATAGTCTTGGAAACCATTGTGCTATCGCATAGATTTTTCCGTTTTTAGTGTCGAGTATACCTGTACGATCGGCACCATATTGTGGTACTGTATATTGATAGCTAATTTTGAATGTGATTTTACCACCTTTACCTTTCAATGCGGCTGGAAGCCGCAGTTGCATGCGGGTGTCATCAATGATGTGTTCTATGGCTTTTCCGTTGCTATCAGTGACAGTCTGAATTTGATAACCGCCATCAAATTTTGAGTTGCCATCGCCGTATCTGCTATTTGTCAATGGGGAAATTAACTGCCCTCGGCCGTGTTGTGAAAACATGTTTTGATCCAATTGCAACCAGAGGTAATCCATATTGTCAGGACTATTATTGCTATATGTAATCTCTACGGTGCCAGTCACCTGATCGTTTTGATCGTTTATTGATGCTTGTATTTTGTAGTCTGCAGCATTTTGCCAATAACTGGGGCCAGGCTTACCGGCTGCAGAGCGGTAATCATTTCCATTATTTCTAAAAAATAGGGGTGCAAAAGCTTCGGTATAACTATAGTTAGACGTTTTTTCCTGGGAAAAGGACGGAAATGCATAGCTCAATGCAAGAAGGCTCAAAGAAGCCAATGCAAGTCTTTTCATCATATCTGTTTGAATTAAATTACGTTTATTGGTCACAATATACAATGAAAAGTACATAAGGCAAAAAAAAGCTCCTTTTTAAGGAGCTTGTAACAATTATTTTAAATAGTTATTATAATCATCTTCATTGAATCCGAGAAGAACACCTTTATCGTGTTCAATAACCGGACGTTTGATCATACTGGTGTGCTCTTTTAATACGTTATTGGCACTATTTGCGTCGACAACTTCCGCTTGTTGTTCGGCTGTTAATTTTTTCCAGGTAGTACCTTTTTTGTTGACCAACGATTGCCAGTCCACCTTTTTCTCCCATTCTTGTAGTTTTTCATCACTGACACCTTCTTTTTTGAAGTCATGAAATTGGAAGGCAACTTGATTATCTTCTAACCATGTTAAGGCTTTTTTTACAGTGTTGCAATTTTTGATCCCATATACCTGTAGCATAATGATTACAATATTAGTGAGCTCAAATTTAATTAATCCGCTATGTATTTTATGTATTATCAAACCTAATTTTTTTATCGAATGCCTAAGGAGATGGCCGGTATTTGAAGGTATGGTAAACATCGGGCCTTGGTTTAATTGAAATTGTTGTTGCTGGGCTAGTTTTGATCCTATGTAGGTTTTGGAGGTAAGGGTAATAAATAAATTGATAGTGTATTTAGTACACTCTAAAAATTAGGAAGTAATAATTTTTTTTAATAATTTAGTAGCTTCAAGAGTTAATAAAGATTAAAATAAATCAATAACAGTAATATGAGCCTAAAAGATTTTAAAGGTGTATTGACGGGAGATCAAGTACAAGAGTTGTTTGAAGTTGCAAAGAAACACAAATTTGCTTTGCCTGCAGTAAACATTATCGGAACAAATTCTATCAATGCGGTAATGGAAACTGCTAAAGCAGTGAACTCTCCTGTAATTATTCAATTGTCAAATGGTGGAGCACAATTCTATGCTGGTAAGACATTAAACAATGATAACTTACAAGCTTGTGTGTTGGGTGCGGTATCTGCTGCACAACATGTGCATTTATTAGCAGAGCACTACGGTGTCGCTGTAATCTTGCACACGGATCACGCAGCTAAAAAGCTTTTACCTTGGATCGACGGTTTGTTGGACGCTGGTGAAAAATTCTTCGCGCAACACGGTAAACCATTGTTCTCTTCACACATGTTGGATTTATCTGAGGAGCCAATCGAGGAAAATATCGAGATTTCAGCAAAATACTTGGCGCGTATGAAACCACTGGGTATGACAGTAGAGATCGAATTGGGTGTTACAGGTGGTGAGGAAGACGGTGTTGACAACTCGGATGTTGACAGCTCTAAATTATATACACAACCTGAAGAGGTTGCTTATGCCTATGAAGAATTGTCTAAAGTATCTGACAAATTTACAGTTGCGGCAGCTTTCGGTAATGTGCACGGTGTTTACAAACCAGGTAATGTAAAATTACAGCCAGTGATCTTACACAATTCACAAGAATATATCCGCGAAAAATACAAACTCGCAGCTGAAAAGCCTGTAAACTTTGTATTCCACGGAGGATCAGGTTCTTCTCCAGAAGAAATTGCTGAAGCAATCTCTTACGGCGCAATCAAAATGAACATTGATACAGATATGCAATGGGCATTCTGGGATGGTGTTAGAGGTTACGAAGCTAAAAACCATGATTATTTGCAAGGACAAATCGGTAATCCAGAAGGATCTGATTCTCCAAATAAGAAATACTACGACCCACGCGTCTGGTTGCGTAAAGGTGAAGAAGCATTTGTTGCTCGTCTGAAAGAAGCATTCGCAGATTTGAATGCAGTTGACGTAAACAGCAAATTATAAGCTGAAAGAAATAAATTGTATGAAGCGTCCTTTTTAAGGGCGCTTTTTTTATGTCAAAATAGGTTAAAAATAGTGTTGTCAACAGGAATTGGCTTATTTTTTGACGAACAACAATAAAAAGTCAAGTAAATATGAAATTTTTAGGAGTCAGTGTAATTCTTTTATTAATGGCCCAAATGGGATTTGGACAGGCAAAACAAAACGTAGGTGATTTTAGTTCAGTTGTTGCTACAGATAAAATACAGGTTGAATTGATCAAGTCCAATGAATCTCTGGTCACATTTGAAGGTCAGAATTATGAAAATGTGAAGGTGGTTAATACAAATGGTGCTTTAGCATTAAAGATGAATACCCTAAATATGTTGCAAGGAGGGAATATATCTGTGAAGGTATACTATAAAAGCTTGAAAAATGTGGAGGCTAAAAAAGGTGCTAAAGTGTTTGCTACAGCTAGTAACGGTGTATTGGCCGACCACCTGAAGGTCTATGCGTCAGAAGGCGGTCTGGTCGACCTGCACACTGAGGCAAAAAGTGCTGAAGTGAAAGTAACCTCCGGTGCTACGATTGCGCTTTACGGCAAAGCTGATAAACAGGAAATCGTTTCTAATTTTGGTGGTAAATATGAGGGCAAGGATTTTAAAACAACAACAACAACCGTTACGGTGAATGGTGGTGGAAAAGCTGAGGTCAATGTGGTGGATTCCATCGAAGCCAAGACACGCGGTGGTGGTGTGATTGATGTCTATGGTAAGCCTGAACAGCGTGTAGAAAAGAAAATGGCCGGCGGAACAGTCAACTTTAAATAGCGAACTGTCGTGATTTTGTCAATTTTGATGGTTATAGGTTTGCGATCAACTTCGGCGAAACTTTGAGAAAATTATAGTTAAAAGATCAAATAAAAGGTTTTAGACTAGAAAGGGCATTAGTATGTGTTTAACCTTTTTGTTGAAAAGGTCAAATATTTTGTTTTTCTAGTCTGGAACCTTCTTCATTTGTGCTTAAAATACTTATTTTTGTGAGGGAATAATAAAAATAGTATTATGGCAAAGCGTAATTATGTTTCAAATTCTACGGAATCTACGCGCATGTTCAAAAATGACTTTTTAGAGTCGTTAACGAAAGTGCATTGGAGTGTACCCTTGATTTTTTATGTACCGGTAGTTGTTTTCTTTTCGTATAAAGCACTCGTTTGGGGGGAGATTGCTCCACTGACATATATTGGGTATTTTGTTTTTGGCCTAGCATTCTGGACTGCGTTTGAGTATGCGTTGCATCGTTGGGTATTCCATTTCCATCCAACATCGGATTGGGGTAAACGGATTGCTTTTATTTTTCACGGTGTGCATCATGACTATCCAAGAGACCGGATGCGTTTGGTGATGCCCTTGTCTGCAAGTATTCCCTTAGCAGCATTAGTCTATTTCGGGTTTACATTGTTCTTTTCAAATGAGTTTATCCTGGCTAGTTTTTTCTCTGGATTTATGGTAGGTTACTTGATCTATGATGAGTGTCATTACGCCATGCACCATGCAAATTTTAAGAGCGGAATCTTCAAACGCATTAAACAGCACCACATGCTACATCACTACTCTGATCCTGAAAAAGGATTTGGTGTGAGCTCTTCATTATGGGATGAAATTTTACGTTCAGGTTTTGAGGAAAAGGAACCTAAAAAGGAATCATCGACACTAAAAGAGGAAAAAGCATAGCATTTTCCTGTAGCAAAATAAGAAAAAGCCTTTGGAACAATTCCAAAGGCTTTTTTTATGTATATGGTACTATTGTTGACTATATCAACCCCATATGCCTGTCTAATTTTCTAATAAACAGTTTAACTATGAAGTAACTTGGAACGATGCTGTTGTAGCCACGGTGTTCAGCCTATTTTTTATTGTTCCTGATTGGTTTTTTAAAGTTATTTATTGTTAATAATTTTGTTAGAATAAACTAACTTATTATTTTTGTTTATGAAATAATAAGATAAAACAGCGATGGAATATGTAATCATACTATTGGAGGAAAATAAAAAGCGTTTGGAGAGACATGTTAGGGATACTAGTCTGATGCGGATTGACATGGGGCAGGCAACTCAGAAAATGCAACAGATCGGCCAATTGAAACGAGCAATAAAAATTTTAAAACAAAAAATAAAAGGTTATGAGCAATAGTGATTTACGCGCAATAGAGCAGTATTGGCAGACTTTAACACGATCAAGCAATATACTTTTTAATGCCAATAATTTTGAAAAAGCCTTATTAAGTTATCAGTGTGCTTTAAGCAGTGCGGAACTGTTAAATAATCATATTATTGACTGTATTCGTTTGAATGTACCATTTATGCAGGTGTATATTATCTCATGCAATAATCTAGTGAATACTTACATCGCCTTGGATAAACTGGATCATGCCGATCGTATGCTCAAACGCGTGCTATATTATTTGCTGCACCTTGTTACCCATGCTGGCCTTGATCACAGTGAGCTGCAGTCTGAACTGAAAAGAGCCATGGTGGCATATCAGCAATTTGCTAAAAGAACAAATGTGGCAAGAAAAAAACGAGCACTTTTTTTTAGTTTATTTAGAAAGCAGCTCATTGAAAGTGAAATGCAAAATAAATAAAAATAAGTAGGTTAAGGGGGAAGGTGTATAAAACAAAATGCCATCAAATGGTATTGTATCTATTGGTAGGAATAAAAAAGGCAGCGTGTTGTAGCATAACATATCATTACAGTATTTTCAATTGAATGAATACAAAGATCTATGTAGTTAGCTGTTGTCCAAAAACAATAATTAAATCGCGCATGGTAAAATTATTTTTAGTCCGTCATGGACAATCACAATGGAATCTTGAAAATCGATTTACAGGTTGGCAAGATATTGATATCACAGCCTTGGGACAATTGGAGGCACGAAAAGCTGGCAAGGCTCTTGAAAAAGAACTGATTGATATTGCGTTTACATCTACCTTGATCCGGGCACAGCATACCCTGCAGATTATCCTCGATGAGATTGGAAAGCCAAATATTCCAGTCGTTGTGAATGCTGCGCTAAACGAGCGAAGCTATGGCCGTCTCGAGGGGCTAAACAAAGCCGAAACGGCTGAAAAATATGGGGCAGAGCAAGTTCATATCTGGCGGAGATCCTTTGATGTGGCACCTCCGGGTGGGGAAAGCTTAAAAGATACCTACGATCGGGTGATACCTTATTTTGAACATAGCATAAAACCGCAATTGGATGCCGGACAAAATGTACTTATCGTTGCTCATGGTAATAGCCTCAGAGCATTAATCATGTATCTGGAACACTTATCTCCTGAGCAGATCCTTGAACGGGAAATAGCGACAGGTGATCCCATTACGTATCAATGGGATCAGGTCATATGATAAAGGTGCGTTAATTTTAGTAACTAGTTTGGTACCGGAATAGCTTATTCGTCCCCAAAAAATAGAAGTCATCCAGGGAAAAACAGCAGATCAGGTAAGCGAGTTCCAGACTTTCGTGACAAGGAAGCAAACAATTATCCCGTAAAACACAGGTAATAATGTTGCTATTGCAGTCCATTTACGACTACCTGTTTCTTTATAGATCGTATATATTGTTGTACTGCATGGATTATGTAGTAGACTAAATAGCATCAGATTAACGGCGGTCAATGTCGTCCAACCTCCGGCGTGTAATAAGGTGGAAACCTCGTTTGCTGATCCCTCAAAAAGCACGCCTGGCCCAGCGGTCGCAGTATTGTTGCCCAGTGTGATTACAGTTAACATTAAGATGGTTGGAATCACAATTTCATTGGCTGGAATGGCAACAATATAGGCCAGTAAAATAACACCATTTAGCCCGATAAAGAGGCCCATCGGATTCAGACCATGAATGAGCCACAATGCGACGCTCTGATTTCCGATATGGATATTGCAGATTAGCCATATTATTGCTCCTGCAGGTGCAGCAAAAATGATAGCTCGCCATAAGACGATTAAGGTGCGGTCTATGAATGAGGTGTATAATGTTTGGAAGAATCTTGGTGGTCGATAGGGTGGCAGCTCCAAAGTAAAGAAGGAGGATTCTCCTTTGAGTAGTGTTCTTGATAATAACCAAGAGGTGAAAAAGGTAAATGCAATACCGAGTATTGCAATGCAAATAACAGCAAACATAGCAACCGAGCTTGACCAGTCGGCGGGAACCAAGGCTCCGATAAACAATGTTGCAATTAAAATTTGTGTGGGCCATCTACCATTGCACAACGAAAAATTATTGGTAATGATAGCAATCAGTTTTTCTCTAGGACTGTTGATGATCCTAGTCGCAACAACACCGGCTGCATTACAGCCAAAACCCATACTCATCGTCAGCGCCTGTTTGCCATGCGCACCTGCTTTTTTGAAGATCCGGTCCAGATTAAAAGCAACTCTCGGTAGGTAGCCGAAATCTTCTAATAAAGTAAACAAAGGAAAGAAGATGGCCATTGGTGGTAGCATAACCGATATAACCCAGGCGGTGGCCAAATAAACTCCATCAATGAGAAAACCATTTAGCCAAATGGGAATGCTCAGGTTTGTTGCTATGTCTTTAAGGGCAGAATAAACATGCTCCAATAAGATTGCAGACAGCATTTGTGAAGGGTAATTTGCGCCGGTAATGCTGAGCCAGAGAATTAGGCCGAGAAGTAGGAACATAATCGGAAATCCCCATATTCGGTGCGTGACAATATGGTCAATACTACGGTCCAAACGAAATGATCGTTCATCTGAACCCGAGGAAACATGATCTTTGACCAATTTACCGGCTTTTGCATAGATAGCCTCAACGAGATTATTTTGATAATCATCCCCAAGCTCGGCGCTATATTCGCTTGCCTTGAGTAATATAGGTGCCAAATTTTGGTTGTTAATGGCAGACGATAATCTGCCCTTTTGCAAAGCGTCAATGATATTGTTATCCATTTCTATCAGGCGCATGGCCAACCAGTTGGTATGAAGTAGATCGCTATCCAATGCAATTAAGAGGTTGTCAATCTCCGTAACAGCTGCCCCGGTCTGGTTTTTCAATTGAAAAGAAGTTGTTTTTATGGGTTGAAAGCTCCCGTCTGCCACTTGATGAATGGCCGCTAACAGCGCTGGGAGGCCCTCTTTTGTACGAGCAGTGGTGGCTATAACAGGAATGCCAAGATCTTTTGATAGGTTTCGCACGTCAATTTCGATCTGATGACGTCGGGCTTCGTCCATGAGATTGAGGCATAATACGGCCTTGTTGCTAATTTCGAGTATCTGTAGGACAAGACTAAAATTGCGCCGCAATCTGCTGGCATCCACGATAATAACGGTTACATCAGGTTTCTCAAATAAAATAAAATCACGAGCAACCTCTTCATCTTCCGAGGTGGAAAGTAAGGAATAAGTACCTGGGAGATCAATAATTTTAAATTTATCGCCTTGGTGTGAGTAACTTCCTTCTGCCCGGGAAACGGTTTTACCCGGCCAGTTTCCCGTATGTTGCTTTAATCCTGTCAGGGCATTGAAAATGGAGCTTTTGCCGGTGTTGGGGTTTCCCGCCAACGCGACTGTATAGGTTGAATTTTCTACCTCTGTTCCAAATTGCTTTAAAGTGGAAGCAGGGTTCAGTTGGCAAGTTTCACAGGCTGTATGTTTTTTCATCGTCATCTATTTGCAGCTAATCAATACATGCAAGGCATCTTTTTTGCGGAGAGAAATCAGGGTGCCATGAAGGCAATAAGCAATCGGATCGCCTAAAGGACTTCTATTTTGGACATGTATTTCAGCCCCGTTAACAAAACCTAAGTCAAGTAAGCGCTGACGAACTTCCCGTTGGCAGTCTTTCGCTATTCCGGTTATATTCGCAGACTCATCCCTTTTTAAAAATCCCAATCTTGAGGGCTTATTGTTTTTCATTTCTTATTATTTTTTTTAGTTTGTCTAAATTATATAATTAGATTATTCTAACAAAATAATATGTAATTTTTTATGGGAGGAACGGGGTGGAGAAGGATGTAACAAAGATTATGGGATTATTATAACCGAAAAATCGGAGCCTTTTATTCAGGCCCCGGACGGATAGCGTAAGTGAAAATAAGGAATGGTATTGTTAGGAAATAGGTCGTACAAGCAAGGTGGCTGTTACTTTACTGCTGAGTACTTCTGAGGTTCGATCAGCATAACTGACTGTGATGCTACTGTCGAAGGGTTCGATAGAACGGATCGTTAATGTTGTGCCTAGTTCAATTTTTTTTGCACTCAAATACTGTAACAATTCCTTGGAGGAAGGTTGTACGGCCATAAGTGTCACGATATCACCAGTCTCACAGGTGCCAAGAAAAATATAGCTTTCCGATCGCATCACACCATTATGGTCGGGAATTGGTGAGCCATGTGGATCTACTGTTGGATAGCCTAATAATTGGTCCATCTTGGTGAAAAACTCAGGTGAATGGATATGTTCAATCTGTTCGGCAATCTGGTGGACTTCATCCCAGGCGAATCCCATTTTTTCAACGAGATACATTTCTGTAAGCCTGTGTTTGCGTATAATAAGTGCTGCTTCTTTCTTTCCTTCTTCAGTCAGCTTGAGTGGTTTATAGCTTTCATAGTGGACCAAGCCTTTCTCGGATAGCTTTTTCATCATGCTATTTACTGTTGGCATTTTGATATCCAATCGTTTGCTGATCTCATTGACACTGGCTTCGCCTTTTAGATAAGTCAGATTATATAAGGCTTTTAGATAGTTTTCTTCTGTCTGTGATATCATATCGCAAATTTACCAAATATTAGTGGTGCCTAATAGTAATGTTAGAAAATATTTTGTTAGTATTATCTAACTTATTAGATTTGTATTTCTAAATTTATAATTAATAAAAACAAAACAATGATGACGGGATTCAGAGTTCTCTTGACAACAGCATTCATGCTGATCGGATTTATTTCCTTTGGGCAAACAAGTCGGGTAATAGGCAAAATTTACGATAACAATGGAGTACCATTGAAATCAGTATCCATCACTATTCCTTCCTTAAAGACGGGGACGAAATCCAATGATTTAGGGAAATATGTATTGGAAAAAATTCCTTATGGCACTTGGGAGGTAGAAGTCAAACATATCGGTTTTACTTCTTACCGTGATTCGATAAAGATCGGCAAGATGTCGACAATAAAAGATATACGGCTTGATGGATCCATTTTTCAATTGGATGAAATCGTGGTCACGGGAACAAAGACATTTAAAAGAAAAACCGAAAGTCCAGTAATTGTCAATATATTGGATAGCAGAACCTTAGACAATCTTCAGGTATGTAATCTATCCGAAGGGTTAAAGTTCCAACCAGGCTTGCGTGTAGAGACTGATTGTCAGACCTGTAATTATACGCAATTGCGGATGAATGGGCTTCAGGGTGGGTATTCTCAGATACTGATCAATGGGCGGCCGATTTTCAGCCCTTTGATGGGGCTTTATGGTATGGAACAACTTCCTGTCAATATGATCGAAAAAATTGAAGTGGTGCGGGGTGGGGGTTCATCGTTGTATGGTTCAAGCGCCATTGGGGGGACTGTCAATGTGATCACTAAATTGCCGAAGCAGAGCGGTTATGAAGTCAATTCTTTTTACCAGAGCATTGATGGAAAAACAAACGATTTTAATCTTGGAGGGAATGCTACATTGGTCAACGAAAAGGGGAATGCAGGAACATCTTTCTTTTTCAACAAGCGTGATCGTGGTTTTTATGATGCCAATGGCGATCATTTTTCGGAAATTCCTAAAATTGAAAATACCTCAATCGGTATGAATTCATTCTATCAATTTTCGGACAACCAAAAACTGGAGGTTTCGTTGAGCAATCTTAATGAATATAGATTCGGTGGCGAAATGACTAAAAAGCCCGCTTACCTAACGCTTCAATCGGAAGAACGTAACCATAAAATCTGGATGGGAAGTGCTGATTATCAATTAAACTTCAATCGGGATAAATCATCATTCATCCTTTATACGGCCTTTCAGAATACCAATAGAAAGCACTATACAGGGATATTTCCAGACGAACCTGGAGACATTGAACGTCACCTTGAGAACCCTCCGTATGGTGATTCAAAAACAACAACACTGCAGGGAGGTTTTCAATTGAACCATGAGATCAGTAACTTTCTGCGTCATCGAAATGTGCTAACCATTGGATCAGAGTATGTATCCGATAAGGTTTATGACGAAATTCCGAGTTATAATTATTTGGTCGATCAGCATACAAAAGATTGGGGAAGTTTTTTTCAGAGTGACTGGGACTTCGCGGATAAATTTAACTTACTGTCTGGTATTCGGATAGATAAACATAATTTATTGGATAAGGTCGTGATCAGTCCACGTGTCGCCCTATTGTATAAACATGCCGCCAATACCCAATTTCGTTTAAGCTATGGTACTGGTTTCCGTGCGCCACAGGCATTCGATACAGATCTCCATATTGCCTTTGCGGGTGGTGGTGTCTCACGTGTGCAATTGTCACCAGAGCTTCGGGAAGAACGATCGAAGAGTTTCAGTGCTTCGGTGAACTACGATAAAGCGACAGAGAAATGGATTGCGGGTTTTACATTGGAGGGGTTCTATACACAGCTGAAAAATGCCTTTCTACTGGAGGAAATCGGTACGGACGACTTTGGTAAGGTGTTTGAAAAACGTAATGGGAATAACGCGAAGGTAGCAGGGACTACACTTGAATTGCGTGCCAATTATAATAAAAAGGTGCAACTGGAGACGGGGTTTACCTTGCAACAGAGCAAATATGAAAATCCTGTATCTTATCTGGAGGGTATAGAAGCTACACGATCATTCCTGAGAACACCAGACCAATATGGTTTTGCAAACCTCAATATTACACCGGATAAGCGTTGGATGGTCAATCTGAACTATGTGTACACGGGTGAGATGAAGATTGCCCATGCTGGTGGTGCGGACAATTTTCCGGAAGATCAAATGGTGCATACAAAAGCATTCTCAGAGGTAAATAGTAAAGTGTCGCATACTTTTAGCCTGTCAAAATTTAAAAATGTGATCGAAGTCTATGGTGGGGTGAAGAATATTTTTAACGCTTACCAACATGATTTTGATACCGGTAAAAACCGGGATAGCAATTACATTTATGGTCCTAATATGCCCAGAACTTTCTTTGTTGGATTAAAGATAAAGACACCTTAAATAAATTGATAAGCGTATTAGACTGGATCTGTGCAAAAATATTTTAATCTTGTTACGCTTAAAGAAATATTTTTAAACTAATTTAGGGCTATCTCATTAGCGGGATAATTATATAACCAGATGCAAAAGAAAATACTACTTTTTTTACTGATTTTAACCGGTTTTTTTGTCCGGTCCTATGCCCAGGTGTCCTCGGTGAGCCAGCTTGCTACAGCTTTTTTAGATACTGTCGAGCGGCATGCTTATCGTGCATCGTTGATCAAATGGGATTCTATCCGGCCGCTTTTTATTGAACAGACAAGGACAATGTCAGATATTAATGCATTGGAACCTCATTTTAAAAAGATCATAAGTCAATTGAAGGATGGTCATTCCGGACTTTTTTTTGAGAAAGCTGATCAAAATCAGGAGGCTGAACAGGAACTGTTTGAAAAAATGGCAGGTATGACAGATGCAGAAGCGGGTTTTCCAACAAAGGTCTTCAGCCATTACATGACAAAGGATCATTATGCCTATATCCGGATTCCAGCCGTATTTTATGAACAACGAAAATACGTGGATACCATGGCAGTGCAACTAAAAGCATTGGATGGGCAGCAGCCAAAAGCCTGGATCATCGATCTGACAGAAAATGATGGGGGTAGTATTTTTCCGATGATCTGGCATTTTGCGTCTTTAATAGATGTTGACAGTACATATGCTTTAGTAGCGCGCGATGGTGTTGAGGAGAAACAGAAAGTGCGCATGAATAATCTGAATGATCATGATCAAAAAATGGCCAAGTTATTTGATCTGGAATATGATCAGATACCGCCAATTGATATAAAAAATAAAAATGTACCTATTGTATTGTTGGTTAGTCGATTTACATCGAGTTCAGGCGAGTTTTTTGCTGCTCATTTTAAAGGCCAGAAAAATGTGACGATTATGGGACAGACGACAAGCGGTCATACATCCGCTAACGAACAATTTGCCGTAGGAAATAATTATATGATTAATTTGACGACAAGTGTCATAAAAGACCGTATCGGAAAGGTCTATGGTATAAAGGAGGGGATCAAACCTGATATACCCCTAACCATCGATTTTGCCAAAGTCTTGGGAATACCCCAAATTATTACTTTCGACCAACTTCGCAATGCAATCAAACAGGCAAATCCGAGATATGTACAATTGGCCACTGAATATTTGAAAAAACAGGACATGTAGATTGCCTGTTAGGAATAAAAACATAGGCTATCCAATTATTTTGGATAGCCTATGTTTTTTAGCTGGGTCGATGGATCCAAAGAGTATTCATCAACTATTGGGCTTTCGACAACTGCTTTTTCTTTTAAGAAACAACTCCTATTTCCAGAAATTAATCCATTAAAATTCGATTTGTTAAAAACTCAGTGAATTTATCCGTAAGCGCTGATGGAAACAAATCAAAAACATGTAATGCTCCGGGAATAACCCATAGTTCTGTTGGCACTCCTGCTTGGTATAACTGCTGGGCATAAGCGATCCCCTCATCACGGAGTGGATCCAATTCGCAGGCTACAATTGTGGTCCGTGGCAGATTTGTAAACTTATCAAAGTGTGTTAGATCTGCATATCGAAGGCTTTTCTTTACCTTGTCCTTACCGAGAAAATGCCTCCAGGCGATTTCTGCATATTTTTTATTCCATAGCGGGGCATCAGTGAATTCTTCCATAGAAGGCGTATTCAGTTTATTATGGATGACGGGATACAATAGAAACTGATGTTTTATGTTCTTTACATTGTTATCTATCGCCATTTGGGTGACGGCAGCTGCGAGATGGCCACCGGCACTTGCACCGTATACCGTGATCGCATCCGGCTGAATATTCAAAGCCTTTTTCCCGTCTCGAATTATCCATTGCAATGCGTCAAAACCATCTGTGACAGGTATGGGAAAAGAATATTGGGGAGAGAGACGGTAGTCTACAGATATAATGGTGGCTTTGACTGCTGTCGCAAGCTGAAACATGTGCTCGTCAACCTGTTCTGGTTGACCAAAAATATACCCGCCGCCATGGAAATAAAGAATAACACGCTCGGCGCTATAGTCTTTTGGCTGATAGCAGTGAAGCCGGATGTTGTATTTATCTACCGTACTTTCGATAAAAATATCACGAACCTGAATATGATCTGGTTTTTTAATAGGATTGTTTCGTGTAAATTCGGCTCTCTCCTGTTGTATCACTTCTGGATTATTGAGGAACAGGAAACTGTCAATTTCAAGGGATTGTGCAGTCCCTTCAATAGTTTGCTTTAGTTCGCTATTGATCCTATTGAGATCGAGTTTGTTTTGTGCTGTTGCCATAAGAAAATGGGATAGAATGATCGTTAAAAAAATAAGTTCCTTCATTTACAAAATAAATTTTTGTACTGTTTTTTGTAAATTTAGATACCTCAACAACTGTTCGCAAATAAACAGCCTGTTGTATGAAACATACAAAAATGTAAGTATGACTAAAATCAAAAAGACGTCAACAAATTTTGAAAATAAAAAAACGTTGGAAAAAGATTGTGCGGAAATCTATGCCATTAACCTGATCAGTGGTCAATGGATTCTGTGTATTTGCTACCACTTAAAAAAAGGACGACTACGGTTTTCTGCATTGAAAAATAGTATTCCCAATATTACAGAGCGGATGTTGACACTTCAATTAAAGAAGATGGAGAGTAGCCAATTAATCCGAAGAGAAGTCTATGCTGAAGTGCCGTTAAGGGTTGAATATGAATTGACAGGGTTAGGCAAAGGGCTTCTGCCGATATTGAGCCAATTGGAAGGATGGGGAAAGGAGCATATGAAAGCGACGCAGGAAGATTGGAGCATTTAAATATTCGAAAACAAAAAATCCTGCGTGAACATAGTGTCAGCAGGATTTTTTGTTTTCGAATATATTGTTGTACTATTTCAAAACGAATTTAAAACCCAAGGAGAAACGTGATGGTTCAAAGTTAGAACCGTGAGACAAATTCCACCATGGTTTCCAGTCAAAATGCATCGCCAATGGTGCGGAAGGGATTCTGAACTCTAAACCCAGTGCCGGACGGATCGCAAAGAAGGTTTCGGTATCACCATCTTTCCAGTGGTAGTCATCGTCCCAGTAACCATGCCATTTGCCATAGTCAACAAAAGATACTTGTGGTCCTACACCAACATACCACGATAGACCACGCGTTCCGGCAATACGTTGGTTGTAAGAATAATCTACGCCCACAACCGTGATGTTGTCACCGAATAATACCTGCGCATTTCCGGCATCATTGCCACCGAAATTGTGTTTGATCTGTGGACCGTATAATGTTGGTCCATCGCCGACGTCAATGCCGAGACCAAGCGCCGTACGATAAGGAGTTTGCGCGTTTGCCTGTTTGTTAAAGGCAAATACAAATGTAAAAAGTGTCAGAATAGGTAGAAGTACTTTTTTCATGATATTTTAAAAAATGTTAGTGTTAAGTTTTCGAATTGAAAACTTTCGCTGTTGTAACAAATAGTTTGCCAAAAAGAGGTGTTTTTTAAATTTGAACCTTTTTTTGATTATAATAGGTTTATTTTTAAGTGGTTATTTTTGTTGTGGGGCGATTTTTTCTAAGTAAAACTGCTTTTTGTGATGTTTGACTAGCAAATTGATCTGCGATATCAGGTATGAAAAAAAGGAAACGATATTTGACGTAGCATTGTTCCTAGGGTAAGAGGAACGGAAAAACTTAATTGACTAGCAGTTGCAACGAAAATAGAATCTACTTTAGCATGAAACATATTCAAATTGATAGAAAAAAAATCGAACAATGGATCGCCGAGGGATATGATGTTATCCAAGATGGTAAACTTTTAAAGATTGATGGAGATTTGCAGGAATTTCTTGCACAATTTGCCGATGAGGCTGAACCAAAGACTTATCTATTGCAAGAATTGGTCACCTGGCCAGAAGAAGAACTTAGTAAATTGTAAGGTACATTATGGAACAAATGAAAATAGCTGAGGACAAAGTCGTTCCGTTAGATTATGAAGCTGCACAACTTCCCTTGGAAGTAAGGGAACTGCGTCCCATTGTTTTTAGAGAGGAAACTTCCTATTGGTGTTTGCTGGGACCGGATGTGGAACGTGGAATCTTGGGAAATGGTGAGTCGGTATCAGATGCATTGGAAGATTGGTTGAAGATGTTGAGAAAACGCTTAAAAAACGCGGATGAAACGGATGATGTTATAAATTTTGTACGAGATAGCTTAGGAGCTTCCAACCGTGACGTATGGTAGCGGTTGGGTAAATGACTGGCCATGTCGGCATCGCAATAAATTTTTTGAACATGTGCACAGATAGGAGGAAACCCAACGGGGAGTAATTGAATTAATGCGACAAAAACTCAAATTCCTGAAAAGAAATTCAATATTTTGCTCAACAATTATAATAAGCTTCAGGAATAGTCACTTTCCTATTTGTCCAGCTTGCTAATTTTGGTGCATAGGGATCCAGTTCGTAAGTGTTGGCTTCAAAAATATAGTAATAATTCCCATTGGTTAAATTTATACGCAGCAATGCGTATCCAGCCCCCTTTGCCGGCAAAGCATTGTCTATTTCGAAGAATTCGATCGTGTCAATATCAAAAATTATACTTGTTTCTCTTCCAGCAAAGCCGATTTTATTATTTTTTCTGTCAAACCAAATCCCACTTGATTTTCCCAATTGTTGTTTTACACCTGTAGGGATATGTTTTACTGCTGCATTTTTGCGAACATCTTGTTTGATATCCCAGTTGTTTTTCAATTTAACAAGTTCGGTTATCTCTATTTGTTGTTCATATACGGGGTTTTCTAGAAGAGCAGGATAAACACGCTGGTTGTAAAAATGAAGCGAGGTGCCACCATCATCATAGCCATTCTCGTCATCATAGGTATAACAAATTGACGACGAAATTTGATTTCCGAAGTCAAATGATAGATAACATTGGTCTTCTCTTTCGTAACCATAGTCATCTGCATGATAGTTTTCCTCATCTAGCCAGAGACCGCGTAGGTCTTTGTAGCTTTTATCCTTATTGGACTCGTCATAAATGGTCGTAAAATATTCTTGAATAGGTACATGCGGCGGAATATTATCACAATAGATTTCCAATTCTTTCAGCCAGAGATTGCCGATTCGCACTGGATAATCAAATTTGAAATAAGGCGTGCCATACGCTGAGGTATACCGGTGACCGACATGAAGATGTTCTAGATCGGTATAAGTGATATCCCAAGATATAAATTGTTTCGGTTCGGTATACACTTCAAAGCCCTCGCTGTCATCGTCAAAATTCTCATGTAGGATTTTATAATTGCATTCCTGTGGCCGGATCCATATTTTGGTCTTACAATCTTCCTTCTTTTTGATAGTATCAAAAAATAGATGATCATCGAAGCCAAATTGCTGTGACAGCAAGGGATAGATTTTTGAGAATCCCTGTGAACTTGCAGGGATATAATGCTGGTGATCATCAAACAAAAATAAGTAGGGTTCACCAGCTAATAATTGTACATAAGCATAGCGCAGTTTTGTTAGATTGACCTGTTCTTCATTTCCGTGATTGAGGTAATGTAAGCGATCTCCGACCTGCCAAATCAAGTCTTTGTTCTTTTCTTTAGGAAACTTAGTGCTATTCTTAAAAAATTTAAACATGTCCACAAGCTATTTTGATGAGCTAATTTAGGTGTTTAACTTCAGTTAAAGCAAGAATTTTAATATGAATTAGCAATACATAACAGTAAAATGTTTCCGTCAACAATTGATCGAAGTTTGGAAAGCTAACTGGGTATTACTACAGATACAAAAAAAAGCGATGGAAATCGCTCAGGCTTTTTAGGTATTGATTGATGATCTCGAATACGCTCATCTTTATAAAATGGGATATCTAGCGGTCAAATTTACGGCTACAAATTCGTACGCTGAATGGAAATTTGTCGATAATGTTATTTCGGAAAATTGCACTGTCAATACCGAAAAAACGTATACGATTTAATCGTACGGTTTCAGTAGTTATTGGATAACAAACAATGTCGTAGTCCCCTGTGATCAGGCTATGGCATTGTTGAATTTTTTAGCCCTTAATTTATTCCTGTCAAAATAGTGGCGATCCTTGGCATCTGAAAGCCGATACACTTTACTGACTATTTATCTAAAATAGGAGGGATCACTTGTTTCCCAAGTTTCTAGAGCTTAAATTGTATAACAAATATTTCGCTAGATAAATGAAAAAAGTCCTACATATTGTTAAAACACCTCGAGCAGAGGAACTTTTATTGGAAAGTGGTCTGATGGGGAGAGATGATACCGAATGTCGTGTTTTTCTGGATATTCTACACTTGGGGCCGCTCTGTGATCTGGAAGGAGAACAGGCAATTGAAGAGCGTATCGCCTATTTCAATCGCATGTTTTCAGGTACAGCGGATGGGGACACATGGGCAGTCCGAGATGATCTGGTGGGTATAAAGAAAATACGTAGGGACTCTTCCGTCGATCAGATTTACCTTTGGCTTGGTGATATTGACAATGAGCGGCTATTAACAGCCCGGTTACTCTATTATTTTGCAACCTTAAATTGCTCCATCTACCTGATGGACCTATCGGATTTTCCATTGTGGAATAGATCAGGTCAATCGTATAAAGGACGTACGATTGAATGGTATCAAGCAAGTCAGTTAGTACAGATTTTTCGGGCTTTTAGACTATTAGATGCGATCACTATTCAAAAGGAAGCAGCTATTTGGAACCGATTATTGAACGAAAATACAGCTGCCCGTGTTTATAATAATGTAGGTGATTTAATAAGTGTAGAGGAGGATTTTTTTACCGAACGTCTATTATCCAACTGCGAGCCAGAATTTAAGAGAGCCGCGTGGGTTATCGGAATGACTTTGGCGAAATCAGTATATAATGAATCTGAAATAGGGGATGTGGCTCTCAATTACTTTTTGATCAAGACTTGCGAGGAAGGACGGTTGCACTATCGCGGGAGACTGGATAGGATAGCGGATTATGAAGTTTGTTTGCCTGATGATGAATAGTTTTCGATATACTCGATAACAGTTTGTTAGTTACTTTTTAAAATAGAAACTCTTTTGTTGTCATTAAAGTAATTTGTGTGTGAAATCATAGACATCAATGCGGAATCCTGAAGTAAGCCTCTATGTTTTACGTGTCATTTATGGACAGTTCTGAGCAGGATAAGCTCCCTCAGGTGTTTGCGAAAAGAGGCCTATGTTTCAGGTAATCCGATTAGGATGTGCCCTTTTGAAATTGTTGGGGGGTAGTCCCGGTATTTCTCTTAAAAAAACGATTGAAGTTTGATGGATCAGAAAAACCAAAAGAGTAGGTTATCTCCTTGGCCGATTTTTTTAGAATTAATTCCTTTTTTATTTCTGATATCAATTTTTGATTGATCATTTGTTGAGCCGAGAGGCCGCTGTGTTGTCGGCATATGCTATTCAGCGTTTTAGGGCTAATATTGAGTAGTTTTGTATAATTGTGAATGCTATGTTCGATAGTAAACTCCTTTTCCAATAAACGCTTAAAGCGATGAAAATCTGAGTGAATCATGTTATTGTTGAGGTTGTGTGATTTTGAATAAACGCGATTTATTGTCACGAGGAGCTGATATAACAAGGCTCTAATGAGATGATCACTATCATTCAGAAGATTTGAAAACTCTTGCGCAATTACTTGAACGAGTCTGAGGCACTGACCGAAAGTATGATCGTTTAGTTTTATCGCGGGTAGTCGTGTATGTTGATGAAAAAAATGAAATTTGTAGAGGAACATCTCGTCCAGAAAAAATAAATTGAAAAAGTCTTTTTCAAATAAGAGGACATAACCGACTAGTTCATTCTCAATTGTCCATTTTCTCAGTTGTCCTGGGCTGGTAAAAATTAAACTTCCCTCATTCAGGAGAATTTTATTTTCATCCAATGACAATACTCCACTTCCTGCTTCAATAAATAAGATCTCATAGAAACTTAATTGATGTAATGTGTCATCTAAAACATAGTTGTCCAAAGCTTCAAGACGGCCTATATCAAATAGTAGATGCCGTTTATATTTAAAAGGTAAAAAGTGAAAAGTTTTGATGTACTTACTGTGGTGGATCTTTTTATGCATTATAATTGAGTGGTTATCTGTGTATCGGACCTCAACCAGCGACTATGCCGCCTTGAAATCTAAACAAAGTTAGTCAGGGGACATCTTCGAATAACTATCCAAATGTTATCAATAGCTATCATTTTGCATTGCACTCATTTTTATGGACTACAATTGACCATATACGGCCCGAAATGACCATTTAAATGGCCGAATAGGGGGTAATTTTGATAAAAATGGTATTTAATCAGAATAATTTTGAAAATGAAGCATCTAATCATCTTTTTTATACTCATAGTTACCATACTGGACACGTCTGCTGAGCAGCTATATATTAATCCTCAAATTGGTAAAGACATGAATTCAGGTACAAAATCAAATCCGTTAAAGACAATTTTGGAAGCAGCTAAACGCGTAAATTCAAATAGGACAAAAGGTGCTACGACCATTATCTTATCTAAAGGTGTACATCTATTAACGGAGACAGTACTATTTAATAATAATAAATATACGACCGAAGATCGTTTGGTTATTCGTGCCGAAGTCATGCCAGATGATATAGCTTGGTCTCCACAACTGATGCCTATGATTGTGACAGCTGTTCCGCTGATCGCCGGGGTAGGAGGTTTGGAAGGTCGTGGAATCCAACCTGAGGTAAATCATGTAACCATTGAAGGATTAAGATTTACGGGAAGCCCCGATTATTCTTATATGGATGATGAAAACATACGACGTTCCTATCCGATATGGCGTGATGGCAAACACTTGAATGATCTTATTGTGACGCAATGCCTGTTTGCTGGCGATATTGATGTATTGCCGTTACATGTCGGAGTCATTGCAAATGGATATGGACTGGTCATTGATCATTGTGTTTTCTTTAATTGCAAAAATCCAGTTGTTTTTTGGAAAACGGATGGCCAGAAAGGTGCTGGTAATGCGATGCGCCATTGCTTGGTCTACGGTTGTTATTTTAGTGGCGTATGGACAACACAGGGTACCGCCGGTGATGATTTTGAATTCCATCACAATATTATTGCGAATAGCAATACCGTCTGGATTAGAGAACAGGGAAGCAAACTTCAATACAAAGCGTACGATTGTATTTTTACGGATTACACCGATCTTGCAGGTTATGGAAGCGGTCCCTTAAGAGGAAACAATCCTACTCCGTCAGATTTTCTGCAGATGGAAAGGGTTCGTCTTTCTGGAAATATTCAGCTAGAAAAAGATCAGCGTAATCGTAATTATTTGCAATTGAAAGCGGGGTCTGATGGAGGGGAATTGAATACAGGTCTATTTAAAATGAAAAGATAACAATAAAGATATCGATGATGTTAAAGTTGCAATTATTGTCTATTTTATTCTCTTTGTTTTTCCAGGATCATTTTGTTATTACTGGAAGATTGGTTGATCATCAGTACAATCCAGTTACATTTTATGTCTTGGATATCTACGAGTCTAATCAACAAAAAGAGCAATTGACTCGATTACGGACCGATACCATACAGCATCAAAATGGAGAATTTAAAATCAATTCATTAAAAAATGGCCACTATTTGCTTGAAATAGATGTGCCGGATTATACCGGTTATACCATTACTGTCCATGTTAAAGATCGGAATTTTTCCTTGCCTGAAATTCAGCTGCAACCTACCCGATAAATAGTTTGCATCCCCATTTGTCCTTATTTAATTTAATAGTAGCGCGAAAATAAAATTTGTGTATTTTCATAAAATAATCATAATTTTCAAAAGAATTAAAACGATGTAATACGCAACCAAGATGCGGCTCTTTCAATTTGATCATACTAAATATGGTTTCCATTTTGAAATGGATCTGCATCGTTTTGAAGATAATCCAGCTATTTATTTCGAACCTGAATTACATACAGTCAATTTCTTTGAGATTATGTTCATACGCGAGGGCGTAGGTGTTGCTTATACCAATGAAAATCGTATTGAGCTCAATCCGGGTACTATTCTTTTTGCATCTCCAAATCAGATTAAACAATGTGATTTTGAAAAGGAAACAATAAGCGGTTTTCACCTGATTTTTAAACCAGAGTTTTTAGAGTCCTTGTATCAGGATAAATCTTTTGTTTATAAGCTCCCTTATTTCTACAATTATTCTTTTTCACCACATATGATCATAGCTGCAAATGACTATGTACCATTAAATACTGGTTTAAATGAAATGTTATCGGAAATTACAACCTTTAGATTTAATAGTCCCGATATCATTCGGTCTTTACTCTATAGCATCTTACTCCGTCTGGATCGGCTATTTCGTGAATTTCATCAGATCGGTGACAATTTGGGCAATGAAAATCTGCTTGTCAGATTCAAAATAGCGATGGAAGAACATATCGGTAACAATCTGAATTGTAGTCAATATGCCGATCTGCTGAGCGTCCATCGCAATGAACTGAACAAAAAAGTAAAAATGTATACTGGTTATACAGCAATGGAGTTATTGCATAACAGAAAGGTGTTGGAGATTAAATATAGACTTTTGCGTAGCGAACAGTCTATTGCTGAGATCGCTTATGATTTCCATTTTAGTGATCCGAATAATCTTTCCCGTTTTTTCAAAAAAGCAACCGGCATGTCGCCTGTTTCTTATCGACAAAAGTTGCAAAACGATAGCCTTAGGTGAACCTGTAACAGGATCAAACTAGGCCTGATACTGAATAGTTTTACTTTTCACCAGTTTGCTGTAGCTAAAAACAGATCTTTTGTTTCAAATTAGTGAGCAATACTTTAAACATGTTATCCACAAAGTGTGAAAGAATGGTCGGTCAGTTGAGGAAATGTGTCAGTTTGACCTACATTGCGTTCATTTTTTTTGAATACTTTTTGCCAAAAGCCAGAAATCATTTTCGGTTGCTTAAATTGCAGCTCCCGTTAGGCGCTTGCTAAAGTGGCAAAAGTATGATACGGGGAGGCCGCAAACGGTGCGATGTATGGTATTGGTTACGTATATCAGCAATAAGAGAAGCCCCTGTGGAATTTTTAAATTCTACAGGGGCTTCTCTATCATATTTCTTCAATTTCAATGATCACTTGGGTTGACAAGCCTTCTGAATCACCTATATTTGAGTAGAGCACTACTATTTTTGTGTTTCAATTTCGGGTATACCGATCCACTGCCATTTACGTTGTGTGAAACCGGGATTGACATCACCATCAATCTTAAATCTTCTTAGATCTAGAATACGTGTGCCACGCCAAGATAAAAATACCCTTCGGATAGCTATTATATCATTGAGTGTTAGTGTTGTGGATCCTGAGTAATTGGATGATCCCGATGTGTCATATGTTGAAATAACAGTGTTTACCAATTCTACTGCGTTGCCTGGGATAAGCCCACGAACGACCAATTCGGCGCGGATCAATTGCATCTCCGCGTAGTCACTGACAAGTAATGGATCTCTTTCTTTAAATAGGGTCAGTGACCAATGTCCCTTATCCGCTTTTGTAACAGGAACGCGAGCTTTGTCCGCGACGGTTTTCAAAGCCGCAACCAAATTTGGATCAACTGCAGCATCTCTTGAATTAATATTCAGAGCACTAAAGAAACCATTGCTAACAGTCCCTACGGTGTTGAGAAAACTGAAGTTTTCTGTTGCGGTAAACGATTGGTTGACATGCTGTACGGCCAAAGGATAGTTGCCCGTATGAATTCCCAATTTTGTCAACAGGGCATTTAACAGTCGTTTTTCAGTATCACTGGCAGATGGAAGTGCTTGTTGCCAGTAGGTCTGTACTTTGATATAAGCATCCTGATGGCTGACTTCTTTATGATCGGCAAAGACTGAATGGCTACTATTGCTTACACTGAAATAATCAGCCATTAACAACCAGGCATAACCTGCGTGTAGGCGAGCATGTACTAAAGCTGCTTGCTTGACTTTGATACCATCTTCGTCCGTTGGGTTTAAGGATTCTGCATTGGCAATCGCATCTTCGGCACGGGCACGGTAATTCTGTACATTGGACCATACGCTAAAGAGTGAGGTATTGTCTGGTGTTAATTTATCTTGATCCAATTCTTTATAGAAAGGTGAATTTGGAACTGCCGTAGGGACGATCTCGTCAACAATGGCTCCGGAGGCAACCAAAAGGTCTGAAGCCGATGTTGCTCCGGCGCGCCATACACCGGCAATGACCGGACCATATACATAAGCCCCTTTTTCGATACGGCCGAGCATAGCTATACTGTTCAGCTGTGATTCATCAATGGTACTGTCAGGCAGTTTAGTATCATTTACCCATTTATCACAGGAGGAGAGCGTAAGTGCGGCGGCACAGATCAGTCCTGCTTTCCAAAAATCTTTTATTTTGATAGACATAATCATCATCTTTTAAAAACCAATATTTACACTCATGGCATAGCTACGTGGAGCAGGTACTGCTGTCCAGTCGGAGGATAGATAGCTGATGCCCCGATTACGCTTACTACCTCCTTGCGAATCTATTTGTGGTTCGACACCACCGTAGTTGGTCGTTAACCAGAGGTTGTTACCGGCCAGTGACAGCACGCAGCTTTTGAATAGACCATTTGTCTGTTTCTTGGCCCAAGTGCCCAAATCATAGGAGACTGTCACGTTACTTAAGCGGATAAAATCTGCTTTTTCAATAAAATTGCCACGCGGGCCGGCATATTGAGCAAGTTCATTTGCTGTGGCAATATACTCGGCAGTACCCGGGGTTTGAGTTGCAAGTAATGTTTTTAGATCTTCGCTTGCTTTGAAGTTATTCCCTTGGCTGGCGACATTTCTGTTGGAGATATTGTAAACCTTGGCACCTTTTGAATAGTTAAATAATGATTGGATGCGAAGATTGTTGACCAGCTGCAGATTAAAACCAAATGAACCATTGTAGGTTGGGAAAGGTTTTCCCAATACTTGCGGCGCACTTTCTTTTGCTCCCGTATATTCACCTTTGTTATTGAAATTAGCACCTTCCGATACACCAGTATAAAAGGAGAATGCCGGTAGACCCGCGCGGATCAGATTGACCGTATTGATAATATCATTTCCACCTGAATTGATGACCTTGTTGGACTGATGATTAAAATTTACAAAAACATCCAGACTGTTTTTCTGGTTACCACTGGTAAACACACGGCTATTGTAAGTTACTTCAATCCCTTTTCCCCGGATTTTCCCGACATTTTCGGGGTAGTCACCACTTAAGCTTGAAGGCCAGCCCAATGAAGGCAATAGTGTGGTATAGACGATCGCGTCACGGGTATTTTGCAAATAATAGGTAAAGCCAAGACGTTGTTTGAAGAAGCTGAAATCCGTACCGATCTCAAACTCGCCAGTTCGTTCCGGCTTGATGTCAGGATTACCTTTACGTAAAGGTCGCACCAGGGTGCCGAAAGAAGAATTCTCGACAAGATAAGCTGTCTGGGCATCATTTGGATAAGGTAGACGTCCAGATTCACCATAAGCAGCCCTTATTTTCCATTCGTCTACCTTACCTTGCATAAATTCGAAAGGTTTTACATTGTAGGCAACACTGACAGTTGGGTACCAGATACTAGCCACATTTCGGCCGATCATGTTGGATACATCCCGTCTGACCCCAGTATTGATAAATAGCTGATTGTTGTAACTTAAAAATGCTTCACCATAAAGACCATGGGTGCGTTTTTCAAAATAGGTATCCGTTGTGGTCAATATCTCCGCTGCCGAGCCGATATTACTGATACCTGGAACAGCAAAGTTACGGACACTGATGCCACTGACTGTTTCAGTAGACTGTGTCAACTGTGATAGCAGTGACAAGTTCAATTGCCATTTATCTGCCAGGGCAAAGTTGCGTGACAATTTAACATCCCAGTTGATATTTTGATTTTTTCGGTCACTGACCTGCTTGGCTCCGGTCTTGTTTGTACCTTGTAAGTAGCCATAGGGTAAGTAATTCAATCCATCGATCCAATTGAGGTCGAGCCCCACAAGACTTTCCAACTTAATGTTAAAAGGGAACGTATAGTTTAACTTTAAACTTCCTGTTAAGCGATCGTTGGAATAATTCCGCTCAATGGCGCGCCAAGTTTCCTCAGCAATAAACGGCCATGGTTTCTGATCACGCATCAGATTCCAAATAGCATCATCACGACCAGAGGCCGATTGTGGAATACTCAGTTTACCTTTGACATAGCCAGCTGTAAAACCCAGTTTGAACTTGTCTTTGCTAAAGTCATAGCCAGCACGAATGGTCTGTCTATTGTCTTTATTGCCCGGAACTATACCTGAAGTGGTATTTGAGTTGGCCGAAAAGAAAAGACTATTTGCCTGGTCAAATTGTGCGGATAAATTGGCATAGAATTGATTTTGATGACCGCGGTCAAAAAAGTTATTCAGAGCATCATTGTTGACATACTTTGTATATTTATTGGCTAATTCGCTGAAACCACCTGTATATTTTACGTTGACAGCTACTCCTTTTTTTCCACTCAAACCGCGTTTGGTCTGAATAATGACAACACCATTTGCAGCTTCGGCACCATAGGAAGCGGCAGCAGCAGGGCCTTTGATCACATCAATGGATGCAATGTCGTTCATCGGTAAATCATTAAGGGCGCTCATTGCTTCCTGTGCTGAATTTACATCGGCTGTATTGTTACTGTTGTAACGTACGCCGTCAATAAAAATCAACGGATCACGTTCCATACTGAAGGTCGCCGCTGAGCGGATGTCAAAACGGATAGGCATACCGACTTTTCCATTCGTATTATATACCTGGGCACCGCTAATCCTTCCGTTCATCAGGTCGGCCAAGGAAGAGGGATTGCTTTTGGCAACAATATCGGCCGCATCAATGTGATCAACATTGGTTCCGATCGCCCGTTTGCTCCGTGAATTGGCCAAACTTGCGGTAATCAATACTTCATCCAAGGCTACACCTGGTTCAAGATCGATATCAACTTGTTGGCCTTCCTGTATTTTGGAAAAGTAACGCGCAGCACTTTTATAGCCCACCATTTTAACCAGCAAGGTCTCCCCATGATGAAGAACAATATTGAATTTTCCACTGGCGTCCGCAACTGTGGCACCTTCTGGACGCTCCTTAACGACGATACTTGCCCCTGGGACGATTTCACCAGTGGTCTTATCATGAACTGTCCCTTTGATATTTTGCGCCTGAAGAGCAAAACAGGTAAGTAAAGTCATGGTTAGAAAAGTAAAAAATTTATACATATGATTTTTTATAGATAGCCTTTCTTTATTTAGTTTTGATCTAAATAAGGTGAAATTTTGCGCAAAGGTAATAATATCTTCAGAATGGGCAAATTGGTTTTTAACTTTTTTTTGCGGAAACTCATGGCTTAATTCTTTAATTGGAAATGAATTAGTTGGATAATAATAAGTGATGATTGGGGTTTAGATAATCGTAAAGTTGGATATTAATGGCTGTATACAAGTTTTTTGTATAAAAAGAATAAGATGGAACAGAGTTTTTGTTTCATAAATATACTTTATTTGAATAAAAATCTACTTATTTTGTAGTCTTTATTTTGCTTTTATTATTTTTGCAAAAACGGTATCATCAGGTGATTATATAAAATATTGATAGCATGTTATTTTCAGACTTTGTCAGCTGCTTGGATACAAAAAATCTAAAAACTATCTTTGTCCAAATCAATACATCATGCCTAAGTTGGAAAGTTTGAGTGATGAAGAACTACTTCTGTTGGTTTCCAAAGACCAAGATGGAGCATTCCATATGCTGTACGAACGGTATAAGGCAGCTCTACTTGTCTATGCAATTAAGCGTGTGGGTGGAGAGACCGCAGAAGATCTTGTACAAGACGTGTTTATTCGGACTTGGAAGAATAGGTTGTCGATTGATTATCAAGACGATTTTAAGGCTTACCTTTTTACGGCCCTCAGACGGCGTATCATTGATTATTTTGCCAAGGAAAATAATGCACAGGGGTATCTGGACGATCTAAAATCCTATGCCAATGAATTCGCTTTTGAAGAAGCTGACGATGCAATACGTGCACAGTCATTTCGTGATTCCATATTTGCGGTACTGCATCAGTACGGGCCACAGTATCAGGCAATTTTGAAGTTGCGTTTACAGGGTTACACCAATCCCGAAATAGCTGCTTTGCTTGGCCTTTCTGAGAAGACGGTACGCAATCAATATTCATCTACATTAAAAATTATACGTTCTAATTTTTCGTCTTTTTTACTTTTTTTATTTTTTTGAGGGACAATCGTTCAGCTGCGCCGTTTACCTTAGTATAGCACCTTCAGGGCTCGACTAACAATTATTGACAATGAACATAGATGAATCACTTTTCAGAAAGTATCAGGCTGGGCAATGTACTCGAGAGGAAAAGGCATTGATCGAAAGCTGGCTGGACCAATTAAATAGATTTCCAGAACCAGAGGACGTGCAGTTGTTGACCATGTTGAATACGCTCGATCAAAAAATGCCATTTATTCAACATAGGAGAAGAGTTTTTGGATGGAAATGGACGGCCGTTGCTGCAAGTATCATGGCATTGCTGACCACCACGATGTACATCTATTGGAATAGATCTGTGTCCGGTATTCATTATACAACGATTGAAGAAGTTAAAGCCCCTGTAAAATCCAATGCAATTATCGTTCTGGAAAATAATCGGGAGTTTGATCTGGACAGATTGAAACGAAATGATACATTGAATACTGGAACTTATCGTATTGTGAGAACCAAGGATGATCAGATTATTTATCTTACTGATGCGGAGGATAAGTCGCTAGCGATTTACAACACTATCCGGACAAAGACGGGTGGTACAGCACAAGTGCAACTTGCTGATGGCACTAGAGTCTGGTTGAATACCAATAGTGAACTACGCTATCCGATTTGTTTTGGTGCAAACTTGCGGGAAGTATCATTGCAGGGCGAGGGGTACTTTGAAGTAGCGAAACAGCAGCAGGCAGGGAAAAGAGTCCCGTTTTTTGTAAGAGGAAATGCACAGACTATCCAAGTATTGGGGACTAAATTTAATGCTGATTTTACGTCTGGCAATGAAACGGCATTGCTTGAGGGGGCAGTCGCTTTTTCTGATCGCGGTTCTGTTTTAGGACAAAAATCTACTGAAAATTTCCCAGTACAAATCAGACCCAACCAGGTCTATGATGGTAAGAAAATTGTCGAAGCGAAAGACATTACACGATATATCGATTGGAAAGAGGGCTATTTTGATCTGAATGAGCTTAATGTAAGGCAGCTTGCAGAAAAGTTGAGTGCCTGGTATGGGGTTGAGATTCGGGTAGATGAACAATCGGCCAGTGTACAGCTTTTTGGACGTATACGTCGGGACAAAAGTTTGAAAGAGGTGCTGGATCTAATTGCGCAGGTACATCCGATGAAATATACTATGGAGAATAATTACATATACATCAAATAAAGAAACAACGAACTAACAAAAACTAACCTTATGAATTTGAAAGTTTACCATTTTGAAAAAAGAATGGCGGCTATCCGTTTGCCCAAAGATGTCGGCAAATGTCTGCCCAGACTGATCTTGAGCGGGTTGCTTTTATCCGGCTTTGTGGGGACAGCGATGGCGCAGCGCATTACACTCAAAGAAAACAAAAGCGCTATGTATTCGGTTTTGGAGAAGATCCGAAAGCAGGCAAATGTTGATCTGATCGGTGATCTAGCTTTACTCAAAAATAGCAAACCGATCAATATTGAAGTGAAAGACAAAGAGATTGAACAGGTATTGCGTGAGATTGCAGCAGGGCAGGATGTGGATTTGATTTTTAAGAATAATACGATTTTGGTCCGACGAAAAGAAGCTCCCGCTGGAAAAGTAAACAGTGAGCGGTCTGGTGGTCGGTTGCCAAAAGAGGTAAAACAGCATCAGTTTAGGGTGGAGGGTAGGGTACAGGATGACAAAGGTAATCCCTTGCTAGGGGTTTCTATCAAAGTACAGGGAAGCTCACGAAATGGCGTACTATCTGGAGAAAATGGGCGGTTTTATGTTATTGTCAATGCACCGCTGGATTTGCTATTCTCTATGGTGGGTTATGAAAGCCAGCAGATTAAAGTTACTTCGGGAGATCCGCTACAGGTGACAATGCATCAGGTGGAGAATAAAATAGAGGAAACCGTGGTGACGGGATATGCCAAGGTGCGACGTGATAATTTTACTGGTGCTGCCACAATGGTGACACGACAGGAGTTGGAAAAATTCAACTCCACCAATATTTTTACTGTACTACAATCGTTAGACCCTTCTTTTAAAGTGGATGAGCGCGTAACTGCGGGATCAAATCCTAATGTGATGCCACAGATCAATATTCGGGGAGTTTCAAGTGTGGGTGAATATGCCGTTAATGCCCCCTTAATTATAATGGATGGGTTTGAAGTACCCCTGACCACACTTTACGATATCGATGTTAATCGTATTGAATCCATATCCATTTTGAAAGATGCTAGTTCAACAAGTCTGTATGGTTCCCGCGGGGGAAATGGTGTCGTAGTCATCGAAACAAGATTGCCCAAAGAAGGTAAGTTTACGGTAACTTATGACATGAAACCATCTGTTGCCATGGTGGATTTGTCGGATTACAATTTGATGAATGCGCGCGAGAAACTGCAATATGAAAAATTAGCAGGTCTATATACGTCGAAAAGTGATAATGCCGATTTTGATCTGATCCAACAGGAATTTTATAATAATTTGCTGGCAAAACGGGAGCAAGATATACAAGGTGGAACAGATACCTATTGGTTGAAGCAGCCCGTGCACAATACATTTTCCATCAATCACAGTCTCAGAATGGAAGGCGGCGGAAATGGTGTGAGATATAGCCTCGAAGGAGGCTATTTCGATAGCAAAGGGGTGATGAAGGATTCAGGACGCAAACGCGGCAATGCAGGTTTTACGCTCATCTATCGTGTACCTAATGTGATTACTTTTCGTAATGTTGCAACCTATCTGTATAGTAAAGCCTATAATAGTCCTTATGGACAATTCGAAACCTATACTCAGCTAAATCCGTATGAGCAAATATACGATGCTCAGGGAAACTACAATATACGTTTTGGTGAACTGGGGCAATGGTACAGTTGGGGGCCGACAGCATTCAATCCGCTCTATAATGCAAGTCTGGGATTTCGTGATGATCAGGTCACACAGACTTTGCAGAATAGCTTATCGCTAGAGTGGTTTGCATTGCCAAAGTTGATTGTCAGAGCTTCGGGGACCATTGCAAGGGCTATTACAGATATTGATCGGTACAAATCCCCATTCCATACGGACTATGCGACTATTACTGATGCAAATCTGAAAGGGGCCTATACCTTTGGAAACAAAAATTTCACGAATTATGAAGGGAAATTTGATCTGCAGTACTCCAACAAATTTGATAAGCATCAGCTTGTTGCCAACGCCATAGCAGAAATTAGGTCGCAAAATACAACGGGAAATGTTAATACGGTAACAGGTTATGTGGACGATCGCTTTATGACACCACAGATGGCTTTACAATATGCTACAGGATCATTGCCAGCATCTACTTCTTTGCCAGTACGTTCCGTGGGCTTTCTGGGTTCTTTGTTTTATACCTATGATAACAAATATAATGTCAGCGGTACTCTACGTTCGGATGGGGCATCGATTTATGGTAGCCAAAATCGTTTCGGGACATTTTGGAGTACGGGGTTTTCTTATAATATGCACAATGAAAACTGGTTCAAAAATAACTTCCTGACACGATTACGCTGGTATATGAATGTTGGAACTTCCAGTACAGTAAATAATTTTAATGTCGGTATGGTAAGTACGTCATATAGCTTTCTTACCGGTCGAAACTATTACAATCAATATGCTGCAATCTATTCAGGCCAAGGGAATCCCGCGGTACGTTGGCCTGAGCAGTTGCAACGAAGCCTGGGGGCTGAATTTGGTATCAAGGGTGATCTGTTGAAACTGGATGTTTCCTTTTATGATCGCACGACCAATCGCATGATCTCTACCATCAATGTCGCACCATCTTTTGGTTTCTATGATGATCGTTTCTTTCAGAATCTTGGGAAAGTACAGAATCGGGGCTTTGAAGCAATGGCCAACTGGCGGGTGCTCAATAATACAGCAAAAGATCTCAGTTGGTATCTTTCGGTCGGTGCTGTACAGAATCGGAGTAAGTTGAAGGAGATATCCAATGAACTCCGATCTCTAAATGAATCTCTGGTAAAAAAGGATAAAGCTGGTAATGTCATTCAGCCTTCGCAGTTCTATCAGGAAGGCGAGTCATTGAATATTATTCATGCTGTACCATCGTTGGGAATTGATCCTGCGAATGGCCGTGAGCTTTATCGTACCCGAAATGGAGGTGTTAGTTATACTTGGGATGCCAATAACCAGCAGGTAGTGGGCGATACCGAACCTACTTTGTATGGTAATGTGGGGACTACAGTCAACTTTAAAGGGCTTTCGGTTCAGGTCATTGGAAATTATTCATTAGGTGGTGATATCTACAATAGCACACTTGTGAAGAAAATTGAGAATAATATAGCCTATCTAAATGCGGATCGACGTGTGTTGGAAGAACGCTGGAGACAGCCCGGTGATGAGACTAAATATAAGGCTATCGGGGATTTATCTCAGACACAACCGTCTAGCCGTTTTGTACAGACAGAATCGTATTTGCGACTCTCGACGATCAACATCAATTACTCCTTTAACAATGCGATATTGAAGAAATATAAACTGGAACGGTTACGGTTAAATTTCTCCATGAACGATGTGTTCCGTTGGAGCACTGTACGTATGGAAAGGGGGATAGAATATCCTTATGCGCGTGAATTTAATTTTGGTGTAATGGTTCAATTTTAAGAGATGAAAAAGCTAATAATTGCCATCGTTTTGCTCGGTATACTGTCGGGCTGCGAAAAATTTTTAAATATCAATCCCATTGATAAAGCTTATGAGGAGGATCTTTTGACTGATCGCTCCGGATTCAGCACCGCCCTGGCCGGAGTGTATGAAACATTAAATATGGATTCTCTGTACGGACGGGAAATGAAATATGGATTTATGGAAACCTTGGTCGGAACTTACAGCCTCAGTAATTCAGCCCATAAGTATTACCGTTCATATCGATACGAATATAATTATGAAGAACCCAAGAAAATTATCGCAAAAATATGGGGTAAGTTCTATCAAAGCATCAATCAGTCCAATATTATTTTAGCGAATGTGGATCGTATCAAAGATGATCCATATTATAATTTGATCAAAGGTGAAGCGATTGGCCTGCGCGCATTTGGTCATTTTCAATTATTGAAATTATTTGGCCCGGCAATCACGGATGAGGGAATCAACGCGCAGGCGATACCCTATAAAACATTGGTTTCGTATACTGGAGTTAAGTTTTCGACTGCGGCGGAAGTCATCAGTCTGTTGGAGAAAGATCTATTGGAGGCAAGAGTTTTGTTGGAAAAGGATCCGATCCGCTCAAATCCCCGGGACGCCAATCTAAATGAATTTGCCTATGAAAAATACAACAGTCTAGTTGATTATCGGGGTATTCGAATGAATTATTATGCCATAGTAGCCATGCAGGCGATGGTAGCACAGTGGAAAGGCGATTTGGAAAAGGCAGGTCAATATAGTGAGGAGCTTATTGGTGAACTGAAAAAAACGAATAGTATTCGTATGGTGCTCCCTGGAGAGATGGGAGCAGAACGTAATATTCGTATGCCGATGGAAAATATATTTGCATTGTTTTCAAATAAGCTGGGTACTTTGGTCAGCACTGTTTTTGTGTCTTTGGCATCAACGGCGTCCAGCTCGACTTCACCGTTTCTATTCCCTGATTATTCTTGGCTTGATAAGAATCTTTACGAAAGTCCAGTACACGGTTCGCAAAATGACTATCGTCTAGGAGGCTGGTTTGTGCAACCGAGTTCCGCTATGTCCTGGAGGTTCTCCAAATACTTATTTGATCAGAATAGACTGCCTTCGGAAGAAAATTATAGACCATTGTATGAGAATAAAATTATATCACTTCATACGGTCTATATGATCGCTGCAGAAAGCTATGCGATGAGCAACCCGATTAAAGCGTTGGAATACCTTAATCTAGTACGCAACAGACGGAATATAACAACTGATATTACTTTGACGGAAAATATGAGCAGCCAAAAGATCAAAGATTTGATTTTTGACGAAATGAGAAAAGAAAATGTCGGGGAAGGTTATTTATTTACAGAATATAAACGCCTTTTTAGAGGAATAGATCGGCGTACTTTGGTGCAGCCGAAAAGAGAGATTTTTAGGTTGCCTATTCCAGATGATGAATTATTGTATAATCCGCAAAACTAAATGATATGAAACGATATATTTTATTTTTTTGTATGCTGCTGCTATTGGGCTCTTGTAAGGAAAATGAAAATATGCTCCAATATGACCAGGGAATTAACTATGTGTATTTTGCTTATCCTAATGCCAATAAAAAAGCAGCTGAAAGATATGCTGATAGTGTTTATTATAGTTTTGCCCTAGATACCAATAGTCAGATTAAGGAGAAAACAATTGTTATTCCTATCCAGATAGGTGGGGCAGCAAAAATGGCGGATAGATCCTACGTCATGGAGATAGGAGATTCATCACGTTTTGACAAGCAAGCCGTGACCTTTTCGAAAACTGTTATTTCCGGAGGGAAATACGTAGATACCTTATTTATTACCTTACAGCGTACAGCGAAAATGCTATCCGAGCAGACTGTTTTACATTTAAACCTAAAGGAGAATGGTGAGTTTAAACCCGGGAATGAATATAATCAGAAGCTGACTGTTATTGTGGATGATATTTTAAAAGAGCCTAAATGGTGGAATACTTGGAGACCACATTTGGGGTCGTATCATCGGGAAGTATTTCAGCAATGGATGCGCATCTATCATTTTGGTGCTGATCCGTCATCTGATCTGTCCACTGGAGAACCAGGGCCAGTCTACTACTGGAATAATATGCCATCAACTCCTTTTGCCAGCTGGTATCCTGTTGTCTTTAAATACATAGAAGTGCTTAAGCAGTACTTTGAAGATCATGAAGTATATCCAGAGGGTGATATCTCCCAGGAACGTATTCAATTACCTTAAATATTAAGCAGATGAAATTGAACATAATATATTATGTGTGGATGCTGACTATATTCTTTATAGTAGGTTGTTCCAAAGATATAGGTCATTATAACTATCAGCCTGTCAACGCAATTACTATTAATGGTTTACTGGAGAATAGTCATCCGACTGGACGTATTTATGAACTGCCATTCAAGGATACAATCCGCCTGAATCCTATCATCAACGGTTCTTTATCTGGTACGGATACCAGCACGTTGACTTTTGAATGGAAGATAGATTCGGTAATCGTAAGTAAAACTAAAGATCTGTTTTATGTTGCCAATAAACGATACGGGAGAATTCCGGCTGAATTTAATGTGACAGATAAGTCGACTACCACAGTCACGAGTTACCATTGTTTTTTGAATGTGGTCAATCCTTATAAGTGGGGGTATTATATATTAACGCAGAACAAAGCGAAGGAAGCTTCTTTGTATTGCTTGTCAACAATTGCGAAAAATCGGCCTTGGGAAAAAGTGTTGATACCCGGCGTGAGTGATTTGGGACGAAATCCATTGATGATAAGTGGTGTAAAACAGTACGGGGCTGCTATTACAGATTTTTTCAATGTATTGACTATTGGGGTGCAAGATGCTGCGAATCCCGTCATGATGGTGGACTCCCGTGAATTTCTACCAACATTATATTATAACTCACTGAGCTATGTAGGCGGAGATCCTTTTACGTTTCGTCCCAGCCAGATTGTGTCAGATCCTCATTTTGAGGTGATCTATGCCGTGAACAATGGGAAGTTTCATGTCCTTCAGCAAGGGACAATCGCCCTAGCAGCTTTTGGACGTGATCAGCTGGATTATCAGGTCGCCCCAAATGGTATAGCAAGACCTTATGGTGCTGGCCGGGCGTTAATGAGTATCTATGATCAAAAAAATAGAATGCCGCGCGTTTGGGATAATGGTCAGACAGGAAGAGATTATGTTTATATTAATGATTACAAAGGTATTAATGGCCAGGAACTCATGGCTGATAAAGAACTCCTGGCCTGTAGTTACCTGCCAAACATGGCTACAGCCAATCAAATTTACCTGTTCAAAAAGAATAATCAATTGTTTTCCTATCGGCTGGATTATGACGATAACGACAAACCGGTATCTTTTTACCTTCAGGGCAGCGGATCAAAACCGAGTTCAGAAGAAATAAGCTATGTTTTCCTTGATGCGGGGACAAAACGTTGGTATATGGCTGCTGGCAATACCATTTATGTAGCTTCCTACCTGGGGGTGGAATTCCAAAAATATGTACAGCTGCCTGCTGATGCGACAGGTGATATTGTCAAGTTTAAAATTCTGGATGGAAAATTAATGATTGCCACCAATGATCCGGCTGCTGATAAACCGGGCTCGATCTATATCTATAATGCCAATACAATGGTGTTGGAGCAGGCCCACAAGCATGTTGTTGATGAAATTGTCGATGTGCATTTAGGCATACTGGTAGAATAGTGAGATAAAGGACAATATAAGTCCTTGCATAATGAATTAAAAAATAAATAAATCTAAAAATATGAACTTTAAATCAATAACACTGGCGATTACCCTCCTGCTTTTGGGTGGTCAGACCACTTTCGGACAGATGGCCGCAAAAAAAGGAGTTACGCAGGATGAACTGTACAAATATCTGAATGAATTATTTCAAAAGAATACGACGGAATCGAAAGCAGAGGCTTTGAAGGAAGCTGATTTTTTAGCGAAATCGAAAAAAGAAGAAGACCAGCTGCTCGCCGGACGAATCTATACTGGACTGGAAAAAAATGATAGGGCAGAAGCCATAAAAAAAGGAATTAACAAAAAATTCCCTAAAGGAATAACAGTCCGAAACGAAGCGTTTGGCAAACTGTTTGAAAAAAACGACTTGAGTGCCCAGCAAACAGAATTATTGTATACAGACTTAGTCAAAAAGTTTCCGGAAGCCAGTTATGGTGAAAAAAATAGCGGAATTTATGGCTATGCCATGGGAGCTATCGCTCAGCAGTATGCAAAAGAAAAGAATCTGGATAAGGTACGTTCTTATCTCGCACTATTAAAATCACGAGAGAACTATACAAATGCTGTCTTCGCTATTGCGCGCGAGCTCAATGAACAAAAGCAACATGCATTTACCCAAACAATGCTTGAACCAGTGTATTTAAATCTAACCCAGTTGAAAGCGACTTCGACCGATCGCAAAAGTAATTCGGGACTGCAATATTTTGGCGGTATTAGTTTACAATATGGGGATGCTTTGTTAGGTAACAATGAGGTGGACAAAGCACTTGAAATATTGGCAAAAGTACAACAGGAATTACCATCAGAAACAGCCACCATTGCTTATGCCAAGGCTTTGGAGGTGAAAGGGAAAAGCTTAGATGCTTTTCAGCTACTGGAGTCCGAGGTGATCAAAAATGGGAAAGAGCCCGAAATAATGGCTGAACTTCTGCCGCTATACAACAAACTCAATAACGGTTTGGCAGATACGACTACTTATCTCAAAGATTTAAACGGACGCATTGATCAAATGCTGGTTTCAAAACTGAAATCTGAGATGGTTAAAAAAGAAGCCCCTCAATTTTCACTTGTAGACAGAGGAGGTAAAGAAGTTTCATTGGCAAGTCTAAAAGGTAAAGTTGTCGTGCTTGATTTCTGGGCGACTTGGTGTGGACCCTGCAAAATGTCTTTCCCAGGTATGCAGGCTGCGGTAAACAAATACGAGCATGATCCGGAGGTCGCTTTTCTATTTATCAATACTTGGCAAAAGGAAGAAAACTATAAGGAATTGGTCAATAATTTTATTAATGACAATAAATATAGTTTTCATGTCTTATTTGATGAAATGAAAGATCGGGATCAAGCGACTGTTTCGGCTTATGGCGTCAAAGGTATACCTACTAAGGTGATCATTGATAAAGATGGGTTTATCCGTTTTCAATCATCCGGTAGTGGTGCTGATGTAGAAAAAATTGTCCATGAAATCTCAACGAAAATTGAACTGGCAAGAAAGGGATAATCAGCCCAGGACAACAGCATAAATCTACTGAAATCCGTAACCCTCTTTTTAGATAGAGGGCTACGGATTTATTTTTGAAAGTATTCGTTTTTTCTGAGAAAACTGTCAGTCAATTTTCATCGTTTTAGGGACTTGTACGAGTATGAAGTTTTTATTCAGCATGTCCTACTCGGTGGTAATAGCGAGATTTATTGCACAAATTTCGACGTTATCCCTCTCTTTTTGACATAGAAATTTAAGGCTCTTCCGGCTTCCATGGGTTGATCGGTACTCAGTATATCTGCACCGCGTTCAATAAAGCTGGCATATAGCTGAAATCCTTTCTTGGCAGCTTGCCGGTCAAGGTTGCCTTGTGTGCCGAGAATACACATAATTCCATGATCATGTAATACTTTGGTCAGCTGTGGATCAGCTTCACGGGTGCCAACAAAGGCAAGTAGTTTATTGTCGGGAATATCCTTTTCATTGAGACGTGCAAGATCATCGAGGTTCTTTACTGAGGCAGATATCATCAGATCCCCTGCAAGACTGTGGACTTTGCCTGCTTGACCAGCACTGTAGGTGATGATAACAACACTCGACTCGGCACGTTGTTTACGGATGACATTGATCACAGATTCGTAAGGTACCTCATTTTTAATGTCAAGTGTGAAAATCACCTTCCCTTTTCCCCATGCAAGAGCTTCGTCAAGAGTAGGGATTTTGTACGGAGTTATTTTCTTGTTATTGTCCACCAAACGAAGTTTTTTGAGTTCGGCCAATGTGCGTTCACTGACGGATCCTCGGCCTGTGGTCGTACGGTTGAGTGTATTGTCGTGCATCAGCACCAGTGCAGAATCTTTGCTGAGCCTAACATCACACTCCACAATAACGGGCTGCAAGCTGGCATTATAAGCAAAAGTTTCTAAGGCATTCTCCGGATAACCCGAAGTGGGACCGCCACGATGCAGGCTGACCAACGGATAACGATTATCATCATAGGTCAGAAATTGATAGAGATCCTCGACTGTTGTCAGCTGAATGCGCTTGCCCACAGGTAAGCCATCTGTGTCGCCGCTATGGCGAAAACAGCTGCTGACAACTATACAGGTCAAGAGTAAAAGAAAGCAGTACAGGCGTATTCTCATTATTAACTATTATGCTGATTGATAAGGGTAATTAAGGACTCTACTGTTGTATTGAGCTGATCTATTGTGAGATGAGCTTGGGTATAGTAGGGTTCACGTTCTGCTAATTTTTCTTCAATAAAAGCCCGCAGTTCCTCGGGTGATTTTCCGATAAGAATTGGTCTTTTATGTAATTTTGATTGCGAAAGACGGTCAAATAAAGCTTTGGGAGTCATCTGTAAATAAACAGCATAGCCATTGTTCTTGATCCATTCCATATTGTCAAAAAAACAAGGAGCACCACCGCCAGTAGAAATAACCGCATAGGTATCTGCAAATTTACGTAACTGCTCCCGTTCCAGTTTTCGAAATTCTTCTTCACCATGTTGGCCAAAATATTCGGTAATACTCATGCCAATTTGTTTTACGATTTCCTCGTCGGTGTCGATAAAAGGTAAATCTAATTTGTTGGCCAACTTCTTTCCTAGGGTAGTTTTTCCACTCCCCATATAACCAATCAGAAATATAGGTTTAGGCATATTGATCTATTTGTCCTTACTTAAAAATTTGTCTTCAATTGTTTTCGCATCGGGGAAATTATTATAATGCCACTTGCCCATTACGTTTCCTCCTTTCAATAGGATCACACCTGGATTGGCCCTGACCATACTTTTCAATGGTATTAAATCCGCATAGTATATTTCAGCGATCAGTTGCATCTTGTCACTCAGGTATTGTGCATCTTTGGAAGCTGAGGCAGTCAACAGTACAACACGAAGACCATTGTAATCTTTGGTCATCTGTGTGACCGTCTGGTTGATCTTCTGGATCGCATCGATATTAGTTGTTGAAAGATCCTTGGCAACGATGATAATATTATAATAAGGGTTGGCTATAATCTCCTGCGTATGATCTGCGCCATCGGCATCAGTAATCAAGAGGTCGGGAATAGGGATATCATAGCCTTTTTTGACGAGTTTGCTCTCTGGCTCTCCGATAATCTCCCAAGACTCATCCTCCCATAGCTTATCCGCCATATAGACTTTGTCGTTCACTTGCTTGGTCTCGCCGGTCTTTTTGTTCTTCATGGTATAAAGCTGCTCAAAAACATCGGCTTCTTTCCCTTCTGGAAGAACCATCAGAGCAGGCAGGTTGTTTCCGATTTTATAAGGTAAGAAATCAATAAACGGGAGATAGTTGACCGTATATACCCCAATGCCTAAGGAGGCAATAGCAGTAATCAATGTAACGATAAACTGATTGCCCGAACCTTTGATAATAGACCGGATCTGCTTACGGTTAAAAAAGATGATCAGAATCAAGGTCAAGAGTACCAGGTCTTTGGAGAATGACTGCCAAGGTGTTAATGGAATAGCATCGCCAAAACAGCCGCAAGAGGTGACTACTTCAAAAAATGCAGAATAGAAGGTCAGGAAAGTGAAAAATAGGATCAATAGCAGTAATCCCCAAGCCACTAAATTCGCATAGACACCAAACAACAAGAGGGCACCTAAAAGGATTTCAAACCCACAGATCACCACAGCAATGGCAGTAGCATATTCATTGAAGGCCGTCAAGTGAAAGACCTCGAAATATTCTTGTAATTTATAACCGAATCCCGTCGGATCATTGGCTTTGATGAATCCAGAGAAAATAAAAAGAAGCCCTGTGAAAATGCGGCAAAAGCCTAAAAGGTAATTTGTTTTTGTTGTCTGTTGTGCTACTGTCATCATCCGCTTATTGTTGTGCTAGTCCTAATTTAATTAACGCAAAAACTGAATAGTTGAGCATATCCTGGTAATTAGCATGAATGCCTTCGGAAACTATGGTCTGGCCATCATTGTCTTCAATCTGTTTGACACGGTGGATTTTCATTAAGATCAAATCTGTCATTGAAGAAACACGCATATCGCGCCATGCCTCACCATAATCGTGGTTTTTGGCAAGCATGAGGTCTCTGGTCTCCGTTACTTTTTCTGTGTATTGCTGATTGACAAAGGTAGGATCGAGGTTTTCTGCAGCATCCTCGCCGAGATCGATCTGTATCATGGCCATCACGCAATAATTGATAATCCCGATGTATTCATCGATAACGCCTTCTCCAACTTTAGATACTTTTTTGACCTCGAGGGTACGTATACGCTGTGCTTTGATATAAATTTGGTCTGTGATGGAGGATAGACGCATAATACGCCATGCCGTTCCATAGTCTTTTGTTTTTTTAATAAATAAATCTTGGCAGTGCTTGATGACACTGTTATATTCCTGAATAGTATCCATATTGCTTTTGAAAAGAACTTGATGAGACAAGTCGAGATTATAGGACAAATATAATTAGAAAATAGTACTTCTAATGGTCAAATGAATGTACAATTTGCGCTATTTTGGTGAAATATAAATAAATATTTGGGATATTTCCGGCATTAAAAGTTTCGAGGCCTGTAGGTACAACAATAAATTTGTGGCAGACAGTGCGTACAAACTTGTAAATAAAGGTAAATTTATCTTAGTTTGTTATATGCTCAGTGTTGATATCCAACGCTGAATTGAAAGAAAATAGAAATTCATGAATTTTCAACAACCCATTATTCGCGAAGTAGCGATTATCCGATATGTTCAGCCATTTCGGGAAGGCGGGTCTTTACCGGCGCTGGTCGATGCTGATGATGGCTTTAGTTATGTCATCAAATTTAGAGGAGCAGGGCAGGGGCGGAAGGCATTGATTGCCGAATTGATCGGCGGTGAGCTTGCAAGATTATTAAAATTGAGGGTGCCGGAAATTGTTTTTGCGTATTTAGATGAGTCTTTTGGTCGGTCGGAGCCCGATGAGGAAATCCAGGATCTCCTTAAGTTTAGCGTAGGAAAAAACCTTGGACTTCATTTTTTAAGTGGTGCGATTACATTTGACGCCAATGTGGATGTGATCGGATCTGAAGAGGCTTCAAAGATTGTATGGCTGGATGCGCTGTTGATGAATGTGGATCGTACAGTCAGGAATACAAATATGTTGATCTGGCATAAAGAACTGTGGCTGATCGATCATGGCGCAGCGTTATATTTCCACCATAGTTGGGACAATTGGGAAGAACAATCAGTCAAACCATTTGTGCAGATTAAAGATCATGTGTTGTTAAAAAATGCAGATATCGTCGAAAAAGTAGATGCTGAATTTAGTCCTATTTTTACGGAAGATGTTTTTCGTAAGATATTGGCTGTCGTGCCGGATGAATGGTTAGCGGATTCCGAACGCGAATTGTCTGCGGCAGACGCGAGAGAAGTGTACGTTTCATTTTTAATGCGACGTGTGGCGAATTCGTCAATTTTTGTAAAACAGATAGAAGATGCCAGAAAAAACCTTATATGAGTATGCTGTGGTACGACTGGTGCCACGTGTAGAGCGTGAGGAGTTTATCAATGTCGGTATCGCCCTTTACTGCCGTAAATATCGTTTTGCCAAAATGCTGTATGCCGTCAATGAGCAGAAGGTACGGGCGCTCTGTCCAAAAATTGAACTGGAACTGATTGAAAACCATTTATCATCCTTTCAGCGGATCTGTAATGGGGATAAAGATGCCGGGAAACTGGCGACGCTGGATATCACCGAACGTTTTCGTTGGCTTACAGCCAAACGGAGTACCGTCATCCAATGTTCAGCGTCACATCCTGGACTTTGTGAGGATCCGGAAGCAACACTTCAGAACCTCTTTGAGCGCTTAGTGCTTTAATAGTCCTAATCAAACAGTTCAATTGAAACTTGCACTAACGCGATGAAAGAATGATGGTGACGACGAGGCAATGGGAAGAAGTTCAGAGCAAGCTTGAAACTCAAATAAAGATAAAAAATGATTTAATCGTACACTTATTGGTAATTAGGCTTAATCTATCAATATTGTATAGTATATTTGTGTTAATATTTACTTTTGAAGATGCATGATTTTTATCAACATATCTATGAGCAGCAATTAGCTGTGTTAGAAATGCCTTCTAATAAGAAGATCTGCGGTTGGGCGATCAAAATTTTGGATGTACTTTTTCCAGAACGCAATTCTGGTGAGATGAAATCAGTGGCGGATGTGAAACTTGCTTTTGAGCAATTTGAACTGGAATTGGAACAACTCCTGAGCAAGTCGAAAGCCTGTGGATATTGTAATCATGCGGAAGTTGCCCGTCAGTTTTTTGAACGTATTCCAGCCTTGTATGAGTTGATGTGTTGGGATGCTGATGCATTGATGGATGGGGATCCGGCAGCACAGAATAAACGGGAGGTTGTACGTACTTACCCTGGCTTTTTTGCAATCTGTATTTTTCGGATGGCAAATGAACTTCACCGCCTGGGTATCCCTTTGATCCCACGAATATTGACAGAACATGCGCATTCCAAGACCGGCATTGATATCCATCCAGGGGCGACTATCGGTCATCACCTCCATATAGATCATGGTACAGGATTGGTGATTGGAGAGACTTGTACCATAGGTAATTATGTTAAACTCTATCAGGGGGTAACATTAGGTGCTTTGAGTGTAGACAAGGTTTTGTCAAACGTCAAGCGCCATCCCACCATTGAAGACCATGTCATTATTTATTCGGGGGCGACTATTTTAGGCGGTGAGACACGTGTGGGACATCATTCGGTCATCGGCGGAAATGTTTGGCTGACGAGTTCAGTCGAACCATATACCACAGTATATCATCAGGCAACCGCAAAATTTATAGATTCAAAACCAATCATATAGATACATTATGGGAAATATTATAGATACCATCGGCAACACACCCCTGGTGGAAATCACCCAATTTCATGCGAATCCAAAAGTACAGATCTTTGCGAAGATGGAAGGTAATAACCCTGCTGGATCTGTTAAAGATCGTGCAGCATTAAATATGATCCGTTCAGCGATGGAGCGTGGGGAAATTTCGAAAGAAAGTAAGTTGATCGAGGCGACGAGTGGGAACACTGGGATTGCCCTGGCGATGATCGCAGGAATATATGGTTTGAACCTCGAGTTGGTGATGCCCGCTTCGTCTACCCGCGAGCGTACACTCACAATGGAGGCTTATGGTGCCAAGGTCACGCTATTGGAATCTATGGAAATATGCCGGGACTATGCGGAAGAAAAAGCAGTGAATGATGGTTATTTTATCTTAAACCAATTTGCTAATCCCGATAATTATAAAGCTCATATCAAAACGACAGGGCCCGAAATCTGGCGCGATACCGATGGGAAAATTACCCATTTTGTGAGCGCAATGGGAACAACTGGAACGATTATGGGAAATTCCATTTACCTCAAAGAGAAAAATCCGGAAATACAGATTGTCGGCTGTCAGCCAACACCAGAATCGTCTATTCCTGGAATCAGACGGTGGCCAGAGGCTTATTTGCCGAAAATATTCGATCCAAGCCGTGTAGATCGTGTGATCGATATTTCACAACAGGAAGCGACTGAACTCGCACGTGAGCTAGTAAAACGGGAAGGAGTATTTGCAGGGATGAGTACAGGCGGAGCGTTTGCTGGTGCCCTGAAAATTGCCAATGAAATCGAGGAAGGTATCATCGTCTTTATCGCATGTGATCGAGGTGACCGGTACTTGAGTTCAGATTTATTTGGCTAAAGCTAGCCCAATGAAATAGCTACGTATTTATCAATTAAATAGCCTGCCACTGTTGCGCTAAAAAGCAAGTGCAATAGCGGCAGGCTATTTTTTACAAATTTATCGCATTTATTGACTGCCATGCGTATTCTCCTAATATTGAATACCAACTTCATCTGATCAATCTGGATGCGTCATCCTACTGCTTAACGCAATGACAGCAGCTAAACTTACGTCCACAAGATTTTATTGCTATTCCCCCTGTCCAAACGTTAACAAATTATTGTCCGGATCCAGGATGGAAAATTCACGTTGTCCCCAAGGCCTGCTTTCCAGCTTGCCATTGGGGTGAATGGCAATACGCTGCTCTAAAAATGATTGATACAATTGTTCAATATCATCAGTACGGATATAGATCATTCCGTAGTTTTCTTCTGGAGGTAGTTCTTGAAATTCAAAAAAATGAATTTCGATCTGATCTTTTTTTACCATCAGATAGCCCGTATAATCTTCGGTTCCACAGGAAATAAAACCGAGTTGCCCTATATAAAAGTTTTTTGTAATGGCTTTATCACGCATAGGTAATTTTGGATGTACTGCAGTTAGTTTCATCTGCTATTTAATTATGTTAAAGTTAAATCTAATTGAAATATAAGGATTTATTTTTTATTCTTGATGTCCAGATATAGATTGCTTTCCAATTGGATGCCTGTATATGACTCCGCTGTCTATGGATAAAATCCCGCTGAAATATAACGTTTAGGATTATGGTCTGGCTTATGGAAAGATGACTCTTCAGGGAGAATGATATCCGGTGGAGGTTAAACTTCTACCCATCAATCTATTGCTTTGTATAGCTATTTGTTATGACTTATTATTTTTTATAGTTTTATTGATAATAAAAAGTTATTCATATTTGCCGTAGATCAACATATTAATTATCATGTATAAAAAGGCGACTCTAGCGATGCGCTATAAACACATCCTTAACAAAAAGGTTTCTATCCGGCAGATTATCTTTATTCTCTTATTTATTTTATGTCTGACACCAGTAGTATCAGCCCCTATGGCTTTGTTAATGGGCATTATTGTAGCGCAATGGATCGGCCATCCCTTTTTGGCGATAAACCATAAAGCAACACAAATCCTTTTACAGCTCTCCGTGATTGGCTTGGGCTTTGGGATGCATATCGATACGGCGATTCAAACAGGTAAAGATGGATTTTTACTAACGGTCATTTCTATTATTGGGACATTGTCGTTGGGATATGTATTAGGCAAATTATTAAAACTAGAAAAGTTGACCGCATACCTCATCACAGTAGGTACAGCTATTTGCGGAGGGAGTGCTATTGCCGCTGTTTCTCCGACCGTGAAAGCGAAGGAAAAACAGATTAGTGTAGCATTGGGGACTATCTTTTTATTAAATGCCGTAGCCTTATTTGTGTTTCCGCTCATCGGTCATGCGCTGAATCTTTCGCAGACACAATTTGGCCTGTGGTGTGCTGTTGCGATACAAGATACCAGTTCAGTGGTTGGCGCAGCGAGCAAATATGGGACTGAAGCGTTACAGGTCGCGACAACAGTCAAATTAACACGGGCATTGTGGATTATTCCGATTTCCTTGCTGAGTACGCTTGCATTTAAGACGAAAGGGACACAGGTTAAAATCCCTTATTTTATTGGTTTGTTTGTCCTGGCTATTGTGCTGAATAGCTATATCCCCTTTTTTCAGCATATAGGAGCCCACGTCGTTCAGCTATCGAAAGTTGGTCTTACGTTGACACTTTTTTTGATCGGTACCAGTCTCTCCAAGGATGTATTGTTATCAGTGGGTTATAAGGCAATTCTACAGGGGGTATTATTATGGTTATGTCTTGCGATCCCAGTATTGGTTTATAGCTATTTCTGCCTATAGAAAAACGGAAGAGGGCAAATAACAAAGGTGTTCTACTAGCGTTAGGGGAGTTGGGATTGGTATTTCAATAAAACCATATCTTTTAATAATACACCATTTTCATAGATGGGATGCTCATAATGATCTATAAAAAAATTCGGACGAACACCATACTTAACAAAACCATTGCGCTCATAGAACCGGATCTGATCCAGACCGCAGTCTGCTGTACCAACAATCAGATTCGGATATTGTGCACAATAAGTCGTCTGGATATATTTTAATACCTGGCTTCCGAGTCCCCGATTCTGATGTGAAGTCGATACTGCCATATTTTTTATTTCCAGCGTTTCGTTATCGAGGGGATATAAGCAGAAAACAGCGATGGCTTGTTGCAGTTCCTGCACAACAAAGACCGCAGAATCAAAGAGATATTTATTTATCGCTGTGACTGTTTCATCGGCTAGAAGCAACAAATCATAAGGATAGTCCTTATGATTTGTGATCTGTTTTATTTCTAAATCAGCTAACATGCAATAGCTTATTTGAATCCATTAAAATTGATCGAGTTTCCGATTGGCTTAATTGAAATGATATAAAAAGATAACATCTCCAACATAAGCCGGTTTGGCACTGTCTTTAATTTTTAAAGTAGCTTCTATGGTTACTTTGATAACGCCTCTCAGGTTGGCAACTGATTTAACATGTGTATGTAACTGTACTTCGTTATCGACGAGAACCGGTTGTGCGAAACGCAGATTTTCTATGCCATAATTGATTTCCATTTTGACATTTCGTACTTCGGCAATTTGCTTCCACAGGTAAGGAATAAGTGATAGCGTCAAATAGCCATGCGCAATGGTCGATTTAAATGGGCTCTCTGTTTTTGCCCTTTCACTGTCGAGATGGATCCACTGGTGGTCTAAAGTTGCATCAGCAAATTGATTAATCTGTTTCTGGTCGATTGTGTGCCATTGAGATTCGCCTAATGACTTTCCTTCAAAGGCTTTGTACTCTTCATAATTGTTAATTATTGTCATATGTTATGTCTTTATCGCTTTTTGTTGGAATTTGCTCCATAGGTCACATACATGGATATCAAATTTTGGTTAAAGATAACCATTGTCGATAGCAATCCAAGTATGTCTGTTATTATATGTCTGTCTGTCGGAATGATCGTCGCCGGATAGGAAGTCAACGATCATTCGATTTAATGAGTTTGTCCGTAGGATGCGTTGCCGTATGTCTTTTCCACGTAGGCTTTGAAATTATCCAAAATGGCTTGCCATCCTTGACGTTGCATCTCGATCGGGTTCTCGGATTCGGCATCAAAAATAACCTCAATAGCTGTACTGGCTTTTTTCGAGTTGAAATTGATCGTGACCTGACGGCCATCAGGCATGACATAAGCTATTTTTTTGAAAGGTTCAAGGGCAGTATACGTTCCTGTAAAGTCAAACCCCATCGAACCGTCCTTTGCTTCCATACGATTTTTGAATTTCCCTCCAATTCGCAGATCGTTAATCGCGTCTGTACAATGCCAGTCTTCCGAAGCTTGATTCCACTGCATAATATCTTCTGCTGAGGTATAGGCGTTCCAAATAGTTTCCACACGCACATCAATATGCGTTTGTATTTTTATCTGCTCCATATTACATGACTGATTTTTTCTAAAGTAATTACAGTTTCTTTACTAATAACATGAAAATTTATCTTTTGTTATGTCACTTGTCGGATAATTGTGAAGATTTTATTAAAAATGGGCAATGGTCTATTTATTTTATGCCTGAACGATGACCCGCAAACATTTTTGGGCAAAAGGGGTCGTATCCGAAGGGTTTTTGCTAACTTTATGAATGTGAATCCTTAAACCCGTTTAGTATGTCTCCAAAATTCTTAGTTGTATTCTTTTTATTGATCTCATCGAACCGAATCTTTGCACAAAAATACCGTACTGAAGAAAATATTAACTATTGTAAAAATACTGATACGGATGCTTATAAAAAGGAACGCTGCAAGCTGGACGTCTATATTCCTACTGACCGAAAGGATTTTTCGACGATTGTATGGTTTCATGGTGGCGGACTGGAAGAAGGGAATAAGTTTATTCCATTGGAGCTTAAAGAAAAAGGTGTCGCTGTGGTTGCTGTCAATTATCGCCTGAGTCCCAAGGTGAAAGCTCCTAGTTATATTGAAGATGCAGCTGAAGCTGTTGCGTGGACATTCTCCCATATTGCTTCCTACGGTGGTGATCCATCAAAGATTTATGTTTCAGGACATTCTGCCGGCGGATATTTGGCGCTAATGGTCGGACTAGACAGCAGTTATCTGCGAAAATATGGTATCGATGCCAATCATAAAAAAGGCCTGGCACCGATCAGTGGCCAGACAAATACACATTATACGATAAAAAAAGAACGTGGACAGTCTATGGCAATCCCACAGATAGATCAATACGCCCCTTTGTCTTTTGCCCGGAAAAATGCACCACCTATCCTACTGATCACTGGTGACGCTGGGCTGGAACTGCCGGCACGATATGAAGAGAATGCACATCTTGCAGCAATATTGAAACAGCTCGGTCATACAAAAACAGCTCTGTACCAGTTGCAGGGTTTTGATCACGGTGCTGTTTATGCTCCTGGGTGCTTACTGATGCTCAAGTGGATTAAGGAAATGGAAAAATAGCAAACATTTGTGATTGGGGAGTGCAAATTGTACTGAAATGAAATATTATAAATAAAATATAAAATATTACAACAACTAGTCGGAAGATAGTGACGACCTTTATCTCGTGATATCTGAATACACAGTTTTTATTGTAGTTGAGGTATTATATTGTAAGAAATATAAATATTAATCCGTTATGTGGGCAAAAGTCAACATCTTGTTGGTCATCTGTATTTTGGGACTATTTTTAGTTCCGGGTCAGGGTTTTGCCTGTCACTTACCCCCTGAAAAGCCTCAGCAAGAACAGAAATCCTGCTGTTCGGAAATGGATCCAGCTACAGAAAATGCTGATACTGACAAAGATCGGGATATAAATAATACCGACGGCGGTCAGGATGCAAAGGATAGCGGGGTAAAAGATTGCTGTAAAGACGGAAAGCATGATTCCGAAACATCAAAAGACCATGGCGATGACTGTGGTAAACACTGTAGTGAAAAATCATGCCGTACTTCTGTACAATGCAATCCCCTTATTTCCTTTTATGAAGTAGATCTACTTTTGCCGTCAGATACTGATCAGTTAAAGCTGTATACCTTGTATAAACAACCATTCTGTTCCGATGCATATTTCTCGATTTGGCAACCTCCCAAAATAGCCTAATAAACGAGAGATAGCCCGTGCTATGTCCTTTTGGATAGCTATACGCCTCCAAAATTCCCTTTAACTTTTGAATGAAAACTTTCATTGGATGATGTCATCCAATAATACGCTACAAAATGGCTGTTAATAGCAGTTTTCATTATTATTCATTTATTAAGAATTTATTCATCATAAAATATTCATGTTTAAAAAGTAAACTGGATACTTCATATGCGTAAATGATAAACCGGTGTCATGCGCTCATTGAGACCAATGAAAACAGGCACTGATCAATAACTATTTAAATATGAAATCAATTTCAGCAATTGCTATGGTAGGTCTTGTAGTACTGACTAACATAGCTACATATGCACAGATCAACAATGCGAAAACCGTATCTGTAAAGGTATTTGGAAATACAGCGGCAGCGAAGACTGCTATTGAGGAAGAAGGTAATGTTAAAAAGACAGCTCAGGTGGACTGGAATCAGCAGACTAAGATGGCGGCCATCACCTATGATGCTTCAAAAACAACCACCGATGAAGTCCTAAAACGCATAGCTTTGGCGGGGTATGATAGTGAAAAATTTTTGGCTCCCGACGATGTTTATGCGAAGTTGCCCAAAGCGGAGCAATATGCAAGAACCCTAAAACCGGAACCAAAACATCACACTATGGCGACTAGCGAACATGATGGACATCACACGATGCCGGCGGGTGATCACACAGCCCATCAGTCGACTGGAGCAGCGGCTGTGGTGAAAGGAAAAGAGACACAACTGACAAATGTGATCAATCAGTATTTTGCCTTAAAAGATGCCCTGGTCAAAACAGATGCGAAAATGGCCTCGGATAATGCAGTGGCATTGCAAGAGGCAATTAAAGTAGTGGATATGAATAAGCTTGCATCTGCTGAACATATGGCCTGGATGAAGGTCATGAACAACCTGACCGCTGACGCTACGCTTATTGCAAAGGCTAAGGATATTACCAAGCAACGGTCGGTATTTGCATCGCTTTCCACTAATATGTATGAATTGGTCAAAGTGAGTACGCTGGAGAGCCCAGTCTATTATCAACATTGCCCGATGTTCAATGAGGGTAAAGGAGCAAATTGGTTGAGTAAGGAAAAAGCGGTTAAAAACCCCTTCTACGGGTCTCAGATGATGAGCTGTGGAAGTACTGTTGAAACGCTTAACTAATCGCCGATCCAATGAACTATTTAATTACAATTATTTCGGTACTCGTCGTCACATTGGCGGCCTGTACCAATCCACAAAGCAAGCAAGAAGAAGTATATGCTCCTCATGGTGGTGATACGACAGTGAACATCATAGCCCCTACAACAGCATTTAAAAAGGGAGATCTAGTTCCAAATGAGGAGGTTTGCATGGTGAATGATGCCTATATGGCCAAGACACAGTTGCTGGTTAAACATGAGGGCAAAGCTTATTACGGCTGTTGTGAAATGTGTAAGGAAAGGATCCCTAAGGAAGCGGCTGTGCGGGTTGCTATTGATCCCTTCTCAAAAAAAGAGGTCGATAAGGCGACCGCAGCAATAGCCATAACAGGTGATCAAGGTGAAGTTTCCTACTTTGAGAACGAAGGAAATTATCGCAAATACCTTGAAAATTTAAACCAATAATAGACAAAAAAATGAAAAGAATTATCCTGATTGCAGCCGTCGTATTGACATTAGCTGCTTGTAACAACGCAACATCAACTAACACAGATGCTTCACATGAAGGTGAAAACATAAGTACTGTTACCGATAGTGTGAAAGGGGTGACGGCCGTAACTAAAGATACAACCGCTAAAGCAGAAACAGTAACTTCAAATACAGTTAATCCAGATCATGCGGCTCAGCCAATAACAAAGAATACCTCTTTTGATGATTTGTACAGCGCCTATTTCGATCTGAAGGATGCGTTGGCAAGGGACAATGGGCAGGCAGCACAACAGGCAGCAAAAAAAATGGAAGCAGTCATCGCAAAGGTTGAAGTGACCAAATTGGAGGCAGCCAGCGCTGCTACCTGGAAACAGTATCAACGAAAACTAGCTTTTGATACCGAACATATTGCTGGAATTGATGAAAATGGGCATCAACGTGAGCACTTTGTGACGCTATCCAAGAATATGTATGCATTGATGAAAGCAGCGAAACCGGAAACTCCGGTCTATTATCAACATTGTCCAATGTACAATGAGGGAAAGGGTGCGTATTGGCTGAGCAAACAGAAGGCAATTGACAACCCTTATTTGGGTAAATCCATGCCTACCTGCGGATCTACAGTTGAAACGATTTAATAGCGGTTATGGAAAAATTGTTTGAAGGCTTTCCGAATTTGCATCCTTTGGTTGTGCATTTTCCTATTGTCCTGTTGCTTTTGGCCTTGTTTGGTCAAGTAGTCGCATTAGGCTATCGTAGGTATAGGCGAGAGCTAAACATCTTGACCTTTGTGTTGCTGCTTTTGGGAACTTTGTGGGCTTTTGCTGCCATTCAGACATCGTCCCATATTTCGGGTGATGCGGATGCAGATGCTTTTGAAGTTTTCGATATCCATCAGCGTTACGCCTGGATCAGCTTCTGGCTGGCGGGGGTAACTACAGTCGTTCGCCTTATCACATTGCGCTGGAGCGCTGTGCTCTGGACAAACTATTTGATCTTGCTTTTGTTGATAGGTTTGTCGGTGACATTATTTATCACCGGGCATCATGGTGCACGACTGGTCTATCAGTATGGTGTAGGGCCTAAAAGTAATGGAATTTTAATGAAGTAATTGTATGAAAATAAGTAAAAGGAGAAATATATTAATAGTTGTTCTACTATTGTTGACACAAGCTGCGGTGTTTGCGCAGAAAGTGGTGCGTCATGAACTGTATGTTCGGGATACGATCGTCAATTATGCGGGCAAAGCAAAACGGGCCATTGCTGTGAATGGACAGATTCCCATGCCGACCTTGGCATTTACCGAAGGTGATACAGCGGAAATTGTTGTTCACAATGAATTGAAAGAGAGTACTTCCCTACATTGGCACGGTATTTTTCTGCCCAATAAAGAGGATGGTGTGCCGCATCTGACGCAGGAACCTATCAAACCGAATTCGACTTATACCTATCGTTTCCCAATTATACAGCATGGAACACACTGGTATCATTCGCATTCGGGCCTGCAGGAGCAGATTGGTATGTACGGTAGCCTTATCCTCAACAAACGTACAGATGACAAGACTTTTCGAAAAGGAATTGATGATCTACCAACCATTCCAGTCATATTAAGTGAATGGACAAATTATAATCCCGATAATATCCAGCGGATGCTACACACCGCAAATGATTGGGCAGCGATAAAAAAAGGTGCTACACAGTCTTATGCAGAAGCGATCAAAGAGGGGAAATTTAAGACAAAAATTACCAATGAATGGAAACGTCAGCTCGCGATGGATGTTAGTGATGTATACTATGATAAAGTGCTTATGAACGGAGCACATACAACAGACTTAAAAGAAGTGAACGGTAAGCCGCTAAAAGCGGGCGATAAGGTGCGTCTGCGGGTTTCCAATGGTGGTGCATCTTCCTATTTCTGGTTGCGTTATGCTGGCGGAAAAATTACGGTTGTCGCTAATGACGGAAATGATGTGGTACCTGTGGAAGTGGATCGGCTTATGATTGCGGTATCAGAGACCTATGATGTCGTTGTGACAATCCCCAGTGAAGGTACCGCCTATGAATTTATGGCAACAACGGAGGACCGGACACAATCTGCGAGTTATTTTGTTGGTAATGGTATCAAACAGCTGATCTCGCCACTGCCCAGGCTTAAGTACTTCGAAGGGATGAAGATGATGAATGATATGATGAAAATGAATGGGGATCTCAATGATATGGGGATGAAGATGAGTCTGAATCAAATGGATATGAATGTGGTGATGTATCCCGAAATCACAGGTGATGGAAAGAAAAAGGAAGATCATAGCAAGCATAGTGGAATGGATCATGGCAACATGAATATGGATGAAGACCCAAATCGCTATAATGCAAACGCACTGGGGGATATTGTGACACTCAACTATGCGATGTTGGAGTCTCCAAACGCTACAGAATTGCCCAAGAATGCACCGGTACGCGATATTAAATTTACCCTTACGGGAAATATGAGCCGTTATGTATGGAGCATGGATAATAAAATTCTTTCGGAGACTGATAAAATCCCTGTGAAAAAGGGAGAGGTGTTGCGCATCACAATCTACAACAATTCGATGATGCGTCACCCTATCCATTTGCATGGTTTTGACTTTCGATTGCTGAATGGTAAAGGTGCTAAAGCACCGCTGAAAAATGTGGTTGATATTATGCCGATGGAAACCGATACCATTGAATTTTTAGCGAATGAAGAGGGGGACTGGTTTTTCCATTGCCACATCTTGTATCATATGATGGCGGGGATGAACCGGGTATTTGCAGTGGATGATTATAAAAACCCCTATCTTCCAGATAAAGCAAAAGCTTATAAAGAATTGCAAAAAGAAAGTAATATGACCCATTTTATGGCGCAGAATGACTTTGCGACAAATGGAAATGACGGTCAGGCGATGTTCCAGAATGCGCGTTGGCAATTGGGATCGGAATGGCGATTGGGTTATAACGATATGCATGGCTACGAAGTGGAAACCCACTTGGGAAGATATTTTGGAAAAATGCAATGGTTTATGCCTTTTGTAGGTTTTGATTACCGGTATCGTCGTATGGGTGAAGATGAACATGAAAAGAATATCTTCGGTCAGACAAATAAAAAAGATAGCCGGAAAGCCGTAAGCCTTGGTTTTATGTACACCTTACCGATGCTGGTTAACTTTCAGGCCGAAGTGTACCACGACGGTATTGTCCGGCTGCAGCTGATGCGCGAAGATATTCCTATATCAAGGAGAATACGTGGCGATTTTATGGTCAATTCAGATCTTGAATATATGGCGGGACTAAATTATGTCATTACAAAGAATATGGCTTTTAGAACGCACTATGATAGTGATATGGGATTTGGTGTGGGGTTATCCTTGAATTATTAGAAAAAAGCAGGAGAAACTATTGCCCTGAAATGGGTAAGCATAAAAAGGGTCAGAAATAATTATTTCTGACCCTTTTTATGTGCATATAGATCTTTTGAACGGGTGCGCCTTGATCTGATCGTTTAAATCATCCACTTAAACAGGCTCGCTCCCCAGGAGAACCCTGCTCCGAAGGCGGTAAGCATAACCAGATCGCCTGTATTCAATTTTTTGATATTTTGCCAGATACACAAAGGGATCGTAGCCGCAATGGTATTGCCCAAATATTCAATGTTGCTGAGTGCTCTATCTTCAGGGATATTGAGGCTACGACCTACCGCATCAATGATACGTTGGTTGGCCTGGTGCGGAATTAACCAGTTGATATCTTCAATTTGTAGATTATTACGTTGTAACACCGTATTACAGGCATCACTCATGGATTGAACAGCGTGTTTGAATACAGTCTTTCCATCTTGTTTGAGAAAACGGTTGTCATTTACCGGAAGGCTGCTGTCGATGGGGTAGAGGGATCCACCAGCTTCGATCTTCAAAAATTCACGTCCTGCACCATTGCTACGAAGATAAGCATCCATGATGCCACCTTCAAGTGAAGGTTCCAGCCATATGACTCCAGCACCATCTCCGAAAAGAATATTGGTAGAACGGTCTTTTAGGTCAACATAGGTACTGATATTATCCGCGCCAACAACCAATACATTTTTGTAGCGTTGTGTTTCTACAAGCGAGGAAGCCATATCCAGTGCATAGAGGAAACCTGAGCAAGCGGCATTGACATCAAATGCCCATACGTTGGTCAGTCCCAATTTGTCGAGAATAATATTTGCGGTAGCTGGCATCGGCATATCAGGTGTTGATGTCGCTACAATAAGTGCATCTACATCCCCTAAATCTTTGTTGTATTGTTTTGCCAAATCCTGAATGGCTTTGACCGCCATGTCCGAGGTGGCAAGATTTTCATCCAATATCCTTCGTTCCTTAATTCCTGTACGTTTGATAATCCACTCATCGGAGGTCTCGCAAAACTGCTCTAAATCGGTATTGGATCTCCTGTTTGGTGGGATATATCCTCCAATCCCAGTGATTGCTGCGTACGGCCTGCTCGGTATTCTTTCAGTCATAAAATAATGTACTCTTTTCTCTCTTTTTTACAGCCAATCGAACGAATTGGACAGGCGGTAATTTTGCGCCGTAAAACTACGGTTAATTTGCACAATTGGAAGGCGAAAAGAGAGGTTTTTGACAAAATAATTACGCTTTTTGGTAAAATTAACTGTTTTTAACCTTTGTGCTATACTATTCTTTTAATCGGTCTTGGTCGGACGAAATTATATGCTGTTTGTTTGGTTTTTGTCGAAATTTTAATCTTTTTTGTGTTTTCAAAATGTCAAAACGGTCTAGTGATTTTTTAGGGCTTAAGTGCACTTACCCCGAAACCCGGGCAAGCTTGAGTAGATCGGCCAACACCTGTATTCCCTCTTCAATTAGTTCTTCGGAAAGTGAACCATAACCTAGCCGTAAACCGCCATAACTATTGTCTCTATGGTAGTTGTCGGGATGGGGAATATGGATTGATTTTTCTTTCAGCTTACTAAAGAGCAATGCCCAGTCCACCTGATGTTTAAATGCCAGCCAGACGGCTAGTCCTCCCTGGGGACAATGGTAGTTAATATGATCTAATAAGTGGAGATCTAGCTGTTTGACCATAAAGTCGCGTTTGCTTCGATAGTAATTAGTAGCTTTTCGGATATGTCTTCTTACTGTACCATCCTGAATCAGTTCCAATACAGCTTGTTCCATGATATTATCCCCCTGTATATCGACGAGATAACGTAGTTGAGCGATGGCTTGCAATAAATCTTCATTTTTGCTAACGAGATAGCCTATGCGAAGTGCGGGCGCAACAACTTTGCTCAAGGTTCCGATGTAGATGGAATTTTGCAGTTCGGCGATGGAGGCGAGTGGATGGTAAGGTGTATGGTCAAAATGAAATTCATAGTCATAATCATCCTCAATAATCGTGAAACCATATTGATTGGATAATCGAATAAGCTCAAGTCGGCGTGCTGGACTTAATGTGGCCGTTGTAGGGTATTGTCGATGGGGGGTAAGATACACGGCTTTGATATGTTGTTTCTCTTTTAGATGGGGTATCATTTCCTCAACTATAATACCAGCCGTATCTACAGGAATTTCGATCAATTTTGCGCCGTTATGTTCAAATATCTTCCAGGCCGAGTGGTAACCGGGAGACTCAACGAAGATATAGTCATCTTTTTCCAATAAGCATTGCGCAATCAGGTACATCGCCATTTGGCTTCCTCTGCTAATGCATAGGTTGTCTAAGGTGATATTCATATGTCGCTCTTGGTTGAGCATATCAGCAATGGCCTGTCTGAAATCGATATGCCCTCTTGGGTCAGCATAGCCCATCATCTTCCAGCGTGCGCTTCGTTTAAAAATCTGTCGATAGGCGCGTCCGAGCTGGTCTATGGGTGCAATCTTGCTATCAGGGTTGCCATCATCGAAGATAATACGCAGTGGAGCTTGGAGATTTGATTCAGTTTTGCTCTGATTCGAATTTTCAGTGGTAGAAAGTAACTGCGGAAGTTGCTGTGCCACGAAAATTCCACGCCGTTGCTCACTAACGACCCATCCTTCACTCAGAAGCTGCTGAATAGCTTCGACAACGGTATTACGGTTTAGTTTTAACTGTGTGGCAAGTGCCCTACTACTTGGTAAAGCGGTGCCAAGAGCGAGTCTGCCAGATTGTATATCAGCCGCGATATTGTCTGCCAACTGTAAATAAATCGCTTTTGTGGAAGATCGGTCAATCTCTATAGTCAAATTCCAGGGTCTGAGCATGGTCAATTTTATCGGGTAATTCACCCAAAGATACGATTGTTCGCTGGGGATTAAAACCCTTGCGTAGAAGCGAGTGTATTTGCTGTTCAGGTATTCGGCTTGAGACGAGTTGCTTACTTCTAATGTATGAAGCTGGACTGGCTGCTTTAAATTGATCCTGGACTACCCTTAAGGGAAGATTTAATTCGATTTTTGAATGAAACTAAATCTTGACCGTTTAGTGAAACCATTTCCTGTATTTGAAAAATTGGATATCCAGATTGAACGCGCGGCTGGCTGTTTTGTGTATGACCAGCAGCAACAGGCCTATCTGGATATGTATGGCGGGCATGCCGTTATTGCTGTGGGACATACCCATCCACATGTTGTCAACAGTACATTGCGACAATTGAACAACATCGGATTCTATTCAAACACGATATACAATGATCTGCAGTATCAACTGGCGAATCAACTGGGGCTGATGAGCGGATATACCGATTATGCAGTGTTTTTTTCTAATTCCGGTGCCGAAGCAAATGAAAATGCATTCAAGTTAGCTTCGTTTTTCACTGGAAGAGCGAAGGTATTGACTCTTTCCAATGCTTTTCATGGCCGGACCTCCGGTACTGTGTCAGCGACGGATAACACCAGTCTGCGTGCTAGGGTAAATGATAACAGTCATTATTTTTTTACGCCTTTTAATGAATTGTCCAGCTTGAGAAAACAATTGGAAACCAAGGCCTACTGTGCACTGATTATGGAGCCGATCCAAGGAGTTGGTGGAATTCATGTAGCGACAGATGCATTTCTTCAGGAAGTTAGGGCAATCTGTACGAAGACTGGAACTTTACTTATTCTCGATGAAATTCAATCGGGATATGGCCGCACGGGGAAATTCTTTGCACACCAGTATGCTGGAATAAAAGGTGATCTGATCACTGTGGCCAAGGGCATAGCTAATGGTCTACCGATGGCGGCAACGATTATCGCTCCGGATATCAGCCCAGCCATGGGACAACTTGGAACAACCTTTGGAGGTAATCATTTAGCCTGTGCTGCGGCTATTGCTGTATTGGAGGTTATCCACAACGAAAAACTGATGGCGAATGCGGCAGAGGTAGGCACATTCCTGATGAAGGAATTAAGCGGAATGACTGGTGTAACTGAAGTGAGAGGGAAGGGATTGATGATCGGGGTAGAATTTGATATGGATATATGTCAATTGCGGCAAAAATTGCTATTTGACGAAAAAATATTTACAGGGTATGCAGGTGTCTATACCTTAAGGCTTTTGCCTCCGTTATGCTTTACAATGGAGCATGCGCAGCTATTTTTAAGCAGCTTGAAAAAACTGCTGGGCAAAAATAAATGGTAACACATGTGTCTGGAGCGTCTGTGCTATTTATTAATGATCAATAATATCGTTAGTAAGGACGAAATGCCTTATTGATACGGTTTTCGCATTGGCAGCGATCAGGCGAGATCCATACTGTGGGATTTACTTGGATAAATCCCACTAAAAAGCTAATTTCACAACAGGATATTTTAAATAATCAGATACTTTAAATTAGCAACAGATGTCTACAATTACACAGGGTTTACCAACTGCCGGATTAATTAGTATAGCGGATCGTAAAATATTGTTGGCTTACAGCAATAATAAAAAGGCCTGGTACCTTCCTGGTGGAAAAATAGATGCGGGGGAAGACTCTTTGCAATCGCTTCGACGTGAGATTTCAGAAGAACTGAATATTGACCTTGACCCGCAAAAGATCTCTTACTATTGCCATATTACTGCTCCTGCATATGGTATGGTACCAGAGGTCATCATGGAACAGGACTGCTTCCTGTATCCACTGACTGAAACCATACAGCCTAGTAATGAAATAGGAGAAGTGAAGTACTTCTCCCATGACGATTATTTACGTGAACCTATTCAGGTTATCGGTGTGCTACATGTTTTTGATAAATTGAAAGCGGATGGCCTTATTTAAGTAAAGGGCCAGTACTATTCTTAGATGCCGTAGCCTTCATTGGCACAATTGATTGTTTTGGTATTTTGTATCGGGCTTATCTTACCCGTTTTCGTGTTTAGTCGCCAAGCTTTCACGATCTTGTCAAAGTATTCTTTATCTTCCTCCACAACACTGATAGCAACAATTTCACTGTCTGCTTTGTTCCCAACTCTGCAGTTGCATAGACTAAGCTGTTCGGTTGATTTAAGTTTACGGATGTTGACCGTATCAAGGATTTTATATTTGACCTGACCATTTCCTTTCTCGCTATCAGGAAGCAATTCATTTAAAAGACATACGCCATTTTTATCGCTCGTATAGTATCCCGCAGAAAAACGATAGTCTCCATTTGCACTTTTGCCTGCGTCTATCAATGCACCTGAGGCATCACTATAACTACCTAATCCTGGTACTTCATTAATTTCCCTAAATATCTTTCCATATAATGGATTTTTTTGATCTTGGATAGTGCTAAAACTTGACCAACTACAGATGGCCAATAAAGCAAATAGTATACTCGTTAGATACCGCATAGTTTCATTTATTTAAATACCGAAATAAAGATAATAAATCTCAGTATATTCTTAAATAAAGGGATTTATATTTTGCTGTGGAATCGCATTAAACTTATTATTCGTATTTTGAAAAATCAACCGCAAATATACAGCGATTGACTTGGCTACCGTTCTGAGCTCCGGAATTGGGTTCGAATTCGGTCAGGCTCCAGAGATATCCATACGTAGCCTCGTAGTATAAGGATTCGGCACCATAGGGCCATCTATAGCGGACGGTGTTATCCGCTCCGTCGGTATATCGTGCCAACCTTGCATTGGATCCATAGGAATTGCTCGGCGATCCGGTGCAGGATAACCAGGTACGGTTTCCTTTTCGGAATACACCCTGGATTCCGTGTGCATGATTATCGGTAAACAGACTATTTTTTGGTGTTACTGTAACAATACCTGTATTCTGGAGCTTGCCCTCAGCATCGATAGGAAAGCCAAAAACTTTGGGTACGATTGCTGCATCGGTGCTCCCAGCATAGTATTGACCAGTCCAGAGCTGTGTACCCTCATCATTGACCTGGATGGTTGAAAATGGACTGGCATTGTTAATCTTTTGATAGCCTATTTGTGGCAGTATATATCGATAGTTGAATGCAAATAGATTACCACTGGCATCTTTACCACATTTCTCGCTGGTATTATCGCCGGTGCTGACTTCTATAATCTTTTCTAAATCAAATACCCGCACGCCTAAGCTCGTACTGCTCAGGTAAATCTTACCCTTGAAGTAGGCGATCCCGCCGGCATGTACTTTGAGCGGAGCGTAAGAGGCATATTGCGTGTGGCTTGTTGTGCTGCTGGGAATATCAGGCTGCACCAGAAGGATGTGGCGGTAGGTGAGATAGGTGCTTGAGCTAGGGCTGATATCAATCAGTGTAATGCGCGACCCTTTGTGTTCGGCACTATTCCGGGCATACCAACTGACCAAAAGATAACGGACACCATTTTTTGTGAACCCGGCAATGCCCTGTGGCCGCCAGATCGCCGTAGTTTCATCATCGCTGTTCCAACGGATACCCCGTACCCGATTTTCTTCAGGAATATTGAACCCATATACTTGGGTATAAGCACTGCCACCAATGGCTTGACGGTTTTTGTTTACTTGGGATGGGTTTAAAAAAGTGAAGCCTGAATTGATGTAGGTGCTGGTGTTGACATAACTGTTGACACTGGCAGCAGCAGCACTTGTACTTGCTTTGAGCATTGATGGTGCTTCATTTTCAGCTGGTGCTGTGGCGATTTCATTTTTCTGACAGCTTATGCCTGTCATAGCAAGCATAAAAATCAATCCAAGTGTTTGTCGTTGAATCATCGTTTGTGTATTGTAGGTTTATCTAATCGTATACAATCCTATTCGCAAATAGTTTGTAAGCTACTTACGAAACTAAATGATTCAGTTATTATTTGGATAAACGTAATATTAAATCTGCATTACGTTGTCTTGTCTGGATAGGAGATTACTTTTTTTATGAATTAATTTACTTAAAATCACTCAAATTTGTAAAGCTATATCCGGACAAGACAAGTTTTTCTCCCGTATTTTTTAGTTGTCTTACTTCACTATTGAATAATTTCTTATGATAAAGACGGTCGTTATATCTCGGCATAATACAGCGGATATATTCGGTCATATTATCCTGCAGTTCCTTTACTTTGTTGGTAACGTACTTTCTTTTTGGGATTCTTTGTAGATTTTACTGTCTTCATCGTCCATGTCCATATCAAGATCCTCTTCTTTGTATTTTCCCATTTTAAGCTGAAAATTATCAGCAGTACCGGTGATGCGCATCGGTATGCCAAAGATTCCAAAGGGAGGCAGTCCGAGCCTGAATCCGAGGTTCATCCGTCCATCTAGTGTCACCTGGCCCTCAAACCGTGGTCTGAATCCCATCATTTTCATTTTCGTGCGTTCGATGGTCATGACATTGTTTTTGATATGGGATTTGATCACGACTTTCTTAACTTCACCGTCTTTCAATTTTTCTTTTGAGGTGGACTCACTGATTCCATTCAGTAATTTAAATCCCCTGAATTTTATCTGGTTCAATGTCAGTGTGCCTTCACCGACAATAGAGGGCATGACAGGTTGCATATTACCGTTTAATAAACCTCCTAATTTATAATCCAGTGATACCAGGCCATGTGCATTCTTTGCTGCGGTAACCATTTCCCTAAACATTGGAATTTCTTTATAGGCACGTTGGATATCGAAGCTGTCCGCTTTTACGGCATAGTCGAATGCGGCTCTGCGGGGATTTATTGGTCTATAATTTCCCGTCATATCGGCTTTTAATCCAGCTAATTCAAAGGTGGTACTGTTGAGTGCTAATTTACCTTGATTGAAGCGTAGATCCCCCTTGAAATCTTTAATGTTCATGTTGTTGTAAAACACATTGTTGACAAGACCCAATACCTGAATATCCAAGTTTTTTGGTAAAAGAACAACACCTGTTTCTGCGGATGAAGATGGTGCGCCTGGACTAGCTGCGAAAACCATGAAATCGTCAACATTGATCTTTTTACTATTAAGCGTAAACTGTCCCTGTAGTGCTGCATTACTAGTGGAGAGGTAGTTGATGATATTATTCATGTAACCTTTTATAGAAACGCTGTTTCTACCATAGTTTACGAGGAACCGATCAAAATTCATTTTTTCCTGATGGAAACTAAAATCTCCGCTCTTGATCGCAATGGGTTGTGGGAGCAAATCAGATTGTACCTGGATATTACCAATGTTGAGACGGCCGCTATTCTGAAGTCGGGTATAGCGACCACTGGAAGCGTCACTCTGCAGACCTTTCAGGCTGAAATCAGTATGGATAAAACCATCAATATTGGTTCCGTCCAACGCAAAAAACTGATAGATCGGTCCAAGGTTGAGCTTTCCTTTAGATTGAATATTGTACTTGATGTTATTGAAATTGCGTAAATCTGCATTCAGAAAGAATGGCTCTCCGGCAAATGTAAATGAAACGGGAAGTATTTTGACGCTTAAATCACGCAAAGATCCTTTTTCACTATTTACGAAGGCCTCAATATGTATGTTCTCCATGGGGATAGGGTACTCCTTTGATTTTATCCGCCCATCTTTCATTATGATAGAGGTATTGGTTTCCGGGAAAATATTCCGTTTGAGATCAACATAACCTTTTGCATTGAGGTTTACATCGATCAGACCTGCGAGTTCGATATCTTTGATCGGATAGAAACTTTTGATATCCGCTAAGTTGAATAAGGCCTTAAGATCAGACTGTACTGCAATTTTGTTGAAATCTGTTATGGTAACGTACCCTTTGATGTAATTGTTGAGAGCCTGAACAGCGATATCCTGAATGGATATGGATGCACTTTTCATCTGACCGTCCGGATCTTTTGCTTCAAGACGATAGGTAATCCTGTCGAGTCCCTTTGGCAGGTTGGCTAATTTGAAATGGCCGTCTGTAAGCGTATTTTTGATGTCAAATGTAGGTATGGAAGCAATATACTCCTGTTCGCGTTTCTGAAGACCAACCTTTCGTGTTGCTTTGGCATAGGTTCCGTTGATCTTTGCGTCAAGATTCCATCGTCCACCTAATGAGAAACCAGGGAATTGCAGCGACGAATAGAGTATGCCCAAATCAAGGTCGCTCTTCATGTCCGCATGTATCGTAACCGGATGGAGCCCTGCGATCTGTCCTTTTGCGTTGAAGTAACCTGAGGCGACTTTAAAATCAAACTGCTGCAGGTCGATTTGGAGTGAGTCAGGATTTAATGCCGGAAGATCAATCTTTAATTTCGCGTTCCAGTCTGTCAATGGGTTATTGGATTGCTTATAAGCTAGGTAGCCGTTGTTGATGGTTAGACCCAAGGATAAATTGGGCATTTCATTATTGTCAACGATATAGTCGCCAATTAAATTCACAAATACTTCGGAAGTGCCTTTGACGGATAGATCTTTTATCCATGATGCGTAACTATTGGGAACCAATGACAACAATTCGCTTAGTGTACTCTCCTGGGATTTTAGCTTAAAGTCCAGATGATAACCGTGCGATATAAAGGATAATAACCCCCGAAATCTTACTGGCAGCTGATTAATCTTGATATCATTCCGCTCGAATATAAAAGATAAGTTATTGGTATTGATACGGGTCAATAAATTGGCATCAATTGATTTTCTATCGACATAGAGTTCATTGTCAAAGGAAAAAGAAAAAGCAGCAATCTTGGCTCTGGTATTCAAATCAAAGATATTCGACATCAGATCACCTTTACCCTCGTAGTCCAAGTCTTTTGCATCAATCCATAATGGAATAGACTGGTCTTCATAATGCAGATTGGTCTTTTCAAATTTAATCAGCTGAAAAGCCAGTGCGCTGCTCTCGGAATTATCCTTTGCCTTAGCGGTATCCGTTGGTGAAGATTTATAGATGTTGTAGTTTGCATTACCTAAGGAATCAACCAAAATATTGATCTTCCCCTTGTTAACAATAAATTTGTCAATGATGATTTTTGATTTGAGCAGGCTCATAAGGTCAATCCCGAAGCTCACTTGTTTGGCAGCAAGCAGGGTGTCTTTTTTAAATGGCTCAGCACCCTTTAACAACACGTCATCCATAGATGCTGTTAAAAGCGGAAATTGATCAAAGAAAGTCAATCTGACTTTTGTATAGTTGAGTTCTCCATTGATATGCTCGTTTGCCAACGACTTAACTTTGTCGTTTACTTCTTTTTCGAAGATGTAGGGAATGGATAATATACAAAGAATAAATAGTGTTATGAAGCTTACTAATCCGATAGAGATTCGTTTGGCAAGCTTTAGAAATGTTGCTTTTGACACAGTATTGTTTTTTTGTGGCTACAAAAGTCTGAAATTAATTGTTAAAGTCCATTGATTGACGGATTTATTTTAATGCTACCTGTGAAATATGTGGTTTTTTATTGACAAATGGGCAGGCGAAGTCCTTTCTTGTCAGGTAGTTTTGTAATGATCGAAAATTTTCCTGTATTTTTGCGGGGTGAATTTTCGATTTAAAAATGCGGAACAGAAAAACAGTATTATCCTTGTTATCTGTTTGCTTTTGTTGCTGTTGATAGGAGGGGGGCTGCTCGGTATTATTCATCATAAGGTAGATCGTCTCAATAAAAGGATACTGGCAGACTTTGCTGATGAGAACATGTTACTGCTGAATAAACAGCTGGAATTGTTACAACAGGAGCTGTACACGTCTGAGAAAAGATTAGTTGATACTTTGCCACCAGCCCAAATCCGGCGTGATTCCCTGCTTATTCTCATTCCGGCGAGCCAGTTGGATCGTGTCGAGAGAGGGATGTGGATGCTTCTTAAAACCCGCACCATACAACATCGCCTATACCATATCTATATTGATATCGAAAAGCTAAATGGCTATTTTGCTCCGAGGTACCGCTATTTTGGAAGAAGAGCTTATTTTGAAATTTATAATGCTAAAGGTATCTGTATAGTTTCACCTGACAACAAAAAGTGGGGGAAAAGAAAAGAAACTGAGGTCATCCAGCAGGGTAAGATCGTTGAATCGGATTACTTAAAGCTAGATGTAATGGTGAACTCCTATCCCTGTTCCATTATTTTTGTGGGGGGAGAAATTCGGGTTAGTGTCTTGCTGTTGACCATCGAAGATGAGATTCAGGAGGTGATGACCTATAGTATTCTACTTGGTGTCGGTCTGATGCTTGTTGCCATCGTACTGATCTATTTTAATGTGATGGAGCGACGTAAAATTCAACAGCTCAAATTAAGGACGTTGCAGCAGGAAAATGAATATACACAGATGCGCCTTGTTCAATTGCGTCAACAGATCAATCCGCACTTTTTGTTCAATACTTTTGGCTCACTCCAATATCTAATCGGAAAGGATAATGATCTGGCAAAATCATTTGTTGGGAAGATGACAAAGGTCTACCGTAAGATGCTGCGGACAGACGATTCAGAGTGGTCTTCAATACAGGAAGAACTGGAACTGGCAAAAGCCTATTTCTTTTTGCAGCAGGTCCGTTTTGGATCCGCATTGCAGGATATGGAGATTTTGATCCCGACCGAGGTACTGGGGGGCAAGGTTCCACGTTTGGCTTTGCAGATGCTGGTGGAAAATGCGATCAAACATACTCGGATCTCCGTAGAAAATCCACTTCAGATCCAAATGATTTATCTGTCGGAAAGCAAAATTATTAAAGTAAGTAACAATTGGCAACTAAGGCGGGGGAGCAATTCGGAGGGGGAAGGATATGGGCTTAATTACCTGGCTTCTATGTATGCTTATTCTACCTTGGAAGGCTTTGGCTTTGGGACAGAAGACGGACGATTTTTTGTGAACTTACCCTTGTTAGACCGCTGAAAAATGGCAGCGATGAGCTGTCTGAACACGGGTTCATAGTTTTTATCTGCGTGTTCATACCCTGGAAATGCGTGATCGTCCCTTTTGAAGTGATTCTGTACAATATTTTTAACAAATTTGGCTCTTGATCTAGGAATTTAATTGCAAGATTAACCTAATCTTATCAAATGAAACAATCGTCAATTCTGTAGCACTCAATAGGAGTCCTGTGATGCATGTATGATCACTTCATTTGCCATTGAAAAACAAACCGAGTGCTTCGGAAAGTATGTATGCTATTGACAAAGCGCACTCAGAAATAATTATTCTAAATGAACAACAACTATACCAAGCTAGCCCTAAGTCTTTTATTTTCGGCAGGCCTCATGCAATCGTGTTCGTTATTGCAGACTGTAGGTTTACGAAAAAAAGAGACTCTTACCTCTGTTAAAGATTCTACAGCCAAGAAAGATACGACGATTGCCTACGATAAACTGTTTAAAGACGCACGTGTGGATAGCGGTATGTTTGCTGTGATCCGAAAGGAAAATAATTATTACTTTGAAATTCCATTAAAAAAGATGGGACAGGACGTTCTGTTGATTCAAAAATTGTCTTCTGTTCCGTTGGCTTTGAACGAGGCCGGGGTAAACAAGGGGATGAACTATGAAAACAAGGTCATCCGTTTTACCCTTCGTAAAGAGAAGAAAGAAGTTTGGGTGTCGGAAATTAAACCCCAGGTTGAAGTACCTAAAGGGGATGCAATAGCAGCTTCGGTATATGATAACTACCGCCCTTCTTATATTGAATCTTTTAAGATCGAAAGTTACTCCAAAGATTCAAGTGCTGTAGTGATCAAAGTGAATAAAGTGTTTGATGGTTCAGAAAAGAGTTTTACGGATGTATTTACTTCTTTGGGCTTAGGTACTTCAGCAAAAACGAGCATCTCCACGATAGAAGATATAAAGTCCTATTCCAATAATATTGTTGTGAAGTCAGTGTTGTCGACCAAAGTGACAGAAGGAAATGAATCCGTACCGGTTTCACTGGAGATTACAAGTAACCTTTATGAACTGCCTGAAACACCAATGGTGGCACGATTTGCAGACCCTCGTGTTGGATTTTTTACCTCGCCACGCTGGTATTTTAACGATAAACAGCAGGAATTGGATAAAAAAAATCTGGTAAACCGCTGGCGATTGGAACCAAAAGATGAGGACAAAGCACGTTACCTGAAAGGTGAGCTCGTCGAACCGAAGAAACCCATTGTTTTTTATTTAGATCCGGCAACACCGAAACAGTGGCGGCAGGCTATCATTGATGGTGTCCACGACTGGCAGGTTGCATTTGAAGCTGCAGGTTTTAAAAATGCTATTTTGGCCAAACAACAGCCTGATAGTGTCAAATTTGATCCAGATGATGCGAATGTATCATCGATTGTATACGCTGCTTCAGCGCAGGCAAATGCGATGGGGCCATCCGTTGTAGATCCTCGTTCAGGCGAAATTCTGGAAGCGGATGTTATTTGGTGGCACAATGTAATGACCATATTGAATAGCTGGATGCGGATACAAACTGGTATCGTGGATACTTCGGTACGGTCTAATGTTTTCTCGGATGAAAAAATGGCGCATGCCATTCGCTTTGTTTCTTCGCATGAGATCGGTCATACCTTGGGGTTAATGCATAATATGGGGTCTTCGGCAAGTTTCCCGGTTGACTCCTTGCGTAGCAAAAGTTTTACGGCAAAAATGGGCGGTACAGCACCATCTATTATGGATTATGCACGCTTTAACTATGTCGCGCAACCCGAAGATGGTGTCGAACAGATTACACCAGTGATCGGAACCTATGACAAATATGCTATTGGATGGGCTTACCGCTGGTATGGTAAAACACAACCTTGGGATGAAATACCATTGTTGCGCAAGGAAATCGATGCCCATGTACATGACCCGATCTATCATTACGGTGAACAACAGGATTCCAAAAATATTGTGGATCCAAGGGCACAGTCTGAAGATTTGGGCGATGACGCCATGAAAGCTGGTGAGTACGGCATGCAGAATCTACGCCGTATGATGCCGAATATTATTAACTGGACGACAAATACCGGTGATGACTATTACCGTGCAGGTAAATTATATATGGGTGTGGTAGGCCAGTGGTATGCTTATGCTGACCATGTATTAAATAATATTGGGGGTATTTATCTTGAAAATGCTGTATTGGGGGATCAAAAAGATGCCTATAGTCCAGTACCTAAAGAGAAACAAGTACGTGCACTGGATTATTTAAAGAAAAATGTGTTTTATATGCCAGAGTGGTTATTCGTTCCAGAATTGATGGCAAAAACTTTTCCTTTAAGAGATTCACCAATGGGGCCATTTGAATATGCACCCTATAATCTGCAACGCGAATTTCAGTATGCCATGCTTTACAAACTGGTCAACGATGAGCGTCTATTGCGTATGGTCGAAATGGAAAATCTTTTTGGCGATAAGAAGGCCTGGAGTGCACCCGCATTTTTAGCTTCAGTGCGAAAGGAAATCTTTGCCAAAACGGTCAGTGGACAGGCTTTAGATCTTAAAACACGTATGCTGCAACAGAATTACGTGGATGTGCTGATGGTCTCTACGAATAAGTCCATGGAGAAATTAAATGCAAAAAAATTAGCAGGCATCGAGCAGTTGATTGAAGGGACACAACCCAACCTTTGTTTACACCCGCAACATCTATCTTCCGCACAAGCAGGGTTGCGCAATGTGCATGTGACTGGAATGATCCGTACATCGGATATGTTGACATATAAACGTGCCGAACTGTATGAGATCTACCAATTGTTGAAACAAAAACAACGTACAGGCGATGTTACCACAAAAGCACATTATACGGATCTCTTATTACGGATCGCAAATACCTTAGAATTGAACTAATATATTAACATCTACCAAAATGAATAAGTTATTAATACCGCTGACCTTTATGTGTGTGCAGATGGCACAGGCTCAGGAATCCAAGGAACTGAAAGGAAAGGTACTGGATGCGGTCACATTGAAGCCGGTCGTGGGGGCGACGGTTGTTGTCGAAAGTTCGGCAGTAGCAGAAGATATTGGTGTGCCTAATCAGGTACAGCAGTCAGCTTTGGGCTCATTGACTGATGCTTCAGGCGAATTTCGCCTGAAAGTCCCGACAAATTTAAAATATGTAACAATTAGTTATGTAGGATACCAACGTATCCAGATACCAGTATTTGAGGATCACAAGACCATCTTGCTACAACCAAGTGGTGAGTCTTTGGACGAGGTAATCGTAACAGGATATACCGATATCAAAAAACGGAAAAATACAACAGCATACAACAAAATCAATGTCGCGGATATCAAGCAGACGGGGGTGGCATCGGTCGATGAAATGCTGGCTGGTCAGGTAGCAGGTTTACAGTTGAGCAATTTTAATGGTGGACCCAATAGTGCTCCGCAAATCCGTATCCGTGGTACGGTATCCCTCAATGGTACACAAGATCCGCTATGGGTGATCGATGGATTACCAATTGAGGGGACGGAATTACCAAATCGTATTGATAAGGACAATCTGAATAGTTTAAATAATCTTCCGATCGCAGGCATTAATCCGGACGATATCGCGGATATTACCGTGTTGAAAGATGCTGCAGCTACCTCTATTTATGGTGCGCGCGCAGCCAATGGGGTTATTGTGATTACGACTAAAAGAGGGAAATCGGGGCCTGCGAAATTGCAGATTTCAGCAAATACATTTGTAACGGAACGTCCTGATTTTGGTAAACTCAACCTGATGAATGCCAATGAAAAAGTAGATTTTGAACTATTGATGGCTGATCGGACTGATTTAAATTATCGTACGGGCAAAGGAGCAATTATGCGTATCCTGGACAAAGCGAATGCATTGGATGCTTATCGCTCTGGTGGTTTGGCCGCCCTGTCACCGGAAGTACAGCAGTCGATTAGTCAATTGCGTACACAACAAACGGACTGGGGGAAAGAACTGTATCGTCAGGCGCTCAATCAACAGTATTCGGCATCAATATCTGGTGGCAATGACGGCCATCGTTATTATTTGTCCAGTGGTTTTTACGATGAAAAAGGAGCGACGAAAGGAGTTGATCTACGCCGTTATTCACTGACTTTAAATAACGATTTCAATATCAATGACAGGTTTAAAGCAGGAATCAACCTGTTGGGATCCGTTACAAATAGACAAAACCCGATCCAGGATAACGATGCCTTTACCAATCCAAGTAACTATGTACGTACAGTCAATCCTTATCTGAATGTACGCGATCAACTGGGTAACTATAATTATGATCCGGATATCGAAGGCTATGAAAAAGATACTTATATTCCATTTAATTCGATAGAAGAACGAGAAAATACCAAATATACGCTAACAAATAAGGCGCTGAAAGCCATTGGATACCTGGAATATACCATTATTCCTCAATTGTCTTTACGTAGCGAATTTGGGCTGCAGTTTGATGAAAATAGCACAGAAAAATTTGCCGATCAGGAAAGCTATAATACCCGTAAATTGCGTGCTGCGACACGGTATTATGATGCGGCTACCAAAACTTATAAATATTTTCTACCTCCGGGCGGTAAGATCGAAAATGATCATAATAGTATCTTCCAATATAACTGGAAAACGTACCTCAAGTATACTAAAACCTGGAATGAAAAGCATGAGCTGGAACTTATGGGTGGAACAGAACTACGACGGAGTAAGAATACCATGGTTTCATCCAAAGGCTTTGGGTATAATCCATCCACGTTAACCACGCAGAATATTGTGTTTCCGAACAGCAATTATCAAGATGATGAACGATTTAATCCGTATAAAAAAGGGTTTATAGAGAATTCATACGCTTCTTTCTATGGAAACGCGACCTATACCTTTGACCGCAAGTATAATGTCTATGGTAGTATTCGTTATGATGGATCGAATATGTTCGGTGTAGATCCACAATATCGCTTCTTACCCATCTGGTCTTTGTCAGGATCATGGAATGTACTGGAAGAGGAGTTTATCAAAGGAAAAACAGCCTTATCCGATCTCCGTGTGCGTGCTTCGTATGGTATCCAGGGAAATGTAGATCGCAATACCTATCCGTTTATTGTTGGAAAGTATGAGAATTCAACGATATTGCCGGGCTATCCGGAAGGGTCAGTCGTTGTAAATATGCCTGCTAATGACAAGTTGCGCTGGGAACGCACAAAATCTTACAATGCCGGTATTGATTTAGGTCTTTGGAAAAATAGACTGAATATTACGGTTGATTATTACAATAGAACAAGTACAGACCTGATTGCAAATAGTGCCTTACCTATGGAAAATGGTTTCCAGGATGTTCAGGTCAACTGGGCTTCAGCACGAAATCAAGGCGTGGAATTGACGATATCAAGCCGTCAGATCCAGACCGAAAAATTCTCCTGGTCTACGGATTTTAACATTGCCCACAATAATAATAAATTATTGAAGGTCATGAATAATCCCAAAGCCTATGCACCAGACACCCAGGAGGGGCGTCCGATCAATGGCATGTATGTACTGGAAACCGCCGGATTGGATAAAGATGGTGTGATGCAGTTCAGAAATCAGGATGGATCAGTTTCGAGTTTTGAAGATTTCTATGGATTGTATGATCCTTGGGCAGATTTTTTTCCAGGATACATCTCTCAAACAGATATGACGGCAGCGACCTATCGATCCAAATTTAAATATTTGGGCAGTAAAGACCCTAAGTTTATTGGTGGTATGACCAACCGTTTTCGCTATACGAATTTTGATCTGGCCATTTCAGCCGTATTCAATTTAGCGCGTTGGGTAAACCGTACACCGACCTACAATCCGGCTAAAGTAGACCGTGGGCAAAATTATACCAAAGATCTGTTGACGGCTCTACAGGGTAATACGGCTCTACCGGCATTGGGAAGTATAAGTTCGGAATTAAATGACCGTTGGATGGCTTATGCCTGGTTGGAAAGCAATGATCCGATCAACTCTTTTAATCAGTATGATATCTGGGCTAAGAAAATGAGCTATGTACGTATCAATAGCATTCGTTTAGGCTATACGCTCCCGGCAGCGGTGAGCAAAAAGATCGGCGCAAACAATTTGCGCGTAAGTGTAGAGGGACGCAACCTATTTGTTTTTGGAGCGAATTACGAAGGGTACTTCGATCCGGAGACTTACGGTAGCTATTATGCACAGCCGATCAGCAAATCCTTTGCATTTGGCCTTTCAGCGAATTTTTAATTCTTTTAATTGATTATAACATGAAGAAAATAATTTATTTTGGATTGGTCATGACTGCTAGTGCATTGACATCCTGCAATAAATATTTAGATATACAACCTGTCGGTACTGTTATCCCTGCCTCCGAAAGTGACTTTAGAGGTTTAATGACAAGCAGCTATACAAGCTTCCCTGCGCATAAATCGTATTTGTCCTTACGTACAGACGAACTGCTGTTGGATGAAAGTTCAACCGATGCGGCTAGAACCAAAGATATTTATCTTTGGAATGACCAGAATCCCGATCCGACAACTACTGCGTATCCTTATCTGGCTTTTTACAAAAGTATTTTTTATACCAATCAGATCATCAGTACAATTGATGAAAAATTGAGTGGTAGTGCGACCGTAGATCAGATTAAAGGTGAAGCCTACCTCATGCGTGCTTATGCACATTTTGAACTTTTAAATCTCTATAGTGAGGTCTATTCATCAAGTAATATGGGGCTTCGTGGTATTCCTTTGTCCACGAAAATAGATCTGGAACAACGTTTTGTCCCAGCAACCTTAGGCGACTCCTATGCACAGGTGCTTTCGGATATGGAAAAAGGCAGTGCTTTGCTGACAGTAGACGATCAGGTGAAGGGGGCCAATTACCGCTTTAGTAAGCGAGCTGCTTATGCCATGTCATCCCGTGTTCATTTATATCGCGGCGAATGGCAGGCCGCAGTCGAAGCTGCGCAAAAAGCATTGGCGATTAATGACAAATTGGTCGATCTGAATGCAGCCGCTAGTTTGTTGCCTAACGATTTTGAGTCAGCCGAGATGATCATGGCCCTGGAGAAAGTATCCATACCAGAGGTTCGTTCAAGTTCATTTATTTCGCCCGCTCTATTGTCTGCTTATTCGGATGGTGATTTAAGAAAAGGTCGCTATTTCCAAAAAAGAGGTGGGGACTACGTATCTCTTAAAGGCGGAGAAAACCGTTTCAATGTGAGTTTCAGAAATGCGGATCTTTATCTGACAATTGCAGAAGGCAATGCGCGTTTAGGAAACATGGCGGAAGCGCTAAAGTATCTGTCCGCATTGAAGAAAAACAGATTTACGGCTGATGCCTATACGCAGGAAGCCAAAGCTGACGCAAATCTGTCCAAAGAACAATTGCTGGATGCGGTATTACTTGAACGTAAACGTGAACTGGCGCTGGAAGGTTTACGTTGGTATGATCTCAAACGTACAACAAGACCCACAATAACCCATACGAGTTTTGGTAGAACGGTGACTCTGCAACAAAATGATCCACGTTATGTGATCCGTTATCCGCAAGAGGCGATCAATAATAATCCAGATCTATTGAAGTAAGGTCAATTTTTCGTAATCCTTTATATATTAATCCATTTTCTTTCTTAGAAAATGGATTTTTTATTACATTCAACCCATGGGATGGAACATATTGATTGTTGAAGATGAAGACTGGGCTTTTGTAGGATTAAAGGAGATGTTGGCTGAACGCTACAGTGATAGCGCATTGAGCTTTACCAATGCAAAAGAGATTCAGGAAGCTGTGAACGTTATCAACAGACATAACTTTGACTTGATCTTTATGGATATCCATCTGATGGATGGACTAAGCTTTGAGATTTTCAAACAGGTGTCAATTGATGTGCCATTAATCTTTACAACTGCTTACGAACAATATGCATTGGAGGCCTTCCAGAACCAAGGCTATGCGTATCTGTTAAAACCTTTCGATAAAGAGGAGTTAGCGCAGGCTATGAAACGTATTGAGCCATTATTGCCCAAAGTAGAGCCTCGGCTCAAACAACGGTTTCTGGTGAAGTATGGTAACTTTTTAAAGTCTTTGGCGATTGCTGATATTGCTTACTTTATGGCAGAAGACAAGGAACTATATGCCGTGGAAAAAGAGTCGGGTGTAGCCTATATCATCGAAGATAGTCTCGTCCACCTGGTCTCCCAAGTAGATCCATCCGTTTTTTTTCAGATTAACAGAAAATTTCTTATTCGTATTGACTCTATTCAGTCGATGTTAAAAATAAGTCGGAATAGAATTAAATTGGAATTAATTCCCCAACCTCCAGAGGGGATGGTCGTTATTGTTAGCGAAGAACGTTCTCCAAACTTCCAGCGCTGGTTGGATCAGTAGAAGTTAATCCGTATATGCTCAATTTTCCTATGGGGGGAGCTGGACTCAACCAATTTAGATCTATCATTGATTTCTGCACTCGGGAGGGTGTATGCTGATGACACTATACTTTTCCACATTATGTTGATAACTCTGTTGAAAACCTGTTTAGAACGATAGGGTCAGTTATTAACAGTACTTATTAACATTATGTTGATAACCTAACTTCTTTTTTTCTTCTTGCTTTTGTTCAGCCAGATAATATAACCGGTAATGGGTAAGGAGGCACAAAAAAGACTAATCATAAATGCTATGATCTTCGGTACGATACCACCAATGTTGCCCGTGTGGATATCATAATTGAGTGTTGCAAGCTTATCACCGAAGCGCAAGTTGTCACTGGATTTCGTATGTTTTAAACTAGCCTCTTTTTTGTCAAAATATAGCCAGTTGAATACACCGCTCCGTTTTTCGAATCGCCGGATCTGAATATCCATTTCTTGTGCGGTATCTTTTTTTACCCGTATGGAGAGCATTTCTGCCTGCGGATAGTTTTTAAGGCTATAATATAATGCATTGTCCTGAAACTGTTGGTAGACCAACGGTACAGCTGTTGGTTGAGTCGGGGTTTTAGAAGCCTTTTCTTGCTGAAAGAGATTAAATGTAGCCACATAAGTCTTTTTGAATCCTGGAAATGCAAAAGCTAAACCAGTAACGGCAAAAGCAAGCGCGAAGAATAAGCTGTAGAAACCAAGGACATTGTGCAGATCGTGATTTAGTCGTTTCCACTTTACCTTTGTGTCTAGCCAGATACTCCGGCGGAAATTTTTTCCTTTCCATTTTTTGGGCCACCATAGCACAATCCCAGTTAATAGAATGACAACAAACAGTGCCGTAGACCAGCTTACCACAGCATGGCCATATTTTTTTCCCAATAATAAATTGAGATGTAGCTGTAAAACCAATTGAAAAAACTCGGCCTTTGTGTTTTCAACCTGTTTCACCTCTCCGGTATACGGATTGATGAATATTCTTTTATAGTAGTTGAAGTAATTCCAATGACCGAAAGCGTTCTCATCGGTTTGCATAGCGCGGAATACCCAGGTTCGATCCTTGGCGGGGTAGAGATCCACCCGGCTGATTTTCTGACCATCTTCCAGACTAGCCTGGGCATTGGACAGTAAGGTACTTAATGGTAGGGGGCTGGAACTGACATCTGCAGTGTCTATAAAATATTTCTCAGGATAAGCCCATAGTTTGAGTTCATCCTGAAAAGTATAGATACATCCTGTTATACTTAGGATGAATACAACAATTCCCGAGCATATCCCGAGCCATTTATGTAACCAAAGTATACTAGACTTGATCATCTAAAATTTGTAATTGATATTAAAGGAAGCTAACATTCCCTGGCCTTTTACGTATTCCTCATTTAGAGCCCGGTATTGACTTACAACCGGGTAGTAATTCTTGTTGAATAGATTTTCCACACCCAGTCCCAATGACCACTGTTTGTTGACCTGATAATTTCCATTTAAATTAAATAGGTCTACAGATTTGACTGGTCCCTCGCTATTTTTGTAGGCTCCTTTATCATTAGGCATAAACCGGTCACGGGATCCGGTATGCACCCAGAATAATTGAAAGGTCAATGGTTTAATCGGGGTATAATAAACATATCCTGTTGCTTTGACCGGAGAAATGCGTGAACCGTTGAGATAGGATTTTGTGCCGTCTTCTTTTTTCGATTTTCCCTCAACATAGGCGTATGTTCCCCCCACAGTAAGCTTGGGACTAATATTTGCGCTTAGGGCTACTTCATAGCCATAAACATCTTCTGGTAGCCGTTGTGGCATCAGGTAACCACCGATGTCCACAAGTTCCACCCCCATTTTTGAGGTACTGTAATAGTAAGAAGCGGATAGTTGGAAAATGCTGTAATTACTGGAGAATCCGATCTCATAGTTATTGGTAATGATGGGATCGGTTTTGAGGCTATCCAAGTCATTGTCTGTTGCCCTGCGGACAATACGTCCAAGTTCATTGATGGCAAAACCCTGTGAGAAACTTACGAAAGGATTAAAAAGTGAATATTTATTATAACGGAGACCTGCATTGAAGGTTGCACCCTTATAAGGTATTTTGCCGCCTTTTACGGCAATACTTCCTTCATTATTTGGCCCTGTGGCAATGGTATTGAAATCTTTGATTTTGACTGTCGCATTTTCATAACGGACACCACCTTTGAAGATTAGATTTTCCAGGAAATCAATTTTTAGCTGTGCATAGGGTGCCAGATTGAACATATTCATATATGGAATATAGACCCTTCCGTCGGTGAGGTTCTGATCGGTGACATCGTTGAGAAGATCAAGTCCATAGGTGACCTCAGCGTTGGAACCGAATACCTGAAATGGCGTATTAAGATTGATACGTAGCCCTTTTTTCTCCGAATTGATTTGCGTTTGGCCTGGGCCGTACCATGCCGAGGCTTTTTCCACATAGCGGTTCATAGATCGGAAGGTGTTGTAATAGGCTGAAGCAACTAATGAAGTGGATGCAAAGAGATCGTTTTTGGTATAAGTTACCATCGCGTTGTGGTTATAGGGCGTTCCGGCTGGTTCGCCCGGATCTTCTCCTTTCACGCCGATGGTTGGAGTTTGGCCATAAATACCTGTTTTGCTGATGTACCGGTTGTGCTGATTACTTCGGTAGAAATTATATACAGCTGCTAGGTTAGAACTGCTGTCAATGGTGTAACCGAGCTTGAGAAATGCATTATATTGATAGGTATTCGAGAGACCATCTGTTTGACCGAGTGGTGTTCCATCTCCGTCACGTTGCAGGCCGATATAATCTGCGGATCCGCTGACTGTATAGGCCCACTTGTTTTTTCGGCCATACAATGTTTGCGCAGCGCGGTAACCTAGCGTTCCGGAGCTGTTTATAGGGTTAAAAGTCGTTCTTAAACTCGTAATTCCCTGCATAGGTGCCGAATCCTTGGATGGATTACGTGTGATGTAGTTGATAATCCCGCCAGCGGAACCATTTCCATAGATGGAGGTGGCACCTTTAATAACCTCCACGCGTTCAATAACACTTGGATCAATGGTACGTAGGTCGCGCTGTCCATTCATCAATGGTGTAGATTGCGGAATACCGTCTATTAGGACCAGTACAGATCGGCCACGTAGCGTCTGGCCTGAATTGGTTGCTTTATTCGTTGATGTACCCAACCCCGGAATGGTATTACCGAGGATTGTTGACAGATTGGTGCTTATCTGGCTCTGTGCTTCGATCTCTTTTGTTGTTAAAATGGATACCGAAGAAGGCACTGTGGAAATACTTTCGGCTTTACGGCCGGCAGTAACGATAATTTCGTCCAGGGTCTGTGTTGCATTTAACTGAAATAGGACAGGACCACTGACCGTATCTAAACTAACTGTTTTTTCAACTGCTGAATAACCTGTATAGGAAACCCGAAATTGAAGGGGTACATTCGTGGGCGCCTTACGGAGCTGAAATTGTCCATTCTGATTAGAATAGCCAATATTTTTTCCATTGAGTTTGATATTGGCCTGAGCGACCGGTTGATTTGCTGTGTTTTTTACTATAAGAGATAATTCTTGTGCATGTAAGTGAGTCCCGAGAAGGACGAGGGTTCCAGTAGCGAACATCGTAAGATATGTTCTGTTTTCCATGGTAGTTTATTTAGATCAAATATAAATTGATGCAAATATAGAATATTTCTCTTTTCTTTGTCGAAAAAAATAGATGTTTTTTTGTCTATTTATTTTGCACTAAACTGTTTATAAACATGTTTTTTCATGTATTTTTAAACTTAGATAGACCGCATTGAGAAATCTATACGACATCATTAAAGTGTCTGTTTTGTCTTCTTCATTTTGCGTACACATCTTGTTTACAATTTAATGATATAGGATGTTTATTTTAGCAACTTACATTTCCGAAATCATTCTCTTAGATGGCAGTTTTAAATTATAATTATATACAGATCAAAACGATTACTGTATTACTATTTTTCTCCAGTTTCTTGTATTCTAATGCTTATGCCCAGAAAAATCACCGGTTAAAATTTGAGTCGGTGGAAGCTATGCGTGCGCATTTTACCTATGTTAAAGGGAAAAAGATCGTAAGTGGTCACCGGGGAACGATGGAGGATGGACTTCCAGAAAATTCGATTGCTGCTTTTGAGGCGGTATTACGTAGGACTCCGGCGATTTTTGAAATAGATCCACGTTATACCAAAGATAGTGTTGCCGTGTTGCTTCACGATGCTAATTTAGAACGGACGACAAACGGGGTGGGTCGCGTATCGGATTACACCTGGGCTGAACTACGTAAACTTAAACTCAAAGATCATGCAGGGCATATAACCAAATATCCGATCAACACATTGGATGAAGTGATTGAATGGGCAAAGGATAAAACCATTTTAAATCTGGATAAGAAAGACTTGCCACTGTCAGCGACAGCCACCATCATAAAGAAACATAATGCTTATAGCTGGGTTTGGGTAACCGTTCATAGCGTTGAGCAGGCCGCCTATTATTTGGCTCAAAATCCGGATCAGTATATGTCCATGCATATCAAAGATCAGTCCGCATTGGATAAATTTAAGGCTTCGGGATTGCCTTTTGACCGTATGATTGTCTATATCGGTCCTGAATTAAAAGAATCAAATCGTGCAATGTATCGTTTTTTTAACCAAAAAGGTGTGATGTGTATGATTTCTTCAGCGTCAACTTATGATAAGCTGACCAACAAAGAAGAACGAAAGGAAAAATATAGGGCGATATTCGCCCAGGGAGCATCTATTCTTGAATCCGATTTACCAATGGAGGTCGCTGAAGCAATAGATTAATCTAAGTCAACGTGATCGGCTAGAAAACTAAAATATTTCGGAGACTCTTCTTCAAAAATTTCTTTTCCTTCCATCATATAAGCTCGAAGGAGATACTCTTGTGCTGATTCATTATTTGCTGTTTCGAGGTAACACTGTCCTAAACGCAGCATGATAAAGGGATTTTCATAGGCATTTTCGATAATATTTCCTTTCGCATCTTCAAAATGCGAAAGTGCATTTCCGAAATCGTCCTGTAGGAAATAGGCATCACCAATGGAAGCTTCGAGCCAGAGGCTTTCCGCATGGACATTCTGTGGACTAGGAACAAGGCTGAGTGCTTCCTTCCATACTCGGATGGCTTCGGGAAAATTCTCATCGTCACAATAAGCATTACCTTCTTCACTGAGCTGGTCGATTTTATCTAATGTTTGATCATCCATAGCATTCTTTTTTTAGGGTCTTTACGAAGTTAAGCATTCTATTAATAAAAAAGTGGAGAAAATATTCCTCCACTTTTTTGCCAGTATCAATTAACTAAATTTATTCCTTATCAAACCATAGCTTGGTCAGTAAGGTATTACTGCCTTGATTTTTGATGGCTTCCTGATAATTGGCTCCATTTAAAGATTGCTCCGTTCCGGGATATAAGAAACGTATCGGGATCTTTCCGCCCAATGCACCGGCTTTAGCCGGGGTAAGCTGAGGATAATCCAATCTACGCCACTCGGCAAAAGCCTCCAAACCTTGTCCATATAAAGCAATCCATTTTTGTTCACCGATTGACTTTTTATAGTTATTGGGATCGAAACTTACTGACGGTTGACGGAGATAGGCATCGATCAAAGTATTACTGACTTTATATTGATCCAAAGACGCACGGATAGCCTTTTGATAAAGATCTGCTGCGTCACCTGTAATAAACCCTCTGCTTACTGCTTCGGATAGCCCAAACAGAACTTCCGAATAACTTAAGATCACCGCTGGGGCTTTAGGCTCACGGAAATAAGCTCCAGGTCTTGATGTTAGATCAAAACCCGCATTACTTGCCTCACTTGATGTTAAGCCATTAGGAAGCCCAACATATCCTTGGGGAGTAGCAGTTTTTGTTCGATCCGCATAAATACTTAAACGAGGATCGTTTAAATCACGTAGTTTATCAACCATTGTTTTACTTACGCGATAGTCTTCTCTTGCTTCGAATGAACTACTCACAGGATTTCTATACGGTGCATCCCTGTACACCAATTGGGCGATTTCATCGTTAGACTTAATGTAACCACTTGCTTCCACAGCCACTTCTTGCAATGTTGTTTTGGCGAGATCCGGTAGGCGATCTGCTATACGTAGTGCAAACCGTAATCTTAGGGAATTTGCAAACTGTTTCCAGTTTATGATTTTTCCACCATAAATAATATCTCCTTGAATAGCCTCACCATCAGCGTTCAATAAACTTTGAGCATTTTTGAGATCGTTCAATAACCCTTTATATACCGTTTCCTGTGTATCATAACGCGGTGTTAGAAACTTGTCGATATCTCCTGCTTCAGAATAGGGGATTTCGCCATAGGCATCCGTAAGTAAAGAAAATACCCAGGACTGCAATACTAGTGCTACACCTTTATAATTGTCATTCCCCGTGCTGCTAGCCAGTTTTTGAATAATTTTTAGTTGGTTGATGCTCTTAGAATACCAAGTGGACCATCCTTCATTAAAATCGTTGTTTGTGAAAATATAGCGGTCGGGATCAGTATATTGGATCCTCGCCCAGTGCTGTACAAACAGTAGGCTCGAAGCTAGATTATTGCTCACTCCCCAATAACTGTCTGCCGTTGTTTTAATTGTACTCGTCAGGAGATAGGAAGGCTGTGGGGTTTCCGCCTCATTCTGATTTTGATTTATTTTGGCCAATTCATCTTTACATGAGGTTGTTAGACTCAGCAAAAGAAAGAGGCTTGATATATGTCTGATATTTATTTTCATTCCTAAATAATTATTTGTCCATCAATAGTTTATTGCCGGATCATTTACGCAGCTTTACGCGTAGATGATAACGATTGCTTAAAATTTAAGGTTTAAATTGAAACCAAAGCTTCTGGTTGTTGGTAACTGCAGACTTTCCAAACCTTGTGCATTTCCTGTATTAAAAGCCGTTTCCGGATCAATATTCGGTGTGTTTTTATGGATAATCCACAGATTTCTAGCAACTAGAGCGAAGGCAGCACCTTGGAAGCCAATTTTAGAGACCCAGCGACTTGGAAGTTGGTAGCCTAACTTCACTTCTCGTAGCTTTATATAAGAAGCATCAAAAACATTTGGTTCATTGACCCGATATAGTGCTTTATAATATTGCTGTGCTGAGATGATTGTTGTATTTTTGGATCCATCAGCATTTACGCCATCGACAAGAATACCATCATCGTGGGTGACCGTCTCATTTGTTGATTGGTTTACTGTTGTATAGTTCAAACCGCCATGTTCAGCATCTCTTCCCGGAAGCGTGGATGCCAGTACTCCAGTGCCTCTTCCGGTCGCATTGGTTCCCGAATATAATTTCCCGCCATGTTTGATGTCAACGAGGAAGCTTAGATCGAAGTTTTTATAGCGGAATTGATTGGTGATACCGCCCAACCAGTCAGGTGTAAATTTGCCGAAATAGTGATTGACTGGATCTGCAGTAGGTAGACCTTTGTCCAGGATTAGGAGACCGGCCTCATTTCTTAAAAAGCCTGTTCCGTAAAGCGTTCCGTAGGGCTTACCCACAGCTGCCAGGACTTGAACGGTACCCGAAGAGCCAATAGTATAACTCGGTAATAGTCCTTCGTCATCTAGTTTTACCACCTTACTTTTATTGGTCGCAAAGTTGACATTGATATCCCATTGGAAATCCTCTTTTTTCACAGGTGTAACTCCTAACTGGATTTCAAGGCCCTTATTGTTGATTTTTCCTGCATTCATCAGCTTCTTTTTATAACCTGTCGATGGACTAACATCTACAGCTAAGATTTGATTTATACTATTGATATTATATAAACTTAGATCCAAGCGTATACGATGTTTGAAGAATGCTAATTCAGTACCTAATTCCGTAGAGGTTGTTGTTTCGGGTTTTAGATCTGGATTTTTCTTAATATCATTGACAGACAGCTGCGGACTATCCCCATAAGGGGCACTGAACGGATAAGAATCAATTAAATTAAATGGATCTGTGTCTTTACCAACTTTTGACCACCCACCGCGCAATTTCCAGAATGATAATATATTACTTTGAATGGAGAAGGCATCTGTTAAGACGATACTTGCATTTGCAGATGGGTAAAAATAAGAAAGATTGTCAACGGGTAAAGTAGATGACCAATCATTACGGGCTGTTAGGTTCAAAAAAGCGTAATTCTTATAGCCCAACTGTGCTGAGGAGAAGACACTGTATGCTTTTAACGGGATATATTCACCCAATGAAACCAACGCATCCCTAGAGTTCGCTAAGGTATAGACGTCTGGTACTGCTAGACGTGGCGCTTTTTGGTTATTGCGTTGTCGCGATTGGCTTCTTATATTTCCACCACCTAAGATGTCCAACGTAAAATCATCGGAAAGCGGTCTATTGTAATTTAAAGTAAACTCCGTGTTATTTTCATTTACAGTATAAGCATCTTCCTCATAGGAACCGTAAGGTGTACCATTGGTGCCATAGGCAATCCGTATTTTTCGTCGATCTGTATAATAATCGTTGCCGGAACGGAAGTTCGCTGTCAGAAACTTGTTGATTTTATAGTTCAAACCCACGTTTCCAAATATACGGTCGCGTTGTTGCTGTACCGTATTTTCTTCTGCGATGAAATAGGGGTTGCTATAGTAGCTGTTATTCCAGTTGACAAGGTTCCCATTCTCATCGCGGTAGTTTTTCAATCGCGAAACGTCAACTTGGCGTCCAAACCAGGTAAATTGAAGCATATAACCATTGGAACGGAAGCCCCCAACACCCGGTAAATTGCCCGAATTTGTGCGGACATAATTCGCATTAGCGGTCAAAGTCAGATCTTCTGTGATTTTGTATCGCGTGTTGATGTTAAAATTATTCTTTTCGATAGAAGAATTTGGAATGATACCTGTTTGATTACTATTATTGTATGAAAAGCGGTAATCAACTTTATCCGCTGCATCCGCAATGGAAATCCCATTGTTTAAAGTTCTGCCTGTACCAAAGAAACTCCGTACGTTATTGGGATGCGGTACGAAAGGTACTGCTTCTCCTTTCGAGTAAAATTGCGGAATTAAACGTCCGTCCATTTTTGGCCCCCAGCTTTCATCCACTCCATCATTGAGTCCACCGCCTTTTCCATCGACGTAGCTGAATTTACCGTCTGCCCCTTGACCAAAAACATTTTGGTAATCTGGCAGCACAGCAAGGCGTTCAATGGTGTTATTCGAGTTTACATTAATTCCCAGTCCTTTGCGCTTATTTCCAGATTTTGTCGTAATTAAAATTACCCCCGCCGCCGCTCTTGAGCCGTATAATGCGGCAGCATTAGGACCTTTTAATACACTTATGGATTCTATATCTTCACTATTGATATCTGATATCGCATTGGCATAATCTCGGTTGCCACTTGTGCCTAACTGAGAGTTGTCCACAGGTGTTCCATCAATTACAAACAAAGGTTGATTGTTACCCGCGATGGAAGTTTCTCCACGGATAATAATTCGGGAGGATCCCATGTTACCTTGACTGTTTGTTACTTGGACCCCAGCCACTTTTCCAGCAAGGGAATTCACTAGGTTACTCTCTTTTGCTTCGGAAAGATCCTTACCTTTTAATTCCTGAATAGCGTATCCCAATGTCTTTTTTTCTTTTGAGATATTCAGTGCAGTTACAACAACTTCGTCCAGTTGGGAGCTTGTGGGTAAAAGCTGGATCGTGGTAAGTCCACTTGGATTGGTTTGAACAATTCTGGAATCAAAACCAATGTATTGGATCTGGATGCTGATGGAGTTCCCATTTGAAGGTAGTTCAAATAGACCATTTGCATCCGTTTGTACCTGTTTTTTACTTATTGTTTCTGTGATTGTCGCACCCTGAATAGGCGTATTGTTGTTATCGACTACTTTACCTTTTATAGTAGATTGAGCGTATAGCGTGCCGGTGCTTAAGCAAAGCGCAGCCATTACGACAAAATCGAAATTGTTTTTTGTCATATTAAATTATTAATAACGAGTAAATATTGTCTGTGTAGAAGGGTTATCGGAGATATTTAGTTATTACCTGGGAAAACATCTCCTTGCGACATTCGTTTTTCAAGTATGGGTAGATGGTTTAGTTTCATATGTTAAAAAATGTTAATGCAAATATATAAAATCTACCTGATAACTATACTTTGTTTTTTTATTTTTTGTAAATACAATGTCAGAATGCTCAAAATAAACTTATTAGCTAGATAGTCTACTTTTGTAATCCTGATGGCGTATCAGCCAGCACACTTTGTCATAAAATATTTTCATTGACTAAATGGAACTACAGATGGAATACCAGCAAAGGACCTTTATGGTATAGATAAAGTATGGATTAAGTATTCATAAAGTATTAAAGAAGTATTACTATACATACTTTAAGTAAGGTCTATCCAGTACCTGATTGGTACTAGACACATATTTATGAGTTAGATAACTATGGATGATCCATGGATTAATACGAAGGAAGGGGATTTCTTGCGAATGAACCTAGATAGGATGAAGGTCTGAAATAAAACAGGGTAGTCCGTCATTGGATACCCTGTTTTGTTTACTTGTCAATATGCTTTCCTGTTACTTTTTAATAGTCGATCCAGTTTATTTATCAATATTTATCTTGTAAATCGCCGCAGCTTCTTTGTCATCAAATTGCTGAATTTGTTTGATGAGCTTCCGTCTCATCATTTTGACGACTCCCTGATATGTTGGGTCTTTATAAACATTTCGAAGTTCACTGGGATCTTGTTGAAGATCAAACAGCTCCCAATTTTCGACGCGTTTATAATAACGGATCAGTTTGTAACGGTCGTCTCTCACACCAAAATGAGGACTCACTGCATGCTCCCCATTTTCAAAATAGTGGTAATACAGGTCTTTGCGATGTTCTTCTTTCGTGTTTTTCAATACGTGGACGAATGATTTTCCTTGCATATCGCTAGGCTTTTTAATCGCTGCCAGTTCGAGCAGGGTTGGGGCGATGTCAGCATTAACCAGTTTCGCTTCGATTTTTGTTGCTGGTTTAACTAATGGCGGATAACGCATTAACATGGGGGTTCTGAAAGATTCTTCATACATCCAACGTTTGTCAAACCAGCCATGTTCGCCCATGTAGAAGCCTTGGTCTGAGAGATAAATCACGATTGTATTGTCGCGGAGGGACTTTTGGTCCAGATAATCCAGTACTTTTCCAATATTCCGATCCATGGATTGGGCGGTATTGAGATAATCGGTCATATAACGTCTGAATTTCCATTCCGCAAGCTGCTTTCCGGTCAATTTACTGTTTTTGAGCTGTTCGTAGATTGGCCGATAATAGGCTATATAGCTATCTTTCTGCGCTTGGTTCATTCGTTTAAAATTTCCATCGTTCATTATATCTTCCAGTGAATTGAACATCTTGAGATCATACGCCATCTTCATGTCTTTGTCAATGGACATTTCTTGCAACGCAGCAGCTTGTCTAGTTTGGTAGTTGTCATAGAAGGTTGCCGGTAGGGCAAAATTCACCGTATCATAGCGTCCAAAATCTTTTGGATCAGGCATCCATGTTCGGTGTGTCGCTTTATGTCCAATGACCAGACAGAAGGGGGCGTTTGAATCTACCGTATCCAGCCAATTGATCGCTTTTTCTGTCACGATATCTGATACATATCCTTCAGTATGCTTGCGCCCTTGTTTACTGATGAAATCTGGATTAAAGTAAGTGCCTTGTCCCACAAGGATATCATAATAATTGAATCCTTGGAGCTTTTCTCCCAAATGAATTTTGCCAACCCATGCTGTATTATAACCTACCTTTTGCAGCTGTTTGACGAATAAATCCTGATTGAAATCAAATTCAGAGGTTTCATTATCCTTAAATCCGTTCTTGTGACTATACTTGCCGGTCAAAAGTGTTGCTCTGGCTGGACCACAAATTGAATTGTTGACATATGCATGGTTGAAAATAGCTCCTTCAGCAGCAATACGATCAATTTGAGGCGTTTTTGCATAAGTAGAGCCATAGGCACTAATGGTTTGATAAGCATGGTCATCTGAGATAATGATCACTATGTTAGGCCTGTTCTGTCCTAGTACTTGGCTGCATATGCCACATAACATAAGCGCTAAGCAAATTGAGGTAAATCTCATCGTAATAATGGTTTTATTGTTGATTATGATATCGTTTCTTTAAAGATAGAAGATTATTCTATTTTTATAGTTAAAAAGTGAGAAGTAAATATGATGTACACAGTTTGGACCCGGATGAGAAATGTTGTTATGACTGCAATATTTGTAGGATTGTATACCCTGGCAGGAGCACAGGAGGTAAATGTTTTTGTATCCAGCGAAGATGGCTATAAAAGCTATCGTATACCCGCAATAATAAAAGATAAATCTGGACAATTGATTGCTTTTGCCGAGGGCAGGGTGGACCATGCCGGAGATTTTGGCAATGTGGATATCGTCTATAAAGTCAGCCAAGACAAAGGTAAAACATGGGGGCCGTTGCAAGTAGCTGTTGACAATGATAATTTGCAGGTCGGAAATCCGGCTCCTGTAGCTGACTTGCTGGATCCAGTATATCCAAAGGGACGATTGTTGCTTTTTTACAATACCGGTAATAATCATGAAGCAGAGGTACGCAAAGGAAATGGCTTGCGCGAATGCTGGTACATTAGTTCGACCGACGGTGGTAAAACCTGGTCTGATCCACAAAACATTACTACAGAAACTCATCGCCCCAATCAGTCTTCAGTAAATGCGCAATATCGTTTCAAGGAGGACTGGCGAACATATGCAAATACACCGGGGCACGCATTGCAATTTGATTCGGGTAAGTATAAGGGCCGGATTTATATTCCGGCTAACCATTCCGAGGGAAATCCAAAAGCAAATGGCAAGGACTATTTTGCCCATTCATATTACTCGGACGATCATGGTAAAACATTCCAGATTGGGGCGAGTGTAAAATATGAAGGATCAAACGAAACCATGGCCGCTCAGCTCTCCGAAACTGGATTGTATATGAATTCCCGTAATCAGCAAGGCAATGTGAAATCCAGGATTGTATCTTATTCCAATGATGGTGGAGCTACTTGGGATACGACATTTTACGATAGAAATTTACCTGATCCTGTCAACCAAGGTTCGGTGCTTTCATGGCGGCGGAAAGGAAAATATATCTTAGCCGTTTGTAATGCTGCTACCTCAGACAGAAGAGATAATTTGACGCTGCGATTGAGTAAGGATCAGGGCAAAACCTGGTATTTCAACCAGGTTATCGCTAAAGCACCTAAGGATGTAAAAGGAGATTATGCCGCTTATTCAGATATGGTACTTTTGAGCCAGAACAAAGTTGGAGTCTTATTTGAAAAAGAGAATTATCACAAGATTGTGTTTGTGCCAGTAAGACTCAATTAGTTTTTATTTATCTCTGTAAATTTCCTCCCGTCTTTTCTATATAACATAACTGAAAGAAGGAGGCGATTTTCTGTGTATTTTATTTTCAATGCTATAAAATCTGTGTTTAACTGTATTAGCGTATACACGTTCGGTTAAGAGAAGAAGGCGAAAAGTATTGTTCATGATCATACATGGTGATAAAAAAACACCTGAAGTGGGGAACCTCAGGTGTCTAACCTAACCAATTATTAACCTAAATTTATGAAAAGTATACTTTTTAAAGTATAAGAAATTATATTCAACATTCATGCCATATTGTTTTTTGGGAATCTTATATTTTCTTTTGTGTTATTTTTGTTACTTACTTTGTGGGGATTGCTTGTTTTGATCGAATTTATAGACAGGATTTTATTGTTCTCAGAAATGTGGTCAATACCTTCATTAGTTTATAAATGAGGTATATAAATGAAATGAGGGGCTAAAAAGAAAAGCATATTTTAGAGATGCGTCAATAGCAATGCATCATTAAGGAAGGGCATCGATAACGTTTAGGAGGAAAATAAGCTAAGTTTAACCGTAAAATACGGAACAACAGACCGATCAGAAATATAATTTAAATAATTCATCCCATTCAGCATCTAAACTGCCATTATATACAGCTTGTCTGGCGCGATTATACCAATAGCGGGCATTCCATGGATCTCCCTCTTTTCGGTGGAGATAGGCATGGACATGCGCTGCTTCAAGCCCCTCCAGTTGATCGATAAGGTCATGTGCTGTTTTCCAGTCGCCTTTTTTGTCATACCACAAGGATTTCTGTACGGCTGACCAGTTATGAATTGGATTATCTAATGATTGAAATTCCGCTACTGTCATGTTGTCAATTTATTAGTTCTTTACTCCATATTTCATAAATGTCATCGCCCTTTGAACTTTTTCCGCTATGATGCCATTGATTATTTTCGAGTTTTCCGTTAAAGTGGAGCTCCTGACCGACCCTCGTATTATCTCTTGAAAAGAATTGTATTTTCTCCGTGTATTGATTGTTTTTGAATTCATAAGACCCACCACCTGTTCCATAAAATCCTTTTTGTGCAGGATTAATCGCAATCCATTGAAAATATCCATCAACAAGGATTTTTATTGTTTTACGATCTGCTTTTGGGATTTCATGCATTTTTGAGTCTTGCTGTCTACCGGTGATTCGCCATAGCGCATCCAGATCCTGAGTGATCGTTTTCTGCCTGACAAAACTACCATTGAAATTGGATGATTTTATTTGAACAGAACCATTCTCTTTTTTAATATATAAGCTGATCATTTTACCAATATTGGCAGTATCTTTCGTATCATATTCAACAGTCGTATTGATGCTTTCATTCTGCTGCTGAATTGCGCCGCCCCAAGTATAACCGAAATGTTTATTTGTGTCGTCATAATTTATGAAAGAGAGGTAGTGATCTTTGATCAAAATTAAGTTTTTGCTTGTACCAGTTTGGGAAATATATGCTCCATCGGCCAATTGGGCCTTAGCTTGAAAATGCAGTGTTACAAGCGAGAAGCATAAGAGTATAATACTGTGTCTCATATCATATTAAGGCTTGTTGTCTGCTAAAGATACAAAATAAAAGTGTTGAAATGAACCTGGGCGGTTAGGGCAAATAAAAAGGCTGATTTTTTATTAAAAAATCAGCCTTTTTATCAAACTGGATAGGGAACCTATTTAAATCTACTTGCCAATGCAGCGAGCTTACTTGCCATATCTGTTTCTGGCTGTTGCTGTTTTTTGCCTTCGTTTTTCTTATTTTTTGGAAGAGCAGGCTTTTCATCAGTTTTCATGGATAATGCGATGCGATTGCGTTTTTCATCTACCTCTGTGACCGTGACCGTGACATGTTGCTGTACTTTAACGACCTCATGCGGATCGGAGATATAGCGGTTGGATAGTTGGCTTAGATGTACCAGTCCGTCTTGGTGTACGCCAATGTCAACAAAGGCTCCAAAGTTGGTGATGTTGGTAACGATGCCAGGAAGTTTCATCCCGATCCGTAAATCACCAATGCTATTAACGCCTTCAGTGAACGAGAAAGCTTCAAACTTTTCCCGCGGATCGAGTCCCGGTTTCGCCAGCTCATGCAGAATGTCATTTAAAGTTGGTAGTCCTACTTCTTCAGAAATATAGTTTTTTAACGGAATGGATTTTCTCAGGTCCGCATCTTTAAGTAAGTCTTCAACCTTTTTGCCCAGGTCTTTCGCCATCTGTTCAACCAGTGCATAACGCTCAGGGTGTACGGCAGAAGAGTCCAGCGGGTTGTCGGCATGTCTTATCCGAAGAAAACCTGCGGCTTGTTCGAAGGCTTTGTCTCCAAGACGAGGTACCTTCTTCAGTTCGCGGCGTGAGGCAAACGGACCATTTTCATTTCTATATTTAATAATCTGCTGGGCTAAGGATGGGCCTAGTCCAGAGACATAGGATAGAATTTGTTTTGAGGCGGTATTCAGTTCCACACCTACAGCATTTACGCAACTGACGACTGTGTCATCTAGGGACGTTTGTAGCTTATTTTGGTCCACATCATGTTGATACTGGCCAACACCGATTGATTTGGGGTCAATTTTAACTAACTCAGCCAGTGGATCCATTAATCTTCTACCGATCGATACAGCACCACGCACCGTAATATCGTAGTCAGGAAACTCTTCACGGGCTGTTTCTGACGCTGAATAGATCGAGGCCCCACTTTCATTGACCATCACAATGGTAACATTACTGAGCCCTAGTTTCTTTACAAAATCTTCGGTCTCGCGTCCCGCGGTACCGTTGCCAATTGCAATTGCCTGGATATCGTATTTTGATACTAAATAGTTAACGGTTTTTTGTGCTTCTGCGAGTCCGTTTGCACCATTATGAGGGAAAATTGCGGTATTTTCTTTGAGTTGACCTTGCTCATCCAAGACAACTGTCTTACATCCTGTTCGGAAGCCGGGGTCGATTGCAAGTAATCTCTTTTGTCCTAGTGGTGCTGCTAAAAGTAATTGGCGAACATTGTCCGCAAAAACTTTGATCGCTTCTTCGTCCGCTTTTTGACGGGTCAATACGCGGATTTCAGTTTCCATAGATGGTTTCAATAAGCGTTTGTAGCTATCTGTCAATGCTAATTTTACCTGCGATGCAGCATCGTTAGAAGCTTTAATGTAGAGCGATTCAATAGTTGGAAGAACGGCTTCTTCATTGATGTCAATATCCAGATAAAGCAATTCTTCTTTTTCACCACGACGCATAGCTAAAACACGATGTGAAGGTGCATCTTTTAACGATTCCGACCATTCGTAATAATCCTTGTATTTAATTGCGGCTTCTTCTTTTCCCGGAACCACACGTGATACGAATTCTCCTTTTTCTAGAAATATTGCCCTCGATTTGGACCTTACGGTTGCATCTTCAGCAATAATTTCAGCAATGATATCTCTCGCTCCCGCTAGGGCCTCTTCACTGTTTTTGACACCTTTTTCTTCGTCGATCAACGAATCCGCAAGCGTGCGAAAATCTGTTTTGTCCTGGAGTAGAAGTAGATCTGCCAAAGGTTGTAATCCTTTTTCGCGGGCAACGCTAGCTCGGGTCTTACGTTTAGGCTTGTAGGGAAGGTAAATATCTTCCAAGCTTGCCATGGTCTCGGCCGTCATGACTTGTTGCTCAAGTTCTGAGGTTAGTTTTCCCTGGTCATTGATGGACTTTAAAACAGCTTCTTTACGTTTATCGAGGTCTTTCAATTGTTGTGAGCGATCCCGAATGTTTGTGATTTGCACTTCATCCAGGCTTCCTGTCATTTCTTTCCGATAACGGGAGATAAATGGGACGGTAGCGCCTTCATCTAATAGTTCAATGGTCGTGCGAACTTGTCTTTCGCTTATGGATAGCTCGTTAGCGATAGTAATTTCGTGTGATAATAAGCTCATTGTGGATTTTTCTTTAAAAAGGAGAGCTGTTGAATGGTTATTCAACAGCTCTAATTAATATCTGATTGTAAATTAATGCAATGAGGTTACGCAGGTTTATTTGTATTTTCCTGTTCTGTAGGTTTCTTTTCCTCTACCTCGTTGTTTTCGGCCTCAGCAAAGTGGTCATTGTATCCGTAGGTAATGTGAGAAGGTTCCTCACCGTAATCTAACTGTTTGTGTGGATTGTGCTCCACAACTCCGGCAGGAGTTGTAAACTCATATTTTTTCTTTGCTGGTTCAGACTCTGCGCTTTCAGCAGTTTCTGCTGATTGGGATTCTTGTTCTGCTTTAGCCTGCTCTTCGGCAACTTTTACTTCATTTGGGATAGTCTCTTCTTTAACTTCCGTCTTGACGTCTATATCTTTTTCGAAATTATTAATCTGATCTGAAATCTCACGTTTGATGCCTTCGGAAGCATCTTTGAACTCTCGTATCCCTCTTCCTAAACCTCTCGCTAATTCAGGAAGCTTCTTGCCACCAAAAAGTAACAAGATCGCAAACACGATTAAAATCATCTCCTGTGTTCCGATATTTAGAAATGCTATTACTGGATTGTACATACTCTTTTCCTCTTCTTTTGATTACTAACTAGATGCTAAGTTACATTTATATTTCTATAGTTCTTAGACCAACAGGTAAATTTAAGATAATTTTAAGGTATTTGAAACATAAAAATTACTTAACATCGGGTGACTATTTGCGAGGTAAATTTTGTTATATTTTTGCTAAATATTTTTTAATATGACGATAGAGCAGAAATATCTTTGTATTTTTGTGCCTATTTTTTTGAGGATTTGATTATGTTGGGAAAATTTAAAACATTTAAGCCGTATTATAAAAGTACGATTGTATTGGCCGGGCCGGTTGTCATTTCGCAATTGGGCCACACCTTGGTGCATACTGCAGATAGCGTGATTGTGGGCCATTTTGCCGGGACAATTCCTTTGGCGGCCGTGTCATTGGTGAATGCTGTATTTATGATCGTTATGGTCGTTGGATTGGGGATCGCTTATGGGATCACACCATTGATTGCGCAGGAAAATGGTCGTGATAATAAAGAAGAATGTGCCGTATTATTATCGAATAGCTTTTGGTTAAATATCATAACGGGTATATTGTTGTTCTGTTTGGTCTATTTTGGTTCTATGCTCGCCATTGATCATCTGAATCAGGATCCCGCGGTTGTGAAAGAGGCAAAACCTTATTTGCTTATCTTAAGTCTTTCTATGTTGCCTTTAATGGTATTCAGTACATTTAAGCAATTTGCGGAAGGGTTGGGCTTTACCAAACAAGCGATGAATGTAACCATCTGGGGAAATGTTTTAAATATTATTTTGGCAATTATTTTTGTCAAGGGGATGTTCGGAATTACGCCAATGGGTGTGAAGGGGGTTGGTTACAGTACCTTGATTGATCGTGTATTGATGATGTCGGTGATGATGGCTTATGTGTTGCGGTCAAAAAAATTTAAAGGTTATATACAATATTTTCGATTTACAGTAATCGATCGGGTGCGGCTGGTAAAAATATTGCGGATCGGTGCTCCTGTTGCGATGCAGTATGTTTTCGAAATTGGTGCATTTGCCGGAGCCTCTTTATTGGCCGGTACAATCAGTGCTACAGCACAGGCATCTCATCAGGTGGCCATACAGCTCGCTGCAATGACTTATATGATGGCCAGTGGTATAGCCGCCGCCGCCACAATCAAAGTGGGTAATAGTTATGGCAATAGAAACCTGTTTCGCTTAGAGCGTTTTGCAATCTCTTCGTATCAGTTGGTTTTGGTTTTTATGTTTATTACAGCTTCCTTATTTGCGATTTTTAATAATTACCTGCCTTACATTTTTACTTCTGATAAAGCGGTGGTCGTCATTGCTGCTCAGTTGCTGATCATTGCCGGTCTTTTCCAGTTATTTGATGGTACACAAGTTGTTGGACTGGGCGTTTTGAGAGGTATGGGCGATGTCAATATCCCTACGATCATTACTTTTATTGCCTACTGGATTATCGGACTGCCAAGTGGTTATGTGATGGGGGTACTTTTTGACTGGGGGATTAAAGGCATATGGTATGGCCTTACCTTAGGCTTATTGACTTCATCTGTCTTGCTTTATGTACGATTCCAATTGGTCATCAAGAAAAAGAAACTGCAGTTTGAAAACAGTATCATAAAAACGTAAAAGGGGGGATGTTCAACAATTAAACAAACGCGTTGCGCATTGGGAAATGCTAATTGTTCTTCGGGATAAGAGATGTGATATAAAAAAGTGGCTACCCTTGGGTAGCCACTTTTTTATAATGATACTATTGTTATTAAATTTCTCTGTTACTATCCCAGTTTTCGAGGTAGTCAGCAACCCGTTTTAAGAAAGTACCACCAAGGGCGCCATCTATTGCACGGTGATCATAAGATAAGGATAGATACATCATATGTCGAATCCCGATCATATCACCATATTCTGTTTCAATTACCGCAGGTTTCTTTGTTATGGTACCAACAGCTAATATAGCAGCTTGCGGCTGATTGATGATCGGCGTTCCCATAATATTGCCAAAAGCGCCGATATTTGTGAAAGTGAATGTCCCATCTTGAGTATCATCCGGTTTTAACTTATTCGCACGCGATCTTTGGGCGAGATCATTAACCGATTTGCTTAGACCTACTAGACTCAATTGATCCGCATTCTTTATTACTGGGACAATGAGATTGCCATTTGGTAATGCCGCTGCCATACCAATATTGATATTCTTCTTTTTGATGATATTATAACCATCTATCGAAATATTAACCAGCGGGAAGTCTTTGAGTGCTTTGCTGATCGCTTCAATAAATAGTGGTGTGAAGGTAATATTTTCCCCCTCACGTTTTTTATAAGAGTCTTTTACTTTATTGCGCCATAGAACAAGGTTGGTGACATCAGCTTCCACAAACGAACAAACGTGTGGAGATAGCTGAACGCTCTTGACCATGTGGTCAGAAATCAAGCGTCGCATACGGTCCATTTCAATAATTTCGTCGCTACCATTGACCACGGTGTGTACAGTAGGGCTTGCTACAGTCTGTGTAGGCTCGTTCTTGATAACAGGTGGGGGTGTCGGCTTGGAATGATCTATCGTTTGAGAACCTCTACTGGCCACATATGATAGAATATCTTCTTTTGTCACCCTTCCTTCAGCTCCTGTACCTTGGACTCGATCAAGTTCTTCTAGTGATAAACCCTCGTGGCGCGCAATGTTTTTTACCAAAGGAGAATAAAACCGAGTGGTATGTTCGTAATGTACGTTGGTAATCTCTTCCGTTGGGTTATTCAATTGATCTAGACCCGGTATTTTCAGCGCCGCAGTTTCATCTGAAAATGCAGGTTGGTCATCACTTTGGGCTGCTTCAGGTTGAGCAATTGATTCGCCGGTTTCCGTATCTCCTTCTATTTCTATAATTGCAACGATATCACCAACCTGAACAGTCTGGTCTACAGTATAAAGTTGTTCCTTCAAAATTCCTTTGACAGGAGAAGGTACTTCTGAATCAACTTTATCCGTTGCGATTTCCAATAAAGTGTCATCTTCTTCAATCAGGTCACCAGGTTGTTTCAACCATTTAGTAATTGTTGCTTCCGATACACTTTCTCCCATTTTTGGAAGTAAAAGTTTATATAGAGCCATATTTTTTAGCAATCTCGTTATAGAAAAACGAAGTTAATTAAATTGTGGTTTACTTTCAACAATTTAAAATATTATTCCTTAAAAAACGTTTTTTTTGAAATATTATTTTACATAATTACATTTCTTATACTTCTTCTTTTATAGCTAGTTTCCAAAGGAGGAGAAGCGCGTTCATACGTGTACGTTCGATATTGATGAGCCTATCATTGTTGAATTGAAATTTCTTTGTAATAACCTCTTTTTTTCCGGCCACGGCAATCCAAACTGTCCCCACAGGTTTTTCAATAGATCCCCCTCCCGGCCCAGCTATTCCTGTTGTAGCAATGGCATAATCTGTCTTAAATTTCGTTTTTGCACCAGTTGCCATTGCTATTGCAGTCTGTTCACTCACGGCACCATGTTGAAGTAAAGTTGCCTCATTGACATCCAATAATTGTTGCTTTAATGTATTGGAGTAGGGGATTGTACCACCGACGAAGATTTCACTGCTTCCGGGATTAGCGGTTAATGAGGCTGCTAAACTACCTCCTGTGCAGCTTTCCGCTGTTGTCAATGTAAGTCCTTGTTGCGTAAATTGCTTGATTAAAAAAGCTTCTATAGTGGTGTCGTAATCGGCAATAACATAATTTTTTAAACGATGGAGGAGTTTACTTCTAAAGAGCTTTACTTCCTGAACAATGTCCGATTTATTCTTACTTTTTCCGGAGAGCCGTAAGCGGATAAATGCCAATGAAGGCAAATAAGCCAGTTTAATAGTTGAAGGTAGTTCTGCTTCGATATCTTTTATTTCTTCCGCAAGATAAGATTCTCCGATACCGCCAACCAATATCGTTTCGTGATGTATGACTGTATCACTATGCTGGCTTTCAATCAAAGGGAAAACACGTTGTTCCATCAGATGTTTCATTTCAAAGGGGACACCAGGCATAAAAATGTAGTGCTTATCCGCCTGTGAAACTAACATACCCGGTGCTGTACCATAATCGTTGAAGAGTATCTCACAATTTGCTAGGACATCAGCCTGTTGCCGATTAATTTCCAGCATTTCAAGCTGACGGGCTTCGAAGAAACCAGTTACATGCTGAAGTACTTTTTCATCCCGTATTAGTGTTGTACCAAAATATTTCGCTGCTGTTTTTTTTGTGACATCGTCTTTTGTAGGACCAAGTCCACCGGTAATTAAAATCAAATCGGCTCTGGAAGATGCATCTTTTAATGTATTGAAGATAGCTTCCTCGGTATCGGGAATAGACGTCATCTGGACAATGTCTACTTCAAATTTGCCTAATTGTTGGGCAATCCAGCTGGAATTGGTGTCGATAATCTGGCCTATAAGAATCTCATCTCCGATAGTAATAATTTCTGCTTTCATAGTATAAACTTACATAAAATTACGGATCAACGAGCTGCTAAAATCCTTTCGGTAACAAGAATTTTAGCAGGATACGATACCGGTTTAATTGGGGCATGGATAGGAATGGATAAAGTTGAGGTAATCGGATAAAAAAAGCGGTTATTTTAAAAATAACCGCCTCCAGAGCTTGCTCGTTTTGTCAATTTGAGGTCTTGCAATATGGATGCTTTCGCTCGAATGGTGACATTGTAACTTCGGTATCGTCCAAATGGCATCCAGCCAAAAGACATATCCCAGCAGTGTAAATCCCGATAGATATTGAAGGAAGTCATGACCACTTCTTTTTGTTTGAAATCGTAACCGGATTGAAATGTTACTTTCCATTTTGGTGTAACACTAAAATCTCCATGCAGATTCAGTGTGCTTGTAATCTGGTTGTCCATTCTTCGTGTACTTGAATTAAAGAATTTGGACATGTTAAAGCTAAATGAAGCAGCAAGGTTCCATGGGATATTAAAATCCACGAAAGCATTGGGATCCGAACTGATCCTGGCCAATGCCTGTGCCTGTTCTGGAGTCATTCCAGCACCAGACATTTCTTTTCTCAATGAATCAATATTGTTATTACGTGATTTGGCTGCTTTTGGATTTAAACTATAGTCAAAGGATAAGCCAAAATTTGTCAGACGGGCCAAACTTCCATCTTTGATCGCATATCTATTGATACGAACACCATTATTGTCGATGGAGTAGGGGTCAAAGGTACCATTGAAATTGACATTCATTTTCTGGTCGAAAAAAGCTGTACGGCCAGAGAATGTTATTGGTGATAGTTTTAATGAATCCGCGACGAAATTATAGTTTCCGCTAAAGGTCAAACCTTGGAGAATGGGGATTTTTTTGAAGCCGCCATCAGTGGTGTCGGATTTGCTCTTTACTTTAGCTTCGATATTGTTGTCGATCGAAAAACCTATACCAGCAGATTTTCCGGCAGAAGGCGATCCATATATCCCCTGTTGAAAGATAGAGTATACATTACGGTTACCATATTGGTCATTGTAATGCTGATAGAATCCATAACGGGCATCCGAGAAATCTGGTCTATAATTAAAATTAATCGAAGGTGTAACCACATGTCTGATTGCTTCAATTTTTCCGATTTTCGGATACATACCATAGATCTTGGTTGAAAGACCTGTTGATACGGAATAATCATAAGCACGATTGAATCCCTGTAAAGTATCAAGGCGTTGTTTATAGCCCGAAGGTGTGTTGTCGATCCGTTGTCTGGTACTTTGGAAATACCAGCGTTCAGTATAGTTTACGCTCGTGTTGAACTGGAAATACTTAAAAGCATTAAGTGATAAGCTGATCGGAATATTATGTTGGAAACCATTCTGGAATCTCTTGAAACCTCCGGAACTAAATAGCAAGCTGTCTTTGGTATTGACAGTATTCTGTGCCTGAAGACTATAACCAACATTGATCCGTTGATACCATTTTTGTTCGCCTACCCGGTCTTTGCTATCAAACGGATTGAATGAAGAAACGTTCAAGCTTATATTTGGCAAGCTCAACTGAATACTCCGATCAGCTATATTTTGACTATGGGTTAAACTTGCCGTCAGGTTCACTTTTCCATCGGCAAATACTTTCCCATAACTGATGGATGAGCCCATTCTGTTCTGTGCCAGATTCTCATAGGTAGTTAGGTTACTTCCAGTACCTGTATGTTGAAAATAAGAGGCGGTACCAAAGTTTACACTGGCGGAGAAGGATGTTCCCGGATTAGCCTCCTGACGTTGGGTGTGGTTCCAGGTGACGTTGAAGTCCTTGTTGGATCCATAATTATCAGTACCTTCTATTCCGACTTTGGTGTTGGCATAGCGAATATTAAATCCACCATTATATTTATAATTAACAGTATAGCGGGTGTTCATGGAGGCTTCCCAAGAGCCTTTTGAATATAATGAACCCCTAATCTCACTGTCCCAATAATCGTTGAAAGCGAGATACCAACCAATATCACGCACGGAAAAACCGCGTGTATAGTCCTCTCCAAAGGATGGGAAAAGAAACCCGGAGGCCCTTTTATCAGGTTTAGGGAAAAACGCAAAGGGGAAGGCTACTGGCATAGGGACCCCCATGACAACGAGATAGGCAGGTCCTGAGATAATCTGATTTTTGGTTACGATCCCTTTTGTTATATGTATACCAAAGTGGGTATGTGGATAAGGTAAATTACAGGTACTATAAAGACCTTTGTATATCGACATTTCATCGTAGATATTCTTTCGGACGATATTAGCTTGGATAAATCCCCCATCGACCTCAGTCATAATACCATAGGTGTTTCCTTCTTGTTTTTCATAATCATAATAGAGGGAATCTACTGTTTTTGGAGATTCACCATTTCCCATAATAACAATTGGACGTCCCACGTACTTGCCACTTTTATCGTAAATCCCCGATGCGAAAATCTTTTTTTGATTGCGATCGAGACGGATGTAGTCCGCCGAAAGTTCAAAATCCTGATACTTTACTTTTGCACCGCGGTATAAATGGCTGATATTCTTTGCTACTTCCGATTTCTGGGAATCAACGGCGATAATACTGACTTCTGCCTGTAATCCATTGCCTTTTTTCTTCGTGGTATCCTGTTTGGACTTGGTGGAATCAGTAGGCTTAATTTTTGTTGTATCCTGGAGTTTACTGGTCGACGAGACAGGATCTTTGCTTTGAAGTCCGTTCTGTTTTAGTGGAATATTGCTCTGAGCCAATGTTGAATTGGCCATTGCAAGAATGATAAATAGTGTTAAAATGTTGATTAACGACTTCAAAATTAAAGACAAATGTTATTTTTGTGAAATAATGTTAAACTTCGAAGGACAAAATTAGTCAAAAACAAATAGAAAATATGTTAAATATCGTTATCTATTAAAGAAATAATATTGACACATTTTGTTTCGTTTATAGTAGAGCAAATAATTATTCAATGAAATCAGATTTAAGAATTAGAAAATGGTGTAGCATAATGTTTGCTACTTTGGGATTTTTTTTATTGAATTCTTTCAAGTTAAATAACGGCCAGCCCGATCCGCCGGACTACCAGATTAAAACTATTGTTATCGATGCTGGGCATGGAGGAAAAGATACCGGTGCACAAGGTCGTCGGTCCCTGGAAAAAAATGTTGCTTTGGATGTTGCATTAAAATTGGGACGACAAATTCAAAAGGATATTCCTGGGGTTAAGATTATCTATACGCGGACTTCCGATGAATTTGTGGAGTTGTATAAACGTATTCGTTTGGCAAATGCCAATAAAGCAGATTTATTTATTTCCATTCACTGTAATTCAAGCGGTGCTAGCGCTCATGGTACTGAAACATTGGTGTCGGGGTCTCATCGTCTCGGACAACAAGATGCTGCGGTCCGTGAGAATGCTTCTCTTTTATTGGAGTCAAATTACAAGGAAAACTACCAAGGGTTTGATCCCAAAGATCCCGAAAGTGCAATTATTTTTTCGTTGATGAAAAATAGATTCCGTGAGAAAAGTATCCGCTTTGCGCAGATGATCGAAGGGGAATATGTCAAAGCCGGAAGATATAGCCGTGGATTCTGGGAAAAGGGCTTGGCAGTACTTGCCGAGGCTGGGATGCCAGCTGTGCTGACAGAAATTGGATTTATCAGTAATAGAGAGGAAGAAAGCTATTTATTATCTGAGGAAGGGCAACAAGAAATTGTTAATAATTTGGTGTCGGCGTTAAAAATTTATAAAAATTCTGTCGAACGCTAAACAGATTTGCTTTTGCGCTGTTTTAAGCTTATATTAATGACGCACTACAAAATAGATAATTTGTGAAAATATCAAATGAAACCAAGGTCGGCATATTAGCAACAGTTGCAATAGCCCTATTATTTATAGGGTATAGTTTTTTAAAGGGAAACGATGTTTTTAGCAGCGATAATACATTTTATACGACTTACAACACTGTCGACGGATTGACTCCTTCCAAGCCGGTCTTGGTGAACGGCTATCAAATAGGACGGGTGTCGAAGATGATTTTACAGCCTGATGGTAAAATAAAAACGGAATTTAAGATTCACTCCCACTATAATATTCCCAAGAATACCGTCGCCCGTATTTCCAGTACTGATTTATTGGGTGGTAAAGCGATCGTATTTGAGATGGGGAATAGCACGGAAATGGCAAAAGATGGTGACTTCCTCAATTCGGGTATACAGCCAAATATCATGGACAAAGTCGAGCCTATTCAGAAGCGTATCGAAACCATAACAATCAAATTGGATTCTACCTTATCCGTTGTCAATTCGGTGTTGGACAAACAATTTCAGGACGATTTTAAAAGTAGTATTCATAGTATATCAACATCCTTAAAGAATGTGGAAGGTATCACGAAAGACGTAGAAGGTCTGGTCGGAAATGAAAAAGGAAGACTGAATAGAATTATGGCTAATCTGGAGTCGATCACCACTAATTTCGCGCAAAATGGTGAAAAAATAAATTCAATCATGGCTAATCTAAATAATATCACAGATAAAGCAGCGCGGTTGGATTTTGAACAGACCATGAACAAGGTAAATGCAACAATGGCCGATTTTCAGAACATCACAAGTAAGATAAACAGTGGTAAGGGATCGATAGGTTTGTTGCTCAATGACGAAGAATTATACAACAACCTGAATAATGCATCAAAAGAGATGGATAACCTGATGAAAGATGTCAAGGAGAAACCTGGGAAATATATTAAGCTTTCTATATTTGGGAAAAAAGGAGAGAAGTAGATTTCGCTTATTAGATACACTTAATAAAAAATACAAAAAGCCTGCAAACTGCAGGCTTTTTGTATTTAAGGTCTCTGTGGTGGCTGGAATTAGCCAGTTATGCTGGTACCTAAATTAGCACCAAGTTGATACTATGTCCACTATTAAAAACATAATAACACTTTTTTTTGTATTAACGGGGTATTAACAAGGGGAAACCCTGTTAATATCCTATTATCTCACTACCTGATTTTGAAACGGGTATTATAGGGTTTCTTTGAGCCATGTAAAGAATTCCCTTTGCCAAACCTGCGCATTCTGTCCTGATAAAACCCAGTGGTTCTCATCCGGAAGATAGACAAGTCTGCTCTTTATCTTTTTTAATTGCGCTAATTGGAAAGCAGCGAGTCCTTGTCCTATTGGGACACGGTAATCTTTTCCACCTTGAAAAATTAAAATTGGCGTGTGCCAATTATTTGCTTTTTCAATCGGATTGAATTCACTGTAGGATTTCTCGTTTTTGTTATCCCAATATGCGCCTCCCAGCTCGTGATTTGCAAAGAATAGCTCTTCTGTCGTGCCATACCAGCTTCTCATATCGAATAAGCCGTTGTGCGCAATGAAAGTTTTAAAACGATTTTGGTGTACCCCTGCCAACTGGTAAACCGAATAGCCTCCATAACTTGCTCCAATTGCAGCCCGACGTGCGGTGTCAACATAGCTTTCTTTAGAGATATCATCAATAGCAGCTAAATAATCTCGAATTGGCTGACCTCCCCAGTCTTGGGAAATAGCTTCATTCCATTTTACTCCCCAACCAGGCATACCCCTCCGATTTGGAGCAATGACAATGTAACCTTGAGATGCGATCAATTGAAGGTTCCATCGGAAGGAATAAAACTGAGTGAGTGCGGATTGAGGTCCACCTTCACAATAAAGTATCGTCGGATATTTTTTTGCGGGATCAAAGTTTGGTGGGTAAATTACCCATGAAAATAAATCGGCGCCATCAGATGCTTTTGTAATACGTCTTTCGATTTTGTTTTCTGCAATTGCTGCGTACTTGTCATCATTGACTTTGGTGATAGCTGTCAAAGATTTACTTTTGAGATCAAAGTTGAAGATTTCGGTTGCGCGGGTGAATTTGGTCAAGGTGACGATAAGATTATCCCCCTTTTGACCAACAATTCCTGTAATATCAAAATCGCCGGTTGAAATTTGTTGAATCTTTGGAAGGTTTTTTGACTTTACATTCGTAGGTACTTCCAGTTCGAATAATTGTACAGTACCTTTAGTTGCAGCAGTGAAGTAAATTTTGCGATTGTCATTGCTCCAAATAAAACTGTTTACAGTGCCATCCCAATGTGCTGTTAGGTTTAAACGGATAGCGCTACTTTTGTCAAAAAGGATGATATCATTTTTATCAGATTCATACCCATCGGTTTTCATACTGAGCCAAGTTAGACTTTTTCCATCAGGAGAATAACTCGGTGCAATATCGTAGCCGTTCATGCCGTCGGTAAGATTGGTTGTCATACCTGATGATAATTCATAGCGATAGATGTCAGTATTGGTACTCACTGCATAATCTGTCCCAAATTTTTTCTTACAAACGTAAAGTATCGCTTTGCTGTCAGGAGACCAGATGAAATCTTCGGCTCCGCCGAAAGGTGCCTGTGGGCTATAGTACGGTTGATCTTTCAGTAAATCAATCGGATCTCCTATCTTTCCATTGGAATAACTAGCAACGAAAGGGTGGTTAAATTTTCCATCATTGAAGGTGTCCCAATGCCGATAATCCAAGTTGTCATAAATATAGGCATCCGACTTCGGTAATTCGGGGTATTTATCGGTGCTGTGGTATTTTTTGATTAAAATAGATTGGCTAAAAAGGATGTGTGTTCCATCGGGCGAAAACTTGACATTTTCTAAGGCCATCTCGCCGGAGGTCAGTTGGATGGCTTCGCCGTTGTTGAGATTTTTTTTCCACAACTGGCCTTTTAACAGGTAGATAACATCACCATTTTTTTCGATTTGTACCACTGTTTCTCCACCTTTCTGATCGGTAAATTGTCCGCCAGTTCCATTGGCCAATGAGATCGTATAAAGATTCTTCTCACTTGAATTACTTTCCAAATTGTAATTAGAAACTCCATACAGCAATGTTTTGCCATCTGAAGAAAGTCCTTCTGCTGATACACGCCCAAGGTTCCAAAGCGTACTGGGACTGATGGGCTGTGGTGTTTCGGTAACCATTTTAAAACTGGATTTTCCACCCTTGTTTTCTTGCGCATTGCTGAGGTTGCATGCCATAACCGCTAATGTAAATATTGTAAGTTTTTTCATCCGTATAAATTTGTTTTTCAATTGTGATGAAGCTATCAGATTTATTCATTGAGTGTATGTTTTAAGCGGCATTCATGAGCTCGCTATGCTCGGTTATTCGCGCTTCAGTGCGATTATTCATTCACAATTTGTTTTTTAATTGTATTCATGAACTCGTTTACTCATTAATTTTGTATTTTAAGGTATTCGTGAGCTCACTTCGTTCGGTTCACTCAGTTTGAATAAATCATGATGGTTTCATCTATAATGCTGAAAAAAATCCCTGCAATTTACAGATTTTGCGACTAAAAGCTATGAAAAGCATAAAAATAGCCATCTTATTTGGTGAAAAGATGGCTGTATGATCGGCACAGTTTATTTTTTGAGCAGTATGTTAACGATGACCCAATAGATTAGGAGATGTTGTGTTTTAATGCGCATGATTATTGTCGAATTGATACCAATTGATTTTTGTGGAAACGCGCATCAGGATTGCCAAAATGATAAAAATGCCGATTGTTCCGGCGATGAGAGAATAATCCCGAAGTTGCATGAGCACATAGATAAATAAATAGAAAGTACTAAGAATAGATCCGAGTAAAAGGGCCGACTTGAGCTCTTTTGTAATTGCTTTTATAAAACTTCCGATTAATCCTACAGTAGCGATTGATGCGGTTAGATAGGCGATATTAAATCCGACATGCTCAGATAGGGCAAGTAGCAGGGTGTAGAAAAGAACCATTGCTGCTCCAATTAGAATATATTGAATGATATGTACCCGTTTCTTTTTGATGACCTCGGTGAATAGGAGTGATGTAAAGGTCAGGATGATGACTAAAATACCATATTTAGCAACTCGCGTTGTTTTCTGATAGTTATTAATATCAGGTAGAAATTGAATGGTAATCATATCAGTATTGTCCAATAGGTAATTGGCGGAAGTTCCTGTAGGAGTGGCAGCCGGAGCTGATTTCTGTTCGTTGCCCTCCGGGCCATTTTCAATGTTGTTGTCGAACTGATAGATCGGCCGGGGATCACCTGTCCATTGTTGTGGCAGTTTTCTGCTGAAAGAAGGGATTTCCCAAGATGCCGAAAAATTGGAGCTTGCAGTATTGCGTTTACTGGGTAAAAATGAACCAGTGAAGCTCGGGTTTGCCCAGTTGCCCTGGGCCTGGATATTTGTCTGATCGCCAAGCGGAAGGAAACTTAGCGATTTGGATCCTTTCAGATTGAGATTTATTTTGTAGCGATTCTCCATTTTCTGAGGGTCTAAAGGGATTGTGCAGACTAAATTTTGATGAAATAAATTGAGATTATTAAAGTCCTTGTCGAAAGTCAGGTTGTTTCCATCCCAATGTAATGAGGGACGCTTGCCTAAGCCTTTAAAATCCTGAATGCCGAAAATAAGCTTGCTACCTTTCCAGTCAATTTTCTCATGGGGAATCTCCAGCTTCTCCAGGGATATTTTGTCAAAGGAACCTTCTAATGTCATCGTGCTATTGTAGACAATAGCATTATAAATTCCTCTTGAGAGATGCTGTGGTGTAATATCTGCTGCGATATTGGATGTTTTGGGCAGGATAAATAGCCATTTTATCTCTTCTCTAAGGGTAGAATTTTGAGTTTTTTCAGCAGATAATGGGATTGTCTCGCGATAGGGGATGGCGAGGACAGGGCTGGAGACCACCTGGTCCTTGCCCCAGTTTAATGCAATTCCCCCAGATACTTCCTGTTCCCTGTTTTTTCGTTCTTCAATTAAATCACTTATTAGCGAAAGTGGGATGAGCAATATCAGGGAAAGAAATAGGATGACAAATAATTTTAGCACTGTTGAATTGGTAACTTTGTCAAATAGCGAGTTTTGTTCGGTTGCAAACGAGGGTTTAGAAGTATCGTAATTTTCCATGATTTCATTTGTTTAGGTCTACTTGAATATTTTTACTGTATAATGCGATTTGGAGTTCGGTAAGCTGGTAATGAAGGATCTCTTTGAACTCAATGTGATGGAACCTTTGTAGGGATCGTCCTTTTTGAAAGGTTTTCTTGTAATAGCCAAAGTGCTCTGGAAATATAATACCCCCGATAACGATCATTCCGATTAAATACAGGCTGAATTTTCCGTTGCCCAATAAAAGATATTGCATGGCAATTTCATCCTGAATTTCGGTTCCTGTTTCCGTTAAGACGTGGAAAACATCGTGATTTTCTAGTTTGGGCATGACATCAAATCCTTTAGCCGCATAAAAAAGACCAAGGCAATGACCGATGCTACCGCTCGGGTAGGTCAAAAATTCCTCTTTGCTAATTCCCCATGCTTTTTTGTTCCATTTGAAAACATCTGCATACACTTTGGAGGACCAGTTGTAGAGATGAAGCATGAACTTTAATCGAATTCCTTTCATATTTATTGTTTTAAAAGTACTTTGATTTTCAAAGTAAAAAGATAAAAAAATTATTTATACTGTTGTTTTATTAAATTTTCCAATGCAATTAGATGATTTTCAAATGCTTGTAATCCTTTTTTTGTTCGCTTGTATTTGGTGTTTGGTTTACGATCAACAAAACTTTTTTCTACCACAATATATTCTTCTTTCTCTAATGTTTTAAGGTTAGAGGCTAAATTTCCATCTGTGACATCCAATAATTCTTTGAGTGAATTGAAGTCATATTCTTCATTCGCAGCAAGGACGCTCATAATTTGTAAGCGGACTCTGTTTTCAAATACTTTGTCATATAAAGAAAGATCTAATTTCACGATTCGTACTTTTTGTAAACGATAAAACCATAGATGATATGTAACACACCAAATCCCAATCCCCATACTATCAGTCCGTGGTCTGGAAGACATACTGCGATTAACCCCAAACTTACTTCAAGGATGCCTAACCATTTTACCTCTGTAAAGGTATAAATGCTGCCAGCTGTTAAAGATAAACCATAGAAAATAAGCAGCATGCCAGCAATAAGGTTATAATAACCTTGAGAAAGTAGGGCCAAAGCTAATATTCCGCCAGTTACTAATGGAATTGAAACTGCAAATAAAAGCGATTTGCTGGTAATATTCCAAATCGACTGTTTGTTTTTTCTCGCTTTTTTACGTGCCATTAGCCATCCCGTCAATAATGAGAGCACTAGGATGAGGATCGCAAGGAGGAGAAAGAAGCTCACTGTAGTCAGGTCTCCTGGCAGTTTCTTGATGGAGTCCGCTGGGCTTGTTGTAATGAAGTACCCAAGTAAAGTGCCCAATAAAGCATAACAGCCGATGAGAACACCCGACAATCCGCTTATCGAAACAAATTTGGAAGATTTTTCCATCAATGATCTGATCTGTCCGAGCTCTTTAAATAAATCTTTCTGTTCCATAAAAGTACTTTGATATTCAAAGTAAATGAATAATAATGAATTATGCAAGAGCTGAAAAGAATATTGAAAAAAAATAAAAAAAAGAGGAAAAAATACTTGCATGATATAGGTTTCATTTCTATCTTTGTGGCATCAAAAGAAATCCTAATGCGGAAGTGGCGTAATTGGTAGCCGCACCAGACTTAGGATCTGGCGCCGCAAGGCGTGGGGGTTCGAGTCCCTTCTTCCGCACTTGATGTCCTCCCGAACTTAAAACCTCGGGAGGATTTTTTTATGAATGCGATATAGCTAAAAAGAGTATGAATATTTCACACGAGAATGTAGATGCAATCAATGCGGTA
>JAITLV010000197.1 GCA_031277685.1 Sphingobacterium sp. | reverse complement strand
TTGCTGCTTTAAGCAAGTTTGTTCCTTTTCCTTCAGTCATCTATAATATAAACTATTTTAATATAATTACAAAAATATGTTTTTTTCCATCCATAAACAATTTATTCCGAATGTTAGATGGAAAAAAATTAGCGAGCTGAATTTTATTCAAATTCAGCCTGCAATATACGTACGATATCTCGAATTGTATCTTCTTCTAAATCTGTACGTCTAACGAGCTCTACTTCACTGAGTGATAACACAGATTTTGCAGAATCCAAACCTACGCGTTTCAATTCATCAATAACCCAGCTTTCAATTTCATCGCTGAATTCTTCAATATCCACATCCTCATCAAATTCATCATTCTCACGATAAACATCAATTTCATAACCGGTCAACTTACCAGCTAATTTAATATTGTGACCACCACGACCAATTGCTAACGAAACTTGATCTGACTTTAAGTATACCGCAGCAGTTTTGTTCTCCTCATCAATCTTGATTGAACTGATACGGGCAGGGCTCAATGCACGGGCGATATATAACGAATGATTTGTGGTGAAGTTGATCACATCAATATTCTCATTGCGCAATTCACGAACGATACCATGAATACGTGAACCTTTCATACCCACACAGGCGCCAACTGGATCGATACGGTCATCATAAGATTCCACAGCCACCTTAGCACGTTCACCTGGTTCGCGGACAATTTTCTTGATTGTAATCAAACCATCAAAAATTTCCGGAACTTCAAGTTCAAACAAACGTTGTAAAAACGCTGGTGCAGTACGTGAGATAATGATTTTTGGATTGTTATTCATCATATCCACTTTATGAACCACAGCACGGATACCATCGCCCTTTTTGAAATAATCAGCAGGAATCTGTTCTGACTTAGGTAAAATCAATTCATTACCATCTTCATCCAATACAAGAATCTCTTTCTTCCAGATCTGATAAACCTCACCGATTACAAGCTCGCCTTCTCTATCTTTATATTTCTTAAAGACTTCGTCTTTCTCAAGCTCTAGTACTTTTGACACAAGTGTTTGACGGGCAGCTAAAATAGCACGGCGTCCAAAACTTTCCAACGTAATCTGTTCAATAAAATCATCACCAACTTCCAAATCCTCATCGTGTTTCTTTGCTTCCGCCAACTCGATTTCTAGATCATCATCCTCGGAAAATTCATCTTCAACAACGACACGCGTCCTCCAAATCTCCAAATCCCCGTTATCTGGATTCACGATAACATCCACATTTTCATCCGTACCGAAACGACGACGGATCATACTACGAAAAACCTCTTCCAATACTGTAATGACCGTAGGTCTATCGATATTCTTAAACTCTTTAAACTCCTGAAAAGAGTCTATCAGATTGATGTTGCTGTTACTCATTATTTTTAAAATGAAATTACCACTTTTGTTGCTTTTATTTGATCAAAAGGAAGTTCTTTTTCCACCTCTTGCGCTTTTTTACCTTTTTCTTTCACTTTTTGAAGAACACTAATCTTCGTCTCATCTACCGTCAGTAACGTTCCTTCAATTTTCGTATTATCATTCAATTTTACCTGTACAGTCCGACCGATATTTTTTTGATACTGCCTACTATTGACAAAATTGGCATCTATACCTGGAGATGAAACCTCCAAACGGTAAGCATTATCGATCACATTTTCCTCTTCCAAATGAAAACCTACATGACGGCTTACCTGTGCACAATCATCAATATTAACACCATTATCCCCATCTAGAAGAATTTCCAAAATCTTATTTGGGCGCATCTTTACACTAACAATAAACAAATCCTCGCGATCTGCTATCTTTTCTTCTATGAGTTCGATGACTCTTTTTTCTACATCTTGCATTGTTCTGCTGCCTAGAATGCTAAATTAATTGTAATTAAAAAAAGGGGGCAATACGAGCCCCCTTCCTTTCAGATATGCAAATATAGTATTTTATAAAATAAAAAACAAATACCCCGGTACTAGTGAACGTATTTTTTCTATTATTTCGAATTATCAACAACAGCATTAATTGTTTTCTGCATTTGCGCCATCATACTCGTCAAGGTTTCCATTGTTGGCTCAGGAGTTGGCTCTGGTAATTGCGTACTGATAAAAGCCTTTGCTCGCCACACCTCAAGAATATCAGGAGTTTCAACCCAGTAGGGCTCATACGTCTTGTTATCAGAAACAAGCTTTAATCCTTTATCTTCTTTAAATTTAAATGCAACACGTTTATAAACAACCCCTTCCTCTTTAGACACAACGACGTAGGTGTGCCCCGGCTTGATATCATGCCAGTTCTCCACATATTCAGCCACTATAATAGAACCCGATGGTAAAGGCAACATCGAATCGCCCTTGATCTCAAATGCCCGAAACGTCCCTTGTCCAAACATCGGTAGTGAAAATTTTGGAAGTTCAGCAACGTACTCAGGATCACCATACCCGTTTAAATACCCAGCACTCGCTTTCACAGGTACGAGCTCGATGTTCTCCCGGTCATTACCATCAACGGTCACACTTAACACCCGGAGGTTTGACGCATTACTTTTGGGTACAGGCTTCCACTTATCATCAATTACATCATTCGCCAATTCATCCATGGTTAACCCATAAAATTCAGCTATTTTTTTTAGTAATTCATATTTAGGTTCCGCTCTATCTTCTTCGTAAGCGCCAACAGAAGCTCTTTTAATCTCCATGATATCAGCAAATTGCTGCTGCGTAATTTTCTTTCCTTTTCGAAGGAATTTCAAGTTGGATGAAATATTTGACATATTATTTTTTCAAAAAATATTTTGCAAAAACTAATTTTATTAGTAATATTGTGCCAATAAAATTAGTAAATAAATTTTAAACATCCAAATAATTTAGCATTATGAGCAATTTTATTGTATATATTCGAACCGACAACAACAGAAGATACTTTGAAATCGACTTCACCGCCAATATATTCAGCACCGTAATGGAACTACAAGAAGCCAATAGCTTTATTTTTCAACAGGGACCCAATCTAAATAGGATCATCTATTCCGAAGCTTTTCCGAAACTAAGCTGCGCTCAAAAGAGAATGAACGAATTACAAAGTTTCACACGCATGCAGATAGAACGAATTATTCGCAAGAACAACCCAAACTGGAACAATCTTTACCCACAACAACAGCAATCTTATACAAAGAGAAATAACAGTTACGCTGCTTAGCCATATTACAATAAAAAAGCCACCCAACTTCCATTGGGCGGCGCTATATATCAATAAATAGACTGGGCTTTTACCCCAACTATTCTTGGCTCGTATTTTCTAGAGATCCAGTATTTTCATTTCCTCCGCCTTCATTCTGATGGCGCTCAACAGCCCCCTCGACAGACTCTTCCTCAGGACCAATAAACCCTTCGTCCGTCTGCTCGTCAACACTTGTCGAATCACTTTGTTCAGGCTCAGGGTCACTATAACGTGGGGTCTCACACTTATACGATTTCGTGATTTCCACCGTAGGCTCCGGAAACTTCCCTTGAGTATATCCCAATTGCTTATCTTTATAAACAGATTCCAGAAACACCCCAAAAATTGGTAAAGCCGTACGTGAACCTTCACCAGTATGCGAATTTTTGAAATGTATACTTCTTTCATCACATCCGACCCAGATACCAGTCACCAAGTCTTTAGTCACCCCCATATACCAACCGTCAACATATTCCGACGATGTTCCGGTCTTTCCACCAATCTGATTTTCTTTATCGAAAAGATCCCACTCCCACAATCCTTGCGATGTACCTCGAGGTTCTTCCATACCACCCCGCAACATGTAAGTCATCAACCAAGCATCCTGCTTATCGACAACCTGTTTGCGTTCCGCCTGGAAAGTAGCAACAACGTTCCCATCGTGGTCTTCAATTTTAGAAACCAATATCGGTGTAACACGCTCACCATGATTCATCATTGTTGAGTAACCGTTGACCATCTCAAATACGGAAACGTCATTAGGCCCCAAACCAACTGATGCCACAGGATTGAGCTTACTGGTAATACCACAGCGCTGCGCAGCATCCACAACTTTTGCCGGGGTAACCTTATCCGTCAACTGAACTGTGACCGAATTGATAGATCTAGCCATAGCATGGCGCAATGACATCTCTCGATAAGAAAAATTCCAATCCGCATTTTTCGGTTCCCATATTTCCACAGAATCTCCTTTATCAATCTTTATCGTAACAGGCTTATCCGTAATTTTATCACAGGGTGACATACCAGACTCCAAAGCCGCTAAATAAACGAAAGGTTTAAATGTTGAACCGGCCTGTCTTTTTGCCTGCATCACATGGTCATATTTGAAATATTGGTGACCTACTCCCCCTACCCATGCTTTTATTTCTCCTGAATAAGGATCCATAGACATCATTCCTGCATTCAACATCATAGCGTAGTATTTCAGGGAATCCATAGTGGACATTTCTTTTTCAACTTTCCCCCCATCCTTCCAATTATACACCTCCATTTTTTTCTTCTTATTCAGAAAGTAATTGATGCTATCCGGATTATTGGCATATTTTTTATGCAAAAACTCATAATAAGGGGTCTTCTTGACCAAGTTCTCCAAAAAATTTGGAATCACTTTCCCAGAAAGATCTCGCCAGGGCTCCTGACCTTCCCAAGTATTGTTCAGACGCTGCTGTAACTCGGCCATCTGCTTTGTCACAGCTTCCTCAGCATGTTTCTGAAGTTTAGAATTGATCGTTGTATAGATCTTTAAACCGTCGGTATAGATATCATAATTATTTTCTTCTGACCATTTCTCCAACCATTTAGCAACTGCAGTACGCAAGTAGGAATCCCCTCCAGCGTTCACATCTTGATTGTTTGCATTCAAAACAATCTTTTCCTTGACCAGAGCATCATATTCTGCTTTCTTTAGAAAACCACTCTTTTGCATCTGGCTCAGTACTGTATTTTTACGGTCAAATGCCTTTTCGGGATTTCTAATTGGATTATATAAAGTGGTCCCCTTCAACATCCCTATTAACACTGCAGCTTCATTTTGATTCAACTGATTTGCTCCTTTTGAAAAATAACGTTTTGCAGCAGTTTCGATCCCATATGCATTGTTACTGAAAGAAACTGTATTGAGATACATCTCCAAGATCTGATTCTTCGTATAACGTTGCTCGAGCTTATAAGCAGTCATCCACTCTTTGAATTTGGTAACTACCAGTCCTGCCACAGGCAAACGCGTCAGCAAACCACCGGCTTTATTATAACGAGTACGGTAAAGATTCTTAGCCAACTGCTGCGTTATCGTGCTTGCCCCTCGTTTATCCCCTTTTAATGTAGAGACAATACCGGAACCTAAGCCCAAAAAGTCAACACCGTTATGCTGATAAAAACGTACATCTTCAGTTGCTATCAGTGCATTGATAACAGTCTTAGGAATACTGTCAAATGGAACTGGATTTCTATCCTCATCAAAATACCGACCGATCAATACACTATCGGCAGTATAAAGTTCTGTCGAGATATTAAGACTTGGCATAACGATATCTTTCTTCGTGGGTGAGTAACCGAAAAGCCACAAAAAATTAAGCTGTATCGCACAGACCAAAACTATAACAAAATATATTGCAATAACGAAATAACGAAGAATCCGATTCTTTATACGTCTAAACATAAATGGAAATTTATCTTATATTCAACATATTGAATTGCCAAAAGGTTTTATTCCCGCTCAATATGCGTCTATATGTGTTTCAGGGGCTAAATATACAACTAAATAAATCTCCCTAATCAACTATTTACATTTTTTAACAATAAAAAATAAGCATTTATTTAGAGATAGACAATAGATAAAAATACACAACTGGAGACTTCACATTTTAATTTTTTGAAATTAAAACAGAGAAAATCTTTGCGAAGGACATCGTTTAGATCAACATGATAATGGGCAGCTTCCGCAAATATTATACCTACTTTTGATTTAATATCTGTTTTATTTTAAAATAATAATGATATTTGTTTAAATTTAGATGTAAACTAGTCAACTATTAGCATGTTAAAACAGACATTACAACAAAAGCTATTACAAAAACTGTCTCCCCAACAAATTCAATTTATTAAATTGTTGCAGGTACCGACAGTTTCATTAGATGCCAGAATAAAAGAAGAATTAGAAGAAAATCCCGCGTTAGAAGATGGTAGCTTGACTAATATGACCGATCCAATAGAAGAATATCCTGATAAAGATCCAGATGATAATTTCGACAACGAAGATGGCTTCGATTCTGATGACTTCAGCCTGGAAGACTACATACAAGAAGACGATTACAAAGACTATGGAAATGGATACGACTACGGAGACGACGATGACGAAAGAAAGGAAATGCCCGTTGCCATTCAACATTCCTTCTACGAACAACTGCAACAGCAATTAGACCTCCTAGCATTAGATGATAAGCATTTCTTAATTGGCCAACAAATCATTGGGAGTTTAGATGATGATGGTTATTTGCGACGCCCTATCATAAATCTGGTCGATGACCTTGCTTTTGGTCAAAACATCATGACCGAAGAACATGAAGTACTCGACATGCTGAAAGTGATTCAAGATTTTGAGCCTGCGGGCATTGGTGCCAGAGACTTACAAGAATGCCTATTGATACAGCTACAAAAAAAGGATATCAACAATCCCACCATCAAACTAGCGATTAAAGTCGTAGCCAATTACTTGGAAGAGTTTACCAAAAAGCATTATGATAAATTAGAAAAATCGTTGGGTGTTTCATCGGAAGACCTCAAAAATGTAGTCAACGAGATTCTAAAACTTAACCCAAAACCAGGAGACTCCGGCGCAGTTGCCGGCAAACAGCTCCATATTATCCCAGACTTCCATATCAGCAATAACGATGGCACGCTGCATTTGACATTAAATGGCCGAAATGCACCAGAACTTCGAATCAGCCGAGACTATCAGCATATGTTTGAACATTACGAAAAATCGGATCAGAAGGACAAAAAGATGAAAGAAGCTGTACAATTTGTTAAACAAAAGCTTGATTCTGCCAAGTGGTTTATTGATGCAATCAAACAGCGTCAACAAACCTTACTAAAAACGATGAATGCAATCATGGAATATCAATACGATTACTTCCTTACTGGCGATGATCGCAAATTAAAACCCATGATATTAAAAGATATCGCAGACAGGATTGATATGGATATCTCTACGGTTTCTCGTGTCGCAAATTCAAAATATGTACAAACTGAATTTGGAACATTCTTATTAAAATCTTTTTTTTCAGAGGCTATCCAGACAGATTCCGGTGAAGAAGTTTCCAATAAAGAGGTCAAAAAAATACTGGAAGAATGCATTGCCAAAGAAAATAAGCGCAAACCGCTTGCCGATGAGAAATTAACCGAAATCCTAAAGGAAAAAGGGTACAACATCGCGCGTCGGACAGTAGCCAAATACCGGGAAGCATTAAATATCCCCGTAGCAAGATTACGAAAAGAGCTTTAAGAGCTCTTTTTTGTTTTTCAGGTGACAATCAAATCTAAATTAAGAATAGTATCTTTGCCCTTGAATTAAATAAGCATTAAAGAATGAGCAAAGTAAAAGTTGGAGTTGTACAGATGAGCTGTACCGCAAACAAGCAAGAGAATCTCGAAAAAGCTATCGCTAAAGTAAAAGAAGCCGCTGCAAAAGGTGCGCAAATTGTGTGTCTGCAAGAACTCTTTACCTCATTATATTTCTGCGATGTAGAAGATTATGACAATTTCGCATTGGCTGAAGCTATTCCTGGCCCTTCTACGGATGCCCTATCCGTTGTTGCAAAAGAAGCTGGCGTCGTTATTATCGCTTCATTATTTGAAAAGAGAGCCGAAGGCCTTTATCATAATACGACTGCCATATTGGATGCTGACGGCTCCTATTTAGGAAAATATCGCAAAATGCACATCCCTGACGATCCTGCATTTTATGAAAAATTCTATTTCACGCCTGGCGATCTAGGCTATAAAGTATTCAAAACAAAATTTGGTAGAATAGGTATTTTAATCTGTTGGGACCAATGGTATCCTGAAGCATCTAGGATCACGGCTTTAATGGGTGCAGAAATTTTATTCTACCCGACAGCAATTGGCTGGGCTACCGACCAGGACGAAGAGACCAATAAAGATCAATACAATGCTTGGCAGACGATTCAACGTTCTCACGCTGTAGCAAATGGTGTACCAGTAGTATCTGTCAACCGTGTCGGATTTGAACAGGATGGCGCCATGAAATTTTGGGGCGGCAGCTTCGTAACAAATGGACAAGGAAAGATATTATACCTCGCATCCCATGATAAAGAAGAAATTGAAGTTGTTGAATTGGATCTAAGTGAATCTGATTATTTCAGAAAACACTGGCCTTTTTTACGTGATCGTAGAATTGAGACATACTCCCCTATCACTAAACGTTTTATCGACGAAGACTAATATCAAATTATATTAGCCATTTTAATGCTGTAATCCCTAAAAAGAGAACAGATTAAAATGGCTTTTTACATTTTAAAGCATGGAACAAGAAAGCACTTTC
>JAITLV010000176.1 GCA_031277685.1 Sphingobacterium sp. | reverse complement strand
ATTAGCCAAAACAAAAAATATTGTGTTAACGCTCTAAGTTCGTTCGCAAATCGTTGCATCCCTTCGTGTAAAAATAAAACAGGCAAATTTACATTAATTTACATTAAAACTAGGCTAATTGGTTAGTAATATGAAGAAAAGATTAAAAATGTATTAAGGATCCAGACATGAGTATTGAGATGCTTGCTCTGTCATCCTTCACCTCTTGTCTTTAATCATTGTTCCTTAATGTTGATCCCTTATCCTTGGTCTTTGATCTACAACCAACAACAAGATCAATGATAACAAGGAAAATAACATAGAATTCCTTACTTTTGTATTCCTTAAAAATTTGAATATAAAATTTAAAATGAGCATAGCGAAAACTTACAATCCAAAAGAAGCTGAAGAAAAATGGTACAGCTATTGGAAAGCGAACGGATTTTTCCGGTCCACTCCTGACGAACGTGAACCTTATACGATTGTAATGCCGCCACCAAATGTCACTGGCGTATTGCACATGGGTCATATGCTGAACAATACCATTCAAGACGTTTTAATTCGCCGCGCACGTATGCAGGGGAAAAACGCTTGTTGGGTACCGGGGACTGATCACGCCTCCATTGCCACTGAAGCTAAGGTCGTCGCTATGTTAAAGGAACAAGGTATTGACAAGAGATCACTTTCACGTGAGGATTTTCTAAAGCATGCCTGGGAATGGAAAGAAAAATATGGTGGCATTATCCTAAAACAACTGGAAAAACTAGGTGCTTCCTGTGATTGGGACCGCACCCGCTTTACGATGGATCCTGAACTGTACCAATCGGTGATCCGTGTATTTGTCGATCTTTATAATAAAGGATTAATCTACCGCGGTTACCGCATGGTCAATTGGGATCCAGAAGCAAAAACGAATATCTCGGATGAAGAAGTTATTTACAAGGAAAAGAACGGTAAATTATACCACCTGAAATATCAAGTTGAAGGATCAGATAAGTATATTGTTGTCGCAACCACCCGTCCTGAAACAATCTTTGGTGATACAGCTGTATGTATCAATCCAAATGATGAACGTTATACTTGGTTAAAAGGAAAACAAGTGATCGTACCGATCGTAGGGCGTAAAGTGAATATCATCGAAGATGAATATGTTGACCTTGAATTTGGTACGGGTTGCCTTAAAGTAACTCCTGCACATGATGTCAATGACTACGAACTGGGCAAGAAGCATGATCTGGAATTTGTGGATATCTTTACTGATGAAGCGAAATTAAATGACAACGGCCTACATTATACCGGCATGGATCGCTTCAAAGTGCGTAAAGAGATCGAGAAGGAACTTGAAGAAAAAGGATTACTGGAAAAAGTAGAAAACTACACCAATAATGTCGGAACATCTGAAAGAACCGGTGCGGTAATTGAACCGAAAATCTCTAACCAATGGTTCCTGAAAATGGAAGACCTCGGAAAGCCTGCCCTGGATAATGTCATGGATGATACGATTAAATTCCATCCGACTAAATTCAAGAATATCTACCGCAACTGGATGGAGAATGTGACAGACTGGAACATTTCGAGACAATTATGGTGGGGACATCAGATACCAGCTTATTTCTATGGCGATGGCAACGATGATTTTGTCGTTGCACAGACTGCTGAAGAAGCACTTTCACTGGCCCATCAAAAATCGGGTAACGCAACGCTGACGCTTACAGATTTACGTCAGGACGAGGATGTACTTGACACCTGGTTTTCAGCTTGGCTATGGCCAATTTCTGTATTCAATGGTATTAATGAACCTGAAAATGCGGAAATTAATTACTACTACCCGACACAGGATTTGGTCACTGCACCGGATATTATCTTCTTCTGGGTAGCACGTATGATCGTATCGGGATATGAATTCCGTGGCCAGCTGCCTTTTGAAAATGTTTATTTCACAGGTATTGTACGCGACAAATTGGGACGCAAGATGTCCAAATCCTTAGGTAATTCGCCTGATCCTATCGATCTGATGAATGAATATGGTGCTGATGCAACACGAATGGGGATGTTATTGACAGCGCCAGCAGGGAATGACTTACCTTTTGATGTAGAGCTATGTGTACAAGGGCGTAATTTTGCCAATAAAATCTGGAATGCTTTCCGTTTGGTTAAAGGTTTGGAAGTTGTGGATGCTCCGGCTTCGGAATCAGATAAAATTTCGGCATCATGGTTTGAAGCACGGTTCAACCAGGCATTGGCGGAGATCGAAGAAAACTTCAAACACTACCGTTTATCAGATGCCTTGATGACGACCTATAAATTAGTATGGGATGATTTCTGTGCCTGGTACCTTGAACTGGTAAAACCAGCTTACGGTTCTCCTATTTCTTCGGAAACCCTGGAAATGGTAAAATCTTTCTTCCAACGCATATTGACATTGGTACATCCGTTTATGCCTTTCTTGACAGAAGAACTATGGCATGATGAACTGTTCGGTGCGAAAGAAGAGAAAGACTGTATTATTGTTGCTGAATTCCCTAAAGTAAAAGCTTTTGATGAACAGGTTATCAAAGATTTCACCATCGCACAACAGATCATTTCCGAAATCCGTAATATCCGAAATTCAAAAGGTATTTCTCCGAAAGTAGCATTGCCATTGGCGATCAACCAGCAGTCTGATATTGATCTCAAGCAATACATTGCGATTATCACAAAGATCGCTAACCTAGAAGCTGTCACATTTGTTACTGAAAAAGTAGCCGGTGCAACAAGTTTCCTAGCAGGTAAAGATGAGTGCTATGTGCTATTGGAAAACAATATCGATATCGATGCGGAACGTGAGCGTATCGAAAAAGAATTAGACTATCTGAAAGGATTCCTGATATCCGTCGACAAAAAGCTTTCGAACGAACGGTTTGTGCAAAATGCAAAACCTGAAATCGTTGAAAACGAAAAAAGTAAAAAAGCCGATGCTGAAGCTAAAATTAAGATTCTTCAGGAAAGTTTAACCGCCTTAGGGTAATTGTTTTTATAAAAATAGCCCTTAGAGTCCTAGGGGCTATTTTTATTTGATTACAAATATTTTCAAATCCAATACATTCTATTGGTCTATCATTTTAAATCAATGGACTAAAAAAACGAATTAATATCGATTTTGGCTTTTTCAACTTTAGCTCAATAATTATCAATACTGACTCCAATCGACTCGACTCACCAGATAAAAAGAAAAGACCAAATTAGCAATTACGAATAATACGATCCCAAAAACGACCCACCCACCCTTTCTATTCTGTTCTTTTGGCAATTTATCAAACTTCTTTACATAATCTTTCCATACATCGTTGTGTCCAAAAGCCATGTGATTAATTGCAAGAATTATCAAAAGTGGGACAAATACAACAGGCATTTTAATCGTAAATTCCATTTTTGTTTTTGTTATGGTTATGTAATACGCATACACTGACAAAACTAACCAAATCTCTAACGCAATTACACATACACTTGCTTTCCAATCACTTAAAACTTTTAGATAAGAAGCTTTTTCCCAAAATCTATAGAAAAAATAGAATAAATAATAATATGATTTTTTCAATAAATAATAATATGATTTTTTCAAAACTTTCATATAACAAATTAAAAACTAAAACGTGGATAATAATTAGGATTACGATAAATAAAATCACTATAATCAGACATATAACCATTAGCTCCACCAGGATAGAATGCATCTATACCGAAATATATTATAGACGGAATAGTACCTACCTCTGTAAATCCAAGTCCGCTCATTCCAGCATTAAACACCGCTTTTCCTGGATGAACAGCGTTGGGTGAATTAGGATTATGCAAATAGCCAAGAACCCCCATTCCGTCCATTATTAATCCTGCACCAGCTCCAAATCGTCCCAGTCCTTTTCCAATTCTGCTAATATTATAGGTAGTAATTCTAGCCCTACTGCCGCCCGACCATCCACTTGAATAATACCAAAGACTCAGTTTTGAACCATTCTTTACACCATTGGTTAACCTAAACGAACCTTGAGTATTTTCCAACAATGCAGCAGTTGTCACTACCCCCCAATTGACCTTTCCAGCAGGTCCATACCAATTCAATTCTGCCGTTTGCTGCGCCAACAATTGTTGCGCTTTTTCAGCCGCAGCAAGCTCCGCTTTTTCAAAGGCCACGATCCTAGCCTGATTAAGTGCTTCTGCTTGCTTGCGCATGGTTTCAGTTTTTAACCAACTGTAATAAGACTGTCCTTCAAAAAATGAATTCCATTCATTTTTGGCTGCCCAGTAACGTGCTTCTGCTGCTCCCCCCGCTGTACTACCCGTCTGCAAGCTGCGACGGATGCCATTCACAGGTACCTCTGGAAACAAAAAGAACACACTCGACATATTACCTGACCTAATATCATCAAACATTTCCTGTGTAACCAGTTGGTAACTACTACCATTCTTTATCCAATCACCAACATATACATCGCCGGGTTTCCCACCGGTGATATCCACAGTATCCAGTCCCATGGGATCTACATACCTAAGTGGATTATTCATTACATATTGATAAGCTGATAAATCATAATGGTTCTCGGCTAGCGGGTCTATGGAATGCCAACGTCCGATCGAAGGATCATACATCCGAAACCCATAATCATAAAATCCTGTCTCTTCCTGAAGTTCTTTGTTATTATAAAGATACTTATTCTTTTTACCACTTACAAATCCCATGGCAGGTCCAGGCATCAAGCCGCCAAAAGCATAATAGCTATTGTGTTGCAAAAGACGAGCCTGCCCAGCGTGTAACGGATCCTCATCGAAGGTTACACGAGTGTTGCCAAGGTGATCAGTCAGGTCATACTCTGAACGGAAATCTCCTCCAACCTTACGTAACCTACCGCCTACTATCTGCACAAAATCAAGTGTTTTCGCAGCTCCGTTAACGCTGCTATACTGTAGACCATTTCCATAGTAGACTGCCATACTGTTGCTTCCTGAGATAAAAGATTTGGACAAACGTACTCCTGACCCACTATAACTATATATCAAACGGTTACCATTACTCCACCGTACTGTATCAATAAGTCCCAATACATTGTAAGAAATACGGGATATGCCTTTATTGTCATCTGCTAACATGAATCCGGCGCTATTATAGCGATATTCATTGGCTGATTGCGTCAACTCAGTAAATCCAACACCAGATACGCCTGCCACATTATCCACACGTGTATGACGATCATGGTCGTAGCTATACCGAAGGCTATCAATACGTGTCCGAAGACCTGAAATCTCAGCATACCGTCCCAAAGAAGTTAGATTTCCCCTGATATCATAACTAAAATATTCATCATAATCGCCTGTCACAAGACCTCCTGAAGCTGTCTTCACACTTCGTAGCCTATCCATCCCATCATATCGGTAGGAAAGACGATCTGGCACCCGTCTTCCCAAAGGGACGGCGGCATGTATTTTAGTACTAACAGAGCCAATATTACCATTGTAATTTGGTACCACATCATCTTCACGCTGAATTTCATAAGCAAAAAGTTGTGCAATACTGGTGTTATTCACATTATTTACCTTTTTCAATTGTCCGATCTTGTCATAGGTAAATTGCTGTGTTTGCAGAAAGCTATTTCCACCGTTAGTGGAATGTTGTTTATGGGAGATTACTTGTCCAAGTTCATTGTAATCCAAGGTTGAACGTAATACCTCAGCTTGATTCCCAGTTCTCATATATTCTTTTAATAAGCGTCCCCGATGATCATATTCATTCCTCCAATGGATTATAACACTGTCCGTACTGGTTTTATACTTCACTTCTACCGAAGTCTGCAAGCCGGCCCGATCGTATCGTACAACACGTTTATCATAGCCACCTAAATCATTTTGGTTATATTGTACGATCAGTCGGGAATCGCTATCGTAGAAAAAAGTGCTCCATAAAAAATTTACACTTCCTAGTATCCGCGTCTTCATAGCAACGATCTGCCTAGGAGTATACCTGCAATACGCTTCGCCTGTGGTTCGCCAGGGGTTTGCGGCAGGAATATCCGTATAGTCATCGTAATAGAAAACTTCATATTCAGTCAGCAATGTGCTCGGAAAAGTCCGATTCGTATAGCCAGTAGGCGAAAGTCCATTTCGCTCTTCAAAAAAAAAGGTCGTCGCGTTGACTGAATTCTCCAGTTGCTGTTGGGTTTGAGTACCCGCATATGTTCCAGATATCACCGCTCGCCCAAGCTTATCGTATTTCACAAATATCCATATTCCCTTTTCACGCTGTAGAGCATCCTGTGTCAGAACAGGACGGTCCAGTTTATCATACACTATATACATCCAACCTTTCTGGGGTGTTTTTTTAGCTACTAGCTGGCCCACCATATTGTATCGATATGCATAAAAATACTTATCAAAAAGTTCCTCACCTTCGTTAAGAACCTGATATGGCGTACCTGGAGGAACAACAAAGCGAAGTCGGTTATATACGTCATAAATATAAGCCGTCTGGGCATAATTTGTCTCATCAAGATAGGATCGCGTGAGGCGAAGCCGTCCATACTGATCACTATAGCTCACAGTTGTCCCTGTCTTTCCCGATATCCAACCAGGCTCCTTTGAAACCGTTCGTATGATTCGGTCATCGTCATAATGGGTCGTATCGTTATCTGGAGCTACCCCGTTTGCTGTAAGCTTCCAGCGGACAAACTCAGTATTATGCTCTCGGATAAAGGAAGTCTCTATACGACTGACATGACCTGAATTAGTTACAGAAGGATTCTGAAGCTGCCATTCTGCCCCAACTCCTCCCCGTTCAACTGAAAACAGACGTGATCGAGTCTGGGAGAAGGGATACTGGTTGGGCATCAACCCAGTAGAAAATAGGGCATAATAATCTTTCTGTTTCTGTTGGATATTGGTCTGGACGTTGGATAAACCGATATCCCCATGAATAAAAGGTAAATAACTCGTAGTTATTTTACGGGACCGAGGTTCAATAACAGCAAATGCTATTGTATTTTTAAAGTTTGGCGTTGATCTGAGATCGATGTTCAACAGGGTATTACCAAAACCATCTATATAGTTACTATTGATATGCCTGTATTTTGGAGAAGTCTCTGTAACAGGGTGCTCCCCATAGGGGGAATAAGTCGTAATTTCTTGGTTCCGGGGGAGCAGCTACCTCGCCAAGAATCAAAGACGAATGTCCCAAGAAATACAACAAAGCCAATACAATTGCCACTATACTAGGAGCAGTCAAAAAAATCTATTTGAAAGAGGGCACTAAGGGACTACAGCGATTGACCATAAGTAGGTTAGAAAAAAAATCAGGGAGAAGCAAACAGATCATCTATCTATATTTTCAATCGCTAAAAGGTGTCTTCAGATCTTTCTGCAAGGAAAACGATCCTTGGTTACAGTACAACGAAGAGTTTGCCAAGTTGCCTCCAAAAAGCGAAACCGAACAAGAAATAACTCCAGTAATGGAATTGCTAAAATGCCATCTTACAAGCTATATTAAAGATCCATTAGCCCAAAAGATAGGCTCTATTGAACTACATTTCCAAACAGATCACAACATACTAAAAGACATTACTATATCTAGAACACAACTGGTACAAAGTCTATTCGAAGCCTCCATACCCTTGCTTTCAAAGGGCGGCATAGACCTTCGTATTCTTTACGCTTTACTACTTGGAGGTATAAACTACCTTAATTTACATAAAAACACATTGCAGGATTCCTTTTGCGAAGTTGACATATACACCGACCAGCAAATCGTCTTAACGACTATCAACAAAATTATTACCTGTATCCATAACGATATGCAGCAGCAAATTAATCTCAAGCATAGCTAGGTTTCGACTTTTTGATTCCTAATTTTATAAGAATTCCTGTAAAAAAATGAATAACTTTATAAAAGCGAACTTAAATTATATTATTATGGGATTCAAGGAGACATTTCAAATCAACGGTGAGAATCTTTTGCAAAAGATCAAAGAAATCATTGCAGAAGGTAATGTAAATAAAATCAGTATTTCGGACAAACATGGTAAAGAAATCATGAGTTTTCCAATTACTGTTGGCGCAATAGGATTAATCTTGGCTCCTGTATTTGCAGCTATCGGTGCAGTAGCAGCCTTGCTGACGGAGTGTACAATCACAGTAGAACGAAACAGCGAAAAAAAAGAAGAAGATCCCAAACCGGATGATACTGCTGAGCCACCAACAACAATCACTGTCAAATAAAGGACCTTAACATTTACGATCATGAAAATCATTAAGAATATCCTTTGTGTTTTGTTCGGCCTACTTTTTATTAATGCAGGACTGGATAAAATCTTTCATTACATGCCTGTCCCACCAATGGATATGGATATGCAAAAAGTATTTCAGGCTTTCGCTACAATAAAATGGCTCATGCCCCTGGTCGCAATTATTGAACTTTTAGGTGGACTATTATTTATCCTCCCAAAAACAAGAACCTTAGGTGCATTGGTTATCTTCCCAATCCTAATCGGCATCTTTACACACAATATGATTTTTTATAGCCAAGTTGGATTAATTATCTGGGCGGTATTGTTTATTATTTGGTTGTGGGTCATATTTGAGAATTGGAATAAATACAAAAAACTCATGGAGTAAACGAACTGTCTATTTCGGCCCAAAGACAGTAAAGATACCACAGCCTTTAGCACCTATTTTTTGATAAATTGATAGGTATAGGATCCTTTTGTTAACATAAAATTAAAAAATAAAAAACTTTATACTCCAAAAATGGTTTGGTCAATTATTTGATGTGTTTTGTAAAATATCCCCGCAATGCAGCGGATATTAGGAGGAGGTTAGGAATTTCCCTAAGATTTAGATGTATATGTAGTCGAAATTAAACTTGCATATACAAGCAAATTTATCTTAGTTTGCTGAAATGGCGGTGCTATAAGTTAATATCTGAAAAACTTTGCAAACTTTTTTCCGTTTTAATTTTTATTAATAGATACTTAAATCAAATTATACGTTGAACAGATTTACCCGAATTGCTTTCAAAACAATATTGTGGATTATTGGAGTAATAATTGCGCTGGTTATTCTCATTGTATTTTTAATCAGAATACCCTCCGTTCAAAACTATATTGCCGGAAAAGTAACTCATTATGTGGAAGGAAAAATCGGCACGCCGGTAAAAATAGGTTATATCAACATTGATTTCCCAAAAAAATTAGTGTTACAGGATATCTACCTCGAAGATCAGAGCAAAGATACTCTTGTTGCGGGACAGCGTATCGCTGTGGATATCAACATGCTCAAGCTCCTAAAAAATACGGTGGAAATACAAAGCATCGAAGCCGAGGGGATCACCGCAAAAATTCGCAGGACATTGCCAGACAGCTCCTTTAACTTTGATTATATAGTCAATGCCTTTGCTTCTGAAAAAGAAAGCAAGCCTACTGCTGACACAAGCTCCGCCCTCCTATTCAATCTAGATAAAATAAAGCTCGACAAGTTTCACATCGTGTATGCCGATGATGTTATCGGAACAAGTGCTGATGTTCATTTGGGTACTCTAAACACCAATATCAAGAAATTTGACCTGACTAAAAACATGGCCTTCAATCTACCTAAGGTAAAGATAGATGGTTTAAATGCAACTGTAAAACAATGGAAACCAGTTATTGAAGGGACGGCTCCATCCGTTAAAGACTTTGGTATTACGGACAAGACCGCACAAACGACAACCTTGCTACCAGATGTGGGTATACAGATTGCCGATCTGGCCAATATTCTTGTTCGTTATGAAGATCAATCCACCGCGCTAAAAACCAAGTTTAACATCAAAAGTCTCCATGCAGACATCAATAAGATTGATTTAAACCAGGAACTGGTCGATATCCAGACCATCAACCTTGATGGTTCCGATAACGATGTTCTCTTTGGAAAAATAGCCAAGAAAGCTCCGTCTGCAGGGAACACAACAACAGACACCACCAAAATTAAGTGGATTGTTTCTGCCAAAGACATCAACATCAATAACACAAGTCTCGCTTATCGCGATGATAATCAAGCCCGCATGAAAGGTTTTGATTATTTTAACATTAAGATTCCAGGAATAAAAACAAATCTGACGGATCTATATTACAGCGCAGATTCCATTAGCGGATCATTGAATGAATTGACCGCATCTGACCATTCTGGCCTTGTCATCAAACAGCTTAAAGGAGATTTTAAATATACAAACACAGGAGCAGAGATCAAAAACCTCTATGCCGAAACACCACGCACACTGATCCGGGATTACCTCAAGGTCACTTATCCTTCGCTGGATATCATTAGCAAAAAGCCTGAACTGATCTACGTAAATGCAACGATCAAAAAGAGCTATATTGATATGCGCGACATTTATTACTTTGCTCCTTTCCTGGATACCATGCAGGTGATGAAACCGTTGATGGACAAAAAATTCAATATCGACGGCCGGGTGGTCGGCAAGGTAAACGACTTGAATATTCCGAACATAGATTTTCAGACCTTGTCCAATACACGCGTTATCGCCAGTCTTCGACTGAAGGGCTTGCCTGACGTAAATAAAATGTCCATGGACCTTAATCTGAAAAAATTAACAACAGGTCGTTCAGATATCGAGAAACTGGTCTCAAAATCCATGCTACCGAGTAGTATTGAACTGCCCAATACGATTGGATTAACTGGAACTTTTAAAGGCGGAATGACGGCTTTTGACACCAATCTTTCCTTAGTGACCGAAAAAGGAACCGCCAAATTTGACGGCAAGGTTGGCATGGCAGGCAGAGATACCACCTATGATGCTTTTGTGAGTATCCGCGATTTTGATATTGGCAAGATCATGAAGATGGACAGTACCCTAGGGATACTTTCATTTGAGGGAAAAATAAAAGGGCATGGTACCGATCCCAAGAAGCTTGTCGCCAATTTTGATGGTAAGGTAAACCGTATGGATGCCATGGGCTATCGTTACCAGAATATTGACATGAACCTCACTGCGGATAAAGGAGACATTAAAGCCTCCGTCGTGAGCCCTGACCCCAACATTAAGCTAAAACTGGACGCTACCGCCAATATGAAATCGGCATATCCACAGGTAGATTTTGAACTAATGGTCGATACGATCAACCTCAAAAACCTAAAGCTGATGGCGGACGATTTCAAATATCATGGTAAGATGGTCGGTCATTTTACATCAGCCGACCCGAACTTTCTGAATGGGGAGGCACATATTACCAACTCATCCATTGCGTACAACGATGCCTATTATTCTCTAGATAGTATTTCCCTGATAGCAAAATCGGATACAACAAGGAATTTGCTACTTTTAAAATCTGCTTTTTTTAATGCCCATCTGGTCGGAAAATACAAAATTCTCGAGCTACAAAATGCAATTCAAGATATCCTACAAGTGTATTATCAACCTGGGCAACCCCTTAAAGTACCGAAATATGAACCGCAGAGCATCGAATTCTCAGCGCAGTTGACCCGTACCAAATTCGTAAAGGATTTTGTTCCGGAACTGACAGAAATGAAAGATATCACGCTGGATGGGATGTTCAACAGTGAGACAAAAACAATATTGGCCAAATTAGATGCGCCTAAAATCGTCTACAGTGGAACGGAGATAAACAACGTTACCCTCGATATCAATACCTTGGACAGTACCCTTTATTATTCTGCTTTGATCAATAAAATCAAGGTTAACAATATTGAACTTGTCAATACCGTATTTAGTGGATCGGTCATTCAGAATAACCTGGATTTTGGGTTATGGATCAAGGATCGGAAAGAGAAGGAGCAGTATCATCTGGGTGGGGATATGCGTGTGGATAATGGTGCATTTGTTTTCAGTCTCCATCAAGATGGCTTGATGCTAAACTACGACAAATGGAATGTAAACCCTGCCAATGTACTTAAATTTGGTAACACAGGTATTCAGGCAAAAGATTTTGTCCTGAGTAGTAAGGGACAAGAATTGAGTATATCTTCACAGGACAGTGTATTAAATTCACCAGTCAATATTTCCTTTAAAAATTTCCGTATTGAGACTTTAAGTAAAATGCTTGAAAGTGATATCGTGGACCTAGGCGGTGGCATCAATGGACAGGCGACAATATCCCGCCTGGAAAGTAGTCCCGTATTTGTTTCGGATCTGGTCATCGATAAATTCTATATCGGAAAAGATACTGTCGGAAATGTGAATATCAAGGTCAACAATGAAAAAGAAAACACCTATAATGCCAACATTAGCATCAGTGAAAATGGTAATAATGTCGTATTAAGTGGTGATTTCATCAGTCCACCAAAAGGAGAATCAAGTTTGGATTTCACACTCGACATCCAACCATTGTCTATGCAGACTGTTCAAGCATTTAGTTTAGGTTATTTAAAAGATTCAAAAGGAAATCTTGAAGGTCAACTGAAAATAACAGGTTCACCTTCCAAGCCCCTTATTGCCGGTGATGTCAAGTTCAAAGATGCCCAGTTCAATATCGCGATGCTGAACGCTCTTTTCAAGGCCAAAGATGAGACCATTCATTTTGATAATGGTGGAATCAGCTTCCCAAAATTTGCACTGGAAGACAAAAAAGGAAATATTGCCAAAGTCACCGGCTCAATAGACACCAAAACCTACACAGATTTTGATTTTAATCTGAACGTCAATACAGACAATTTTGAGGTTTTAAACTCGACTCAATCGGACAATGATATGTTCTATGGCAAGATGTATTTGACATCTAATCTACGGATCAGGGGAAATCTAGATAAGCCAGCTGTTGATGGAACAATCAAAGTGCTTGATGACACCGATTTTACTTTTGTCATGCCGAATGAGAATCCAGGAATGGCAGACCGTAAAGGCGTGGTGGAATTTGTCGATAAGAGTGATACCACACGTGCGAATATCTTTGCCAAGTTGGATTCAATGACAGTGACCAAATTGACAGGAATGGATGTAGACCTCAATTTACAGACAGATAAAGAGGCCAAATTTAAGATCCTGTTGGATGCAGGTTCGCAAGATGCCCTTAATATCCAAGGTCAGGCGGAATTAAATGCCGGTATAGACGCCAGCAGCAAAATCACACTGTCCGGAACGTTTACTGTAGATAAAGGAAGTTATTCCTTTAGTTTTGGACCTGTGAAAAAAGATTTTACCTTCCAAAAAGGAAGTACCATCACATGGAATGGAGACCCACTGGATGCACGGCTTAACATTACGGCGGCCTATATGATCAAAGCACCTACCTTAGAGCTGGTAGCAACCCAATTGGGATCAGAAAATGCGAATCTGTATAAACAACGGATCCCATTCAATGTGTTACTAAAAATCACCGATAAGCTGTTCCAGCCACAATTAGGTTTTGATATAGACTTGGATGAGAACAATTCTATTGTATCACAAGATGTAGTCAGTAAGGTAAACAATGCGCTGACTACCCTCCGCGAAAATCCGTCAGAACTCAACAAACAAGTGTTTTCTCTTATTGTATTGGGAAGATTTATGTCTACCAATCCGTTTGAAAGTTTATCTGGCGGCGGTGGTACCGAGGCCATTGTCCGAAATAGTATCAGTTCATTCTTGAGCGGGCAGTTAAACCGTTTGGCTTCAGAGCTAATCACTGGTGTAGAATTGGATTTCAACTTAACATCCGAGCAGGACTATGCAACTGGAGCTGGACAAACCAGAACAGATTTAAACATTGGTGTATCAAAAATGCTCCTGAATGACCGATTAAAAATTACGGTAGGTTCTAATTTTGAGGTTGAGGGTAATACCAGACCTGGTGAGACAGCCAATAATATTGCCGGTGATATCCAACTGGATTACCAACTGTCACAAGACGGCCGTTACTTTGCACGTGTTTATCGTAAAAATCAGTATCAGGTGACCCTTCAGGGCCAGTATGTAGAGACCGGAATCGGATTTATTATCAATATGGATTATAATAGGTTTAAGGAAATCTGGATGAGTTCCAAGAAACTCAAGGAATACTATGATACCGACAGCAAAGGTTTTAGAAAACGTTTCAATGTAGAACGGATGGAAACGGATTCCGTCTATCGGGATAGTGTACGGACCGTCATTAGGGACAGCCTGATGCTGCATAGCCCGGAATACAGAAAACGTCTTGAAGAACGTGAAAAAGAAAAACGTCAACAACAATTGGACTCGAGCAAAAACGAACCGAAAAAGCCAAGTCCAAAAACAAATTTAGATACGATCAGAACGACTGCGATTAAAAATGAAGATGAGGAAAGGAGTTATCATGCGAGCTAAACTAAAATATGTCATCGGACTATTAACATTAACGACAGTTATAGCTTCCTGTTCATCCACCAAGAATTTGAAAGAGGGAGAGAGCCTGTATGTCAAAGGAAATGTGCTAATAGATTCAGATACCATCTCCAAGGAGAATAAGGAAAAACTTTCAACCTATCTGCAGTCAGCATTGATGCCTAAACCCAATAAACGTCTGGCGGGTGTTCCCTTTAAGCTGTATTTCAATAATATGGCTGGAGATTCTGCGAATAAAAACATGATCAAAAAATTCTTCAAGAAAATTGGTGAAGAACCTGTTCTGTTGAGTGATGTCAACCGTGAATACAATGAAAACCTATTGCGGAACCGTATGGAGAACATTGGTTTTTTCAATGCGGAAGTTAAGTCAGATACCTTGGTTGAGCAAAAAAAAGCAACCATTAATTATACGGCCAAACCTAACCTGATTTACCGGATCAGATCGGTCAAGTTTGACGTCGACAGCACGACTCAACTGGGTCGGGATATTCGTTCATCATCCGATAAAAGTTTACTTCAGGTTGGCAAAAATTACAGTTTGGACGTCATATTGAATGAACGTGACCGTATTGACGTTGACCTGAAGAACAAAGGGTACTACTATTTTAGTCCTGATTATATCCTTGTACAGGTTGACAGTTCACACCGAAACAATAGGGTCGACATGTATGTGACAGTGAAAAAAGAAACACCGGCGCAAGCTAAGACTCCCTCAAAAATCAATAAAATCTATATTTTCCCGAATTACACGGAGACCAGCTCCGGTTATCAACGGTCGACCCGAAATGCGGAATTATTTGACAGTAGCTACTATTTCATCGATCGCAGGAATACCTTTCGGAAACCTGTCATTGCCAAACATATCTTCTTTCATCCGGGGGATACCTATAACCGAAACGCACATAATCAGACGATCAGCCATTTGGTCAACCTGAACAGCTGGAAATTTGTCAAGAACAACTTTGTGGATAGTAAGGAAGTCCCCAATGCACTGGATGTCTACTATTACCTAACTCCGCTGCCGAAGAAGTCCCTTCGGGTAGAACTGTTAGGGAAAATGGCATCAGTCTACAATGGTACAGAAGTCAATGTCAACTGGACACTACGCAATGCATTTAAGGGTGCGGAGCAATTGAGCTTTAACGTCTTTGGCGGATATGAGACCCAAACGGGCGGAAGTGCTGATTTAAATTCCAGTTACTACCGCTACGGAATGGAAGCAACCCTGACATTTCCGCGGATCCTTTCTCCTTTTGGCAGCATTAACCCCTCACGTCGCTTTATCCCCAAAACCTATGTGAAAGGCCGCTATGAATTTCTGAACCGCCGGAAAGCATATACGTTGAATTCGATTGCATTGGATTATGGCTATATCTGGCAAGAATCAGAAGAAAAGCAACATGATCTAGCCCTGCTTGAGATTACTTATGTACAGCCTAAAGGTATTTCGGAAAATTACCAAAAGCAGATGGATACGATCCCTGCTTTGCGGCATGCGATCGACCCACAGTTTACGATTGGCCCCAATTATAACTTCACGTTTCAGAATACGATGAAGCAGCATTTGAAGCATACATTCTATTTCAAAGGCAATCTTGATCTTTCAGGCAATATCCTTGGCTTGATCAAAGGTGCGGATTTCAATAAGGGCAAGACCTTCAAGCTATTCGACGCTTACTTCTCCCAGTATATTAAGTTAAGCGGCGATGGCAGACATTACATGAAGCTGTCAGAGAATTCCCAATTAGCCTCTCGGGTGAGTCTTGGATTAAGTTATTCCTATGGCAACTCACGGTCCCTTCCATATCTGAAACAATACTATGTGGGTGGGCCAAACAGTATCCGGGCTTTTGGTGCCCGTGCTATAGGCCCAGGAACAGTTGCTCCTGAAAAATTGAGCAACGGCCTATTTTACGCTGATCAAACCGGAGATATCAAATTAGAACTAAATACGGAATATCGTGCTAAGTTGGCTGGTTTTGTACACTGGGCAGCATTTATTGATGCAGGTAACGTCTGGTTGCAACGTGAAGATGTGAATAAACCCGGTGGTAAGTTCAGCAAAAACTTTTTGAATGAACTCGCCGTAGGTGGTGGTGCCGGTTTACGTTTTGACTTTACTTTCCTCATTATCCGGACTGATTTTTCGATTCCATTCCGTATCCCCTATTTACCTAAAGGCGAACGTTGGGTATTCAAGGATATAGATTTTGGTAGTTCACGATGGCGAAAAGATAACCTGATGTTCAATTTAGCTATCGGGTATCCGTTTTAGTTAGTATTGAGTATGGAGATTTGAGATTTTGGTTGCAAGCCCGTGGCTTATAAAGTGTCTCCATTTTTTGACTTTTTAATTTTGATAACCAGCAAAAAGCACAATAAGAAATTGTGCTTTTTTGCTGTGTTGATATTGCTAACAGTGAAATTGTATAATCATCTTCCATTATCTTCAAAAAATCAAGTTATTCCAGTGAAATTGATTGATTTACTGACAATAATTCGTTAAATTCAAGTATTATTTACTAATCCACATAAATGCGCATGAAATATCCATGTCGAAGAATAGCACAAGTATTCGTGAAAATGGACTGGATATTCCATATGGCCTTTAAAAAACAAATAATTTACATATGAAAGTAACTATTGTTGGTGCTGGAGCTGTAGGTGCCACTACAGCAGATAATTTAATCCGTCGAAACGTCGCCGAGGAGATTGTGCTATTGGATATCAAGGAAGGATTTGCGGAAGGAAAGGCGCAGGATATGGCTCAAACAGCAGCCTTACTGGGATTTGAATCCAAAATCAAAGGTGTGACCAATGACTATCTGTCTACAGCAGGCTCTACAGTTGCTGTCATTACCTCCGGTATCCCCCGGAAGCCGGGAATGACCCGAGAGGAATTGATCGGAACAAATGCGAACATCGTCAAATCGGTTGTAGAGAATTTGGTCAAACACTCTCCGGATATCATCATTGTCATTGTTTCCAACCCGATGGATACGATGACCTACCTTGCGCTTAAATCAAGTGGGTTACCTAAAAATAGGATTATCGGCATGGGGGGAACATTGGATTCGGCACGCTTCAAATACCAATTGAGTGAAAAATTAAATGCTTCGGCAGCTGATCTCAACGCAATAGTCATTGGTGGACATGGAGATACCACAATGATTCCGCTGATAAAGCACTCCACGTGGAACAGCATTCCTGTCAGCGACTTCCTTACAGCGGAGGAGCAGGCTGAAATTGTGCATAAGACCATGGTGGGGGGAGCGACATTGACCAGTCTTATCGGTACCTCAGCCTGGTATGCACCCGGAGCTGCCACTGCCGCAGTGGTCGAAAGTGTCGTACGTGACCAGGGTAAATTATTTACAGCTTCGGTCTACCTTGAAGGCGAATTTGGTCAGGAGGATATTAATCTTGGTGTTCCCGTCATCATTAACAAAAAAGGATGGGATCGTATTATCCCATTGCAACTGGATGAAGAGGATAAAGAAAAATTCGGCAAGAGTGCTGATGCTGTACGCACCATGAATAATGTATTGAAAGAAATAAACGCATTGTAATCAATATAAGTTAGCGATAAAAAAAGCTGTTATTTAGAATAACAGCTTTTTTTGTGAAACCGCCTTGGGAATTATCCATGTATTTTATGGCTGGTATCGGTATAGTCCAATGCAAGAGATAATTTGTTTCTCACACCAATCTAGTCGAAATACCGCGACCAAATTGCGTTATTTATTCCCTTACCATTTAAAATTTAATTTTAGATTTTACTTTTAAAGGATGATAAGCATAGGCTAAAATTTTTTTTAATTATTTTTTTGGTTATGTTTGGTACTATGACAATAGTACCATTTCAAATCTTAGATCTTCAGGGCCAAGGAACACATATTTTAGTTGATGTAACGTTATTTGAACGTCATTTTAAAATGGTCATCGACACCGGGGCATCCAAAACCGTATTTGACAAAACCCAAATGGGGCATCTCCTGGAAGATCAATTGCTATTGGAACCATCGGAGACCCTGTCAACTGGTCTCGGCACCAACTCCATGGAAAGCTTTACGATGGAAATTCCCAGTCTGACAATCGGTACATGGCGAATCCATAAATTGAAAACAGCGGTATTGGATTTAAGCTCGATCAATTACGCATATCAACAAATGGATCTAGAACCTGTAATAGGTGTACTCGGTGGCGATATCTTTGCCGATTATGGTGCCGTCATTGATTACGCAAAACATACTTTAAGATTACGCGACCGCAAAATAAAGAGTAAATAAGCCTCCGGTTCGCTATACCAAGATCTCAATACGAATTACTCAATACTACAGTTTAAAAAGCCTCTTATGGATATGCATCCGTAGGTAGATATAGTAGAGCACAGCGATTAATATCCCCAATCCCCCCATGACATACAAGGTCATGCGCAGTCCACAATAACTTGCCAAAGATCCGATCATCAATGTACCGATAGGAAAGATTCCCTGGAAGGCCATCACATAATACGAAATCGCCCGTGCCCGGTAGATCGGTATAGCATGCGTCTGAATATACGTATTGATACTGGAGTTTTGCATCATCATGGCGAAGGAAACCAACATAACATAGACGAGCGCCATCTGCAACATACTTGAATGCGCCAGGAAAAGTAATGCCAGTCCCATCAGTGCGGCAGCTCCCATCACTTGATAACGTAGATTGGTACCCGATTTCAGGCGGGCCATATTAAACGCCCCAATCATAGCTCCAAGCCCCGCGGCACTCTCGAACCAGGAGAACGTGCGTTCGTCACCATGAAACATTTCTTTTGCGATGGCTGGCAAGAGTGAGGTATAAGGAATTACGATCAAACTGGAAAACGTCATAATAATAATCAAGGAGGAAATATGTGGCGAGCGCTTGAGGTAGCGAAATCCTTCAACTAGACCCTCCCAGTTACTACCTTTGCTTAATTGCACTTTGGTTTCATCCACCTGCATCATCAATAATGTAATGATGACCGGCACAAAACTGATAAAATTCAGCGCAAAACAAACCAGTTCGCCATAGGTACTGAGTAAAATTCCTCCAATCGCAGGCCCCAGCATTCGGGCACCATTAAAGATCGTAGAATTGAGTGCGATCGCATTTGGCAAATCCTTCCGGTCACCGACCAGATACATCATCAGTGACTGCCTACCGAGCACATCAAAAGAGTTGATGACCCCTTGTATCAATCCAAGTACCGAGAGCCACAGAACACTCTCCCACTTCAGGTAAACGACCAGTGTTAAGATACCGGCCTGGATCATCAAGCCGATCTGTGTCAACAACACCAGTTTATATTTTTTGTGTTTATCGACGAAACTTCCAATAAAAGGAGACAATACCAACGAGGGCAATAAGGAAATAAACTGAACGAATCCTAACCAGAAAACGGAACCTGTCAGCTCATACACCAGCCAGCTGATCGCTATCCGCTGCATCCAAGTACCCATTAGGGAAATTGCTTGTCCTATTACAAGTAAACGGAAGTTTCTATAATGGAGAGACCTAAAAACCTGCATATTGAAAGATAATACTATAAAAGTATAACAAAAAAGAAGGAGAAGAGATTCTAATTTGCAAAAATAATGATGCAATTCATTGAAATCAATGTGTAATACTGGAATATAATCAATAACTTTGCACCTATTATTTTGAACGTTAAAATAATCAAATAATTATCATTCAACAACATACACAATGAAATTTTTTATTGACACAGCGAACCTAGAGCAAATCAAGGAAGCCCAAGATTTAGGCGTATTAGATGGTGTAACGACCAATCCGAGTTTAATGGCTAAAGAAGGTATCAGCGGTGATGAGAACGTAATCAACCACTACAAAGCAATCTGTGCTATTGTTGACGGCGACGTGAGTGCTGAAGTTATTTCTACGAACTATGAAGAAATGATCAAAGAAGGAGAAGCGTTAGCAGCTCTTGATAGCAAGATCGTGGTAAAAGTTCCGATGATCAAAGATGGTGTGAAAGCAATTAAATATTTCAGTAAAAAAGGTATTAAGACAAACTGTACATTAGTTTTCACTGCTGGTCAGGCATTATTGGCAGCAAAAGCAGGTGCGACATATGTTTCTCCTTTTATCGGTCGTTTGGATGATATTTCTACAGATGGATTGGCATTGATCGAAGATATCCGTTTGATCTACGATAACTACCAGTATCCAACACAGATCTTAGCGGCTTCTGTACGCCATAGCGCACACATTTTAGGTTGTGCTAAAATCGGCGCAGATGTGATGACAGGCCCATTATCAGCAATTTTGGCTTTATTGAAACACCCATTGACAGACAGCGGTTTAGCAACATTCTTAGCTGACCACGCGAAAGCTGCAGGTAAATAATATAACCTATATTTCGGTATAGCTTTTAAACCGATAAGGGGAAGATGACAATAATCTTAACCTTATCGGTTTTCTTATGTAGATAAATTCCGTATTTTTGTAGTTGATCTAAGGTTTAACGAAAGAAGTCCATGGAACAATCCAATACTGTATATCCAGAAATCCTGAAACGGAATAGCTTAAAAGTTACCCAACCCCGGTTGAAGGTACTTGAAATTATTTCAACAAAAGATTCAGCCATTTCCCAGCCTGAATTGGAGAAATTATTGGGTAAAGATATTGACCGTGTGACATTATACCGTGTGCTGGCCAGTTTCGAGGAAAAAGGTATTATCCATAAAATCTTTGATCTACATGGAACGGCGACTTATGCCATGTGCTCTACCAACTGTTCCGAACATGACCACCATGACCAGCATGTACACTTTATCTGCCGGGTATGCAACTCGGTCTATTGTTTAGATGAAATTACATTACCAAAAGTGTCTATCCCCGATGGATTTAGCCTGGAGGCGATTGCTGTTAACGCACTTGGCGTATGTAATCACTGTAAAAAATAAATCAAACCAGCTTATACCAAAACAATTTTTCGCTTGATCTGTCTATAGTTTGGAGATCGGATTTGCACCGATTAGCTGGACTGTTGCACTGACGAATGCTGTTTTTTTTGTACCTTGTATCAACAGCAGTCATATCGCACAATGATTGAGCATATCGTTGGTCTATTGTACCTATCGACGACAGCATGGTCTTAAAAAAATTAGATCCATTTGTTAAAGGCGTAACGTACATGCAACCAGTGGTCTTACAGCATATTTTTGTAGGCCAAAATGAGTAAATAATAATACGAATGAAGACAAGAAAAGAAAATCCCTATAAAGAGGTATTAACACAACTGATCATTGATATTTTCGAAAAATCAGGAAACAAACCACTCAACTATAAACAAGTTTCTTCTAAATTGAACCTGACGGACACCGACTCCAAAGTTGCCATTGCCGATATTTTGCAGGAAAATGTACGGAGCGGACTTTTTATAGAACCAGAACGCGGAAAATTTAATCTGAAGCAACTCAAAGTATATGTCACCGGAAAGGTGGACATGACGGCTGATGGTTCGGCCTATGTTATTCCAGACGATGAGTTTGAGAATGACATCTATATTGCACCGCGTAAATTAAGACAGGCCCTGCATGGGGATATTGTTAAGGTGCACACTTTTGAGAAAAGAAAAGGTGGCCGTAAAAAAGAAGGTGAAGTTGTCGAAATCCTACAACGTGCCAAAACAGATTTTACCGGAACGATCAGCATTTCAAATAATTTTGCGTTTTTTATCGCGGATGACCGCAAGATGCTCCATGATATCTTTATCCCCTTGGACAACCTGAATGGTGCCAAGGATAAGGAGAAAGTTGTCGTTTCGATCATTGATTGGCCAAGTGGCAGCAAAAATCCGGTAGGCACAGTCAAACATGTCCTTGGGGCTAAGGGAGAAAACAATACCGAGATGAATGCGATCTTGGCAGATTACGGTTTCCCATTGGAATTTCCTAAGAAAGTAGAACAAGAGGCCAACAAAATCACCGAACAAATCAGCAAGGAAGAAATCGCCAAAAGACGTGACTTTAGAGGAATCACAACGTTTACGATCGACCCTGCAGATGCCAAAGATTTTGATGATGCAATATCCTTCCAAAAGCTGGAGAATGGCAATTATGAGATCGGTGTACATATTGCTGATGTATCCCATTTTGTTGTTCCGGATACGGAATTGGACAAAGAAGCTTTTAACCGTGCGACATCCGTCTATTTGGTTGACCGTGTTATCCCCATGCTTCCGGAGCGTCTGTCCAACGGTGTGTGTTCTTTACGGCCACATGAGGACAAACTTTGTTTTTCGGCGGTATTCGAACTGGATGAAAAAGCCAATATACACGAGCAATGGTTTGGCCGTACGATTATCCACTCGGACAGACGGTTTAGCTATGAGGAAGCACAGGAAGTCATCGAAACTAAATCCGGTGATTTCAGCCATGAAATCTTAAAATTGAATGAACTTGCCTATATCCTTCGGGAACGTAAGTTTAAGAACGGTGCGATAGCCTTTGAAAGCGAGGAGGTCAAATTCACGTTGGATGAAAATGGCAAACCTACAGGTGTATACACCAAGGTACGAAAAGATGCGCACAAGCTGATTGAAGACTTTATGTTATTGGCCAACCGAAAGGTGGCTGAATATATCGGTAAACAAGGGCGTGGTAAAAACAAATTAACGTTTGTCTACCGTTTCCACGATGTACCTAATCCCGAGACATTAACTACATTTTCACAATTTGCTGCGCGTTTCGGACACAAGCTGACTATCAAAACAGACAAAGAAACAGCGAAATCCCTGAATGCCTTGATGACCAAAATCGAAGGCAGCAAGGAACAAAATATGCTGACCTCATTGGCCGTACGCTCGATGGCCAAGGCCATCTATACGACAAAGAAAACAAGTCATTATGGCTTAGCCTTTGACTATTACACCCACTTCACCTCCCCTATCCGCCGATACCCGGATGTCATGGTGCACCGTCTTTTGCAGTTCTACCTGGATGGTGGAACAAAGGTCAATGCGGAACACTATGAGAAAATGGCGGAGCACTCTTCGCAGATGGAGAAGAAGGCCGCTGAAGCAGAACGTGCTTCCATCAAATACAAACAAGCAGAGTACCTACAAGATCAGATCGGTACAGAATACACAGGTATTGTATCGGGTGTGACTGAATGGGGTATGTATGTGGAGATTGAAGAGAATAAGTGTGAGGGTATGGTACGTTTACGTGATATCACGGATGATTTCTACGTACTGGATGAGAAGAACTATGCGATTATTGGCCAACGGAAGAAAAAGAAATTCCAATTGGGTGATGAGGTGCAAATCCGCGTGAAGAAAGTGGATCTGGATAAAAGGCAGATAGATTTTACGTTGTTGTCGTAATAAAAAAAAACGTATCAGAATTACTGATACGTTTTTTTTATGTGTTGTATTGAAGAAGCTTATTGTTTGGTTCCTTCGAAAGTATAAAAGATATCACCTGCATTAGTTTCTTCTCCCTGACAAAGAAGCGTTTTATTTTTCACATCAAATAAAAATGATCCTTCTGGTGATACCCCAGATGTCTGAATAGATATATTCATATTATTGACAACATTAAATTGCTTTACAGGAAGTTTTAAAGATTTATCTGACACCTCAGCTTTCAATACACCATCTGAGACTTTTGTTACGACAAGTAATTTATCGAACATTTTATCAACGCCCGCAATTTTGATTGATCCTTTATACGTGCCTACTGCCGCATCGATGCTTCCACCAGTTTGCATAGGCTCATCTTTATCCTTGGAACATCCCACAAAAGCCAACGCTACCAGCGCCAATACCATTGCATACATTAATTTCATTTTCATAACTTGAATACTTTAATTTGTTTTTATTGTTTATTATCTATCCGTGTTTGACAAACGTCTTGCCAAAAAGAAGCATAAACACGCAAAAAGATAAATATACTCGAAAACCAGTAGAAGAATAATTTTCAGAAAGAACACGGAAGAGCTAGTACTCAATTAGGTAAGGATATCTTTCCACATTCACACATCGTTTTATTTTTTTCGCAGCCAGGTTAGCAAGATCACTAAGTATTGTCCATATTTGACAACATCGCATTAACGAGTAGCAGGAACACCTAATAAAGGGACGCGAACTCCTCACATCAGAATCCGGAGTAACTTCGCTACAAAAAAGACATCCCTCATTTTCAAAAAATAATCTAAATTTTATACAGTAACTATTTAATATTCAAAAGGGAATCAGTATCTTTGCGAACTTAAAATATTTTAGGTATAAAATTTATAAACAAAAACAGGTAAATGCCTACTATTCAACAATTAGTTAGAAAAGGTAGAGTAGCTCTGGTTGATAAGAGTAAGTCACCAGCGTTGGACTCATGTCCAC
>JAITLV010000151.1 GCA_031277685.1 Sphingobacterium sp. | reverse complement strand
TATTTTCCCGTAATAGGTTGTTTAAGTTGAATGGATTATCCATTATAAAAAAATTAGAGCCGTAAACTTAGATAAATAGTTTATCAAATGCAATATAATAAGCAATTTAAAAAGCATTTGGTCAAAGAAATGGAGCAGGATTTTTGCGGAGAACTAAACCGAAAACCATTTCCCTTCGACAGAAAGTTCGGTATTCGGGAATACTGTTCTTGCTTCTTCCAATAGCGGATTCAAATCCCGGTATCGGGCGGAGTAATGCCCTAGCAGTAATTTCCTTGCATGGGTTTCATTTGCTATCTCTCCAGCTTCCAATGCCGTGGTATGAAATGTTTCCTTCGCGCGGTCTACCATATCATGCAAAAAAGTAGATTCATGATACATTAGATCGGCATATTGAACATAGGGTAGATATTCCGCTGTACGTACGGTGTCTGAACAATACACATAACTTCTCGATTGCGGTGCAGGCAAGCTCAATTGATCTGCAGGATAGACATTTCCGCTTTCGTCCACATAATCCATTCCTTTTTTTATAGCGGAATAATATACTGTAGGAATATTTAATGCCTGAACCACATCACCGAGCAACGTGCGGGCACGGGGGCCTTCATCAAAACGAAAACCGGTGCAGGCAATACGATGTGTCAACGGAAATGTACTTACTTTCATTGTTCGGTTTTCAAAAATAACACCAGGCTGATCCGGTGAAATTGGATGAAAAATAAGATTATAGCGCAAAACTGTCTCGGAGTGTAGAAATTGTATATCCAAAATTTCCTTTAAGGCAGCAGGGCCATACAAATGAAGATCACTTTTGCGGCCGACAAGATGCATCGAAGATAGCAATCCCACCAAACCCAAATAGTGATCTCCATGTAAGTGGCTAATAAAAATATGTCCTAGGCGATTGCTTTTAATTCCATATCGGCTGAGTTGCATCTGCGTGCCCTCACCACAATCGATTAAAAACAACTGTTCATTAAAGTTCAACACTTGGCTAGTTGGATGGCGATCAAACATTGGTGTCGCGGAACTATTTCCTAATATCAGAACTTCAAATTTCATATATACGTTATTTGTCTTTCAATGGCCATGGGGAATACCGAGGATACTTCCTATTAATCCTCGATTGTCCCCCGATATTCAGATTCCAATTCGTGTGCAAAGATCAAATCTTCTGCAACCTTCAACGATGGGGCAATCTTGATAGATTTATCCAGATGCGATACACGAACCATATCCATTAATTTAGGGCAAAGATTGACCAAAATAAATACGCCACCAACGGATTGGCATAAACGGTGCGCCAATACCCCTAAACGGATCCCCACCTCGTCTGTCTTTTGGACATGAATCATATCCAAAACAATATTGCGTTGGCCAATTGTATTGCGCAACAAAAACTCGCCCTTGAGTTTAGCTGCATTATCCGCATCTATCACTTCGACATGAGGCTCTATGACAATATAGCGATCGTGCTTATCAATAGTGTACTTCATAAGTCTATTTCCTTAGTTTGAGGATACAATGTACTAATAATTTAGCTCTTTTAAGGCTTTTGCAACATTTCTTTCCACACGTTCCAGTACATTCTCCTGATCAGGGTAGACAAATTTTTCGCCAACAATATGCTCGTATAGTTCAATATAACGTTCGGAGATCGATGCAATAATTTCATCTGTCATCTCAGGAACGGCCTGTCCATCCTTACCCTGAAAACCGTTATCGATCAACCATTTGCGAACAAATTCTTTTGACAATTGCTTTTGTGCTTCACCTTTTTCCTGGCGTTCTTGGTATCCATCCGCATAGAAATAACGGGAAGAATCCGGTGTATGGATCTCGTCAATCAAGACTATTTTACCATCTTTTTTACCAAACTCATATTTGGTATCCACCAATATCAATCCTCTTTGTGCGGCAATTTCAGTTCCGCGTTGAAATAAAGCTTTGGTATATTTCTCCAATTGCACATAATCCGCTTCACTTACAATACCTTTTTTCAAAATATCTGCGCGAGAAATATCTTCATCGTGCCCCACAGCAGCCTTTGTCGTTGGGGTAATAATCGGTTCTGGCAATTTGTCATTCTCTTTCAATCCTTCTGGAAGAGACTCACCACAAACCTCACGTTTACCGGCAGCATATTCACGCCAGGCATGTCCCGACAAATAGCCGCGGATAACCATTTCTACTTTAAACGGCTCACATAGTTGACCTATTGTTACACTAGGGTCAGGCACGGATACAACCCAATTGGGAATAATATCAGCTGTCGCTTTTAAAAATTTAGCTGCAATTTGATTCAGCACCTGTCCTTTGTAGGGAATAGGGCGAGGAAGTACCACATCAAATGCCGAAATACGGTCGGAAGCTACCATGGCTAGATAGGTATCTGCAATCGTATACACATCACGTACTTTTCCTCTGTAAAAAGCAGTCTGATTTTCAAAATTGAAATTTGTTTCTTTTATAGCGTTCATGTTCAAAGTAAATTCAAATAATAAGTTTTTGCAAACAACGATTAAATATCGCCGTATGCTTCCAAAATACGGCGGACCAATTTATGGCGGACCACATCGCCACCACTGAGATGGATAATATCTATTCCTTCAATATTTTCCAACAAACGAATAGATGTTGAAAGTCCAGATTGATTCTTCTTCGGGAGATCGACTTGCGTCATATCACCGGTAACAATAAATTTTGCAGTCGGCCCCATACGCGTCAAGAACATTTTCAACTGCATGTCTGTCGCATTTTGGGCTTCATCCAAAATAACAAAACAATTGTCTAACGTACGTCCCCGCATAAAAGCCAATGGCGCAACCTCGATGGTGCGGTTTTCCAAATAGCCTTTCAACTTCTCAGCAGGAATCATATCATCGAGTGCATCATAAAGCGGTCTCAGGTACGGATCGACTTTTTCCTTTAAATCACCCGGCAAGAAACCCAAGTTTTCCCCAGCTTCCACAGCCGGCCGTGTCAAGATAATCCGTTTGATTTCTTTATTGCGAAGTGCTCTGACAGCTAACGCTACAGCAGTATAGGTTTTACCTGTTCCTGCTGGACCAATGGCAAATAAGATATCATTTTTCGAAATACTATCGACCATCCGTCGTTGGTTGGCTGTACGCGCACGAACAATCAAACCGTTAGGACCATAGACAATTGGTTCTGACCCAAAAGCTGCCTGCTTAGCTGCAAGCTCCTTTTCCTGTTGTGCGGCCGAACCGCTACTTGCGCCTAGGAGATTCTCAAAATCCAATAAGGTAATGTTGTTAAATTTTTCCAGATGAGCCATGACTTCCTTAAACGAATGCTCAAATAGTTCCAATTCCTTCGCATCTCCCAACACTTTCATTTCATTTCCACGAGCTACAATCCGCAATTTTGGGAATTGTTTCTTTAAATAATCAAAGTGCTCATTGTCTGCCCCCCATAGTATGGGTAAATTCAGACCATCTAATGCAATTAGTAATTCGTTCAAATTGTATCCTATTTTAGAATTAATTAGATTGTAGCTATTACACAATAGCGCCTATGCGTAATACTATTCAAAATTAACGTATTCTAATGAGAAAATAAGCTATCCCAAAGAGATTTTTGCAAAAAGAAAACCAAATCATATTTTTTGCATTTCATATCGGAGTTTAGCGTTTAAAAGCGGATCTTCAACCTACCCAAATCAATTCTTTACAGTTGAAATTCAAGCTATGTTTGTGTATATCAATCGAAAAAAGATATATTCAAAATAAGTTCTTCAATTAACTTTACAAATCAGCTGATAAATAGTAATTTTGTTCTCTATTTGAATAGATTTTCAATAACAAAACGAGTAAATAAGAGAAGATCTATTTCTATTCATTCAAAAAGGGAATTCGACAGCAATTCGGTCTACTTTAGATTATAATGGCAGTAATTACGTTAACGACAGATCTGGGACATAAAGATTTTTATCAAGCTGCGCTAAAAGGGAGCCTTTTATCGCAGTTGTCTGATGTTCATATCGTCGATATCACCCACGAAATCCCAGCATTCAATATTCCTCGCGCCGCCTTTGTATTGGGCAATGCATACCATTATTTCCCAAAAGGAACCGTCCATATCATCGGCATCAACACTCTTTTTCATGAAGAATCCAAATATATTGGCATGAAATATAAGGATCATTATTTCGTCGGTGCGGATAACGGTATTTTTAGCCTATTGTTAAATGGAAATGAAGCCCAGGAATTGTACGAGCTCAATCTCATGCAGGATTTAAGATATCTTCATTTCCCACTTGCTGACATTCTTTCCAAATCAGCCTGTCATATCGCGAAAGGTGGCAAGCTCAAAGATATCGGAACACCTATGCAGCAGCTGATCGAAAAGGTCACCCTGCAGCCGATCTTCGACAAAGACATGATTAGAGGCAATGTCATCTATGTTGACGCTTTTGGAAATGCCATTACCAATATTTCCAAAGATCTGTTTAACAAAGTCCAAAAAGGACGGAATTTTGTCTTGTATTTCAAACGTAATGAAACGATCACCAATCTCTCCTGGCATTACAACGAGGTTGGAGAAGGCGAAAAACTATGCCTCTTTGGTATCAGCAATTATTTGGAAATTGCCATCAATAAAGGTAACGCGAGCCAGCTCTTAGGCCTTCACGATGACGATTCCAATGTCATTCGTATAGAATTTAAAGATTAATTTCATAAATTCATTCTCAGAAACTGTTTACTTGCTTGTCTCTTTTTACTAAAAGCATGCACAAGTTTTTTGACAGTTTTATAAATACATGCATTTTTAATTATTTTGATTAGCTCCGCATCCCATATTGACAAATTGGAACGGTTTTGGCGAAGTTAATTTCAAATCAGCTGTTCAAATTTTAGTTATGAAATCTCCAAAATACGCGCTATTATCCATCCTTCTTTTGTTGAGTTTTGGGCATTTGACTGCTCAGGAAAATGCAGATTCCAGTGCTTTTGAGGTACAGCGCAAGCGCGTCAATAGCCTGCTCGATGCTAGACAGCAGAAGTTTGGCTCCTATGACACAAGCCTTACCCAGAAAACAGGACTTTTTGGGCTGTTCAAATCCAAAGGCGATATGCAAAAGAGTATCGATATTTTGAAGGATGTTGTCATTACGGACAATAATATCTTTCTGGAGACACAACAGCTGCTCAAAATAAAGGATTTCGAAAAGGACAAATTTCGACAGATGGCCAGTGAATATGATCAGCAGATCACCGCGTATATGGGCACGATTAACAAGCTTCAGAACGAAAATGAGCGGCTCAGGACGCAGTTAGATAAAACAACAGGGAACGGCCTTGCTGGTAATTTGTGGCTATACCTCGCCCTGCTTGTCATCATTGTTCTGTCTGTATTGCTTTATCGCAGCCATACACAAAAATCAGCCCCTATTCCCAAAAACACGGATTAGCACTTGGCGGCCCAGTGAGTCTACCGGTGACTTATACCAAGAAAACAGGTCAAAAGATAACTTTAGCGGATTAAAATCAGATAAAAAGCTAAAAATTGACTAAAGTATGATAGCAAAATATTTTTAATCTCTTTACATTTGTCCTCGCAACAAAACATTGAAGTAGCGGATTATGGCAAGAGGTTTCAATAGTGGTAATAAACAAGAAGAAGATCTACCAAAACCAAAATTGAATAAGGAGCTCCTATTAAGAGCATCTAAATTGATGACCTATTTAAAACCTTATCGGTTTAAATTTGGGGTCGGCATGTTTTTCTTAGTATTATCCAGTTTGGCAATGCTCGCCTTTCCGGCTTTGCTTGGCGCCATGATTGATGCTGCACAAGGCAAGCAAAAATACCTATGGCTTCCGCCACAAGTTTATTATATTGGTGGAATCGCCTTTATTATTCTATCTTTTCTATCCATTGTTTCGTTTTTCCGTATACGTATCTTTGTTGAAATTGCAGAGCGTACATTAGCCGCACTCCGTAAGGACACCTATCTTAAGCTGATTTCATTACCGATCGAATTTTTTGCCAATCGTCGTGTTGGTGAATTGAACAGCAGATTATCGGCCGACCTGTCGCAGATCCAAGATACATTAACGACAACATTAGCTGAAATTTTAAGGCAATTGATTAGCCTTTGTTTTGGGGTATTTTTATTGGTTTGGGTATCGCCCAAACTTGCGCTCATGAACCTTTGTATTTTACCTATTATCGTTGTGGCGGCCATTATTTTTGGCAAATTCATCCGTGAACTATCCCGACAGGCACAGGATAAAATGGCCGAGTCAAATAGCATTGTTCAGGAAACCTTGTTAGGGATCAGCAATGTGAAGGCTTTTGTAAACGAATACTTTGAATTCAACCGCTACAGCAATCAAATGGACTCCGTTGTCAAATTAGCGGTTAAGGGAGCTACATTTCGCGGTGCCTTTGCTTCATTTATTATCTTCTGTATCTTCGGAGCTGTTATTGCGGTTATTTGGTATGGCGCGGCATTAGTGTCCATCCATGAGATGTCTGTTGGCGATCTGACGACTTATATTTTATACTCGATGTTTGTCGCGGGTTCAATGGGTAGTTTCCCTGAATTATACGCAAACATCCAGCGCTCACTGGGGGCAAGTGAGCGGATTTTGGAAATTCTTGATGAGCCACAGGAGAAGATCAAAGTTGAACCGAGCTGTAAAGATATCCGCAAAAAGATGAGTGGAAATCTTCGTTTCAACCATGTGGCATTTTCCTACCCCAGCCGACCAGATATCGAAATCCTCAAAGACATTAATTTCACTGCCAATGCTGGTGATAAAATTGCCATCGTCGGCCCTAGTGGAACAGGTAAGTCAACAATTGCTTCTTTAATTCTACAATTTTACACAAGCAATAAAGGCGAGGTACTGTATGATGATCAGCCAGCCACCGATTTTGACCTGTGCGATATCCGTAACCAAGTGGCTATTGTCCCCCAAGACGTATTGCTATTTGGCGGAACGATCCGCGAGAACATTGCCTATGGCAAATTAGATGCCACTGAAACCGAAATCACTGAAGCAGCGACACGTGCCAATGCCCATCAATTTATATTAAATTTTCCAGAAGGATACGATACCGTCGTTGGCGAACGTGGTGTGAAACTCTCTGGCGGACAACGTCAACGTATCGCCATTGCCAGGGCCTTACTCAAAGATCCGGCTATCCTGATTCTGGATGAAGCAACATCCTCGCTAGATTCTGAATCCGAACGTCAAGTGCAAGATGCCCTGGAGGAACTAATGCGTGGCCGTACATCCGTTATCATTGCGCATCGTTTATCAACGATCGTCGATGCTGACAAGATTATCGTCGTCGAGAATGGTGTTGTTTCGGAAAGTGGAACGCATTTCCAACTATTACAGAAAGAAACAGGACTCTATCGCCACCTTTACACCCTGCAATCCAAACAGCAAAAGGTAGATATGTAAAATTTTGTTAATTCTTGATTCTTTTTAAACAAATTGTTCCGGTGATTGTTCATTTGGTATCATACTTGATTATCATTTGAATACACAATAAAAAAATAGAAGAATTATGAAAAATAGCAAAAATGGATTAGTGGCATTTGCTTTGGTAGGATTGGCTGCGGGAGCTGCTGCATGGTATCTTTTAGGAACAGATGACGGGAAAAAACAATTAGATCGTGCAAATGATGGCATCAAAAGCTTAACTAAATCATTGAAGGATCTTTCGAAAAAAGAAGCTAGAAAAGCGCAGAAGTTAGCAAACAGAGCTTCAGCAGAATTGGATAACTTAAAATCAAAAGCGCAAGCAGCTTTCAGCAAAGCCTCAGATGATGCCGATGCATTGAAAAACAAAGCGAAGGAAGCTGGTAGAGAAGCTTTGGACCATGCAAACAATGCAGCACAAAATTTAGCAAGTAAAATCGATAACACAACCGATGCTGCTAAATCAAAAATTTCTAATGCATAAGTAAAAAAAAACATTTTTTTAAGAATTGATGGTTTAGCCACGACCTGTGGTTAAAATACATTTGTATCTTTGCGGGATATGACTTTACTGCAACAGGTAAAAACCTTAATTCTTAAAGACATCATTCTGGAATGGCGATCAAAATACGCCATTAACGGAATCCTATTATATGTCGTATCTACTGTATTTGTTTGTTATCAAGCATTCAAATCAGTAGATACGACAGTTTGGAACGCCTTGTTTTGGATTATCATGCTATTCGCCTCCATCAATGCGATCAACAAGAGTTTCGTTCAGGAAAACCCCAACAGACAACTCTACTATTATTCCCTAGTCGACCCAAGGGCGATCATCCTTGCCAAAGTCATTTACAATATGCTTTTGATGACCATTCTGGCAACGATAGCTTACTTTGTCTATTCGCTTATCTTTAGAAACCCCTTGGGGGATCCTACTTTATATTTCATTTCAGTCATTCTGGGCAGCATCAGCTTTGCCAGTGTATTTACCATGATTTCCGGCATAAGTTCAAAAGCGGGAAATAACAGTACACTGATGGCCATCTTGAGTTTTCCGGCCATAATCCCCCTACTGATTGTATTGATCAAGCTTTCCCGCAATGCGATAGAAGGCCTGGAAAGAGCCGCAAGTACAAGAGAAATAATCGTACTACTCGCAATTAATGTAATCACGATCACTATTTCTTTATTGTTATTTCCGTACCTTTGGCGTGATTAAATTTTAGAATTGAAAACAAATTAAATTCAATTTACCATGAGAAAAAAATGGTGGAAAATATTAGCTGTCCTGATTATCTGTGCAGTCATTATCAACGGTCTTCTGGGCCCTGTACCCCGCCTCTTTATCCTTCACGAAAGTATCCGAAATGTCTATTTCCATGTCCCGATGTGGTCAGCCATGATCGTGATGTATCTGATTTCTGTTATTTATAGCATCAAATATCTCAATACCGGAAAACAAGAATATGATCTGATGGCGATAGAAGCTGTCAATACTGGTATTACCTTTTGCTTTTTTGGCCTGGCAACGGGTATGTTGTGGGCAAACATCACTTGGGGCGAGCCTTGGCCAAATGACCCCAAATTAAATGGCTCCGCAATAGCAACATTGATGTACCTAGCCTACCTTGTGCTTCGCAATGCACTCGAAGAGGAGCAGAAAAGAGCTAAAATATCCGCAGTCTACAATATCTTTGCATTTCCGATCATCATTGTATTGCTCTATATTTTACCCAAAATGACAGATTCCCTTCACCCGGGAAGTGGAGGAAATGCGACCTTTGGGCAGTTACAAATGAGCAACGAACTTCGTCCCACTTTTTATGCCGCCATGATCGGATGGCCAATGATCGCTTTTTGGATCTGTTCACTCCGCTATCGCGTACGTTTATTGGAGCGAAAAGAACAGGAAATTGATTCCTAAAAAAGCATATGCATTGCCAGCTGTCAAAATTCAGCAGGAGTAACAAGGATACAAACACGGATAAAAATAAAATTCCGATGAAACCGAGCGATAGATAATAGTTGCAAAAAGCACAAATATGCACTCGAGTTCTCATCAACATTAAAAGACAAATAATAGCATGAAAAAAATAACATTGTCAATAGCATTATTAATCTTATCGACTTTAAGCACATTTGCGCAGGATGACGTTGATATGGCAACCGGCTTGCGTAGTGAGGGCAAAATCTATGTGGTTGTTCTTGTGATGCTGGTCATTTTCCTCGGTTTAGCTTTCTTTCTTTTCTTGCTTGACCGCCGCGTAACGAAATTAGAAAAAAAGAATAAATAGTCAACTGTTTATCGGATACCATGATTATAAGTCAGTTCAGAAATTATACCCCAATAAATATTCTATTTTTATCCCTTGTGGGTTTTGTACTATGCCTTGGCATATTTCTGCACCTCCCGGATAAACTTGATTCGGTCATTTTTGAACCTGCACTTGGAAATCTATTAGGAGAGAACAATTTGATCAACCTCTCCCCTGCAACGAATGTCTTTATTACATTAATGCTGACTATTTTTCAGGCAACGATACTCAATCGCATCACAAGCCATTTCAACTTACTGGGAAAACCAAGTTTTTTAGTCGCTTTGATGTACATGACCTTGGCCAGTTTATTCTTACCGTTTCTGGTCCTCTCCCCGACGTTAATCTGTAACTTTATTTCGATTTGGATGTTGAGCAAATTGCTCTCCTTATATCGTCAGACCGATGTGAAAGCCGAAATGTTTGATCTAGGCATGATTGTCGGTATCGGAAGTCTCATCTACTTCCCCTTTTTGAGCATGTTTTTCCTGTTATGGATCAGTCTTCTTATTTTTAGACCATTCAATTGGCGTGAATGGATCACACCATTATTGGGACTGGCTACAATCTATTTTATACTGGCAGTAATCTACTTATGGGTAGGAAAAATGGAACTATTTTACACCATATGGCTACCCTTTACCTATAAGTTTCCAACAGCCATTCGTATTCAACTAGTTGACTACCTCGTATTGGTTCCAGTACTTTTTACATTGATACTTTTCTTGCTGATCCTTAAAGATAACTTTTTCAAGAGTATCGTGCATATCCGGAAGTCTTTCCAATTGTTATTTTTCATGTTGTGCCTGGCTGTTGCCTCCTTTTACTGGAATAAAAAACTAACAGAAGCCCACTTTTTACTTTGTGCTCCTCCAATCGCGATTTATATGGCTTATTACTTTACATATGCCAAAAAGAAATGGTTTTTCGAGGTCGTATATGCGATCATTGCACTAACGATAATCTACTTTCAGTTTTTCTAAACAACTGTACAACAATCGTTTAACCTTTTTTAACAAAATCGGCTTAACAAGCTCACAAAAATTGAATAGTTTTGTATGCGAATAAAAGCAAAGAACATTTAATTACAGGAGTCAAAAAACTCAAAGATTTCACTTAAAACTAAATAAACATTAGTTTCTCAATTATATAGGTTGACCATGCAGAAACGCTTTATAAGCTCTCTAAGAAATAAATCACTCCAACTGTTGTTAGCAGGTGGAATTTTAGCTAGTTCTACTACCGCATTTGCCCAAAAAACGACATCCGCATCACCATATTCTCAATTGGGAATAGGTCAGATCCGGGAAGATTTATTACCGCAATACAGAGCTATGGGGGGGATCAATACAGGTATCCGTTCATTTGATGGTGTATACAATACCAACCCGAGCAATCCGGCATCTTACTCAGCTGCACGAGTCAGTGTTTTTGACGCAGGCCTTTATGGCAATTATACCGACCTAAAATCAACGACCAGATCCGCCAATACAGCTGATTTTGCATTTAGCCACATTACGATGACCTTTCCAATGAAAAAGTTTGGTGGTATCAGTATGGGTATATTACCGTTCTCTGATGTGGGTTACCGCACAAATACACAGGAAGGCATTAATTCAGAAATCTACAATAAGGTTTTTACTGGTGAAGGTGGCTTGACAAAAGCATACGCTGGTTGGGGTGTACGAGTTTATAAAGGTTTGAGCATCGGTGCCAATATGTCTTATCTGTTTGGTACTTTAAATGATTATAGCCGTGTTGAATTCCCGCTGTCTTCTGGCGCTTTGAACCCACAACGTCAAAATAAACGTGAGATCCAGGGTATTATCTTTGACTATGGTTTACAATACGAACAGCCCATAGGCAAGGAACATGTATTGAGCTTTGGTTATTCAGGATCATTGAATAACGATATAAAAGAAAGAACAACGATCATTGATACCAGAACGCAACCATCATCTGATCCTGACAATCAAAATATTCCGATTGATACGACCTATATGTCCGATCGTATCAGCCGACATTTAACCCTTCCCTTAAAACATAATATAGGGGTTACATTTGCAAAAAGTGGAAAATGGTTAGTTGGAGCAGATTTCAAATATGCAGATTGGTCTAGATTTCAGGTTAGAAATGGTGAAAACCAGCTTCGCAAAAATTACGGTGTAGCTGTGGGTGGGCAGTTGACACCTGATAGATCATCGCTTAGGTATCTAAATCAAGTAGATTATCGCCTTGGTTTTAGATACAACAAAACACAATATTTTCAGGGTGGAGAAAATATCAATGATATGGCCGTCACTGTAGGTGTAGGCTTACCTCTGGCAAGAACCACCTATTCAACTGCGTTCTCCAAAATCAATTTCTCAGCAGAATTTGGCCAGATGGGTAAAGTGTCCAATGGTCTTCTACGTGAGCGTTACATCAATTTCAATATTGGCTTTACACTCAATGACCGTTGGTTCAGAAGAAATCAATTTGACTAAGATAATGGTAAGCAAAGTAACTGCAAGATCCATATTTCAACATATATCGCCCCTAGTAATTCCATTTTTACTAGGGGCGCTCTTATTGACTTCCTGTGAGCCCGATTTAAAGGAGGTCGATCGGATTGCCAATTTAAAAAAAGAAGAGGCTGTGGATATCTCCCGCCATGTAGATGTCATCTATAGTGATTCAACGCGGGTCAAAGCCAATCTTACAGCACCTGAAATGCGAATCAAACATGATAGTACAGAAGTATATGAGTTCCCAAAGAGTATAAAAATCATCTTCTATGACGAAAACCTCAAGGAAACACAACGTATTACATCTGACCATGCGATTCGTAGGGAAAAAGAAAAGACAACAATCTTCACGAAAAATGTGGTGGTCACGATGGCGGATGGATCTATTCTAAAAACCGAGGAAATCGTCTATGACGAAGGTGCAAAAGACCCCAATAGGACTTTTTACAATAATCTACCAGTCACAGCATTCTTTAAAGGCCAACGTGGCAACCTGTCGGGATCATCATTTACGTCTGACAAGGATTTACTCCATGCCAACATACAGAATGCCACTGGTGTCGTCATTATTAAAGACAACAGTTTATTCCCATCAATAGGCAGATAAAAGCCCCTGCTATTTATTTGTTTCAGGTATTGTTGCACCGCTACTTTCCCCCCTCGCTTATATGAGGCCGGAAAACAACCTTCCGAATGGGAGTTAAGCTCCATGAGCAATAAATGGCTATGACAAGCAAATAACGCTGCTACAGATGGTTTACAGCAGATTACGCTGACCTGATCATAAACTTTGTAGTAAAAAACAGCAGAATACAAATAGTTTTCAAATTTGTTTTATTACATTCAGGAAAATATTCCGTTTTTTTTTATAAAAATTGTATCTTGCACCGCATTTTGCTATGCTATGCATAAATTAACGAAATACAAGTATTTACACAATATAAACACAATAAGCAG
>JAITLV010000132.1 GCA_031277685.1 Sphingobacterium sp. | reverse complement strand
TAGATCGAAATGAGAAAGATTATCTGGAGAGGCTTGGTTTATAAATCCTGGGAAGATTGCACGATAGAACTGAAAAATGATGCCTATTATGTAAAATCGTCTATCATTGGCAACTATTTAAACCGTATTTATAATGTAGATTATGTTTTAAAAATAGACAGAAATTGGTGCATACAGGAATTTGAAATAAAAACAGAAATTGAAGGGCACAAAAATTTAATTACCGGTACAAACTCTGCAGGTTTATGGTCGATCAATGGAATTCCTAGACCGGAGTTCAATGAATTTCTCTTTATCGATATTTCGGTTACACCTTTTACAAATACATTGCCAATCAATAATTTGTTACTGGATATAGGGCAATCAAAGTCTATTGATGTCATATACATCAACATTCTTGAAAATGAAATAAAGCCAGTCAAACAGCTTTATAGCAGAAAGAAGAAGGATGAATATCTGTATGACAATCTTGCTACCGTATTTTCCTCGTCGATCACAGTCGATCAGAAAGGCATTGTAAAGAGCTATCCAGGTCTATTTGAGTTAGTTTTGGAAGATTAGGGAAGATAAAACAATCCCTATTCATATGGGATTTAAGAGTCAAGCAATAGCTTCAGATCTTCAATCACTTTTGACCAATATGCTCTCGTCACTTCACGCTGGCTTTCATTTTTTAATTTATCAACATGAAACGAAATTGTTGTTTTATCTTGATTTTTCGAAGGAATAAATCTGATCTGTAAATTGGCTTCTTCTGTGAAATCTTTGTGCTTCCACTTTGTCCGGATATGTGAATATTTATTAAAAGTTGAAAAATCCTGGTCTACGCCTTCAGACCAATAACTTAATCCCCGGTCTGAAAAAAAGACATTCCACAATGTTTCTAGGTTTGCTGGCATAGTTTTTCTGATTCCGAACTGCCAGCCTGCATCTTTTGTTAATCCTACGTTATTTTTCATGTAATTGTGTTTCTTGTTAAAGGTGATTTCGTATTTGAATATAATTATTTCTTTTCAACAGAAGCAAATGCCCTGACCGGAAAAGTCCCCACACCTTTAAATTTTGGTGGAGCGGCTGTAAACGTAAAATTCTCAGCAGGTAATTTATTCAAATTGCAGAGATGTTCAACGATTAAAATCCCGGCACCCAATAGCACCGTATGAACAGGTCTTGTTCTGCCATCCGTGTCATCTATATTATGGGAATCAATACCTACAAGTTTAACTTTACAGTCCCGGAGATACATTGCCGCCTGTTCGGTAAGAAACGGATGGTTTTGATAATATAGCTCCGTATTCCAATGTTTATCCCAGCCGGTCTGTATTAATACAGCCTTATTCCTGATTTCTCTATTTTTAAGATGATCTTCTGTAATTTTCAGGGTTTCTGTAAATGGTATATGGATCATCACAGCATCCAGCTGCGCAAAATCTTTTAATGCTGTTTGAGCTGTGTCTTTGCCATCCGCAAATCTATGAAATGGACAATCGATATAAGTTCCGGTGTTAGTGACCATCTCTATTTTTCCAATCTGAAAAGATGTATCGCTATCATAGTTCTGTTTTGATTGTTCCCTGGAGAGATAGTCGCAAATAATCGGTGCGGGTAGCCCCTTGTAAGTGATCAGGCCATCCTCTATTGTATGACTTAAATCTATTAAGAAATCTTCCGCCACACTTTCATCAATTGGTTTACGTTTATGGGGCTCAATGAGGATTTCTTTGTTAAGGATATTAACTTTTCCTACCATGAGCAACTGCATATCTTCAACGATGTAGTCCGCCAGGGCACTGTCAATGATATCGTCTCCAGATATATCTAATCTGAAATCTTCCCCTTTGATACTACCGCCGTTCGTAAAGAATATCTCGAAGTCAAATTTTACTCTTTTTTCCATAAATGATTTCAATTTTACTATGACAAAAGTGTGGAAATCTAAATATTGTTTACTTGACTTAGATCAATTTGGTTGATTTTTTTACTCCTGATCCTACTGAGTGTTTCAGGACTCATCCCAAGGTATGAAGCAATATGGAAAAGCGGTATCCGATTATCTGCATCCGGGAATTGTTTTAGAAAATAGTGATATCGTTCATTGGCATCCAAAAGCAGAAAGGAACTTTCCCTGCGGCATTTTTTGATATATTCATTGGCTAAAATATTATGCAATAAAATATTCCATTTGGTATCCTTCCGGAGCAATTTATCTATGAGATCCTTTGGTATGCTTATTAAATCACAATGTTCAATGCATTGAAAATGCAAGTTCGTTTTTTCCTGGGTAAGAAAACTTGTAAACGCAGTAAAAAAATCATTTTCAAAAAAGAATTCGGTATTGATTTCTTTATAATCTTTCTGATAAAAACTTCTAACAGTTCCCTTTTCTAGGAAAAAAAGCCGATCGGCAACATGCAGCGGTCTGATCAGGTTATTTTCCTTTTCTGCGGAAAAAATGCTGATACTATCCGTCAAGAGTAGAACCTCCTTATCATTCAAAGGGAACAACTGCCTAATAATTTTAATTAAATGATGTAATCGATTATCTTCCAAATTTTATATTTTAAAAATTCAATAATTGATGCATATTCTTGACAATGTAGATAAAATCTTATTAATGAAAATAGTAAAGATTCTTCAATTGGATATATTAAATTTGTTAAACATACCCGAAATACACAAAAATGAAAATTAAACCAAATTATAGATTTTACAGTCTCCTGGTTTTATTGCTGTTCTCGGTACGGTACTTACCTGCCCAGACTACTCGTGCCGATTACAATTATTTTATGGAGGAGTTTCAAAGACTTTTTAATGAAAAAAAATCAGACGTGATTTACGGGCAATCGTCCGCCACTTATCAATCTAAAATTTCAAAAGAAAAGTTTTCGTTGGGAATGCGGAAGTTTGTGGCAAATGTGGGCCTGATGCAATATTTTTCTTTTGTTGATTCTACTAAAAACGGGTATAATTATACCATTCAATTTGAAAACTCCGAACAATTATTTTCTGTTCTGCTTGATAATGAGAAACAGGTTCTAAGGATGAATTTTAAGGAACTGCCATTTTTCATAGAAGATAAGAATTTCAAAGCAGAAAGTAATAATCCGTTAAAAGACTCCATAGATTTGCTGGTGGAAAAAATCGTCAGGCCTTATATTCAAAAGGGTGCTGCCACAGGTATTATGTTAGCGGTAATTGATGGAAAGCGACAAAGAAAATATAGTTATGGAGCTATTGCTAAGACAAGTAAACAACTTCCAGATGCTTCCAAAAGTATTTTTGAGATTGGTTCAGTTACAAAAATTTTCACCTCACTTTTATTGGCAAAAGAAGTCGTTGATGGCAATATGCAATTAGAGGATCCGATCAGTAAATACCTGCCCGATTCCATTCCTCGTTTAGCATGGCATGGTCATCCGATCACACTTGTTCAATTATCAAATCATACCGCTGGATTTCCTCGGCTCCCGGATAATATTTTTACGACTAATGCCGTTCCGGCAGATCCTTATAGTCATTATAAGGTTGATTCACTCTTCCATTTCCTTAAAAATTATCATGTTTCGTCTCAGACCGGAGTCAGATTTTCTTATTCAAATTTAGGCGCTGGGGTTTTAGGTGTAGCATTAGAACGTCATAGTAACAAAAGTTTTGGACAATTGGTCATTGATAATATTTGTTTGCCCTTAGGAATGAAAAATACATCGCTAGGGGATACCGACGTGGTACAAGGATACGATGAAAAAGGTAGGCCAACGTCGTATTGGCACTTGGAATCTTTGGCGGGATCTGGTGCCATAAGATCTACATTGGACGATATGATTATTTTTATGAAGGCACAGTTAGGCTTCAAAAATAAACTGACAAAGGCCATTCATTTAACTCATCAGCTGACTTTTGCAGACAAAGATCAGGTAATGGCATTAGGGTGGCGTGTTAAAAAAGCTGGAAGTAAGGCGATATTTCATCATTCTGGAGGTACAGGTGGATTTAGGTCTTTTGTGGCATTTGATGATAAATCTCAAAAAGCAATTATTATTCTGTCCAATGCTGCCTTGGATGTTACTGCTGTCGGATTTTCGATATTTGAAAATTACCTAGACCAATCTCCTATTGAAAGATAATGGCTTGCGCAATAATCAGAGACGCATTTTCAAATTTTTAAGAAGGCCTCGGTCTATGATTGAAACCTAGCGGCCATTGCTGCGTTGCCGGTACGTTTATTTTTTCGAGTTTACACCAGTGTTTGAATATGGACTTTGTCGTTACCTAGTTTTAGAAATCGGCAATAATGATCTTTTTCATGCCCATCATTTTTTTGAATGCGCCCGGTCTTTTGTTGAGTTCCGCCCAATTTTCAGGACAAACCTGCCAGCTTAATCCGAATTTGTCTTTCAGCCACCCGCAAACGCTCTCCTGTCCTCCATCCGATGTAAGTGCTTCCCAATAGTAGTCTATTTCAGTCTGGTCTTTACAGGGGATCATCAGCGAAATAGCCTCGTTAAATTTGAATATCGGTCCGGCATTGATCCCGATGAAACGCATTCCCAGAATCTCAAACTCAACGGTAAGCACTTTCCCAGCGAAATCTTTCTGGAAATCAGCTAGGCCTTCGGCTTCCGAATTGGGGTAATACGTAATATTGATTATTTTTCCATTTTTGAAAACCGAAAGGTAGTATTCCGCGGCTTCCTGTGCATTACTGTCAAACCAAAGGTTTGGAATAATCTTTTGCATAGCTTTATATTTTTAATTATTTTTTTCTTTATCAGTATAGACTACATTTGATAACCCTCTGTTCCATTTTATCTGGATTTTGATCATTTGCAGTCTTACAAATCTAACAGATTTGTTCTTCGATCGACTTGGCATAGGGTAAGAAATAGAACTGCATACCTAACGCATTGCATCGCGTTGATAGTCTGATAGGCAGGATAATTTTTCGAACAAGATATTTTGAAAGCGGATTTTTCGCCCGGGATCCAACTGCGAGAAGTACCTCAAGTTTGATGGATAAAATAATAAAATTTATGGTGGTTTAACCAAAAGATATTTCCACTATATTAGCTGAAGGGGAGGTAGTATAATAAATTGGCTTGTCGGACCAATTTTAAATAGCAGTAGCTAAATATGAATAGACAAATTACACTAAACAACTTAGAAGACAATGCGTTTTTTTGGTATACGTATATTAAATGGTTCAATGGGTACGATGACATCAACGAGATCAATATTGACGAAGCACTAGAAGTTATCGGAATTGACAAAGAAAAATTAGCTGAATGGGAAGAACAATTTTTTTCGATAGATAAAGGTGGAGAATCTTTAAAATTTATCGGAGGAAATTTAGT
>JAITLV010000128.1 GCA_031277685.1 Sphingobacterium sp. | reverse complement strand
AAATAAATGGCAATTTTAGCATTTCAAAGACCGGATAAAGTTATCATGCAAAAATCTACGGATTTTGATGGTACGTTTGAATTTCGTCCATTGGAGCCTGGTTTTGGTGTAACCATTGGCAATGCTTTGCGCCGTATTCTATTGTCCTCGTTAGAAGGATATGCAATTACGTCGATAAGGTTTTCTGGCGTTTCGCACGAATTTTCAACGATCAAAGGTGTTGTTGAAGACGTAACTGAGATTATCTTGAACTTGAAACAAATTCGTTTCAAAAAAACAGGTGAGATTGGCGACAACGAAAAGGTATTTGTAGTAATCAATGGTCAAGAACAATTCTTAGCTGGTGATATCACAAAATTCTCTAATAACTTTACTGTCTTAAATCCAGACTTTGTAATCTGTAATATGGATACCGCAGTGACAATTGAATTGGAATTGAGTATTGCTAAAGGTCGTGGTTATGTAAATGCAGATGAGAATAAAGTGACTGATGCCCCAGTAGGTGTTATCGCAATCGATTCGATCTTTACTCCGATCAAGAATGTTAAATATACCATTGAGAATTACCGTGTAGAGCAAAAAACTGACTATGAGAAATTGTTGTTAGATATCTCTACAGATGGCTCAATTCACCCCGAAGAAGCTTTAAAAGAAGCTGCTAAGATCTTAATTCAACACTTTATCTTATTCTCTGATGAGAATATGCTTCTTGAGTCGCAAACGAAAGAAGAAACTAAAGTTGTTGACGAGGAAATCTTACACATGCGTAAGATCTTGAAAACAGAATTAGTGGATCTTGATCTTTCAGTTCGTGCATTGAACTGTTTGAAAGCTGCTGATATCCGCACATTAGCTGAGTTGGTCACTTACGACGTAGCTGATATGTTGAAATTCAGAAACTTCGGTAAAAAATCGTTAAGCGAAATCCAAGAGTTGGTTAAATCAAAAGGTTTATCATTCGGAATGAACTTAGCGAAATTTAAATTAGACGAAGAATAATAATTTATTAAGCTACCACTATATGTAATTCCTCTTGGAAGCTGATTACTAAAAAGGGATAGGTTTTGACCTGTCATAAATTTAGTATTTGAAGCGAGGCGAGAACGGTATATATAGTATAATAAAATCAAAATGAGACACGGAAAAAAAGTTAATCACTTAGGTCGTACGGATAGCCATAGAAAGGCTATGTTGGCTAACATGGCAACATCATTAATCCTACACAAACGTATTACAACTACTTTGGCTAAAGCTAAAGCATTGCGTACATACGTAGAGCCTTTGATTACTAAATCTAAAAACGACACAACTCACTCTCGTCGTACAGTATTCGCTTATTTGAAAGATAAAGACGCAGTTTCTATCTTATTCCGCGAAATTTCTGAAAAAGTAGCTAACCGTCCAGGTGGTTATACGCGTATCATCAAAATGGAAAACCGTTTAGGTGATAACGCGGAAATGGCTTTCATCGAACTAGTTGATTACAACGAAATCTATGGTAAAAAAGCTGCTGCTGCTGAGAAAAAAGCTACTCGCCGTCGTGGTGGTGCTAAGAAAGCTGCTACTGCAGTTGAAACTGAAGCTCCTGCTGAAGTGAAACCTGAAGTAGAAGGTGAAGAAAAAGTTGACGGAGAATAATTCTAATCCCGTTAAAATAGAAAAAGTCCTCTTTTTAAGAGGACTTTTTTTATTTTATGACCATTCCTACCGTTATAACTGATATATTTGTATTGCTAAAATCTGATAGCTTTTCTATTACAAGCTATTTCGTTTATCAATCTAGAATTCATTAAGATGAAACCATTTGATGTTTATCCCATTAATCCCATTAATATAGTTAAAGCTAATGGATCTACGGTGTGGGATGCCGAAGGAAATGCTTATTTGGACTTGTATGGTGGTCATGCCGTGATATCGATCGGACACACACATCCGCATTACGTGCAACGTATTACAGAACAATTGAATCGTATTGGATTCTATTCTAATTCTGTTGAAATTCCAATTCAGCGTGAACTTGCTCGATTGCTAGGTGAAGTATCTGGTAAGGTAGATTATGATTTATTTCTGTGCAATTCAGGTGCTGAGGCAAATGAAAATGCGTTAAAATTAGCTTCTTTCTATAATAAGCGAAAAAAGGTTATTGCATTTTCAAAAGCTTTTCACGGTAGGACTTCATTGGCTGTTGCTGCAACGGACAATCCGAGTATAATAGCTCCTGTTAACGAAACGGACAATGTTGTTTTTCTTCCTTTTAATGATGAAGAGGCTTTAACCAGCGCTTTCGCGTCCTATGGTGAGGAAATTTCATCCGTTATTGTGGAAAGCATTCAGGGAGTTGGTGGTATTAGAGAGGCTTCAGTTTCTTTTCTTCGATTGATTCGGTCTCTTTGTGACCAATATAACGCTGTGTTTATTGCTGATGAAGTACAGTGTGGTTATGGAAGAACGGGTTTGTTTTATGCGCAGGATTACTCTGGTGTTGAAGCTGATATTTATACCATGGCGAAAGGCATGGGGAATGGTTTTCCCATCGGTGCGATCAGTATTTCTCCTAAATTTAAAGCTAGTCATGGCAGTTTGGGAACAACTTTTGGAGGTAACCATTTGGCCTGTGCGGCAGCATTGGCTGTATTAGAGGTGATCCAACAAGATCGGTTGATGGAGAATGCGAATGCTGTAGGGCAGTATCTTATCGACGAGCTAAGGAAAATTGACGAGATTGTCGAAGTAAGGGGGAGAGGATTGATGATTGGAATCGAACTTCCAGCGTCTTTGGGACACGTTAAGAAGGATCTTTTGTTAAAAAATCACATTTTTACAGGTGAAGCCAAACCTTTTGTTATTCGATTGCTTCCGGCATTAAACATTACCAGGGAGCATGCGGATCAGTTTTTATCGGCATTGAAAGAACATATAAAAGCGGTTGTAGTCGCATAATGATATAATTGATAAAACGATGATCGTTGGTTCTTTGCTAGTATACTATTGATCAAGATCGTTCTATCGACATAAATGAACAAAGCGAGTCGCACAGATTATTGTGCCGTAGTAGTGCTCGTATAAATGATTTATATAGATGAAGAAATTTTTCTCTGTTAAAGATGTATCCAGTGTAGCAGATGTTGTTCAAGAGGCTTTAGCCTTAAAAGCTGCGCCTTATGATAATCAGGACCTAGGTAAACATAAGACTTTGGGGCTTGTATTTTTGAATCCTAGTTTACGTACGCGGCTGAGTACCCAAAAAGCAGCGATGAATTTGGGTATGAATGTGATGGTCATGAATATGGATAAGGATGGCTGGGCGCTTGAAACACAGGACGGTGTTGTGATGAATGGTACAACTGTTGAACATATCCGGGAGGCTGCAGCGGTCATGGGGGAGTACTGTGATATCTTGGGCTTACGGTCTTTTCCAAAGTTGAAGGATCGTGAGGAAGATTACAGCGAGGATCTATTCAATAAATTTATTAAATATTGCGGGGTACCTGTCATTTCTCTGGAAAGTGCAACACGACATCCATTACAAAGTTTAACGGATATAATTACCATTACTGAACATAAAAAGACAGCAAAACCAAAAGTTGTATTGGCCTGGGCTCCGCATGTTAAAGCATTGCCTCAAGCTGTACCAAACTCATTTGCTGAATGGATGTGTAAGGCACAGGAGGAGGGGCTCGTTGAGTTTACAATCGCACAGCCTATGGGATATGAATTGAGTAAGGATTTTACAAAGGGGGCTACAATATCGACAAATTTAAACGAAAGTCTGAAGGACGCTGATTTTGTTTATGTGAAAAACTGGTCGTCCTATCAGGAGTACGGTGAGGTGTATACTGTGGATGAAGATTGGATGATGGATAACGAAAAGCTCTCTTTGACAAATGATGCAAAGGTGATGCATTGTTTGCCGGTAAGACGTGATTTGGAATTGTCCGCTGAGATTCTGGATGGCCCTAATTCGTTGGTTATTAAAGAGGCTAGCAATCGCGTTTGGGCAGCTCAGGTTGTTTTAAAACGAATGCTTGAAGACTTAGTTTAAGACAGGTCTTTAGAATATAGGAAAACTATTTTTATTTGGGAAAAGTTGCGTAATGGCTAATAGTGTATTAAATATTATAAAAATTGGCGGGAATATTATCGATGATGAGAGCCAGTTAGATTCTTTTTTAGAAAAATTTTCTGCATTGTCTGGGAAAAAAATCCTAGTGCATGGTGGAGGTAAAATTGCGACACGTTTGGCAAGCGAACTTGGTTTGCAAGCTCAAATGGTAGAAGGGCGTAGGGTCACTGACGAGGATATGCTTCGGGTGGTCACTATGGTATATGCTGGATTGACGAATAAAACTATCGTTGCCAAATTACAAAAAATGAAATGTGATGCTGTGGGTTTGACAGGTGCTGACGGTGACGTGATAAAGGCTATAAAACGTCCGGTTAAGGATGTTGATTATGGTTTTGTCGGTGATTTATTGCACGATTCTGTCAATACATTGGCGATTAAAAAATTCTTGGAAGCGGGTTTCGTTCCGGTATTTTCCGCTATTACACATAATGGTTTAGGGCAATTGCTCAATACCAATGCTGATACGATTGCATCATCGTTGGCTGTTTCTTTGGCATCTCTCTATGAAACGTCGTTGGTCTATTGTTTTGAAAAAAATGGTGTATTGCGCGACGTGACAGATGAGAATTCTGTTATACCAACAATTAAATCAGAGGAGTTTGAATATCTCAAAGAATCTGGAATCGTTAATGATGGTATGATCCCGAAATTGCAAAATGCATTTAATGCGATAAATAAAGGTGTTCAGGAGGTGTATATTGGTCATGCCAATAATTTGCACTTGTTTCAGCAAGGGCAGTTCGGTACCTGTTTGACATTAAAATAATGCTGTAATCTAATCTAAACCCAACTATGAAAAAGGTCACTATTATCGGAAGTGGTAATATCGGTCTCTCTTTGGCAAAAGGGCTTGTAAAAAGTGAATTTGCCAGTGCCGCTGATATTACATTGACCCGTAGAAATCTGAATGCATTGGCGGAAGAGGCCAAGCAAGGATTTTCTGTCAGCAATGATAACAAAGCAGCTGTCAAAAGCGCTGATATCGTTGTCTTTGCTATATTACCACAACAATTAAAAAAGGTATTGGTCGAAGTTGCCCCCGAAATAGACAAAGAAAATCAGATTTTTGTATCCATCGTATCTGGTGTTTCTTGTGCTGATCTGAAAGCCGAGTTGGGTGATGATGCAACAGTAATTAGAGCGATGCCGAATACGGCAATTGCAATTGCTCAGTCGATGACCTGTATCGCTAGCGATAATGCCACGGATGGTAGCCTTGCTGAAGTAGAGCGAATGTTTGAAACCGTAGGTTCTGTTGTCATTATCAATGAAGATCTGATGACCTCTGCTACTGCTTTGTGTGCATGTGGAATAGCCTTTTTCTTACGAGCAATACGGGCAGCCTCACAAGGTGGTGTAGAGATCGGGTTTCATGCACACGACGCGCTTAAAATGGCCGTTCAGACTGCAAAAGGAGCGGCTGATTTATTGTTGCATACCAATGCTCATCCGGAAGGAGAGATTGATAAAGTAACTTCGCCAAAGGGATGTACAATCGCTGGATTGAATGAAATGGAACATAATGGTTTTAGTTCTGCTTTCATTAAAGGAATAAAACTGTCTGCGGATAAGGCCGGAGGATTGTATCATGAATGATAAAGCTAGCTTATTTCAGGATAGTCTAGCTTTATTAAGACAATTGATTGCTGTTTCATCTTTAAGCCGGGAGGAAGTACATACTGCCGCCTTGATCGAACAATTTTTCAGCGAAAAACATATAGGGACATTTAGAAAAGGGAACAATGTTTGGGTATACAATGCCCATTACGATCTAAATAAGCCAACTATCTTACTTAATTCGCATCATGATACAGTGAAAGCTAATCCAGGCTATACCCGTGATCCATTGGCTCCTACGGAAGAAGAGGGGAAGCTCTATGGCTTGGGGAGTAATGACGCCGGTGGCTGTTTGGTATCATTGATTGCGACCTTCCTGTATTTTTATGAAGAGAAGGATTTAAGATATAATTTTTGTCTGGTTGCGAGTGCCGAGGAGGAGATTTCCGGCAGAAATGGTATTGAATCTGTCTTGGAAGATATCGGATCGATTGATTTTGCAATCGTTGGCGAGCCAACACTGATGGATCTTGCTGTGGCCGAAAAAGGACTGATGGTATTGGATTGTAATGCAGTAGGGATAGCAGGCCACGCTGCTCGTAATGAAGGTGATAATGCTATTTATAAAGCCATCAGTGATATTCAATGGTTTAAAGATTTTGCTTTTGATAAGACATCGCAGACATTGGGGCCAATCAAAATGTCCGTGACGATGATTCAAGCGGGAGCGCAGCATAATGTGGTACCGGCCAATTGTAGTTTTGTCGTTGATGTAAGGACGACGGATGCTTATACCAATGAGGAAACGCTGGCGATTATTAAATCTCACGTGTCCTCCGACATTTCTGCGCGATCTACACGTTTAAAGTCTTCATCTATCCCGGAGACACATCCTATTGTTCAGGCGGGGGTTGCTTTTGGCCGTAAACTGTATGGATCGCCAACGATGAGTGATCAAGCGCTTATTCCGGTGCCTTCTCTAAAGCTGGGGCCAGGGGACAGTGCACGATCGCATATGGCTGATGAATTTATTTATATAGATGAAATTAGGGAAGGTATAGATTTATATATCGCTATGCTACAAAAGATCGTATAAAAAAAGCTTCCAACTGTTGGAAGCTTTTTTTATACTAGACTAAGCTGATCTGACGCTTAATACTTTCCTCAAGGGAGATGATCGTCTCTGTACGCTGAATCCCGGGCACAGATTGGATATCTTCGTTCAATACTTTTCTGAGGTGGACCGTGTCCCTACAGATAATTTTTGCAAAAATACTGTATTGGCCAGTACAATAATGTAACTCAACCACTTCTTTGATTTCTTTCAATTTATCTACTGCATCTGCATATTGTGAACCTTTTTCTAGATAGATGCCGAGGAAGGCGGTAATATCAAATCCAACTTTTTGGGGATTGATAATAAGATTTGAACCTCTAATGATACCTAACTCTTCCATCTTTTTCATTCTAACGTGGATGGTACCACCTGATACGATTAGCTTTTTTGCTATTTCAGTATAAGGAATAGAAGCATCATTCATTAGAATAGACAGGATTTGGATATCCAAATTGTCTAGATCATAGTTTGCATATTGATTTTCCATTAACAATGGGTTTTGTGTTTCATTCATTGGTCAGTACATCAAAAGTTGACCAACTGCTAAAATAATTAAATTTATTTCAAAATTACTAAGAATTTTCGGTTTATAGATGTAAATTTAATAAAAAATACTTATTGATATTGATAATGTTATATGTTTTTGAATGAAAGTGCTTATAATTGTTTTAGAGGTGATTTTATTGTAAGGATTTCAGTTGGTTTCGTTATCTTACTGTATTAGTTGTTATGATAAGTTATTTTGAGAGAGCAGAAACCTGAGAAAAACCATCGTATGCTGTCCGTTAGGACATAACTATTTTATAATACTTTGAGTACCAGTTCAACTGAGGATGTTATCAAGAAGTAACAAATAAAGTTTCCATACACATAGCTAAAATCTCAATATTTAAATTAAAGATGGAAGAAGTTCAAGATGTAAAGATTTCGAGGAAGAAGCCAATTTTTGAGGTGGGAGAAGGGCTTCATAAATATCTTAAGCTATATCAACGGGATGAAAAGTTACCCATTGGCTATAAGGATCTCCTGAATTTTACAGAAACAGCACCTGTAATGGATAAATTTGGCAATGATACGTTTTGGGAAACGCCACTTTATCCGCAATATCTTATCGATCAGTTATACGATGGACTAAAGGTCATCTATGCCAAACTTAAAGCTTCGGGCAATACACGGATTGTGGAGCATAAATATATTGATCGTGTTGAGTACTGTGGTTTTGGTAATACAAGGCCATTTCGGATTCGTATAGTAAATAGGCTCAATGATGTGTATGATTATTTTTATATCAAACAAGCCGATGCGTCCCGGATCTATGGTTTAGAGCTGGAAGAAATATTATCTCCAAATCAGGTCAACTATATGGTCGATCAGGATACATTAGTTGAGGAGCATATTGTTGGTATTCCTGGAGATATATTTTCGCAAACGAGAATGTTTACCCCAGATTACAATTTGACACGTATTTCCAAGGAATTCGTTAAGTTCAATGAACGTTGTATTATCACGCTATTGGGTGACATGCGTGCGTATAATTTTGTTATGCAGATTACACCCGATTTTGATGATTTTCAGTTTAGAATTAGAGCTATTGATTTTGACCAGCAATTTTATGAAGGAAACCCCAAGGTATATATGCCCCAGTTCTTTAAAGAAAACTACCCTTATGTTAAACTGGCTATGGAGCATTTAACGGAAAAGACGGTATTACAGTATCAGCAGGAGGAACGTTCTTCGATTGTACATAGAGTTCGAAGTGAGCGGCATCGGATCGCCGATCTTCGGGATGCTTCCCAGACACAGATGCTTTCAACACCCGAAAATATCAAGCAGCTCCGCGAGGGGTATGCCGAGTTTTACCAAAATAATTCCTATTTAAAATGCAAGACAATGACTGATATTGTGGAATTAAATGTGAAGAATGTCATCCGTCAGGTACAAATGTAGTTACTTGATCCGATCTTTATTGTCTTTGATAAATGCGGTCCAACCTGAATAGGATTTGCTGCTTCCTGAAGTACTATTTTTTTGAAACGAGTGGCAGACAGCGATTGCTAGTCCATCTGTTGCATCTAAAAATTGTGGTGTTTCTTCAAATTTTAACAGGTTTTTGAGCATAGCAGAAACCTGTTCTTTTGTTGCGTTTCCATTTCCAGTAACAGATTGCTTTATTTTTCTGGGTGAATACTCAAAAATTGGAATATCTTGAGCGAGTGCTGCTGCCATTGCAACTCCTTGTGCCCGTCCCAGTTTGAGCATAACCTGAATATTTTTGCCGTAGAAGGGTGACTCCAGGGCCACACAGTCTGGATTATATTCCTGCATGAGTGCGGAGGTCTTTTTGAAGATGCGTTGTAGTTTTAGCGCATGGTCATCGAGATGTCCCATTTTGATGACACCCATCGAGATAAGGGAGATTGTATTACCCACCTCCTTGATAATGCCATAGCCAAGTATTACCGTACCGGGGTCAATTCCTAGGATGATTCTTTCTTTCGCCTTTTCCTTCTGCATGTACAATATTACAAAATTTGCTTTTTATAAGTGGATTGCTAGACACAAAACTTAATCATTTGGCTAAAATTTAGTAACATTGCTCTCTAATTATCAAAAGTGACTGGGAGACAAAAAAAATATATCAGTCTTTTATTGAAGATATTGGTTTTTGTGCTTGCAACATGGTACATTATTACTAAGATATCTGATAAGAGCAATATCGAGAAATTTAAGACCTTAATCGTAGGATTAGAGCAACATTCTGTTGTCTGGACGCTTATTTTGATTGTGGCTTTAATGCTTGTTAACTGGCTTTTGGAGGTAGTGAAGTGGCGCTATCTCGCATCCAAGCTAGAGCATATTTCATTTTGGCAGGCATTTCAATCCGTTTTCTGTGGGCTTACTTGGGCGATTTTTACACCAAATAGGATTGGTGAATACGGTGGAAGGGTATTGTTCCTGAAACCCCAAAATCGCGCTAAGGGTGCTGTTGCAATGGGTGTAGGGTTATTTGCACAATTGGTATTGACAAGTGTTGCAGGATCACTAAGTATAGCATGGTTTATCTGTAAGTTTTTATCCACGCCTTTATCTGTACAATTTGGTGTTTGGTTGCTCGCTATTATTTATGCTGCAGGATTTGTGATATTATACTTTAATGTGAGATGGGTAGATATCCTCGTTGGCAAAATAAGATTTTTAGCGAAAATTAAACCATTCTTTGAGGTACTGGAACATTATTCCGGCCGTGAACTTAGTCTTGTGCTGGTAAATTCATTGGCCCGGTTCATTATTTTTACTTCACAGTATATAATATTGATGAAATTGACTTTGCCTGAGTTACCGCTTCTCTCGATGATTTTGATGATTTTTATCTTATTTTTCGTTCAGGCGGCACTACCGACATTGGATATTTTCGATTTCAGTGTCCGAAGTTTTGTTGCAAGTAATCTTTATAGCTATATTACAACACAGGAAATTGCGGTGATGGCTATTGTATCATGTATTTGGTTCGTCAATTTGATTTTGCCTGCGGTATTTGGTTCTATTTTTGTCTTTAAGATTAATTTTTTCGGTGATACAAATTCTTAGCTATTTATTAATCAGTTTTGCCTGTGTATATGCTATCCTAGTCTTATGGATGCGTAGAGGCTGGGCTGCGATTCAGACAGCCCAAAGTCCTTTAACATATACAAAGACTGTATCAGTTATTATTGCAGCCCGTAATGAAGAATTAAATATCCGTAGAACAATAGAAGCCATCTTGAACCAAAATTTCCGGAGTGAGCTTCTTGAGCTTATCATTATTGATGATCATTCGGATGACAATACTTCAGCTGTTGTAAGGGAATATGCCGAAAGAGGGGTAAAATTGATTCAATTAAATGAGAATGGTCGGATGAACTCCTATAAAAAGCTGGCGATTTCTAGGGCAATCGACTGCTGTAAAGGCGAAATTATCATTACAACGGATGCGGATTGCCGGATGGGAACCAACTGGCTAGCTACAGTGATCGGAACTTTTGAAAAGGAAGAGGCTTATTTACTGTCATCTCCAGTGGTATATTCCGAAGAAAAGAGCTTTTTTGAACGTTTACAGACATTAGAATTCCTCTACCTAATTGGCCTTGGTGCAGCGGGTATTGGTAATAGCAAACCGACAACCTGTAATGGGGCAAATTTGGCCTATCGAAAGGATATCTTTAAGCAGATGGGAGGTTTCAAAGGCATTGACGAGCTCGCTTCTGGCGATGATGAGTTATTTTTGCACAAAGTTGCTGAAAAATATCCAGAACGAATCGCTTTTTGTAAATCAGAGGACGCCATTGTGTACACCGATGCTAAACCTGACCTCAGCTCATTTATCAGCCAGCGAAGACGTTGGGCATCCAAAAGCACAAAATATAAAAATAAGGGGGTTATTGCTTTGGGAATTGCTATTTGGTTGTTTAATGTGCTATTGTTGTTGGCTGCAATTCTTGCGATATCAGGGGTTAAAACACTTTGCTGGTTTGTTCTCTTTGCTTTGCTGCTTAAACTGAGTGTTGAATTTTTGTTTATCAAACCCTTAACCAGCTTTGCAAAACGCAGCGAACTGCTGTGGTATCTTCCCATATTGAGTCTAGCTCATATTTTATACCTCGCCTATATCGGAATATTGGGAAATATTGGGAAATATGATTGGAAGGGGCGACAAGTCAAATAATCCGCCTTTATTTTTCAACCTTTTGCTTAATAGTTTCCTCGGCTAATTTTACAATTTCCTCGATGTTTTTGTCAGTTGTGTCCAGAGGATCAAGGACTTCCCAGGTCATATGTAGGAAGGGGGTCAGCGGATACATCCCATATTGTACCATTTCATATGATCCTTTGATTGCAATCGGAACGACTAAAGCGTTGGGATTTTTCTTTAACAATGTCGCAATACCGCCAATATGAAAGGCTTTCATCTTACCTGTTTTTGAGCGTGTTCCTTCTGGGAAAATAAAAGCAGACCAATTCTTTGTTTTCATATTGTTGGCCAGTTTAAGAATCTCGGCAATAGATTGTTTAGGGTCATTGCGGTCGATGTTCGCGGCACCGCCGTGTTTTAGATTGAATGAAATACTTGGTATACCACTAGCCAATTCTATTTTTGAAATAAATTTGCCATGAAATCTTCTTAGAAAATAGATCAGTGGTGGAATATCAAAAGTACTTTGATGGTTGGCCACAAATATGATCGGTTGCCCCAGAGGGATGGATTTATTGTCGATAAAAGTGACCCTATTGAATAATGTATAGTATGATGCAACCAGACAGGCATTTAACATGTCGACACTTTTTTTGTGCGCATTATATCCTCCCAATTTTAAACATAACCATTGGATAGGATGGAATATGATCAAGGATAAACCAAAACAGAACCAAAATATAATAGATAGAATATAGCCTAGAAATTTTTTCATGCGTTTTATTTATTGTTTACAAATATATCATTAAGCAACGGTTTTTGAAAAATATTGATAATATTGTTATTGGTTTTAATATTATTAATGTTAATTTTAATAATATTAATATTTAACTTTTTAAATGAGAAAAATACCTGTAAATTGTCCATGTTGTGATGCGAAGTTGAAGGTTTCCAAGTTGGTCTGTGATTCCTGTGAGACTGAAGTTGTCGGCAAGTTTACCCTGCCTCTACTCATGCGGCTGACCATCGAGGAACAGGAGTTTGTACTCAATTTCCTGAAATATTCGGGAAGCCTAAAGGAAATGGCGAATCAAATGGGGAAATCTTACCCGACTGTTCGTAATATTTTGGATGATCTGATTCATAAATTAAATTCGTTTGTTGATGAAAATTAAACAACTATTCTTAAATCCATTTGCGGATTTTTCCGAACGTATATTATTTATTACAGGATTAATCGGTTTTCTGTTATCCAGTTATTTGGTTTACTTATCAGCAGAACAGTTTAATGGCTTTATGCATTTCTATCGACCAGAAGTGGCTGCTTCCTTTATTGCTGTATTAAAGGTTCATGCTTTAATGGTTTTGGCTCCTTTTATACTGTTATATCTGGTTGGTGTTATCTTAAACAATAAGACAAGAATTATCGATGTGTTGAATGTTATCTTAATTATGCCATTTCCACTTTATTTCATGTTGTTGTTGGGTAAAATATTCAACCAGGACAAGTTTACCAAACAGATAGACGAGGCATTAAAAAATGGTGATCATACCTTATCCAGTATAGACAAGGGGCAAATGGCGCTGTTTGGTATATTCGGGATATTTGCGCTCTTTCTGATATTTTATCAATTCTATTTATTGGTAAAAGGAATGAATGTAGCCGTTAACAATAAGAAGATTTGGGTGGGTATGTTGTTTGTGGCATTATATTTTATGCTTGATATAGGTATACAGTTTTATTTTTGATGAAAAGGAAATTATGAAGAAAATTCTCTACTTATTTTTGATCTGTTTACATTTTTCATGTGCTGGTGCGCAGACCTTTGACGGGTCATGGAAAGGGGAAGTGAGTGTGTCTGGGCAGAAATTACTTTTAGTATTCAATTTGCAGAAAGATAGCAATGATAATTGGATCGGAACCTTTGAAAGCCCAATGCAGACTTCGTTGAAGTTTCCAATTCATGCGATAAATGTGCACAATGATTCAATCTCGATGAATGTTAAGGAGATTGGCTTATTTTATACAGGTTATCTGGATCGGGACAAAGATGTAATGAAGGGTGTCATGAAACAAGGAAGTTTTGAATCTGCAATGATATTGGTACGTAGTGAAAGTGAACAAAGTGGGCTTTCACGTAAGCAGGATGTATTTCCACCCTATAACTACATGGAACAGGAGGTTTCATTTCAAAATGTGAAGGGAAATGCGGCTTTAACAGGAACCCTAACCTACCCTAAGGGTGGAGGAACTTTTCCAGCTGTTATCCTGGTGAATGGAAGTGGACAGCAGAATAGGGATTCAGAAATTTTTGGACACAGGCCATTTAAGATATTGGCTGACCATCTCAGTAAAAATGGCTTTGCTGTTTTACGTTATGACGATCGTGGTATCGGCGGTTCGAAGGGCGAGGTTAATTTGGCGACAACGGTTGACTTCGCATCAGATGCAGATGCTGCCGTGGAATTTCTTAGCAAGCAGCCAATGGTCAAAACAGGGAAAATTGGTATTGTTGGTCATAGTGAGGGGGCTTTAATTGCGGAAATGGTTGCAGCTGAAAACAATAAGGTCGGTTATATTGCTTTATTATCCGGACCTGTCCTGCAAGGTGATTCCTTATTGATCTTACAAAGTTACGCCTTGGGAAAAGTAGCAGGGTTATCCGAACCTGCATTAGAAGCGAATAAAATTAATAACAGAAAGCTTTATGCTATATTATTGGAGGACAAACCCGTCAAAATCTTATCAGAATCGTTAGAAAAAGAACTTGTTCGTCAGAATAATGGAAATGCACTCACATCGGATATGAAAATGAAATTGAGCCCGATGTTGATCCCTTGGTTTAGGACTTTTCTTCGCATAGATCCTGCGTATTACCTGAAACAAGTGAAAGTTCCTGTTTTTGCGTCTTTTGGAGGTAAAGATGTTCAGGTGCCTGCAAACGAAAATATCTATGCACTTCAACGTTTGCATTTGAATACTACGGATGTGACCATTAAAGATTATCCAAATTTGAACCATCTTTTTCAAAATGCTCAAACTGGTAAAATTGAGGAATATTTTGAAAATTCGGAGAGTTTCAACGAACAGCTAATGGGTGACCTGACGAAGTGGCTTAAATTGAAGGCACAGTAGTCGAATCAGTATTTTTGAGCGTAATCTTGAGAAAATAGGAATCTTCAAAAATTAGCATATAATATAAAAGTCCTATCTGACGAGGAGAACCGCGCTGGATAGGACTTTTTAAATAGATGTTTTATATACGGATGATTATTGACAATATGGGATCTCGCATCCTAATGGCCTATGGTGTAGTATTGGCTACCGGAAGGATTTTGCCGTTAAAATACTGGTGACCATTCTGTGCAAAGTCAGCGATATATCTACCCATTTCGAATGCTAGTGTACCAGCTTCCATACCTGGAAAAGCTGCTTCAAACATTTCGGTTTGTGATGACCCCAGTGCTAGACAGTTGACTTTTATTCCTTTTTCCTTAAATTCTTCAGCGAGACATTCTGTCAAAATAGCCAAAGCTCCTTTGCTGGTTGAGTAGGCCGATAAACCGGGGAACTTCATAGAACCCTGAAATCCACCCATACTGCTAATATTTACAATATGGGAGCCTTCAGGCATAAATGGTACAATATGTTGTATCATATTCACATGCCCCATAACATTGGTTTGAAGCATGTCCGCAAAATCCTGTCCGCTGGTTTCCATAAATGGTTTATGAATTAAAGCACCGGCATTGTTAATCAAGATGTCAACAGTTTCGAATTTTGATTGGATAAAAGGAATCAGTGTTGCATAGTCATCGTAAACGATATCAAATTGAGCGGGGAAGAGCGTTCCACCATCATAGTTAAGCTGGCTGGCAATTTCATGAAGTTTTCTTAATTTGTCTGCTGATCGGGCCAAGGCGATAACTTTGTTGTCCTTTTTTGAGGTCAAATCGAGGACGGTCTCAAATCCAACACCACTACTTGCTCCTGTAATAATTATATTTGCCATATTTATTCCTCTAGTTTTTGGCTTTGTTCAACTTCCTCAACAGAAGGGAGTTTATCCTCACCGATTGCTTTAGGGTGGAAGATAAAATAAATTCCTGAGAGAGCGACTAAAGCCGAGATAATGTAAAATAATAATGTGATCAATACTGCATGATGTGAATCAACATGGAAGATGCCTGCTCCCCACATGATTACAAGTTCCCGCATACCTAATCCACCTACTGAAAAAGGAATAATCGAGACTAAAGAAGATGCTAGAAATAGAAATAGGTAGGGTGAGAATTTTCCATTAAACCCTAAGGCATAAAGAATGAGTATCGCGGCGATTACCTGCATTGACTGTACGCCAATAGCTTTCAAATGCGCCTTTAAAAAGGTAGGCTTATATTCTTTGAAAAATTTTGTGACAATAAAATAATAAAGAATACTACCCAGTATAAAAAATGTGATTGTCAGATAGTTTGGTATTCCCAGTTGTGGCATATAGGTAATTAAAGCTGCAATAATTAAACATAAAGCCCATAGGCCACTTAATCTATCTAAAAATAATGCTGTAAATAATCTTCTTCCCTTAATACTGAATCTTTTCCGGAGAAAGAATATCTTGTAACCATCTCCACCTACTCCGCCGGGTAAAATGAGATTGTAAAATAATCCCAATTGATAGAGTTTTAGATTATATTTTTCGGAGACGTCTAAACCGATTGCCCGCAAGAACGTCAATAAGCGTGACGAAGATATAAAAATTGAAATGCTATATGCTAACAAGGCTAGAAATAGATAGATCGGATTTGAATTGATGACAGCTTCTTTGAGATCTTTTAGAGAAACTTTACTGAAAACCCAATACAAAGCTCCTACAGTAACAACAATCTTTAGTATGTTTTTTAGGAGCTTTAAACCTTTTTTTTTATCCATAGAAGTTTATTTTTCCAATCTTGATCAATTGTAGTAAGGATTTTGGAAAATTCAAAGTTAGGAACTTTGTCGAATTGTGCAATTGTACTTAGACAATAGTTGGGTAAATTCTTGAATACAATAATATCAAGTATAAAATACCAAATATAGTCGCAAGAGAAAATAGCCAATTTAGGTCAATTCTGTTATATTTGTGTTTTAGCACAGCAATCATTAGTCCAACGATAAAGCAAAATAATAAAATAGGGGCGATGAAAGCCACCTTATTTGTGAAAGAGAGACTGATTTGGTTTAATTTTGCCTTAGCTTCCTGACCTAAGAAAAGAGGATAGGTGGCAAAGGCCAAAAGAATAATGAATAACCTCAAAAGAGTTTTCGCAATTATTTTGCTTATGGTATGATTTTTGGCTGTAATCTTCATGATTTGTGGATTAATTTACCCCAAAAATACAATTTGAAATTAAAATTTATACATATGAATCGATTCGTTTTATCATTAGCAACTGTTTTTGCTACGGTGACCTTATTCTCTTGTGGTGCACAAAAGCAAGGTACATCATCTGGGAATTCCGGTTATGGTTCTTCCAATACAAGTGCAACTTCAGGACCGAGCGCCTCCGAATGGAAATCTGGCGTGAAAGGAACTTGGACATTAAATTCAATCGATAGGGAAAATCTACCTTCTACATTTACGATCAAAAGCGTATTTGAAGAAGCTCCAGCAGAATGTTTCGTAGGTAGTACATGGAACTTTATTGGAAATGGAAAAGGCTCCATTACCTTCAATGCGCAGGGTACTTTATGTGCACCAGGTGCTTCACGTGAGATTTTCTGGTCTATATATAACCCAGGGAAAGGCTTAGGCGAACCGCAGTTTCAATTTAAAAAAATCTATGCGGGGGATAAAGCGAAAAATGTAACGACAGGTTACCGTTTGGATTTATCTTATTCTGATGGAAACAAGTTAGTCATGAAAATGCCTTTGACAGTTGCTAACGGCGAAGCATATTTGGTATTTAATTTTTCGCGTGTAAACTAAGTTATAACAAGAAAAAAGAATAACGAGAAGCTATAGGAATTCCTATGGCTTTTTTTGTTGAAAATTTAATACTTTTACAATCCGAAATCTTTCATGATTTATTCAAACTGAGGCAATGAATTCATGAATGCAATAAAAGACAATTGTGGATGAATAATCTCATTTGGATATAAAAAAATCCGGGGCTTCATCGTCTTTTAAAAGAAGAAGTGTAAGAATGAAAATAGCATGATTCCCGACATTGGAATGAGAAGATGCTTAATATGAATAGAAATATGGCTGAACAAAACACGAAAACTGCATTAATAACAGGTATTACAGGTCAAGATGGTGCCTATTTAGCAGAATTCCTATTGAAAAAAGGATATAGGGTCCATGGTCTAAAACGCCGGAGTTCCTTGTTCAATACAGATCGTATTGATCACCTTTATCAAGATCCTCATCTTGACAATAGAAATTTTACATTGCATTTTGGTGATTTGACAGACTCAACCAATTTAATCCGAGTCATTCAGGAAACCCAGCCGGATGAAATCTATAATCTAGCGGCCCAATCCCATGTTAAAGTGAGTTTTGATACTCCTGAATATACGGCTAATGCGGATGGTATTGGCACGCTTCGTATATTGGAGGCTGTTAGATTGTTGGGGATGATCGAAAAGACACGTATTTATCAAGCATCCACCTCTGAATTATATGGTCTTGTGCAAGCGGTGCCACAAAGTGAGACAACACCTTTTTATCCAAGGAGTCCTTATGCTGTGGCCAAAATGTATGGTTATTGGATAACGGTTAACTATCGTGAGGCTTATAACATGTATGCATGTAATGGTATATTGTTTAATCATGAAAGCCCTGTTAGAGGCGAGACCTTCGTGACGCGTAAGATAACTCGTGCTGTTGCGAAGATTGCATTGGGATTACAGGACAAGCTCTATCTCGGAAATCTCTCTGCTCAACGTGATTGGGGGCATGCAAAAGACTATGTTGAAGCAATGTGGTTGATACTGCAACAAGAGAAACCGGAAGATTTTGTCATTGCAACGGGGGTTACTACGACAGTACGCGACTTTGTTCGTTTGGCTTTTGCAGAGCTGGGCATAGAGATTGAGTTTAGTGGAAAAGGTGAACAGGAGAAAGGTGTGATCATTGATGTTGATGAAGAACGTTTGGCAGAATTAAAGATAGATAAGTCGGTTATTAAGTTTGGGCAAACTGTTGTCAAGGTAGATCCAGCTTACTACAGACCCACCGAGGTTGATTTACTTATCGGTGATCCTACAAAGGCAAATACCAAGCTCGGCTGGACTCCTAAATATGATCTGCAAATGCTTGTAACAGATATGGTACAGTCGGATCTTCATCTGATGAGAAAGGAAGAATACCTAAAACAAGGCGGTTTTGAAACCTTGAACTATTTTGAATAATTCATTATTAATAAAGGAAAAATAAAACTGGAATAATTTTTGTTTAAACATTTAAATGGTATGGATCACTAAGTCCCATACGACGAATATGACTGTGTATGTATTATGATGAATTCAGAGGTTGTTTCGAGTAAAAAGGAAGACGAAAAGAAGAAGGATTCTTCTAAAGTTTATTTCTTCATTATCGCAATAGCGGCGTTACTTGCAACGAATATATATTTTTATGTTAAGTTTAAGACGAACGGTGAGAAAGTCTATGCCTTAACAGTAGAAAAGGAAAATCTGCAAGTACAGATAGATCGGATAGAAGCCGAATTGGATAAGATTGATGTTGAAAATGTTCAATTAACTCCTGAAATGACTGTGCAGAAAGAAGATTCGCGGACAGAAATTGCCGAACTCCGAAAAAAATTGGAAAATAAGAGTATTACTCCTAGGGATATCGATGATGCACAACGTAAAATCAACCAGTTGAAAAAGCAGGTAGATAATTATCGCGTGGATGTTCAGCGATTGATTCAGGAAAATCAAATCTTATCAAAACAGAATTCAAGTTTGAATGAATCTGTTGCCGAAAAAAATAAACAGATTACTACTTTGACGACGACTAATTCTGAGTTGAAGGAAAAGGTGACGACGGCATCAGCATTGAAGGTTTCAAGTATTAGCATTAATGGACTTGAGGTCAAGCGGAATGGAAAAGAATCTGTCGAAGAACGGGCCAAACGTGTAGACAAATTAAAGATCAATTTTACAATCGCTGATAACCCTTTAGCGAAAAGTGGAGAGCGGGATGTTTTCGTTAGAATCATTGATCCACAAGGCAACCTTGTTGTGCAGGGGGATAACATCTTCTTCGTGCATGGTGAGAAATTACAATATACCTTTAAACATAATATTCTGTTTACAAATAAGGGCGAGGATTATATTGTTTATTGGGCTGCTGATAATGGTTTCACCAAAGGAGCTTATACGATCCTACTTTATGAAGATAATGCTATTATGGGAAGGTCAACAATTGTATTGCGTTAAAAACATAGAGATATACTTAATAAAAGAGCCCTTTGATTACTTATCAAAGGGCTCTTTTATTAAGTATAATGGACTTTTAAATGAAATAGGATAACTGGCCTCATTTAAGACTCAACTTGCTGTAAGGGCAGTAATATGTGGAATGTAGTGCCTTCCCCCTCCATCGTTTCAAAATATATCTGTCCATTACTTGCTTCGATTGTTTTCTTCACGAGTACAAGGCCTAGACCATTGCCAGAGCTTTTCGTTGTGAAGTTTATCTGGAAAATTTTATCTTTCATAGCTTCAGGGATGCCATACCCATTATCTTTGACATCTATTTTGACGAACTTGTCAGAATACCGTTCGATAGAGATTTCTATTTTCATATTTTTTCGCCCATATCCACCTTCAATAGCATTTTTTATCAAATTATTGAATGTCCGTAACAGTTCGTTTCCGTCAGCTTTAACAATCAATGTTTTTTGATCAGCATTATTTATTAAACGGATGTTGACATTTGGTGTATTGTTGTAAAGCGATATTGACTTCGCTATTTTTTCAACGATATTGATATTTTCCATTACGGTTGACGGAAATTTTGCAAAGTGAGAAAACTCAGAGGCAATCTGTGTTAAGGCATCTATTTGTTCAATAAATGAAGTGGAGAATTTATTAAAACGATCTGGGAACTTAGGGTCATCATCTTTATATGATCTTCGGAGCTGCTGTATCCCTAATTTCATTGGTGTCAATGGATTTTTGATTTCGTGAGCAATCTGTTGAGCCATCTCGCGCCAGGTAGATTCACGTTCGGTATCCTTTATTTTATTGGCATAGTCCTCCAGCTTTATGATCATAAGATTGTATTCTTTGATCAATGTGCCGATTTCATCATTTCGTTGCCAGAATAGCGGTTCATTGGGTTGTCCTAACCGTAGCTGGGATATTTTCTTACTAATTATACTCAATGGATTGGTAACACTGTTGGCGACAAAAGTAGCATAAAAACCAAAACCGATAATGATCAAAGAATAAATATTGACAATAGTATTTAATAATAAATTTTTATTGATATTCTCCTCTTTCTGAAGGGAAAAATTCGGAATCCCGATATAGGCCAATGTACTATAGTCTTTGTCCCGTATCGTCGCATAACTCGTTTCAAACTGAAAAGTTCCAATTCGTTCATCTTCTATTGTTTCCGATTTTTTAAGCAGCGAGAGATTTTTGAGGGCTGCAGGATTGATGAAGGTAGAGAAAAGTTCCAGATCATAGATTCTTCGCTGGGAACTGTATAATAATCTACCTGATTTGGAATACAGGTTGAAATCTTTAGATATCGTTTCAGATAAAGTCTTTAGCACACTAATGAGCTGGTTTTCATTGGAGACCTCATTCGTATTGGTCAACATATTCTCCATACGTTTGCCCAATTCAATAATAAAACGTTCCTTGCTGTTTCTATTGTTGTTGTACAGTTGCTTATTGATACTGATATAGGAGATTACAGCTGATATTAGAATGGCCAATATAACAGAGGAAATAATAGAAGTTTGGATACGTGTGGAATATTGTATTTTATTGATGATTTTGTAGAACTGATATTTTAGGTTCCGGAATGTGAGTTTTGTATTCTTAAGAAAAACATAAAACGAAGCCACAAAATGGAAAAACATGAAAATCATAAAAAATACCAGAAATAAGAAAGAGGTTGTGGCAACATAGTCCCAAAAAGACGGTTTTTGTTTGCTTATAACATAAGTTGAGAAAGTATTGGCGATGTAAGCCATATGTAAGTAGGAATCTCTGTCCAGTACTTTGATGTACTCCCCCGGTGCTCCTTTTAATCCCCTGAGATTATTTTCATAAGTATACTTGCCAAATTGTGTAACGAGTGAACCACCTTTGTATAAGGCAATCGAATATTCATCTTTATTATAATATTGCGAATTGTTGATGCGCATATCCGTCAATATTTCAGGGTAAGGTACTGTATAGCTGAAATCCTTATTAGACAAGTTGATGATTACGTTGACAATTCTGTTTTGGTCTATCGTGACCGGAATGATAGAAAAGTATTCATGAGTGCCAAGTTCCGCGCTAGCCCGGTAGAAATTTTGAGTGACTTTGATTGACTTATTAATTACTTTCTCTCGATATTCATTGATTCTGTTCTGACCATTTGGGTTTAATGGATTATTATTCTGATCATAGTAATATGCTTTGAATTCGTATTTTGAGAGATAGCCACTAAAGTATTTTTTCTTGATAAAGTCATTGATCCCTTCGGTGTTGGTATAGGGTAGACTGATGTTAAATAAATGTTTTAATTCCTTGTCATTGGTGATACCACTCTCGATATCTGAAAATAATGAAACTGCGTTAACATCATCTTCTGACTGTAAATTGTTGAGCAATATTTTCATATCAATGAGGTCGCGCTCTTGATAAAAACGTGCGTGAGTAATTGCACTAATAATAGCCCATAGGATTAAAACAGCAATATAATTGGTCAGAATATGCCTGTCAAAATATTTCTCTCCAAAGGATTTGATCAGAATAATCAGGGCTAGAAGCAGATTGACCAGACTGTTTTTCTCAATGTAGATTGAAATAAGGAGAATAACAAAGATGACGCAGGCTAATTGAATATTCAACAGCTGAGTTGGTTTTAGTTCTAACTTTTTGAGAAAGAACAATACCAGGTCTATGTAAATACTTAATGCAAGGATACCCATGCCAACAATACCGAGATCCACCCAACTTAAGAAGTGCAGATCCACTAGTTTGGTGAAATCAAAATAGATATTATTTGAATGGGTGATCAATGTTCCCGCTATATCGTATAGCAGCGCGAATGAAGAATAGATGCTCAATATAAACGCAATCGCGATCGGTATCCTAAAGATCCGAATGTTTTTGATCTTGTCAAAATTGAGCTCTTTTCGAATGGAATAGATAAATAGCACTAACCATAGGATCAATATTGTTGTAGACAATACGGACCAAATGTTAGGGAAAAAACTATTGTAAGCATAGTTGCGCGAATCAAATATCGCAAACGTCGCATTTTCTGAGAGCAGATTCCATTTGAGGTCCGAAAATTTAACAAGAGCAAATACCGCTGCAAGTAGTACGATTGCCCACCAAGCTCTTTTGGTCTTAGCCATATGCAGACAGAGACTATTAAAGAACACTAATAGTGCAATCCATGCGAGTAACCAACAGAAGAACTGTAAGATGGTATAGGTATTTTCATGCTCACCTTCTTTGAGCTTCACGGAGAATAAATAGGACCCTTCATTACTATAGATATTTTTGATTGCTACCGTATCGGTATAGGACGCGATGTCAATGTTTCTTGTGTCGAAGAAATTTCTACGTAATGAGGAATTTAAATAAGGGTTGTTGTTATTGGTATAAGGTTTAACAAGTATATAAGCAAGTATACTTATATTCCCAATTGTTTTTTTTCGAACAACATAGGACCGATTGTCATTCTGAACAAAAGTAGACTTCTCTAGAAAGCCTTGATCGGTAATAGGTACGAATAGATGTGTGCTCCACATTTTGGGTTCGTGATCCTTGAATAGGAACAAGTAAACCTTTTCATCATTTTTATATCGCTCAAAAGCTTGGTAGACAGCGATCGGATATTGATCATAATTCTTAAATGTTTTGAGCAGCAATGAATCCTTAAAAATGCGATCTACTTTTTTCTCTTGTTTGGCAACGTAGTCATTGAGATATTTGGTATCGATATCAAGTATTTCCTTATTTGTAACAGATTCTTTGATGGTGATAGCTGTTCCTATAAAGCAGAGTGTTAAGATCAGTAGAAGTAAACGAATTTTTATACCAGAATTCACGTTAGTCAATTTACATTATTGTAAATATAAAAAAAAGTCCTTGCTTTCTTAGGGCAAGGACTTTTATATTATTTTTCTGGATTGCTTATTTCCAATGGTCAGAAAGGATCTTCAGTGAGTTTTCGCCGCTATTGATGCTAACGAAACCACGGAAGATGGAAAATGCAACTAAACGTGAGGCTCTTCTTGTCTGAAGATTTTAGCAGTCAAATACTCGCGGTTTAAACGAGCAATGTTTGTTAATTTGATGCCTACAGGACATTCAGCTTCGCAAGCTCCCGTGTTTGTACAGTTACCGAAACCTTCTGCGTCCATTTGATCTACCATTGCCTGCGCACGTTCGTAACGTTCGGTTTGACCTTGTGGTAACAAGGCAAATTGAGATACTTTTGCAGATACGAATAACATTGCAGAAGCATTTTTACACGCTGCAACACAAGCACCACAACCGATACATGTTGCCGATTCGAAAGCTTCGTCAGCAATACGTTTAGGAATAGGAATAACATTCGCATCAGGAACACCGCCAGTATTGATATTTACATATCCTCCGGCTTGTTGAATGCGGTCAAAAGCAGTACGGTCAACTGCAAGGTCTTTCAATACCGGGAATGCAGCAGCTCTCCATGGTTCAATTACGATAGTTTGTCCGTCGTGGAAGCTACGCATGTGCAATTGACATGTTGTTGTACCTTCTTTAGGACCGTGGGGGCGACCGTTGATTACTAATGAACACATCCCGCAGATACCTTCACGACAGTCGTGATCGAAATATACAGGATCTTCTCCTTTACGAGTCAATTCTTCATTGACAATATCAAGCATCTCTAAGAAAGACATATCATCAGCGATATTGTTTGCCTGATAAGTTACAAATTGACCTTTATCTTTATCATTTTTTTGACGCCAAACTTTCAGCGTTAAATTCATATGTTGTGCCATGATAATTTTCCTTCTTATTTATAACTTCTTTGTGTTAACTGAACGTT
>JAITLV010000064.1 GCA_031277685.1 Sphingobacterium sp. | reverse complement strand
TTGCCTTTCTGAATTCCTTTTTTTTCAGCCTTATCTAATAAATATTCTTGAGTCCCCATAGTATCGCTCCTTCCTATTTTTGTTTTTATTTCTTCTTCAAAGATACTCAAAACTTCCTCATTATCAAAACTAACGTAGTAAGTTAGAAAATCATAGAGCCCTTGACGTGTACTCTTATCCATCTCTCTTTTCATCATCTCATCATAGAGATCGTGTTTTATTTCCTTCAGTCCCTCATCGGTCACTTTCTTGTTTACTATAGCCAAAAGAGCGGTAAGGACAATCACAGAAAATGGGTTCCTATTAGATCGCAATTCCGATTCTTCCTGATCGAGGATCTTGTAACTGTTAAAATCATAGCGCAATGAAGTTCCCATAAACTCCTGGCTATATACCACAGGTCGATAACCTTTGTTTTCATCTGCCAAAATTGCAATTGCTGTAATTGGAACTTTGTAACGATCCCATATTCTATAAAAATAGCGAAACATACGCTCGGCCAAATCGCCCCTGCCTTTATTGCTCTGAATCTCTACATGGCAGAGTACAAACTGTTCGCTTCCATCCTTTAAGAAAACCTTTACAAGCTTGTCTACATAACGGACTCCCCTGCCTGTGCTCTCCGGAGGAAATAAACTCTCAAACTCTTTATCGAGATAATCAAAGGGTCTGCTCAAATCAAAAACAGCATCAGCATCCGTAAAAATAAATTGTAAAAAATGCGAAAATGTTTGCTCTAAAATAGATTTCCACAAGGGATCATCTACCCGTCTTGATCTTAGACTCATCATTATTTATTAACTGGTTATAGTACAAAGATAGGAAAAGTTAACATAAAATACTAATTAAATTAGCATTTTATGTTTTAAAAAGCATTATTTCTTAGCACGATTGGAAAAATTTATACCAATACTGGCACCAGTTGGTAAATTTCTTACCAAACTTGTCATACTATAAGCACGACTGGAAAAATTTATACCTAGCTATGTATTTGTGGATATCGCATGAAAGTAATGATAGCACCATAATTGTATCTAATTTCTAAGCGCCACTTTTAACTTCAAAAATAAAAATATTATATTTACTATAATTCATCATAGCTAATAACCAATATAAAGTATACGATTTGAAACCTACTGAGGAAAAGAGCATACAAGAAGCTTTTTCGAAAGTTCAAGAATTTTATAAGCAGCATGGCAGAATACCTATCCGCCGTGAAATGGAAAAGATCAATACGCTTGCCCGGCGATATTTTGGTAGCTGGAATAATTTTATCCTTGCGGCAGGACTCAAGCCTCGTGTTCATAAAACAGCGGAGGAAATCAAACAACAATTATTGGCCTTACTGAACGATTTCTACGATAGAAATAACCGCATTCCCATGCGCAGGGAATTCTCAGCAAAATCAACAAGTGTCCGTAAATATTTCGGTACATGGAACAAGTTCATTATTGCTGCTGGTTATAATGCCAATGACCGTCGAATACCTTCTGTCGGAAAGCTCAAAAATTCGCTAGTCAAATTTTATATCAAGCACCATCGTTCTCCAACCGTCGGGGATTGTACCCATAAATATGGGCTATATAATTATAGGTCTTATTTTACCCATTTCAAGGTCACCACCTGGGCAGATGTACTTGAATACGCAGGTTTAGACTCCTATTTTCGAATAACCACTATGACAGATTCCGAGGCTAAAACAAAGGTGATCCAGCTGATCAAAAAACATCGAATTAAATATTATAAAGATTATGAGCGTCTCAAACCAGAAAATTTTCCATCGGTTTGGTACGTAAAAGAAAAATTCGGCTGGAATAATTTATGCTATCTGGCTGGCACTAAAATCCCGATCACCAAAATCAGTATAAAAGATCATTATCTCAGTCTAGCGAAAGAACTGGGGCGAACGCCCACGACCAAGGAGCTAGAATCAAAAATGCAGGTCACCGCAGGTGCTATGACCTGGAAAACAGGCCTACCGCTAAACCAATTCCTACAGTTCATTGGTCAAACACCCGCAAAAAAGACACCCGAACGGTGCAAGTTGAGCAAAAAGCAACTCGCCGACCTGTATAAGCAGAAAAGTATTGAACACGGTTTTAAAAACGGTATGCCCCGCTCAAAGCTGCTTGAATTGACAGGATATACCAGAGATATTTACGAAAATCGCTTTTATAATATCAATGGGCTACGTGTGGCCTGTGGTTTTGAAATAGTTCCAGCAGCATGCAAGCCATATTCAGAAGAGGAACTACGCAATATTCTGAAAAAACCAGCTTATGCAAAGAGGCATTAGTAAGAGTGGGTCTTATGCAGATAGAAAGTGGTTATAGCCTTTAGGCACAAAATTTGTCACTGCACAAAAAGAAAAGAACAGATCATGAAAAGAACAGTACTATTATTTGCACTTGCAGCAACAGTTATGGTTTCCTGTAACCAAAGACCAAAAGAAAACGTAACAACTCCCGTCGCTCAACAAGATACATCGGTGACTAAGGAGCCTACCAAAACCGATACAACGGCAACATTGGATCTTGCGAGCATACCTTATTCAGATGCGGATATCGGCGTATTTCCATTTTTCACTCCACCAAAAGGCTATAAGGAGATGAACAAACCCATCAATAAAGATTTTGATATCTGCTATTTTGCAATCAATGGCATTATGAAACCTTATGAAGGCCGGCTTTATAAAGCGAATATTACCAATGAACAGGGCACACAGTTTTCCCAGCGCTACTTTGAAAAAAGCATGGAAGATTACCTGGCATCCATTGGTGCGGTGAAAGTCTTCGATGGCAGCATTACGTCTGAAGAGTACGAACGCTATCACAAACAAGATCCCCATAAAGGGGATGAAGGGGATATTGGCTATGCCGATGAACAGATCCGGGTATATGTGATCCGTAGTAAAAATCAGGGCAATATCTTTATCCAATATTCGGCCAATAACGCTGGTGCCAAGCTCAATATTCTTCAGGAAAATGATTTCAAACAAACGATCCGTAAGATTACGGCAGATGATATTAGCAAAGACTTATCCGAAACCGGAAAATCAATTGTTTACATCACTTTTGATACCGACAAATCCAGTATTACCACAGCAGGCACTGACCTTGTCATTCAGATTGCCGAAGCACTGAAGAACGACCCTACGCTAAAAATCGCGATCGAAGGCCATACGGATAATACCGGTGATGCGGCACATAATAAAAAACTATCCGACGATAGGGCGCATGCTGTAATGACAGCGCTAGTCGGTCAGAAAATCGACAAATCTCGTTTATCCGCGAAAGGCTATGGTGCAGAGCGGCCGCTTGTCGCCAATGACAGCGAAGATAACAGGGCTAAAAACCGTCGGGTAGAATTGGTTAAGGTCAAATAAATATAATTGTTACCATACCCAGTCGAAAGATTAATCAGCGACTGATTGGGTTAGGACATAAAAAAGCGGATAACACAACATGTTATCCGCTTGCTTATCATAAGATTGCTCCTAATCCACATTGATAAAATCACCTATTCCAACTTCTTAGGAAGCTTTTCTACCTACAACAGGCTGTGCTGCTTCAAATAGTTCCAGTGCCAACTTTATGCTCGACTCTTGATTTGGAAGAAAAATAGACAGCAGCCTTTTTTCGGAGACATAGGGATGTGTAAATATAAGCTTAGAATATCGGGCTTTAATGATCGGCCGACAGCTATCGTAACAGGCGAGTGAAATACACCCAACTTCCATATCGACGAGAAAAAAAACGCGATTATTCAATTTAAACAAATAAGCTCCAAGATCCTCCACCCAAATTTCCTTTATAAGTGGATTTTTGGCCTTTAACCGTCTGATATTATCCAAAAATCCAAACATATATTTTTTAAGCTTGCTGTTTCGTTTGTTTAATTCCATGTCTTATCATCTAATAAATGTACATCACAACTTTAAAAAAATCCCCCCACAACGGCTATCGTCGTGAGAGGGAAACAAACATTAATACAGCGTTTCATGTGCGCCAATGTCAATTCTTGCATTGATCAGCCTATTACCTCGATCGATATCCAACTCGTCAGGCTTGAGCACATAATTTGGCATCCCGGCATTTATACAACCGGATGTACTGGTCAAATGAAGATCCGGATTTGACAATAGTATAGATACCAATCCAGGGTTCCCATAGGTTGAATTGGCATCTAATCCCGTCGTCGTCGTAAAATTTGCGAGGCCCGTATAAGTCGTTCCATTTACACCGCCCCAATCAAATACCATATTTGCAGCAGTAGTTGTGGCAGAATAGTACTTGTTAAAATTGAAAGCCAGATTGGATGCTGTATATCCCAACGAAGCAATAATTGCGATAGCTGACTTTGCGTAAATAATATTGTTGACAAAAGATACCCGATCTAAATTTTGCAGGGAGATCTCCCCTCCCCAGCCCCCTTTGTTATAATTCTGGAAAAAGGTATTGTTACTAACCACAGTATTTACAACTTTACTGTTCGGTTGATTAGCACCGATAAGCAAGCCTGCTTCTATATTATCATAGATAAAATTACTCCGGATATTCACTCCTTCAACCGTATTGTTGTCATTTTCACAGCCGACACTGATCCCTGCATAATTTTTATAAACCTTATTACCTTCGATAGTTATCCACTTTCCCCCGTCAATATAAATTCCGCCTGAAGTAGCTACAGGTGATACACAATTGTAGACCACGTTATTCTTGACATTACCGTTGCGGGCATAATTTAAGCTGGAGGGAGCACCAGTCCAGGCATAATTACCTGACATGTTGATACCGATATTCGAGATATCATGGACAGAATTCGATTCGATCAAAAAATTCTCTACATTTCCAGTTAGGGTAAGCCCTTCACTATATCCAGTCACACAATTGAATATTTCGTTATTTCCAATATAAATATGGTTATAAGGGGTTCCGGTAGATCCCACGATAATAAACGGACTCGCGTTATCAGTACTTGCTGGTATTGCCGAAGGATTTGTTGTCCATCCGATATTGGAAATCTTACAATTTGTCACCTGAATATCCGTACCCGTTCCGACCACATATATGCCCTTTGCAAAACTTCTTATATTATTGGTTATATGGATATTGTTGATACGGATATGACTTCTACCAGCGATTGCTATCATTTCGTTCTGTGTGGCATTCGTTGCATTACTCCCATCCAGGACGACAACGCCATTGTCATAATTTGTCAAGGTAATGGGTGCTGTTGCCGAAGCACCGGATGCAGGCCAATAGAGGCGCTCGTTATAGATTCCGCCAGCGACATAGATCGTGGCACCTATTCCATCGGTTGTCTTATTTAGAGCCGCCTGAATTGATTTCAAGGGTACTGATGCTGATGTACCGGCATTCGCATCGCTTCCTGTCGTTGCATTGACATACATATTTGCCAGCGCTAGCAAGCCCGCTTTTTTTACCAACCTCTCTTCTATTGCTGTTTCCTTGAGTGGGCTATTTTTGCTACAAGAAGCAAACATCATCGCCAATAGTATGTACAAAAGTTTTTTTTTCATCATTAGTTTATTTAAGTTAATTCCTATTCCCAGAATTCCAGTTAATCATAATTTAAAAAAGATCTTATGTTTAAACAGCCAATAGCACAGTCCCCACTGCAATAGCAATGCGACCATTGCCGAGATGAGCGCTGCAATAGATAAGGGCAAATGGACAAGCAGATGGAGCATATCGCCCGTAAAAATTGCAACGGTACCAGTAAGCCACTGCATTCCGACAGTTTCAAAAAACAAGTATATAAAGATCGAGTTCATGCCTACAACAGTACAAACCCATGCATAGCGGTTATACTGCTTGATGTCAGTCAACCAATAAAGTCCAGCCATCATCCATAATACCCATCCTGCGGAAGCAAAAACAAAAGAACTTGTACTGATGCGCTTTATAATCGGTGTAATTCCACCTAAATCCAGTCCAAAGCCGATCAGCAGGGCAATTGCCCCAGCCAGCAGCATAATAAACATCTTACTTCGCTTGGTTTTTTCAGTCATCAAAAGGCGTCCTATCAGTACGCCCCAAATGGTATGTGCTGCTGTGGGCACCGCATTAAATGCTACCCATCCATCACTATTTATTTTGCCCATCAAAACCTGATCTAGGTAAGCGCCAAAGTTCTTTCCCGGCTCAAATGGTTGGTCAAATCCTGGCGGCGATACGGTTCGGTAAAGGACTTCAGTCAATAGGATGAGTGCAATGGAACACAGCAACTGCCAACGGTTAGACTGATCAATAATCAGGTAGGCCAGTATCGTCGTAAAAGCTAGCTGCGTTAATACATTCCATAGCTCAAATACTGGTTTACCCGCATAGACGCAATGTAGCGCGAGTCCACATATAAAAAGTTTTAGACTACGGATTAAGATATGTCTAAGATTTTGTTGCCAATGCTGCCCTTTCGACTTTTTTCCGTTGTACGAAATATACATAGCTACCCCCGCGATAAACATAAAAGCGGGTTGTACCAAATCCCAAAAATGGAGACCATGCCAAGGATGGTGGAAAAACTGATCAACTATTTTTGCCAAAGCAGAAACTGAAGATATATTTTTTAACCTTTGGTAGAGCAAGCAGCTTTCCGCACAGAGCAAGATCATGATCAGCCCCCGCATGATATCCAACGAGGCCAATCGTCCGACCCCTTTATGATCCTTTATCAGACCTTTTTCATTTACCATAATTTACCGATTCAATTGGTGTCTATTCGTCAATAAATAATTCTTATTCAGGGTCACTAAGACATATCCAAAAAATAACTTGGCGTTCCCACATCTGGTGCACTTCCCAGGGTCTGGGTCCAATCATTTTTGATGGCCTGCAAACCGATACGTATCCCCTGTCCCGTCAGGCCTTTAAGTTTGCCACGGGCGATACTTACTTCAAATTTGAGCATTCCATTTTCTTCTTTCACCGTACCGACTTTATACGCCTCCGCGATCGACTGCTGATCAAAAGAAAATGCCGTCTGGTCGCTACTGTTGTGATAAAAGATATCCAGTCCTGTTTTTAGTAATTGACCTTCCAACAAGATATCAAAACCGCCACTGGTAAAGGTATTCGTCAGCAGTCCAGTACCGGCATTATTATCGGCGTCTATATAGAGATCGAAAATAGCCACATCCGATTTCTTTCCGGCCATCGCGACATACAGATAGACATTATTGCCATCATAATCCAATTTTACGGTTTCGAATACGCCTTTATCTTTCCCCAATGGAATGACATCTTTGGTCACTGTTTGCCAATCGTCCAATGAATTGTCATTGATTTTTATTACCGAAGTTTTCGCTATGCGAATCACCGTTGCAGATTCGGCATTTTTGCCGTTGACCAATGCCTTTAGTACCGGTACATACTTCCCCTTACCTGCATAGTGATGGACGGGATTTGCTTCTGTCGATTCCTGCCCATCTCCAAAATCCCAGTGATAATCGGTCACCCCTTCCGTTTTTACATTAAAGGACACTGTGGCGCCATCCACATTCACTTCATACTGCAGATCAATCTGTGGCGTATATCCATCTTTTTTACATGCATTAAGGGCGAAGCTTATTACTGCGGATAACACGAGCAGATGGATTTTTATATTTTTAGCATTTTGCATAATACTGTATATTTAAAGTCAACGGATCAAGGATTCTGTATCACAAGGGGGTTACTTAACATCTCATCTATAGGTAGATAGTAAATAATACGTGGATTTGAATAAGGTACACTTAGATTCGGAAATCCAGCCGGCTTTTTGCTCAGATCGATATCCGTCTCCTTGAGCCCAGACAGGTGATATCCCCAATAGCTTTTATCCATCGCCTTTCTGTTGCGGTAAAGGTCATAGGCACGATGTCCTTCGAAAGCCATTTCTATTCTTTTTTCGTTGAGTACGACGTCCAGAGCCGTACTTCCGGCAGGAACGACCTTATTGTATAAGGCATGCGCCAGTCCCCGGTTTTTACGGATCATATCCACATCATCAAGTGCTGCCGCTGCGGCATTATTCTTTGCCTTGGCTTCTGCACGGATCAAATACAGCTCTGCGAGTCTAAACATAATTGGGGAGCTCAAATTGGGCAAACCATCCTGAAACGAAAACTTACTGATGTAGTATACCTCAATACCATTTTTCTTCTGTATTTTTCCCGATGCATCCTTTAAAGGAACGATATAGGACCAGCGTACATCTTCGGGATATTTTGCCATCAACTCACGCAAGGAAGATGAAGCATATTCCTCACCCCATCCCGAATTACCATCCGAATAGATCATTGACGCAATAGAACCAAATTTTCCATAGTCATCAACCTGTGTAAATGCGATACAGAAAATAGTTTCCGAACCAGCAGTCGCATTGGCAAATAATGCAGGATAAGTCGCCGTCGAAGATAATGTATACTTGCCTGACTCAATCACTTTATCTGCATATTCGATTGCTTTGAGATTATCTTCTTTATACAAATTTACACGCGCCAGTAAAGACCAGGCAGCATATTGAGATGCGTATTGTACCCCCCTAGGTTTAGTCATTAGTACAGCCGCCTTTTCAGCATCAGCAAGTACAGATTCATACACCTCCTTTACAGAAGACCGTCCTTTCTTTGCGGGGTCGGTTAAGCTGGTCCGCAGGATAATCCCAGGCGCTTGGGGATCCACACTGTAGGGTTTGCCAAATAAGCGTACCAGATTAAAATGGCAAAATGCACGCAAGAAATAACATTCTCCCAGTAATTGATTGGTTTCTACATCCGATTTTCCCGATTTTTCGACCGCATCGATTACGGTATTGACTCCAGTGATAATTTTATAGGAGATATACCAAAAATAGCGTGTATTAGACTGCGCTGGAGAGTGTCCTAGGGTAAAACTATAAAATAGTGGGTCTGTTGTTATTTGCGCACAGACGATATCATCGCTTGCAAAATCTGATAAATGATAAAATTGCCGCAGGTACATGTTATTATTATCGGTTGTTCCATTAAATTCGATATGGTCTTTAAATAAAGCATATGCACCATTCAGCGCATTGGTTAATCCATCTTTTGTGGTAATCAATGTCGTTGTGCTTATCGCATCACTCGGCGGGAAATCAAGGTTCTTACAGCTTCCCAGCATCAGTAAAACAGGTACTATGGCGGAGAATAATTTCTTTTTCATAAACAATATTGTTGCGGGCCGTAGCCAGTTTAAAAGTTAAAAGTGAGGTTCAACAGATACTGTCTGTTGTTGGGATACTTAAAATCGGAAACTCCCGGCATGGCATAGGAAGCCTGTGTTACTGTTGTTTGCGGATCCTGCCCAAGAAAGTTGGTAAAAATTGCCACATTGTCTGCTGTAGCACCAATGGTGACAGCCTTCATTGCCATTTTACGCGCCCAGTCCTGCGGTAATGTATAACTAAAGTTCAGGTTACGAATTGCAAAGTAGCTTCCATTTTTAAGGTAACGACTCGATGTTTCTGTCGAATTTGCCGAATTTTGAGGACTTGGTTCGGTCGCTTTCAGGTCTCCGGGGGCACTCCAGATTTTGGCACCATCCGGTAATCTGATCTGATTATAATAAGGTTCATGACCATCATTCATCATATAGCGCAAATTGTTGCTGAACACTTTGTTGCCATAATTAAAATATGTACTCACACTGAACTGAAAATTTTTATACCTAAAGCTATTATTGAATCCCCCCTGGTATTTTGGCAAGGCCGATCCCACTTCTTGATTTGTCGCCTGTGCATAGTCCGCAGTTTTCTCCGGTATGGGGAGTTGAGCACCGTTATTGTCGACTAATTTTTCCCAGAGCGGGGCGCCGTTCTCCGGATCAACACCGAGCCATTTGGGCATATAAAACTCAAAAAGATTACCCCCATTGCGATAAATCTGCGTTACCCCAGTCGAACTGGTCCTGACAATATCGGAGGGGAAACCAGCCAATTTATTTTTGTTGAAATTAATTGTAAAGTCAGTCGTCCATTGGAAATGCTGTGTTTGAATATTGGTCGAACTAATGCCGATCTCTATGCCCTTGTTGATCACAGTACCTGCATTTTCCCATTTTGTTTCAAACCCCACCGAAAGAGGCTGCGCGACCTGCAAAAGTAGATCTTTCGTATCATTGCGATAGGCGTCTACCGTTAGATTTACACGTTTAAATAGACCTATATCTAACCCAAGATTCATCTGACGCTTGCTTTCCCAGGTTAGGTTAGGGCTAGCCAACTGGTAAGGTATAGCTCCGACAATATTGTTGTATTGTGCAGTTAACGAAAATAAGCCCAGATAGCGTGAAGCTCCAATATCCTGTGTTCCTGTAAAACCATAACTCGCACGAACCTTGAGGTTATCTATAGTCTTATTCGATGCCATAAATTCTTCACTACTCACAGACCAGGCGGCGGATAAAGAGGGAAAGCCACCATAGCGTTTGCTTGGCACAAAGTTAGAAGAGCCATCGTATCTATAAGATCCCGAAATAAAATACCGATTCTTATAGCTATAATTCACCTGGGACAAAAGCGACTGCAAGGTTGTACCGATATGGTAGCCATTCAGTTTTTGATTACTGGATATCACGTTAGGCACTTTTAGCCCCTCGGGCAATCCTTTCCCTGAACCACCGGAATATTCTGTTCGCCCACTTTCAAACGCCCCGCCCACAAAACCATTGATCACATGATCATTCATTGGAAAATTAAACTTAAAAAGTTGATTACTGATAATACCATAGTTCAAGGCATTCAATTCATCCAGGTACCCATCACCATGATACGTACCCGCGGCCAAGGACGACACATAATTTACCCCCTTATTATACGAGGCTGACACGCGATTGGTACTCGTAAATGTCAGCCAATCGGTGATGCGATAATTTGCACCCAAATCGTAATTGATATCAAACCCTTTCGTGGTATGCTCCGAGTTGGCTACGGTATGAATCGGATTGATCTTATCCCGGGACCACCATTTAAACGATGAGGCGCCATCCACATAGACGGGCTGTCCATTGTTATCGTAAGGATTGTCCCAAGGAAGATTAAGAAATGCATAATACATATCCATATAATCATTATTCATTCCTCGGCTGCCACTGATGTTGATATTGTTGATTACATCCAATCTTGCATTGATGTGATAGGTCGAGTTCCCTCTCAAATTAAGTCTTTCATAATTAGTTTTGACAAATGTTCCTTTTTCCCGGTAATAAGATGCACCAATATAATAGTCATTTTTGCTGCTTTTCCCTCTTGCGGAAATATAGAAATTATAGATCGGGGCCGATTTAAAAGATTCCTTGGACCAATCATAATTTTGGTCAAGTAAGTCCAATGGCCGTTCTGCGTAGAATTTCCCTAAATCTATTTTATAACTATTGTCTGTTGCTCCGGGGATATAATCGCGGTAGAATTCTTTCTGATAGTCATACAGCTGACGACTGTTCATCAGTTTGAGTTTTCCAAAGTCAGGGTTGCGGAACCCAGAAGCGACTTTTGCTTCAAATCCCAGGCCTTCCTCTTTGGCATTTTTTGTGGTGACGATAATGACGCCAGCATTGGCCTGGGATCCATATAAAGCTGTCGCGCCGGCATCTTTCAGTACGGTTATATTTTCCACATCATTGGGATCATAATTACCGCCTATAATACCATCTACTACGATCAGCGGACTTTGGTTTGCATTGACAGAAGACACGCCCCTCAGCCTAATTTCTGCGTTTGCGCCAGGTGCTCCGGAACTATTTACAACTTGCAGGCCAGCCACTTTCCCCTGCAGCATAGTACCCACGCTGTTGGCTGTGACATCCTTCAGTTTGGCACCCGACACCACAGTAACAGCACTGGTCAATTCATTTTTACTTTTAGCGGTATACCCCACTACAACAATTTCGTTCAATTGCTGCAGATCAGCACTCAGGGCTATCTTCAATTCTTTCTGACCAGCGTCGGCAATTAATTCTTGCGTACTGAATCCAACCGAACTGAAGATCAGCGTCACACGTGCGGCAGACACAGGGATAGTAAAGCTCCCATCCGGTTTGGTCATTACATTCATACTAGTGCCCTTCACTTTTACCGTCACGCCGCCCAATGCTTGTCCTTCTGTATTTGTCACCTTACCTGAGAGCGTAAGCTGTTGGGTCTGGGTAGTGCCAACCGCATTTAATTTTTCAGGATTAGTAGCTATCTTTCGACCGATGAAAATCGTGTTTTCTTCGATGCTATAGTGAAGATCCTGATCACGAAGAGCCCGTTTCAAGAATTGCTGTAGCGGCATCTGATGAGCCGAAATCGAAACAGCCTTAGCGCCATCCAGAAAACGTACATTATAAACGACTTTATAATTGGTCTGCTGCCGAACGGCCTTAAAAACCTCTTTTAATGAATAGCTACGAGCTTCCAGGGTTATTGTCTGGGCAATTGATTTTGCGCTAATGTGCAGACAGCCCATCAGTACAAAAAGTGTTGTCAATCTCATAATTCGAAGGATTTGCCTTCCGGTTTGTCCCGATGGTAAATTACGGGTAAAACGAATATTCATATTCATGGCCTATAATTGCCACTGCAACACTTTTTTTCTTAAGTTTGCAGTGATTGGATAATGTGAATTGGATGTTTAAATAATCATACGATATTATCCGACATAACAGGGGGGATGGTGGTGCGTTCTCCCTGTATCTTTGTACGGTATCGCTTGTTGTAGGTTAAGTTGTATCGGTCATATGCATAAGATCAGTTATAAGGGTTATTCTATAATTAGTTTGTTATTTTCAATACGGTAGCCTATTTCAGATATTTTAAGCAATTTGAGGACAGTCTGCAGTGTTACATTGCGTGACATCGTACCGGAAAAGCGTTCATTGGGGGGGATTTCTCTTGCATAAACCACATCAATATCATACCACCTAGACAGCTGCTTGAGCATTTCAGTCAAGGGCGTATTTTCGAAATAGAACTCCCCGTTTTTCCATGCGACGAACGGCTGCACATCGATGGGTTGTTTATGTATATCACCTTTTTCAGAGCAAGCGGCTTGCTCACCTGGGGAAAGCAGCAAAAGCTTATCCTTTGTTTTCAATCGTACAGCGCCCGACACTAAAGTTGTTTTGATCTCGCGATCATTATTGTAAGCCGAGATATTAAATTCCGTACCCATTACCTCCACCTGCTGACCACGGCTAATGACCCTGAAGGGGCGAGTTTTATCCTTTACAACTGAAAAATAGGCTTCACCTATAATTTCAACCACGCGTTCATTTTTTGCAAATTGAGATGGATAACGCAGCGTAGACCCCGCATTCAACCAAACCTTTGTCCCATCTGCCAACCTCAATTGGTAAGTACCTCCTTTAGGCGTGGAGAGTGCCAGCTGACTGACTACGTTGTCATCGAGTTGAACGATATTGCCGTTTCCATCAGGATAATTAATCTTGTTTGCGCTAACCATAATACCATTTTGGTCTCTATCCAAATCTATTACCGTTCCATCTGCCAGGGTCAGTTTAGCTCTATTTCCACCGGGCATGACATCATTTTTTTCAAGTTTGGCCATCAAAGCTTCCCGACCAGGTTTATGTTTGCTAAGATTAAAAATTAAGGTCGCTATCATTGCAACAATCAATATTGCAGCAGCAACATACGGCAGTATCCGTCTCAATTTAGGAGCAGGATTGATGACTTCGTTATCTTGCTCCTGGGCATCTTCTTGATACAATCGAGCGATCTCATCAAGACCATGGGCCTCGCGCTCCGCATAATGGTTAAACCAAGCATGTAGGTCTGCTTTCTCTTCAGCTGTACACTGCCCTCGTTGATATCGGTCAAATAATTGTTTAATTTTTTCTCGTTCCTGCATAACAATTTCGATCCTACAGCCCAACCTGTTTTGGGTCTTGTATCTTTAATACGAATGACAGCGCGAGAAGTTATAGTTGGAAAATAAAAAAAAATAAATAGGGTCGGTTATATTTATTTTGAGGGGGATTGGGCTAAAAGATATCCTCATTATAAAAAAACAGGAAGAACAACAGGAGTCTCGGAAACTTACTTCTCAGGATGCGCATGGCCTGATGTTTATGCTGCTTTACAGTACCTTCAGTAATATTCAATTGCTCAGCAATTTCTTTATTGGATAGCTTTCCATCGCGCGAGAGCTGATATACGGCTTGCATTTTGGGAGGTAGCAAGGCTATCTTCTCTTCCAATATACGCTCAAGTTCACGCAAGAGGACTGTTTCCTCAGTGTCGCAGGTATTTTGATGTTGAAACGCCAAATAAGAGCTGACGTATTCGTTAAAATATTTGCTACGATTCATGTTGGAAAGGATCCTATTTCGGAGTACCGTATACAAATATCCCTTGATGTTACCTGCTGAATCAATACGTTCAGGCCGATGCCACAGCTCCATAAACAATTCCTGCACAGCATCGTTTGCCATATCCTCCTCTTTGAGCAAATGAACAGCAGCAAGGTACATTTTCGAAAAATGACGTTTATAAAATATTGTGAACGCCTCCTCATCGCCTTTTTTTATTCGTGCAATCAGCACACTATCTTGAGCTTCGGCCTGAGTTTCAGAATAGAATCCTTCCATACTGCTTCTCTACTAAAATACAATATCTCCAATTTGACTAGGTTCTCATAATCAATTTAAGTAAACAAATTGAATATAAAAATATGACAAATGCAAAAATAGTTACTAAGAGCGAGCGAAAGCACAGCTAGGAGTCATTCTTAATCTTAAAATAGCACGCGTTTAAGGCATCCTTATCAATCCGTTTAAAAGCAATAAATCAGCAAAAAAAACTAAGTAGGTCATCGTGAGGTAGATGAAATCAGTTCTATTTGCAAAAAAAAGCGGGGTTGAGTGTTTAATTACCTAATTGGTCAAGGTCAAATAAAATTTTTTATTTTAAGCACAGGTTGCTTCCGTTAGCAGAAGCAACCTATGTTTGGAAACTATTTTCCTATATTGTACGCTACAGGAGTTGGATAGCCCTTTCCACGGAGTGCGGCAATGGGTATGGCAATTTCCTGCTGACCGATGACTTTCCTGGTCACCTGCCCCTTTTCCTTCCGGTTTTCTTTGTCCGCATTTCTTTTCTGTGCACTGTCTGCTTTTGTGGCCTGATCGGGATGATCAGCCCCGGCAATTTTGTTGCCACGCGCATCGGTATTCATTTCCGCCAAGGCTTGGGTCAGGCTATTTTTTTCCTGCTCACTGAGTTTTTCAAATTTGACTCCATAGTTATCGAGTACACGGGTCGCATTTTCGACAGTATTGGTACCACGCTCGTATATATCTCTATAAATATGCAGCTGACCATCTTGCGCAACGATGGTTTCATAACGCAGTTCTACCAGCACCGGCTGTGTAAGTTTGACCGATTCTGTTTTGGTGTTTTTCTTCTCATAGTCGGCAATTTTGTCCGCTGAAATTGGACTTCCCGATACCTGAGCAAGCAGCTGGGTAAAATCCTGTACCTGTCCATCCGTAAGCCCCACACAACCATGGGAAGCAAAAGCCCCAAGTTTGGAGACATCTTTTCCGCCATGAATCAACGATGGCATGCCAATGGGAATTTTGATCGGTCCCAGTGGATTTAATTTGCTTCCGGCAGGTACTTTCTCACCAGGACTTACCTTGCCCTTTACCCAAGGTTCATCCGGGGGTGTCCAGGTCGGATTAAAAATGATATTAGTTGCCTTGCGTACGCCTGTCGGCAATGGAAACTCCGGATAGCCCACCCCCACCTTGTAGGTTTTGATCAGCTTACCCTGCTGAAATACATCCATTCGGAAGGCTGGTGCATTCACAACAACCCGTGTATCTTCGGGAACCTGATTAGGTTCTAAGGGCAGTGTATTCTGCTCGTCCGCATAACGTGTGGCGATAAAATGGAAGAACTGACCAGCTTTCTGTTCACCAAGGATCCGAACAATCTCTGTTGTCGCCTGTTTGATAGATTCTTTAAATGATTTAGTCGAGGGTTCAGCGTCCTCACTTAGCTTTCCAACAGCGGCACTCGCCGCCTCTTTTAAGGCTTTGATCTGTTCTTTATTGAGCTGCAGATCCGATTTTAAAGCGGGCTCGAAATCTTCTTCATAAAAAAGAGCATTGAGCCAGGCCAGGGTAAAGTCAGTATTTTCCGCCTGTTCGGTCATTGTCTTTTCTGCTTTACTTTTCGGCTGCTGCTTTGCATTACGGTCATGACAACCCGTGAGCATAACGATCGCGAGAAAGCATCCGCATACATAGGTGGTGATCCACTTATTTAGGGAATAGGATAACATCATATTTTTCATATACCCTAATCAACAAGTTTGCAACAGAAAAAGTTTAGCCGGATCCATCTTCGCCGCATCGCTGCAAAAAATTAGGCCTGGTAGCACACAGCTCCAAACATGCGTTTTTCTGCATACAATATTCATGATTACCCAATTATATATTTAGATTGATTAAAAATAATTTGAAAAAACAGCTTTTTTGCCTTATTTTTGACGTCAACTAATTCAGCAAAGAAACTCAAGCTGAATTTTCGCGTTTTTATACGTACTTATGAAAAAAGAATTAATGGCATCGGTTTTATGCGGCATGGCAGTTATCGCCAACGCACAGGAGCGGTTTTATGGAACAGTAAAAGATGAGCAGGGACTGGCCTTACCCTTTGCATCGATTACCCTGCTCCACAGCAATACCAGCTACATGACCGACCGTATGGGCAATTTCGAATTCGATGTCCAGGCGCGCGACTCGATCCGTATTAAAGTGGCTTATCTGGGAAAACAGACCATCCATCGATCCTACCCTGCCAAACTATCAAAAGACCGTCATACCATTGTACTACGCGATCTTTCTCTCACCTTGGAAGAGGTTAATATTTTACCTGATATCAATGACAATGGACGTTCCAACTCGTCCATTCAGATAGACAAACAGGCGATCGATCAGCTGCAGGCTTTCAGTCTGGTAGATGTGATGAATGCGCTGCCCGGAAAAAAAACACTCCCCTTGGATCTCAATAGTCTATCGACGCTAACCTTACGTGGCGGCGGACTTTCTCTTGGTCCTTTTGATATCAATAATTCGCAAGGAATTGCCATTATCATCGATGATATGCGGATTTCCAATGATGCCAATCTACAAACCAGAGGACTTGCGCGTGGGGGACTCAATGGAAGCACAATTACCATGAATGGTTATCGGGATAGTTATTTTGGCAACCGGGAAGGAAAGAGCTACGATACGCCTTTTCAGGGAATTGATCTGCGTGATATCCCTGTGAACAATATTGAAAAAATAGAAGTCATCCAGGGCATTGCCCCTGCCCGTTATGGCGAAGTGACCAATGGCGCAGTCCTTATTGACCGTCAGGCCGGCCGGAGTCCTTATGTTGCCAGTTTCAACATCAATGGTGGTTCGACCAGCAGTTCACTCAGCAAGGGATTTTTGCTGTCACCCAAATGGGGTGCCCTAAACTTTAGCAGCAACTGGACCTATAGCAACGCTGACCCAAAAGACAAAGTCAAATCCTTCCATCGCTATTCACAAAGCCTGATGTGGACCAATGTTTTTGGAAAAATTAAAAATACCATTTCACTGGATTATTCGGGACGGAACGACAACAAGCGTCAGGATCCCGATGACATCACATTGCGGACGTCGAAATTTACCAACAATAAATTTTCACTGAACAACCGAATGGGGATTCAGATCGGTCAACAGTGGATGAAAAATCTACAAATCAACAGTAGTATCTCCCTGGGCAAACAAGAATCCTATTCCAGCTATGCAGTTAACCGAGGGCTTACGCCAATTGCTTATTTAGATACCATGGGAATCTATGAGGGCAAATATGTGCTGTTGTCCACCATGACAGAAGAACTGATCATCGGAAAACCCATTACAGCCTCGGCCAGTGTTTCGTCCAATGGGCAGGTACAGCTGGGAACTGTCGGACACAACTTTAGCTATGGCGCTGGTTTCAATTATTCGAATAATGGTGGACAAGGCGTCATATCCGACCCCGAGCGTCCCAGATTGGTCGGTGATAACCAACAAAATTTACGTCCCTATTCTTTTGAGCATATTCCGGCCGCCAAAAACTGGAGTCTTTATCTCGAAGATCAATTTGACCTGAAATTGGGCCGACGTACCTTGTCCAACAACCTTGGTGTACGTTATGATATCCAAAATGGTTATGGTACTATTCAACCACGTTTCAATTCGCAGCTGCAATGGAATAAGCGGTGGACTTTTACAGGTGCTTTGGGTATCGCGACCAAGGCTCCATCGCTTGCACAGCTTTATCCCGGACCTACTTTCATCGATTATGATCTGATCACCGCCAGTACCGGTGGCCTCGACCCCTCGCTGTATCTCCTTTATACGGATAAAATCCAGATTGACAACAGTAAGCTCAAACCATCCAAATCGTTTCAGGTAGAATTTGGTGCAACGCGCAAGAGCCGCTGGTTCAATACATCAATTTATGCTTATTACAAGAAAAATAGTGACGGTTTCTACGCGATGAGCAACTTGCGGCGCTATGAACTACCGCAATATAGTTACTGGTTAAACCAAACCACAAATAAATTTGAATATGCACCTACGGGAGCGACCATTGTCAACGGTGGTTTCATTGACCATCAATTGACCAATGGTCTGGTATCCGAAAGTTATGGTTTTGAATGGTATTTGTCTACGCCTAAAATCCCGGTTATTGCCACCTCTTTTTCACTGAATACCTCCTATAATTATACAAGAGCAAAAAATGCTATCAATGAAGCCTTTAATCCAGTACAAAGAACATACCTGGATGAAGTGCGTTATATCAAAACGGTTTACTATGAACCCCTTCGTCTGTCGGCAAAATCGCTGCTCTCAAAATTAAATACGGTAACCCATTTTTCACGTATTGGATTTGTCATCAACCTTTCACTGGATATCAATATCCTTGGCGACAATCGGACCTTGAGCAGCCTGACTCCAATAGCGTACCTTGATGACGATATTCGGTTCCATACGCTTACAGCTGCCGAGGCGCAGGGGGCGCCATTCAATACACTGAACAAGCAAACCAAAGATAGCAAAACAGAAAATACACCTTTTGTTTACACCACGATGAATATGGGTTTTGAGAAGGAAATCCGCAAAAATTTTAGAATTAATATGCGTGTCTACAATCTGTTGGACCTACGCCCATACCAATTGATCACACTCGACAATGGGACCGACCGGATCTTTGATCCAAATCATAAACCCAGCTTAACCATCGGAACATCCATAAAATTTTAACAGACAACAATATGAACAGAAATTTATTTATTATCGTCCTGCTCATCGTGAGCGTCCTATCCGGCTGTAAAAAGTCTGAAGAGGACCGCGTACGGCCAGTATCGCTACAGCTGACATTGCAAGCTGTCGAAGGGGATATTTCTTTTGATGTCTCAAAAGCCAGCATCAAAATTACCAACCGCAACACAAGTGGATCCTACAGCGCAACAGGGACTGCCACAGGAAAAGTATCCTTTGCCAGTGTAACGCCCGGCGCATACGATGTCTCGGCCACACTTGTGGTCAGCGCACAGGAATACACGCAAAAAACCGGTATTTTCACAGCGGAAGATGTCACCTTCAATGGCGCCATCGAACGGCTGGATGTCAGCAGCGATACCGAAAAACAACTTGATCTTGTGATTGGTAAGGTCGGCAACTGGGTTTTTAAACAGATCTACTATGCCGGATCAGATGTCACCAAAGGCGCGACTTTCAGGGATCAATTCCTAGAAATCTACAACAATTCCAATACGGTGCTATATGCCGATAGCCTCTATATCGGACAGGTAGAAGGCAAGAACAACAACAGTGGACAATATTTTCTGCCGGGCAGCAATCAGTACGACTGGAGTCAGTCCCATGACATCACAGTGGGTGCCGGAATGGATGCCAATAAAGATTATGTGTATGCCAATACGGTATTTATGGTACCAAGTGATGGAACAGGCAAAAAATATCCTGTTCAGCCCGGTCAGAGTATTATTATCGCCGCTACAGCAGTGGACCATACCGCATCTTATGCTGGCAATGGCAATACCAATGTGGTTATTACTGATCCAAGCCTGACCGTCAACTTATCCAAAGCCGACTTTGAGACCAATCTCATCAGCTACCTGGGGGGTACACCATACAAATATGACATCGATAATCCCAATGTGACCAATATGGATGTCACTTACTTTATTTCGGGCAATGACATGGTATTAAAGGCTAATGGTCGCGATGCTTTTATCCTCCTTAAAGCTAATCCAAATCTGCCAGCCGTTAAATCGCTCCCTACGGTGGCGACACCTGATCAGCGGGAGATCACCGCTGCTACAAAGAAAATGTTGCAGATTCCGGTCAGCTATATTGATGATGCCGTCGAAGTGATGCACCCGACCGAAAGTCAACGCGTGCCGAAGCGCCTACCAACTTCGTTGGATGCTGTTCGCACGTTCGTACCAGCTGGACAATATTCCAGCCAGTCGCTGGTCCGTAAGACATTAAAAACTGTCAATGGACGCCGAATTCTAAAAGATACGAACAATTCCAGTGAAGACTTTGGTTACCTGAACAAAGCTGACGTATCCAAATCGGCAAGTTCATTTATTGATTGATATATTAACGCATGGGGACAGCCCAGGCTGTCCCTTTAATTTTTGCTATGCGCTACTTTAGCCTTTTTATCTTGCTCATTTGTTGCTCTCAGGCGTATGCCCAACGGAATTACCAGTCAGATTCTGTGCTGTGGAGCATTGCTGGTGAACAGAAGATGCAGTATCTTTTTGGTCACAGCCCCCTGCTGCAGGATACCGCAAGACAAAATTTCGGGGATCTGACGATTTATTACGACCTGAAAAATCGGAACTATCGTACCAGTCAGCAAGCCCAGAAAACCGCTGTTGCAGCCTTCGAGGCACGCGGGATCAACTATCTTTCGGATAAGATCGTGATATCAGGGACATTTAGCTATGCCAAAACCTGGGAAGACAGCCTTGCCTACTTTCTGGGCGGTCTGGACGACAACCGTATTCCGGGCTATTTTTACACTCCGAAGGCCGGAAAATTTGAGCGACAGACATACGATGCACAGGCACAGCTGGGGTATAAGATGAATTCCCACTGGCAGGCTGATCTACATGCCAATTATACGCACCATTGGTCCACACGTTCGGTTGATCCAAGGATGGAACTTTACAGCATGAAATTTTTACTGAAACCCAGCCTTTCGTACGTCAGCCCAAATAAGCAGCACTTTTCCCTTTCAGGGATCTGGGGATACGGACGGGGGCAGACCGACATTTCCTATAAAAACAGAAAGTTGAATGATGGGACAGCCCTTCCGGAATATCACCATTTCACCAGCTTTGGCTATGGTTATACGAAGGAACTCGATTCAACCGCCCTTCGGCAATACGATCAATACCGTGGATTGGAACTCGCTGGCACATGGAACCAGCCGAACTGGACATTGTATTGGTCGACAAGCTATCTGAAACGCAACAATGAAAATACTAATGATGTCCGCCATAGGCAACACTATCAAATCAAACAGACATTCAATCTGGATCAGATTGACCTCGACCTGCTCTTTACAGACAAAAGGGTCAATAGCAATCTGCTCCGCTTTAAGCTGAAAACTGCAAACGGTCATGATGGTGTCTATCATCGTGGGAAAAATTATTTTTTAAGCCAATGGAACATGGGCCTGTTGTATAGCAAAGCATTTGCTTCGGGCTCCAGCTCGCGCAAAGAAGCGGGAATCTCCGTACAGGGCGCATATGATAAGCGCGACGACGCCTTGACCGAACATCTTGCGGTACGCCGCTGGATTGATGTGACAGTTCCCCTGTCCTGGTCGAAGATCGGGAAGTCGACGGACCGCTTTCGGGTGCAACTCAGCCCTTCGTATAGGTTTGCATTAACGAACCGTCTGGAGGTTCCAGACAGCCAAATCAATGCATTTACCCAAGGGATTGCCTATCCTGAATTTTACTATTACGATGCCGACGTATTTGCTATACAGACAAAATTATCCTACCTAACGGCAAGGATCATAAACAAAACAAAAATGGCCTTCTTTGTCGATTTCCGATTTGAATCAGCCGCCAGCTCAAAGCAGATCGTTGTGAGCAGTCAGGCCTTCCGAGGTCAGAATACGAATTGGCGCATGGGTGTCAATTTCTATTTGTAAAGAGAGAGAAATGAAAAAAAGTATAGTATTCATATTACTGCTGCTGGGGGCCGTATTGTCCTCTTTTGTCTATTCCTATCAGGAGGATTTACGTCAAACTTATGCCCGCCCCGTAAGTGAATGGCCCAAGCCTACGATTGATTCCGGGGTCAATTGGTCGGAATTCAAATCATTGCCCAAGATTGATTCGAGTTATTTTTCGTTAATGGAGCGTCCCGATGTCAAACTGGGGAAATTATTATTTTTTGATCCTATTTTATCGGGGAGCAATCAGATATCCTGTAGCAGTTGCCATAATCCGCAAACTTCCTGGGCAGACAAGTTAACTGTCCCTGTCGGCAATGACCATCTTGAGGGGCAGCGAAATACCCCCTCTCTGCTCAATGTCTATGCGCGCAAGGCCCTCTTTTGGGACGGTAGGGCAGGATCGTTGGAAGAGCAGGCTTTGGGGCCCATTGAAGCGCACCACGAGATGAATATGGAACTTACCCAGCTGATTCCCAAACTGAAAGCTATCCCAGCATACAACACCCTTTTTCAAGCCGCGTTTGGCGAACAAGATTATTCAATGCCTGAAGTGCTGAAAGCGCTGGCCGCTTTTCAACGTACGCTCACCAGTAGAAGGAGCCGCTTTGATGAGTTTTTAGATGGAAACTATAAGGTGCTGACCGATGAGGAAATCCATGGGCTGCATCTCTTCCGAACAAAAGCGCGTTGCATGAACTGCCACAATGGACAGTTTCTGACAGATAATCTGTACCATAATATTGGACTCACCTATTACAAACGTAAGTTTGAGGATTTGGGCCGCTATGAGATTACCAAAGACCCGAAGGATGTTGGGCGTTTTCAGACACCATCCCTACGTGATATCATGCATACAGACCCCTGGATGCATAACGGTTTATTCTGGAATATGACGGGGCTCCTGAATATGTACAACAGTGGTATGCAGATGAATTCGGCCACCGCAGCGCAAAAAGCGAAAGACCCACTCTATCCTGTGACCGATCCACTGATGCAACCACTCCATCTGAGTAAATCAGAAATCAAAGCGATTGAGGCATTTTTGCATGCCATTACCGCCACCAGTTATCGCATGCGACGTCCAGAAAGTCTACCAAGATAATGTTCAAGCATCATGCGTCTATTCCTATCAGGGGATACACGCATGTGCTATTTAAGGGGATAGTTTTTTAATAGGTAATGGTAATTGGAATTGATTTGAAAGTACTCATATTAAAGGTTGTGTTTTTATATAAGATGACCAGATTGTACTGGCCTGAAGCCCACTGACGTTCGCCATTAATCGGACTTCCCATCCCGTCTTTTTCGGCACCGATAATGATATCATCACCACTCAGCGTTCCATTGACCAACTTATAAGTATTGACCTTAGCGGCGGGTCCCAATTCCCGATGTTCAACTTTGGAGATAATAATTGCTTTATTGAAGTCAAGCTTCTCCACTGTTTCAGGAGAATGATTCAGCGTACGTTTGATCAATGCGGTATATAAAATTCCATCCCCCTGTATTTGCTTGATCTGTGCCCGGGCAGTAAATTTATCCCCCTTCTTGAACACGATAGGATCTTCGACAAAGGTATTCATGTAGTAGACCATATCGTCATTACGCGAAAAGATATCCCGGTCCACGACAGGATCAACAGGCATATTGGCCGCATCAAAGATCTGAAAATCTTCTTTCAGTTCCAGTTTCGTACTATTGGCATCATTTACAATAAAAAAGAAATCATATTTTCCTTCAGGAGCTTCCGTTGGAATGGTAAAATGTTTGTGCACATTGGCATTTTTTAGCCCCTTGTACTCGTCCCAGTCGATCTCCATTTTCCAGGCAGCACTATAAGTCTGCCCAGCTTTCGGCAAAATCTTGACCTGAACGGATTCAATTTTATCGCCGGCCAAGAGATCCGCATTAAAATGAAAATCGCGGCCCCGGATTGCCTGCTTGTTATTTGCATAACCGATTTCTACATGTTCAGCCTTTGGCTGAATAAGCTGAGGCACCTGTTCCTCTTTTTTACAGGACAGCAATAGCCCTGATAACAACATAAATGCTAGGATAATTTTTATTGGTTTGATCATCTGTTAAGTTTTTAAATGCAACACAGATGCAAATATAAAAATTACACAATCAAAAGCAATATAGTTGCATTAAATATTTTAATTGAACAGGATGATTCTTAGAGGTCAGTTTATCCTAGACGTATTCGGAACTATTTCAGCAAAAAAGCGGATAACACAACATGTTATCCGCTTTCATTATCACAAAAAACACGATTTCTACAAACCATTTAACCAACTATTCACCTCATCTTGTGTTTTTCCGGTCTTCTTCTGAAGCTTACCTACCAATTCATCTTCTTTCCCTTCTGCATATAGTAAATCATCGTCCGTAAGATCTGCGTATTGCTGTTTTACTTTACCTTTGATTTCGTTCCAACGGCCTTTCCAAGTTAATTCGCTCATAAGTTTTTCCTTTCGTTTTTTTATGAATAGAACAACCTGCAACAGGAATCGTTTAAAATAAAATGTTATAAAGTGTTAAAACCAACAGTAAATTCGTCGTTGAAAAACGCAATGAAAAGGCAAAGTCGCCACTAATTAATTAGATAGAGAAATATGGAATAATTTTTGTATTCAGTCAATCAGTCTTTTGAAGAGAACGTTTCAACTAACTGAACAACTATATGTTTGACAAGAATACGAGCATATTTTTTTCCAAGGAGAACCTAAGGGAGCCAACGACATCCGACCATCCGTCCGGGCATACACAGCAGGAGGTTCCGGACAGGTTAAGGCTGCTTTGGCCTGTGGGAAAAACGATTCCCTATGGCGTTCGTATCCTCCTGGGCAATGGTGATCAGCAGACAGAAATTAAATATGAAGCTGAAATCACAGGTATCCAACAAATTGATGAGAATAACTTATTTAAGATCGACAGGAAGCAGGTTTATATCAATGAAACCAAACCTGATCTGATTGTGGATCAGCTGGCCTATGAAGTCGGCACTGTATTTTATCCCCTCGTTGTCGCTCTTGATGCTGAAGGTGCCTTTGTCGGTATTGCCAATCAAATGACCGTACGTGAGCGATGGCCCAAGCATAAACTTGCTATACGCGATTATTTCGAAGGGGAGCTTGTCGACAACTATCTGAACCTATTTGAAGATAAGCTCAACGACGATAGTGCTATCAATATGGCCTTTCTCCAAGATTGGTTTATTGCTTCATTTTTCGCGACCATATACAAGGACTATGGTCATTCCTATCGCTTGAACTCCTATTTTCGATTCCCCAATATCACAAGTTTTGCAGTGGACGGATATGCCGTCGAACAGCATCTCGAAGGGAAGTACAATCATTTTGGGGCTATTACGCTCAGCCATCAGGGCATCGCACATGAGGAAGACCATCTTTCTGGGGAATCAAAGGCGGTGGGAAATTATAGCGCATGCTATACATTACACCCTAGATTCAGGCACATGATATCTTTGGAGGCCCATTATACCTATAAAGATACACAGGATACCAAGATCTATATCCATCTTATACCTCCGGAAGGACAGGATATAGATTACGATTTTATAGATAAAGGTCAATCTGAACCTTTGATAGAAAAACCAACAGGCCGACGTTTCCTACAGAAACTCTTTGACCGCTAACAATCAGTTATATGGCAGAAAAACATATCGTAGTACAGGGAGCACAATGCCTATGCAATTTTGGAACAGCAGCAGACAAACTTAAGGTATTGACGAATACAAGGGAATACGCCAACGATAAGGAAGGCAACAGAAAACCAATTGCATCTACAAAAGACATCGGGACCACATTTGAGAAGAATATGTTCGGCAGCTGCAGTAAAATGAACAATAAACCCTGTCAAGCCACCGTTACTGAATGGTCAGGCTATTATGAAGATGTCAGCTTGCTCAACGGAGGCAAGATGTTATTGGAAGATTCCAAAGCGACCTGTCCTGCCGGCGGGAAAGACTGTATCCGCATTGTCCAACATGGACAAAAAGCAGAAGTGTCCCAGGAGAATTTCAATAATTCGGATCCAGCGGTGCAGAAACAATTAAACCCATTAATGCCTTAAATAGATCGATATGCCAAAGGGAGTCAGTAAAATCAGCTGTGTACAACTTGCAGATCAAACAAGTGACGTAAACTATATTGTCGTCAAACCTGAACGCAACATTGATTTTTATGTCAAGGAATGGCTTGCTGGCACACCGGAAACAGAAAAGAGCCAAGGTGCATTCTGGATCAGGCAAAATGAATCCCGTACCATCACATTGGAACACACTGGTGGAAACAGACCCTATAATAAAGCGGGCAAAAGGACGAAATATACGATCAGATTGACAAAAAAGCAATGTGGCCGAGCCTGTTACTTTATCGAGGGCAGTTATTCCGGTGAAATGGACCTAAAAAACAGGGCCTCTATCCGAGTCCGGGGCAACTGTCCCCCAAGGGTTATTTCCTCACGGTGGGATGAAGTCAATAGCAGCAAAGGCCAGATCAAACGATCCAATCCGACTAAGTTTGGCAAGTCACTGAAATTGCAGCTGGAAGTTGAAGGGCTAAATGGATTTGACTGCACGATCCATGTCTACAACGCCGAAGCGGGTAAAGATCAATTTATCAAAAGCTACGCTGTCAAATGTGAGGAAGGCAATATCGAATATACCTTTTCGGGTGCAGAGACCACACAATGGCGCAAGATCATCGGTTTTGAAAAAGGGCTTGAGCAATTCTATATTGAGTTAAGTGCCTCCGGGGTCAAGGAACGGGTCACAGATACGTTGGGCGACCAATCCCCCAACAAATTGCGGCATGCTGCACATCTATTTTTTGAAGGCTGGATCACCGAGCAGATCAATGCTGTCCTCCCCAAAACGAATAAGGTATTGACAACGGGCAATCATGATGTGAACCCGATAAAATACGATCCCTGTACATTTGAGCAGATCAATTTCACCGACAAATTGGGGACCAAATATATTCTTTTCGAGAAAAGTAAGGTATCACAATACCAAATAAGGGATACCCCCTATCATTTTGGATTAAAAATGATGTATGCCACGGATGCCTATGAGGTACCCCGGGAATCAGAAAACCTGGTCAAAAACGTTGGCAAGTTTCTAAAAGCAAATCCCCATCTCAATGTTACTATCCATGGATTTACAGATATCAGACATACCGATGACTACAACCAAGTTCTTTCGGACCGGCGCGCCAATGCCGTAAAGAGTTATCTGAATGTTGAAGGTGTCAAAAACAAGATGACGGCCAAAGGCTTTGGGGAAAGGACTGCGAAGCAATTTGTCTACCTTGACAATAGGGATTCCGCATTGCATAAGGTCAATAGAAGGACACTGTTAAGCTTTGAAATGCCGCAACATAAAACACTTGTACTTAACCTGATTACCCCGACCAGCCCGCAAAAATATGGCGGCACGATGGAAGTAAAAGGCTATAAAGTAAATACCTGCGCCAGCCCGTTCAACCATAAGAAAAAGAAAGCCAAATTTGTCCAGCTGGTCAATAATAACGGTCAGGTAACCGTGGTTGAAGAGAAGGATCTTTCGTCAGGCAGCTTCACGATCCCTATCTATTCGACCATCGGGGATGATTACCCTTTTACAAGCAATTTTTTCCCGAACCGATTTGAATTCCGGATCAACTCCTGCAATTATTATTCCGATCCGGCCTATTCGACTGTTGTGATCAACGCATTTACAGATACCCTCTGGTTATTTGAGGGGAGGTATGATTATAGTGCAGCCTATACGCCTACTATCCGGGGAATTACCCACCAGGTGCCGCTGGTGACGGGTGCTACACAGCTGCTTGCCATTGTACAGGATATGATCGATGCTTACAAAAAGATCTTCAATACGATGGGTGGGCAGATTGAAGGCTTTGTCATGGAAGTCATTCTTTCCTTATTTTCCGAATTGACCAATAAGTTCCAGCTAGGCTATGTGAAGCGCTATGATTTTGTCAGCGGTAAATACGAAGAGCAAAATTATACCGAGAAATACCGTAAGGAGACGGAGTGGATCATCGTCGGTCTCGCGACATTGAGTATTATCTTGGAACTGATCATTATCTATCTTTCAAGGGGACGTTCGCTGGTCAAGAAGTTTCCAAAGCTGGAAAAGATGTCCAAAGGCCTGCGCAAATTCAAGGAAATCCAGGAACTGGTCAAAAGTATGTCTGGTGAAACCGTGGAACTTGAGGTCAATGAGCCTAAGGTATTGGCCAACTATCATGCTTATTTACTTAAAGAGGGTAAACAGGTCAAATTACTCCAAAACTTAAGGGTCGTTGCGAATCCGCTGTTGGGTGTCAAGCTGAAAATCGATCAAAGTTTAAAAAAATTTATCAATGACAGTACAAAAGGGCCTGAACAAGAAGGAAAAGATCCTTTTACAACAGGTGCCTACTGGGAAGACAAATTGGGGAAAGTGAAGGAGGAGTCCATCAAGAAGCTACTGGATAAAGTTGGTGTAAATGCCGAACTACTCATTGATATCAGTGGAAATATTGTTTTGGACTATGATCTGCAGGTGCCCACCTTAATTCACAATGGCACCCTGGAAAATAAGCTAACGATAAAAGACCAGGTTCATGAGAACTATAGCAATCAACGTGGTCGAAGTATCTCAGGGACAAGCATTGCCTGGAATGTCAAAATCGTACTGGAAAACAAACGTGTAGTCTTCGACAAAGGTCGACCGGCTACCCCGTTTGATGCCATGAAATTTATCTTTGGAGGCGTCACGTCCCTGATCAATGTTTCTTTAAACGCCTCGCTTGAAGGTACCATAATCGTTGGGACCGAACATTCTGTCCGTGATGGTGGCGTATATATGCGCTATCTGATCCATTTTTCGGGTATTAAGGGGAATTTTAAGTTTGTTTTGGGATCAAGTCAAAGGGAAAGTGATAGAAAAGAATCAAACAACCTACCTACAGGACAGACAGATAATGGTGATTTTACCTTAACAAGGTCCGAAACCTTCTATACAAATGAAATTAAAATTATTTAAATGAAACAACTTTGGATATTTGCATGTCTGCTATTATTCATTGCATGCGAAAGTAAAACAACACAAAAAGATCAAAAAAACTTAAAAGATATGCTACAGTCCCCTCCTATTACCGCAGCCACTTCCTCAGAAAGCATTTCCTATAGCAATTACTATGATCAGCTGGTGAAGGCGGTGCAGCATTATCCTGAGGAGCCGGTCTATATGGTTTATGTTAATAATGAACAATGCTATTATGAAATATTGGTGAACGATATACCTATCGGCCGATATTTTAACCAAGGAAAACGCATGTCGCCCTATTATATTAATGAGAATATCCTACAATCAGGTAAACAGACGTTGACCTACCGAATATACCCAGAAACCGAACGTGGGATGATGACTTTGGGTGACTATACATCTATTGGCATCGACATTGGTGTCATTGATCAGAAAAAAGGATTCAAGGCCAGCAATATGGACACGGTCATGGTTCACCAAAGCTTAAAGACAGCCGACGGCAAACATTTTGTAGCCTCAGGCAAGGATTATTATGAATATACCTTCGAATTTGAAGCGAAAGTTCCTTATCATGAAATTGGCCTAGCAAAAAGTAAGGACCTAAGGAAAATGGATCAAAAGGAACTCTTACACAAGACCGAAGAAGCCTATCACTATCTGACTGAATTAATCCAAAATAAAGAAAAGGATCAATTTGCAAGACTAAACTTTAATGCTGCGCTGCGACAATATAGAAATGGCTATGAGGGAGAAGATATGATTAAAGATGGTTTTACAGTTATACAGGATTGGTTTTATGATAATACAATAAAAATAAATCCATTGAAAGATTATTCCCTTCAATATTACGGTAATGGCAGACTGGTTTCTCTCGTATTAAATAATAAAGAAAAACTCTATAGAAACAGGTCGGGATTAAATGCAGACTATATTGACGAGGAAGGCTATGAAGCTGTTCAATTTTTCAGGGTACTACTCTATATTCCAGAAGGAAAAGATACTTTTGAACTATTTTAACATAAAACTATCCCATAATTCGTTCAATCGGGTCCATACTGGAGCCGTTCTTTTCTGCGGTGAGAACTGATGGAAAATAATTATAAGGTTATATAAAGCCTTCCAGACGACAGAATCAAATTTTCCCCTTGTACTCGATACTCTATTTTAGTCGGTAAGAATCAGGGTAATCTGTACTGGAATCATCAAAGCTGTCTAAGAAAATGCATTTTCCCTGTTTCAGGATCGACTTCAACAAGCACCTTTCGGTGGTTTTCGTATTCATAAATATACCAATCCGGATGCTCGGGATCTCCTGCTGGATAAGTATTTACGATCTGATCGCCAATATGTGCCGCTATTTCTGGGGGATTATTATCCATGTTTGTTATCTAATCTTTCAAAAATTGAATTTTGCGAGCGATATTCAGGTACAATGTCCTTGATCAGCTGGACCAAACGCATTTTATCCTCATTTGGATCTGCTGATTTCGCAAGTGCACATAATTGCTCCACACGCGATTTCTGCAATTCCAGATCTGGCGTATTAACCTTAGCGATCATAATCTTTTCATGATAGGTTTTCTCTGTATTTTCGCCATTGGCCAACAGCTCTTCAAAGATTTTCTCACCCGGACGCAGGCCTACAATCTTGATATCAATATCCTCGGGATAATTATAACCTTTGAGCCGAATCATCTGCTTGGCCAGATCCATAATCTTCACCGGCTGCCCCATATCAAAGACAAATATCTCTCCACCTTTACCCATTACCGCAGCCTCCTGTACCAATTGGCAGGCCTCAGGTATCGTCATAAAATATCGGGTAATATTCTCATCTGTTATGGTGAGTGGCCCCCCTTTCAGCATCTGTTTTTCAAATAATGGTATTACCGAACCATTTGATCCCAATACATTACCAAAACGGGTCACAATAAAATTCGTCTTCGAGTTTATATTGACTGTTGATACAGCAATTTCAGCGACGCGTTTTGTTGCCCCCATCACATTTGTGGGATTCACCGCTTTATCGGTAGAAACCATTACAAATTTGGATACATTATATTTATCGGCCAATAATGCTACGTTGTACGATCCCCATATATTTGTTAAAATAGATTCATAAGGATTGGCTTCCATTAAAGGTACATGCTTATAGGCCGCTGCATGGAAAACATAGGTAGGACGATAAAACTGAAACAAGGTATCCATAAAAGACTCATCCCTCACATTGCCCACAATAAAGGTACAACGGGTAAAATGATTGGTACTACTTAGCTCTTGCTGGATATCATACAAAGCCGATTCCGCCTGATCAACCACGATAAGCTGTTTTAAATCTGTATGTACCAACTGCCGTACTAATTCACCACCAATTGAACCAGCGCCTCCGGTTACCAGTACGATCTGATCTTTCATCTCAGAGGCAATGGCAGGATTATCCAGATCAATGGCTTTACGGCCCAATAAATCTTCGATACGTAAACTTCGGATCTGTCTCGTTGCTACCTCACCTGCGAGTAGACGGGCAGTATCGGGAATAATTTTAACAATTAATGGAATCGGCTCCGCCAGCTTAAACACTGTATTTAATCGCTCCGGTCTCCGGTCATCTACAGCAATTATAATTTCGGATGCCTTGCCATGCCTCAATACAAAATCCTTATTTAAATCTTTTATATCATAGATTTTAAAACCTTGAATACGGTTGCCGATCCGATGTGGATTATCATCCATAATAGCAACAATACGATATTTATTACGTGAGGTCGTATGAATAAAGTGAAAAGTCGTATTACCCATATTACCGGCTCCAAAGAGAATTACGGGGATCCTGTTATCTTTATTTCCCCACATGAGCTCATGATATAAGGCACGATAAAGCACTCGGCTAAAGGTCATACCAAATCCTGCTATTAGCGCATGAAAAAGAAGCTGCGTATCTGAAAAAGGTAGGATTGCTTCATAAGAGGGGTACAACCATTCTATAATTTTACAAATCAGTACAGTGGAAAAATAAGCCAGTCCGATCGCCAGAACAATACGCTGCAATTCACGGATACCGGTCTTATGAACAACTCCCTTATAGGTGCCCAAGTTACAGAACCAGATCAAGTAAACCAATGAAACCAGTAATGCCTGTCTGATCATCTCGTCTAACTGTACTTCCCCCCTATGCTTGAATATAAGAACATAACTGATAAAAAAGGCTGTCGCAACAATAATCATGTCCAGCAGCAGAATTATCCAACGCGGCTTGTTGATGGACAAGCCTTCTTTCCATAAATTACTCATTTAAATTATATAAGATATTATATACTCTAATCGCAAAATGCGCTTAAAAAGTATCCCTTTCCGTAATTAAAAATTTTGAAGAAGCTCTTTTTTGGTATCAGTACATTTATCGTACCTAAAATGATCTCATCGGTTATATTTCAAAAAAAAGATCGTTTTTGTACAACACTATTTTTATGAATAAACAGAAATCAAGTTTGGACTTCAGTAAAAATTAAGCGATCGCAAAATTACTAAATTAAAAGATAAATAAAATAGCAAGAAGGTGCCAAAATATTATAACCTATTACCAGCTCTAATTTAGGGACTCAGCGCACTAGAAGTACAAGTGAAAAACCTTATCTTTGGACAAATTGTTTTGCTACAAAATTCAAATGAACAAGCAACTAAAGGATATATTTTTTCAATTGCTACGAATCGGTTTATGGGGCGAGGGAAGTCTATCTTTAGACCGAACAATGACTGATGAGGATTGGAATAAAATACATCGGTATGCCATCAACCATACAATTGAAGGTTTAATTTATGATAGTTTTCCTTTTTTAGAAGAAACTCAGCTTCCACCACAGTCTTTACGCTTAAAATGGGCTGTACGTGTTGATCAGATTGAACGGCACAATGCAAAAATGAATAGTGTCATCGCGGAGCAGTTCACTGCTTTTAGCGCGAATGGTATCCGACCTATCTTGCAAAAAGGTCAGGGGGTTGCATCTTATTATCGCATTCCCAATCATCGGATTAGTGGCGATATTGATTTCTGTTTTGAAAACGATGGTTATGCAAAAGCTCGAACTTTTCTAAAAGAAAAACAGATCATTTTCCAAGATACTGCGGGTTTTAGCTTAGATTATAACTTCAAAGGAATACACATTGAGCATCATAAAAGAACATTTGATTTTCGTAGTCCCTTGAAAAAAAATTATCTCAAAAAGCTTTTAAAAGAATACGAAGGTGCAAAACAACAAATTACTATTGATGGAATCCCAGTTCGATTATTAGCGCCAGAACTACAGCTGCTTCAAGTCAATGTTCATATCTTAAAGCATCTTATTACCTATGGAATAGGTCTACGTCAATTTTGTGATTCCGCTAGGCTTTATTATATCGTTTCGTCCCAAATAAATAATAATGCGCTGCAAGATATCTACAAAGGAACTGGAATTCTGAAATGGATTCATCTCTTACATAAGCTTTTGGTTGAAAACATAGGCCTTCCTAAAAGTAAACTTCCTTTTCCCTATCCTGAACATCTTGAAACCGATTGGATGCTGGATGAAGTCTGGTATTCGGGAAATTTTGGTTTTAATGATGAACGTTTTGCAAACAGCAAAACTCCAACAGTCTTTGCCCGACCAGATTCACCCAAGCGTCTTTGGCAAAATTTTAAACGCTATGTAAAATATGCCCCAGAGGAAGCCATTGCTTTCCCACTAATGCATACTTATTCAAAATTTTTAGGTAAAGATAGTGATTAATGCACAGCTGTATTTCTAGTGTATAAAAAGCGTATTTCCCTTATTGAAGAAAAATACACTTCTATAATTCATCTTTATAATATTTTAGAAATCCAGATATATACTTTCATCCACTACTTTCTTTACCGGCCACAAGCGCTGTGGGTAATGACCGGCATCTATCAACTGTTGAATGCTCCGTTGCACCTGCTCTTTATCTTCTTTATATGTAACGCCAAACCACTTCGCATCTGTCGGTAGCACGGCGAAATTAGCTAGGCCATTCTTTACCATATAATCCGGTAAATCGGGAATAAAGAATTCCGCTTTTGGATTTTCATAATTCTGCTCAACAAAAGTTGGAAATAATGCACGTGCCACCTCAAATATCTTCGGTGTAAATCCCCAGAAGTTCATCGAAACCCTTGTATTAGCGGGTAATACAGTTTCTTGCTCTTGTTGTGCATATATAATATGTTCATTCTTACGATAAATATTCGTCCGTTCGGTCACACTCTGTAGATGATCTGTTTCATTCACTTCACATACACCTCGGGAGACATAACCAAAATCAGACAGGGTATTCCCCACTTCAAATCCTACGAGTGCCATCTCTTGATCATTGGCACCTTCTCTGAGAAAATCCGCCATTTTCTGAAATGCATCATAACCATAAAAATCATCTGCATTGATGACACAAAATGGACGGTCTACTGCCTCCTCGGCACTCATCACTGCATGCCCTGTCCCCCATGGTTTTTGACGTTCAACGAGCCGATCCACACCAAATTTACTTAAATCAAAATTTTGGTACACGTACTCCACTTCAACGGTGTCTGGCAATTTGTTGCCAACATTATTTTTCATCACTTCTAGGAATTCTTCACGAATGACAAAAACCACTTTGCCGAAACCGGCACGGATTGCATCATAAATAGAATAGTCAATTATTTTTTCGCCAAATGGCCCAAAACTTTCTACTTGTTTTGCTGAACCATAACGGCTCGCCATTCCAGCAGCTAAAATGACCAAAATTGGCTTTTGATCTTTTTGTATTTCTCTCATTTTTCCTGTTAGTTTAAAGTGATTTTTTAATTAAAAAAACAATTGCCTTACTTATTGCACAAAACTAATAGGCAATATTTATACCAATTCCATTATCCTGATATTAATAAATAATGAAATTTAAAAGAAAGCGAGTTGTTCAATGGGAATGACGCAACTCGCTTTCAATACCTTAATTCTTAGCTTACAGCTTTTCTTCCGTTTCTTTGGTGTTTTCCGAATTCTCAGATTTCCCTTCTTCCTGCTGTTCTAGCTGCGCTTGTTTTTCTTTCGATTCAGTCTGATTGGATTGGCTACCTTCCAAATCTTCCGCTTTCACACCTTTTGGATTGCTCCATAATTTCTTTTTAAAAGCATCCAGCTTCTCTTCAACTTTTCGTCCATCCAATGACTGCCCACCATTTTCTGATTCTTTAACATTCTGTAACATGCCAGGAGATGATTCGCGCACGATTGTGCTCGCAAATTTATTCTGTACAAAAAAATCATCCATGGTCATATCATAGAGTCCTTTATCCGGATCCGAAATATCCACCTGTACCAGACTATAACGCAGTTGCGGGAAATACAGCCAAAACGCAGGAGTTGCTCCCACAGATTCAGCCAGCTCCGCTGAAGTGGTAATATTCATTAATGGCGCTACGCCGATAATACGGGTCTCTAGTCTGCTCCGTTGTTTATCGAAAAAGATATCTTCTTTGACGCGGAATTTAGTCACGCGGCTCGGATCGAATTCATTGAGAGCCATCTTTGAATCAATCTGGTTTCCCTCTCCGTCGAAGATCGGCACCAATACACTATCCGCAAAACGGGCCATCCCTTCTTGTGCACTTAAACGACCTTTGAAAGAATCATCATCAGGGCTATATAATGACAATTTCCCTTTTTCAATCGCTTTCATGACAACTTCAATCAGCGAGTTTCCTGGAATTGCCAAGATGTAATTCTTTTCATCTTTTAGATCAATATCGCGCCATACACGTTTGTAAAAACGGATATTTTTTTTGTTCACTTCAGGGTAAGCGAACGGCACAGCATCCTCCATGCTATTTGCCTGATAAAATCCATCGGTAGTTGGTATCGTATCCGGATTAACCTCCCCCGAAGCAACCGGTATTGCTGACATTACATTATTTAAGGTATCCTGTTTTTTAGGAACTGTATCTATTGTTGTCTCTTGCTGAGCGAACAAGGATCCGGTTACCAATGCCATGGTAACTGTCAGTATTGTTTTCATGTTCATCATTATCGAATTTATATTTTACAGTCCGGTTTAATACTTACGTGTTTTACTTTGCACCGTTGGCATCTCAAATGCAGACATGACACAGCGAAACCCAATATAAGAATGCGGTTCGTAGTCTACAGAATAATTACGGGTCTCACTATTCAACTGCTCACCATTGTCTTTCCATGAGCCACCACGGACGACTTTTCTTTTCAATGCATCGCCATCCTTTGCATCGGCATCATATAATAATGCTGGGTTAAGGTCATTGACAAATACGACAGCTGATGGGCTATACGCGTCCAATGTCCACTCGGAAACATTACCAGCCATATTGTAAACACCAAAAGCATTCGGCATATATGATTTAACAGGTAAGGTGAATGTTGCGCCATCACGGGAGTACGTACCATCCCCTTGTTTAAAGTTGACAGCCAATTTCTTTTTACCCTCCGTACCATCAATTGTCATTCGGGAACCCGCAATTGTATCCTGTGGATCCAGTTTACCAGAAGCAGCATATTGCCACTGTGCCTCTGTCGGCAAGCTAAGGCTCAATTGATAACCATTCAAGTAAGAGTTTTTCAAGACCGTTGAAGCCATTTCACTTGCACGCCAATCGGTGAATGCCCGCGCTTGTCGCCATGTCACGCCGACGACAGGATAATAGTCAAACGAAGGATGTGTAAAATAATTCGCGTCTAAAGAGGCTAACTGTGCATTTGGAAAATCCTTTGTCCAAATATCTTCTACAGGCATGACAGCAACAGAATCTGTCACGTAGGCTTTTTTCATATTGCCTTTTGACTGCAAATAAGAGAAGCGATATTTAATTACCTCCGGATTGAGCGCACGCCTGTTACCGCGCATTTCCAACATTGGCGCTATACGCTCTTGAATGCTTGGATCGTTGCTCTTCCATAAAGGAGATAGCTTCTTCACTTTCGCCCAGTTAATTCTCCGTTGCCCCACCTGTTCACCAGCTATCTCTAAAAAGTATTGATCATCCTGTAAGTAATCCGTTACCGCCACCGAATCAGCTACCCAATTGACGAATTCGCGATATTGTTTATTTGTTACTTCAGCCTCATCAATAAAAAAAGCACTTACACTCACATTTTTACCCACATTACCGCTATCCAAAGATCCCTTGAATAGAATTGTTCCCGAAGGGATATAAACCATTCCCGGAGGGGCAGGCAGCTTACCACCCCGAAAGGCGCTTACCTTAGGCGCTTTATATATGGCCGAGTTGGATTTACAGGCTGAGAAGCCAATCAAAAGAGCCAATGCTGCAATGACCGGCAAACGATTTTTATAAATCTGTTTTAATATATTTATCATCATTCGTTAATTAAATTAGGTTGTTCGATTCGCTTATTTCCGATTGAAAAGTGCATATTTTACACCCAAAGACACGAAACCATATTGATCATTATTTTTATTCTTGATACCATCCAGATTATCGTTAAAAGTCAAGGTATGCTGATAGTTTACATTAATCGCCCACTGTGGACCGTATAAAGTACGACCAAAAGGGATATCTACCCCCACATTGACAGGAACCACGAAATGGACTTCTCCCAAATCCTCAGATGGCACCAGTTCTCCGCCCTGGTTCACGATTCCATCGGCATAGTTCGCCGCAATATCTCTTGCAATGCGATTTTTCACTAAACCAGCACCAACGCCAACATATATGTTTGATAGGGCACGTGAAAGAGTATTTGCTTCCAATGTGTATCGGCTATAATCATTGGCACGATTCATAAATTGTCCCAAACGAACTTTACCGTTTAAGTTTCCCGCAAAGTATCGATTTTTAAATTCACTTTCGTAACCGTGCCCGCTTAAGGTACCTTTTTCTCCACGTAGGCCAACAGAAATAAAGGGGGTGATCAAATAATCACCTTCACCGTAGAACGTAAAGTTTGATTCTACATTAGCCAGATCGGTCAGATTATAGGCCACACCCGCCCCCGCACCTATACTAACCGGGCGTGAAAATTGAGCTGAAAGCTTTCCTATAGATAAACAAGCAAGTCCGATAAATGTGTATAATAGCTTTTTCTTCATAGTGTGTTGATTAGTATTTAATGTATTACATATCTTAAATGGGTCTTTTAAAAAATTAGTATAAATTAAAAACCCCAAATCAATATTTGATTTGGGGTTCCACAACAATAAGGCCAAAACCTGTCTTATTGCTATTTTATTTTATATTTAGACGATCTTTTAAGTCTTGCCAAACTTTTGAAAATCCTGTTTTCTTTTTACCTTTGTCTCCATAGCCGTATCCATAACCATAGCCATAGCCATAGCCACGTGCAAAGTCCACATCATTGACAACAGCTGCAAGATTTTTCAATTTACCATCAACATACAATTCACGTGGTACCTGCAATAAACGTTTATCTAAGTAATTTACGCGAGAAACATATAAGGTCAAGTCTGCATTATGTGCAATTAATAGTGTGTCCGTTACCAAACTAACTGGCGCTGTATCCACCAATATATAGTCATAGTGATCGCGTGCGTATTTAATTACATCATCGAAATGACCATTCATCAAAAGCTCCGCGGGATTAGGGGCAATATAACCCGAATAAACAACATCAAAATCATAATTACCAGGCTTTTTAATAATGATGTTATCTACGTCCATTTCCGGATTGATTAAAAACTGAGTAATTCCAACATTGGTATGTTGTAAATGAGATAGTCCCAAATAATCCAATACTTTTGGACTTCGGATATCCGCACCTATCAATAAAACCTTTTTTCCAGACATGGACAAGATCTGCGCAAGGTTGGTCGTCACAAAGGACTTACCTTCACCTGAAATAGTTGAAGTAACGAAGACAACTTTTGAAGTATCCTTTTGATCAGCCCCGAACATAAAATTCATATTTGTCCGTAGGATACGGAAGGCTTCGGCCAACGAAGAGCGGTCATTAAGGTGTACTATTGTATCCTCTGCAGTAGGGATTTCACCTAGTACAGGAACCTTAACAATATCTTCAATGTCCTTACGGGAATGGATTTTGTTATCCAACAAGAATTTCAAATACAAGATACCAAAAGGGAATAGACAACCTAATACTAAAGCAGCAAAAAGTATTATAGCCTTCCTTGGTGATACTGGTAGACCATTTCCGTAAGCAGCATCAATAATTTTTAAATTATCTGGAGTCGCAGCAGCTTTTACTTCACTTTCTTCGCGCTTTTGTAATAACAAAAGATATAAAGATTCAACTATTTGTTGTTGCCTAGAAATCTTCTTAAATCCTTGCTCCTGACTTGGAATTGAATTAATTCTTCCTTTTATCTCATTAGATTTTCGCTCTATACTTTGCAATGCTAATTGAGTTACTTTTCTATAGTTTTCAAGAGCCTGACGAATACTTTGGTTGCTCTCACCTATATTTTCATTTAAAGCTATTACAGCAGGATTTTGTTCAGAAGCTGATTTCAATAGATCATCCCTTTCTAATACCAGCTTATTATATATCTCAATAGCTGAAGCGATTGAGCCATCTTGCAGACCTATATTTGATGGCAATAATTTTCCGACTTTTTGATCTTTTAGAAAATCATTCATATGGTCTACGAGACGTAACTGTGTACGATATTCTAAAACCTTTTTATCATTATCAGACGCTGTACTAAGAAAAACAGAGGCTTCAGTAGCCATATCGACCATTGAATTTGCAGATTTAAAATCTGCTGCCTCTGCATCTGCACCTGACAGATCTTTTGAGATTAGCATTAATCTTTTATTGATAAAATCAGACGTAGCACGAGTTGTTCTTAGCTTATCATTGGTTAAATCAGCATTATAAGTGTCGATTAGAGCATTTAAAACAAGTTCAGCCTTTCTTCCCAGAGTGGATAACATGGAAAAGTTTACTACATAAGATTGCATTTCTTTTCCTGGAACGATCTTTATGGCAGCAAGATTTGCATCAACAGCCCAATCTTTAGAAACAACCCTAATCAAGTATTCTGTCCCAACATCCACTTTATTTTCTTTATTCCTTCTAAAAATCAAAGAATTATCTCCAATTTTTACAGTCTTATCAAATGGAAATTTATATTTTTCATTTGATACTAGATCAATTACATTTATTAGATTCGAATTAACAACTTGAGCTTGGATATTTATTCGCACGCTGTCGGCTGATCCCAAAGGATCAAGTATAAAAGGCATATCGTTCTTCAAAACCTCAGAAGAACTAATATTGCCTTTTGTAGCATAAATAATATTTAGATTGTATTTATCGACAACTTTTCGCATTAACCTACGAGAAGAAAGAACTTCAATTTGATCGGAAACAAAAGCAGCTCTACTACCACCAAATCCCATACTGCTATTTAGCTCCGCGATACCAGCCAATTCTCCAGCAGAAGCACTTCTTTCATCTTTTAATAAAATTTTAGCAGTTGTATTATATGTCCTTTGTGCGTATCGCAAATATACGGTTGCAATAATTAAGGCTAATACCACTGAAAGTAAAAACCATTTCCAATAAAAGGCATATTGTTCAAAAAGTTGTCTTAGATTAATTCCTCCTTCTTGAGTTTCTTTGTTTTGTATAGGTTGTAATTCCATGGATCTTTTAACGAGTTAATACAGAAATAACTGTTATTAATAAACTAGCAATAGAAATAATAATATTTGAATTTGCCCCAAGTTTAGAGTTATTAATTTGTGATTTGTTTGGTTCAACATAAATAACATCATTTTGAGCTAAGTAATAATAAGGTGAGTTCATGGTACTTTGTTTTGTTAAATCCAAACGGTGCATCGTTTTTTGACCATCTATTTCACGTATTAATAGCACATTATGACGGACACCTCGTATAGTTAGATCGCCTGCCATACTTAGAGCTTCTAAAACTGTCAAACGCTCTGTGGGAAGAGTAAACGACCCAGGTTTTGCAACCTCCCCTAATACTGAAATTCTAAAATTGTTGAAGTTAATATTTACTCCAGGATCCTTAATGTATTGGCTTAGCTCTACCCGAATCTTATCAATAGCCTCAATCCGAGTCAAACCAGCAACGTTTACCTTTCCGAGCATAGGTAGAGTGACATCTCCATTTTTATCCACGGTATATGTAGGCCTAAGAGCTAGATCAACAGCTTGCGTCATATTTCCAGAAGCCATCGAACTAACAGGGTTAAAGGGTGCTGTAACTTTTGGATCTGCAGCAGTAACTACAATTGTTAAGATATCATTAACCTGAATTTTAGGGACATATTGTCCGTAAAAGGTATTGATTCTAGTAGAATCGTTCTGTAAATAGACCATGTTCTTGCGTGAGCCACAAGAATTAAATAGCGCTAACACTAACGTACAAAACAGCCCAAGTGCACAGCTATATTTTGAAAATACCCGCATGCTTTATTTTAATTATTAAATTGAATTCATTAAATATCAAAAAACAAAAATATATTTTTTCCTTGAAATTGCCCTAGTATATATTAATGATGGTTAACCAAAAATCGTCTGCCTCCATAAGCAATATTTATGCCGAAACTTCCAAAGAAATATGATTTAATATTTTTTGTTATCATTCTATCATTACATTTGCAGATTTTTAAAATAATCCGAGGGCCAAGTGTGATCATCACAGGATGCATGTGTAATTGGATAATCAGCAAATACAATTAATTCACTATTTTCCTCCTTGGCACAAAAAGCAGTTCCATATCCTGAAGGTATATGTAAAACCTTCAAATCGCTTGCATTAAGAGAAACTCTTTCTAAAGGAAGATTCACATCTGGGGAATCCCAATTATCAATTTTTACTAGACCGAAGTCAAATCTGCCAGACAGTGCATAGAACCAACGCTGTTCAATCTTATGAGCACGCCATCCTCTAATTATCCCAACCTCTTTATTCTTTATGATATAAAATCTTTTAGCTAAACTCATATCAAATTCATTTATAAAGCGAATCTCCCCTCGCTCATCTTTTGCAATTCCACCTTGGATAAAACTAACTCTACTCATTACTATTATATTTTAAGATATTTTTTAATTATGTAGCTTTTATATATCAAATAAATAATACTTAAGCTTCCGACCATAATACCGGAGAATAACAATTTTGTATATAAAGGCTTGACAGAAAACTCGATAACCAAAAGACCAATAGCGAATTGAAGTATCCCATACGTGAAAGAAACCAATAATTTATTTATTTTTGCCTCGTTAGCCAAAAACTGGTATAAATGAGATCGATGTGCTTCAAAAATATTTTCTTTGCGATAAAGCCGTCTAACTATTGTCCAGACAGTGTCCACTCCATATACGACTAAAAACAGTAAATAAATAAGATCTCCAGTTTTCAGAATTAGAAGGCCTAACGCAAAGAGAAGTATATATGCTATAGCAACTGACCCTACATCGCCTGCAAAGCATTTAGCCTTAGTCCGAAAGTTAAAAAAAGAAAATACTAACACCCCTAATAACATAAAAATCAATAAATCTTGAGCGATAAAGTTTAGTTTTTGATTGACAATCATCAGTAACACCCCGAGAGCCATACTATAACACGCCGTAATCCCATTGATGCCATCCATAAAATTATAGGCGTTAATCACTCCTACCACTAAAATAAATCCGACTAGAAGATAATACCACGGCATATCAAAAAGGTCCAATTCATAGGCCATCAATAACACCGCAGAGAAATGTACCAATAATCTAATCTTATTTGAGAGAGTAAAGATATCGTCTAAAAATGAGATGACTGTCATTAAACTTAAACCAATAAAAAATCTTGGGTATTGAAAATCAGAATATATGAAAAATATTAATGCAGCAAAATAAAAAACAATTCCGCCTCCCCTCAAAGTGATAGAAGAATGCGATGAACGTTCATTAGGTTTATCAATAATATTAAATCTATCAGCTATTTTAAAATACCATAGCTCTAAAATAACCAGTACTACTAAAACAGTTATATAAATCATAAAAAAACCGCCTAAAATTGTTATATATCGTGATTGAAAGATTTTATTGTTTTTTTGAGGCCTACTGTAGCGCTCAATGGAAGCTTTTCAATATTTAACACATCTTTAATTTTTTGGTTAGATACTTCGAAAGATTCGGTAAGTTTCTTCAATCGTTCAGAATTGATAGGGAGAGGTAAAAGGTCACCAAGTTTCGCAATTTTTTGCGCAGTCCATTTCGGAACATGCCAAAATCTACTTTTTCTACCTAAACTTTCCGCTATAACCGTAACTACTCGGTTTGTAGACAAAGGTTCATCATCACAAACATTATATATACCAGACGGAATAGATTCATTTTTAATTATTTCTAACATCAAAAACGATAGATTATCAATACTTAAAAATGATCTTTTGTTTTCAAACGATGCTAAAGGCCATGGCATTCCATATTTTACAACGTTATATAGTAAATTTAAATTTCCTTTATTGCCTGGACCATGGATCATACAGGGTCGAATTATAAAAAGTCTCTTCCCATTTGGTAAACTTTGCTGCAGTAAATAATTTTCAGCAGACAATTTTGATCTCCCGTAAGATGATAGCGGATTAGGTTGCGCCGTCTCATCTATAATTCCATTATAGGAGTCCGCAACTGCTTTTATGGAAGATAAGAAAAAGAAGTCTCGAATGTCTGACCGTAAAAATGTCTCGAAAACTTTTATAGTTAGATCTCTATTAATCTTAAAGTATTCTTCTTCACCGGTTGTATTTAGTGTGTCGTGTGCTTTACCAACAAGATGTATTAGCGATTTTCCACTTTTTAAAATATCTTCCTCCCAATTACTATTTCTCAAATAGAGATCTGTAACTTTTTCTTCGTGTTCTATCAGATATTTTTTAAGATTTCTGCCTACAAATCCCGTCGTTCCTGTTATTAAAATCATCTCTTTAATATATATGAATTATAAATTTCAAGATGCTTTTTTATAACATCTGCTACATCGAATTCTTTTTCCGCCTTTAATCTACCATTTATCCCCATTGTTACCATAAGAGTATTGTCATTAATTAATTTTTCCAATGCATCAGCTAATTTAATACTATTTTTTACAGGGACTTTCATTCCATTAATTCCTTCATCTACGCAATCTTTACAACCTATAGAATCCGTTGTTACTATGGGACGTCCAATTGCACAAGCCTCAATAAGTGATTTTGGTAATCCTTCCCTATATGAAGGTAATATGACAATATGTGCATTAGTATATTCATCAACCATATTATTGACATGCCCTTTCCAAACGACATATTCACCATCTTCCCACTCATGCATATAACTTTCTGAGACTGATGATTTATTATTGTTATCACATCTTCCGACCAACACAAACTGAAGACTATTTTTATATCTTTCTTTTAGAATTTCAGTAGCAGATCTTAACTCTCTAACACCTTTATCCCAAAGCATACGACTAGGAAATAATATTTTTATTCTTTCTCCAGTATCATGAGGAGGGCTGTATTTAAAATAATTTAAATCTATACCGGATCCTTTTACGATATTAACTGATAAACAATCCTCTAAAACTCCGAAACGTTGTAAAGTCTCTTTATCATCTTGATTCTGAAAAATAAAAGACACTTTTTTATTTGCACCTTTTCGCATTAAACTTAAAATAAAACGCTGTAAAAATCCAAATTTTCCTTCCGTAAACATATAGCCCATACCGCTTATTGCATTTACAATTCCGGGCACGCCTTCTTTCTGAGCAGCTAAACTTCCGTAAACGACTGGCTTAATGGTTATCTGATGAACGACATCTGGTTTTATTTCACTATACAACTTTCTAATTCTTTTGTATAATTTAAACTCTGATATTGGATTTGTTCCTGACCTGGAAAAAGGAAAATCAATAAATTGAATACCTTCAACAGAAATTTCACTCCCCCTTCCAGTATCTTCGCACGCCACATAAACCTTCCAGCCATCTTTAACTGCAGCTTTAGCCAACACAAGTCGATGGGAGATTAAAAACCAATCGACATTAGTTAATATTAAAAGTGTTTTCAACCGAATTTACTTAAGTACCTATTTAAAAATTCAACCTATCTATTAAACCACTTAGTCTAACAAATGCTTAATATTATTTTTCACAATCCTATATTTCCCGCTTTTTTCAACAGGTATTGATTCCACATATTTAATATCTAATTCCATCACTGGTCCAATTCGATCTCGCCAATTTTTCACAAACTTCCTTTCCATTACGTCATTATATCGGATGTGATCTCTTACGATTAACAATTGTATTTTGTGAAGATCATTTTGTACAACTTGAAATCGTATAATTCCGTCAATTTCTTTAAGGGTGTTCGATACATTTCCTAAGTTAATTTTCCCATTTTCTGGAGAATAAACATAATCATCTATCCTTCCAATAATTTTTCTAACTATCGGATTTGCATTACCACACTCGCATATATCATCTTCATCTGCGAGTTCAATTGAATCTCCAATATCGTATCTAATTAGCGGCGTACCATCTGTTGTAAAGGAAGTAACTACTAATTTACCACTCTTTGTAGGTATATTATTATCGTCTAGCACTTCGAATACACCGCTTTGCAACTCCATATGAAGTTTACCATGATTACACTCAAATATAAATGGGGCCCCTTCTGATGAAGCATACTGATTATACATTTTAGCTTTAAAAAACTTTTCGATAATCAAGCGCATTTCAACAGTAATTGTTTCAGCTGTAGGAAAAATTGCTTTTAGAGTGCCCGCTGGAAACTCCAACTCATTTCGCAATCCAAATTTGGCAATTTCCATAATGCTAGAGGGAAATCCAACAATATACTCAGGAGAATACTTGATTAAATTTTCAACATATGCTAGCAGATATTCCTCCTTAATATGAAATGTCGAATAATATCTTACCTTATGTAATCTATCTGTTTTCCAAAAATGATTTTTTAGAATATCCTTCCTGGTTAAAAGCTTTTTACCAGAAAACCAAGCTGTTCTTTTGCCTAATTCATATCCATATCTGCTCCTAAAATCATCAAGCATGGCGAAACGTTCTTGCATATTCTCTTCCGTATAAAATACTTCCAATGATTTACCCGTGGTACCGCCTGTTTTTGATAAAATAGCTCGTTTTTTTGAAATTGTGTATATACTATCTAAATTTAACCGAAGATCCTCTTTACTTACTATGGGTAACGATTCTATATTATTTAACGGCACTATATTGTAATTTGAATAGTAATTTGAATTTTTAACTGCATTATTTAAAAATCGGTCAAACCTAATAAGCTGCTGTTCTTTAAGTTCCAATATCGTTAGATTCCTATTTTGAAGAAATAATTGACGGAAGTGGCTATATCTATGTCCATATCGTTTCTTATATGCTAAAAAATTAAATACGGTTATTAATAGCTCTTGAAAAAAAACGGGCAATAAATTATATATTTTCTCTTTCATAAAAGTTCTTTAAACTCTTTGTATATGTTATTTACGGAGTATTTCTGTGCTCTCAATAAGCTTTTTTCTTTATAATAACGAAGCTTATCAGGATTATTCTTAAAGTATAAAATAGCATTTACTAATGCCTCTTTATCATCTACATTTATTAATATACCATACTTAGCTAAATAAAACTCTCCCTCATTCAAATTGATATTTTCATTCTCATTTAAAATTTCTAATGGTCCGGATAAACAGTTGGTGGAAATGATTGGCAGCCCAACAGCCATCGCCTCCAAGATAACATTTGGAAAGCCTTCTGTATTAGAAGATAGCACAAAAATGTCGTTACCAATTAAAAACTGATTAACATTTTTCACATCACCTGTCAAATGCACTGAATTTTCCAAACCCTTTTCCTTGATAAATGAAATAATCTGTCCATCATTTATGCGCTTACCCACTAATGTTAGTCTATATCCCCCCCCCAAAGAATTAATAGCTTTTAAGATCATTAGATGGTTTTTTATAGGGATTATTTTGCCTACAGAAATAATATTTATGACACGATTTTCGGGTTCCGCTAACAAATTACTTTTTGAAACTTCAGTTATATCGACTGGATTGTAAATAACAGCAAGAGGTTTTCTTATTTTAAAATGGCGCTTTAAATCCTCATTTATATGTACTGAGTTAGAAAAAACAACGTCTGCCTTATTATAAAAAATTGGAATTAAAAATTTATATAATATATAGCGGAAATAAGAAGACTTATAAGCTATACTTGGGTAACATCTCTCACTAATAACAGTCCGAATACTTCGATTTAGAACTTTCACAATTCCGTTTAAGATATTGGGTCTAGTTAAAAAAGATATGCTCGTTCTGATTTCTTCATTAGATAAGACAGCATAATATCTTTTAATGACCTTAAAAAAGTTGAAAATCTTAAATATTCCTCGATTACTTTGAGGGGATAAAATATGGACATTCACGCTTTCAGGGATTTCGAAATGTATTAAATCATCAAATAAGCATAAATGAACTTCAAAATCCATAATAAGTTTAGGCAACAACAAACTAATCACTTTCTCTGCCCCTCCGCTGCCCAAATTGACACTTAATATAGCAATCTTTTCTTTCATTATTTTTTTTGATTATTAAGACGCCTAACTACTTCGCCTAGATTGTTTTGATTAACATTATGATCTCGAATTGATACCTTGAGTTTATTATCAACAACGTCATAAGATTGGATCGGAGAATGCCCATTATTACGCAAACTTATTTTTTCCAAATTTATATTTCCTTCCACTTGATTTTTAAACTTACCCAAAAGTGGCATACTTAACCCATAATAAGATCCATCATCTTTAAAGTTAGTGACACTTATATTGATATTTCTTTTCTTTTCACCCTTAAAATTCCGTAAATCTATTAATAAACCACGTGACTTGTTATTAAATGAATTATAATTTTCAATCACAATATTATTTATAACATCCTTATTATTATTGGGTTCGATATCTATTCCTGCCATAGGAGCAGCTCCGGAAATATTTGAAATAGTTACGTTTGAAATTTTTGAATCAATTGCAGATCCAACTGTAATACCATTTCTTCGGCAATTATCTATAAAAACATTCTTAATTAAAATTCTCTGATTGGGAATTCCGGCTCCTAAACATATTCCATCTCCCCAAAAATCTTTAATTATAGTATTTTGAATAGCTATATCTTTACTATTTCTAATATCAATTCCAATACCCCACTCTCCACCTTTTCCCTTATGTACTTTTCTATCTCCTATCAAATTTAAATTAGTAATGTTAATATTAGATGAATTATAAATCTTTAAAATCCTATATGTCCCTAATGAAGAAGGCTTCATCGACAGTTTGCTATTTTTAGAAAAATAAATATCACTATTAGATTTTAATATTAAACCTTGATCATTTATTAAAATAGGGAATCCCGGAAAGAGGATTTTGCCTCCTCTATTCAGAGCTTTTTGAACAAAGTTTGTATAATCAACCGAGCCGTCCTTTACATAATTTTTTGGTAAAAATTCTTCGACCTCAATTGCATTTGATATTTTAATATCCTTTTGAATATAATTTGCACTGATGGTTTCAACATCCTTGTAACGATAAGTGATTTGACCACAGGCAAAATTAAGCCACATAAAGCTTATTAATAAAAATCCATATCTATTCATAATTTTTTTCAATTTGATGTATAAAACTATTAATATCAAATCTTTCTACAAAATTTGTAAAATCAATTTTTAAATTCTCTTTTATTGCTAAGTCACAAAGAAATGATAACTCCTCCACACTATTGTCTTTACATACATACAAGTCAGGAAACTCATTCAAACCTCCACAACAATTAGTCGTCACTACCTTAAGGTTAAGGGCGTACATTTGGATTAAAACATTTGGAAAACCTTCTATTTCCGACGATATTATTCCAAGGCTAGCCTTTTTTATGATTGGAAATACATTATCAACATGTCCTTTTAAAATAACATCTTGCTCTAAGTCTAACCCCTTTATGAGATTTGTCAGATTTGCATATTCGTTCCCTGCACCTAAGATCAAAAGCGAATAGTTTCGTTTGAGTTGGCTTTTATTGTAAGCGTGTATTAACTTATCAAAACGCTTTACATGGTTTAGACGACCTATAGCTAAAACAAATTTTTCGGGCAATTCAAAAGGTAGTGCTTCTTCTGAACGGCTCTTAATTTCCGTTACATCAATTGGGTTTTTTATTACTTTCACACAGAAATTAGAAAACTTTTTCATTCCTAATAATAGTTGGTTTTTCATTTCTTCCGTCTGACAAATAATTAAATCAATATTTCTTTGATATAAAGCATATAGGAATTTGTGATAAAATAGTTTCAACCCTGAATAACGCAGAAATATAGAAGTAGATTCTCGGCAAATAAATTTTCTGGTCTTTATAATTTGAAATTTTATTAATATACTTAACAAACAATTAATATGCTGATGGGATGAGAATATTATATCATACTTCTTGCTACCATTCTTTTTTATGTTACAGATCATCGGATAAATACCTTTTATTTCTGAATTCGAATTTGTAAAGCGCAAGTTTGCTCCCGGAATATCCCGCCATTTCTTACTCTTTTCATGGTAAAGAAAAAAAACATCAACTTGATTTCCTTTTATAACGTAATACCTAGCTAAATTAAACAGAAATTGTTCAGCACCTCCTAAGTTATCTGAAGGCAATACTATCATTATCTTCATCATATTTTATTCAAAGACGGTTTTATAAGGTAAAATTTCTCCGTTCCCATAGAATATGGCGAACATAAGGAGTGCATATAGCAAAATAAATATAAACATAATGGAGCGTTCCTTTCGAGGCAATCTTGCTAATAAATTTGGGAAATATAAAATTTGGAAAATTCCAAAATATAAAATTATACGGTTTCCAAACGGAAAACGTATAAGTATATTTGAAACAATAAGGAAGAGTAAAAACAGATAGAAAAGACGATCATTTTTTTGATTCTCGAATTTATAGACAATGAAAAAGATGCCATTTAACAATAATGAAAAGAACATATTACCTACAAGACTCCCTAATTCAAAATTTCCAGTCAAATATTTTGCGTAACCTACTGTAGCTCCCAGACTTACTAAATATGATGGCAAGAAGATACCCATAAAAAAAGTAGAAATTAAAAGAATAGAAATCTTCACACTATTCAATTTAATATTTCTAATAAAATACAGAGGCACAATAATTATCGCTGACGCATGAAAATTAATAGCTAATAACACAAGCCCGAAAAATTTCATCTTTTTATCTAAAAAAAGACTAACCGCTGCAAAGCAGATTGATATAGCTATACATTGGCGAACTATATTAAAAGAATAAAAGTAAATATATAAAGTTAGGTACAGAAAAAGAGATAAGTAAGGAAACTTAGACTTTGAAGAAACTGTCCATAAGATTGGTACTATAGTCAATATAGACGCCAGTATTTGTACCCAAAAAAATTCTCCGTTTAAATAAATTACTATTTTATTTAAAATACCATATAAATACTCTGAATCTATAATACCCCCATTTTTTAAAATCTGAAAATAAAGAGCATAATTTGCAGTATCTGTACCAACTGAAATATTTCGAAATCCCACAAAATAAATTAAGACTACGCCAATTGGCCAAATCAACCAACTATTTTTTTTGTAAGCAAATACAATTGATATAATTAATATCGAAAAAATGACTATTTCCAAAATTCCAGTGTATTTAAACGGTTATAAATTCGAAAGCTCAAAAATTAAGATTCTAACAACGAGTATACATACATTATTTTACCCGTGCTAGTCAAACTTATTTTTTCACAAAAAGTGATTTTAATATCTGCATCAGGAACTTCCTTTTTTATTCTTTCCACAATTTCGTTTAATTCTCTCTCCTCATATGTGGAAGATTTAACAATAGATAACTCTAATAAATCAATTGACTTTTGTATAAGTTGGAAACTTTTAATTGAACTTTTATGAAAGAACAAGGTAGTAAAGAACTGACCATCAATTTTAGTTCCATCTTTCTTTAATATAACACCAAGAGTTCGCCCCTTAACTGTATCTAATTTCAGAGTACCAAAATCTATCTCATCACCCTTAATAGCTCTATCACCAATTTTATATCTGATTAACGGCATATAAAAGTTATTTAAGGTTGTGATTACAATATCTCCTTCTTCTCCCTTTTTAACTGGTATCCCATCTTGGTCCAAAACTTCTACGAAAACATTATCGAATAATACGCTCATCCCATTGTCCTTTAATGTTTCACTGGCAATTGCGGACACTTCCCTTGAACCGTAAAAATTGTATACACGCGCATTATTAAACGCTCGGGCTATTTCCAATCGCATTTCTGGATATAGTGGTCCAGTAGTACAATGAATAATAGGCTTGAAACTTATGCTGATTCCATGTCTATTGATAAATTTAGCAATATCATAAATAGAATGCACATAGGCTTTAATGAATTTTGGCCTAATTTTATTTAATCGTTTCACATAATCCTCAATTATCTCGTCACTCAGAACAAATGTATTTAATGCAAATTTATTGTTAAAAAAGGAACGAAAATTAAATTTTGATTTTGTATTATACATGTCTCTTTCAGCTCCCCACAAATCAACAGAAACATCATAAATATTAACGCCATTCAAATTTAGGGCATAATAATAATTTGCCATACCATGATTAGCCTGTTCTTGCGTTCTATAAAAAACTACAGGTTCGCCAGTAGATCCTCCCGAAGTATTTTTAAATGCTTTATTTGCATTCACGTAATGTCTATTCAATAGAGATTCACCTTCATTTCTAATTATATCTTTTGTCAATAGCGGAATTTTACAAAAGTCTTGATATGAAAGATTTTCTAAATTAATGTCGTTCATAGATTTATAATAAGGAATAGAGTCGAACGCAGTCCTTAAAACTTCACTTAGGCGACGAATTTGATAATTTCTATTAGACTTATAATCCAAGATATCTCTTTTTTTGATCTCCTTTAACAACGATAAATGTTTTTTATACAAAAGCCGCTTATAACAGTATGTTAATACCTTCTTAAACATATCTTATTTAATTTTCTTTTTTTAACTAATTTAAATTCCTAATTACCTCAAAAAATGCTCTCTAATAATTTCATTCTTATTATAAAGATGAAGCCTTCAGTGTACTTGGGTAATTCTTATATTACTTATAACTGAAATAATCCAAATATGTTCTTAATCATCATTTCAACTCAAGCATTGTGCAATCTATTGAAAAATTTTCTTCGATTATATTATTAGAATACAATTAGATTTCTATTTTCCTTTATTCACAGGCTTAAACCACAGATATAAAAGCCTATAACTTGATCTAAAACAGTTTATGGCATCAAATTTAGAAAGGAAAGTGATGACGCTATTATATGCAATTTTTATAAAGTACTTTTTTTCCTGTTTACTTTTGAAGAATCTGTTTCGATTATGAATTGTCAATAAGGAAGAGTTTTTATAATTATACTTCGACTTAGTGATTTTATTTTCTGTATCAACATTATAAACCGCGGTAACCAAATTAGATTTTATAAACTTAAATCCTTGTCTACCTATACGCTCCCATAATTCTAAATCTTCTCCCCGACTAAAATTCTCTAAAAAATAACCAACATCTTTAAAAACTTTATTATGAATACATGTTACAGAAGTCCAAAAAAAATGATATTTGATTGCTTCTTCAAAATAATTTTCAATAATACTTATTGTGTTATTTTGTTGAGTGGGTAAAGTTTGATTGCTCCGAATAAAAGATGTACAAAAAACAGATTCTTGAGGAAACTTCATAATCATATTATAAATCGTTTCTAAATGATTTGGTTTCCACAAATCATCCGCGTCAAGAAAAGTTACCCATTCATTTTTAGCTTCCTTCACACCTCTATTTCTAGCACTGGATACTCCGCCATTTGGTTTATCAATAACTCGAATTCTTGAATCATCGATAGCTTTAACAACCCGTAAACTATTATCTGTGGATCCATCGTTAACCAATACAATTTCAAAATTTTGAAATGTTTGGTTAATGACAGACTTCAATGTTTTTGTGATACTTATTTCTTTATTATAAAGAGGAATTACAATTGAAAACATATTAATGAAGATCAATTTTTGTGAAATTTAATTTTGCTCTTTCTTTCATAAGATCAATACTTGTTGGCACTTTATATTTAGTTTTAGAATTTATTATCTCCAATATTTGTATAGCTTTATCTTTCACAAGATATTCAGAATTATATAACCTGTAATCATCATCATAAGCAATATTATCTAAAAAATCTGAACATTTTCTATGATATTCATTTAGCATAAAAGGTGTCTCAGCAAAACATGCAAATATTGCAGCATGCAATCTTGTTGAAATTACAAAATCACAATTTGCAATGGATTTCCAAACTGATTGTGTATCTCTTGAATACTCCACTAAGTCATAACTCCTAGGTGATAATTTAGATACCAGCTCCATAGTTAGCTTTCTATCCCCAATATTCTCATTACCATTAATTACATAAAATCGAAAGTGGATATCGTCTAACGTATCTAATTCTCTAAATAATTCAAGATACATGTCATTCCGCTTTTTATCAAGATTTGGATCAAGCCCTTTTTGTATCGACTCATAGGGGCAGACACTAATACCAATTACTTTTTTAGATCCTACGGATCTCTCAAGTTTATTATAGTTATAAATATCTGGAAGAAGAGCCGCTAAATCAAACGCATTAACAGGCTGATATGGCAAATTTAGACTATTCACATAATCAAAAGATGTCTGGTCTCTTACAGCTAAGAAGTCCATATTTTTAAGATAAGCTTCGACAGCAACCTCATCTTCTGAAGTTTTAAATGGTCCTATAGAGACACCGATTGCACCTAATTGTGGTAATTTACCGGCTAACTTCCTGCGCATAGCTTTCATCCTAATGCTATCTTCTCCTAATCTACTGTGGATAGTTGACCCGCCAGCAAACACAAATGCATTCGTGTTGTTTAATAAGAGCTCCGATTGTAACCCATAAGTTTTACTTATTGAGAACGGATATCCCTTAGCTTGAACTATCGTATTAGGGAGCATATCTTTTTTGGCTAGGAAACGATTGTTACTTTTATTCCATAAGTATTTTGCTCCCCAAGAAGCTACTTCTACAAAAGCATCGTCCCCTGTATTCATTTGACCATAGAAACCCGTAAAAATAATATTAGACTTGATCATCGTTTTAAAACTAATTTTATATCGCGCATTAAGGGTTTATTAAATAAAAAAACTAACGGAAGGTAAATTAAAACATACATTCCCCCTTGTAATATGATACTAATACTATCTTGCAGAGCAATATAATTATAATGTATAATTAGTTGAATTATAATGTATGGAATAGTTGAAATTAAGATTATACTTAAGCTATTTTTCAATTGCTCTATAACTGAATAATCAATAAACTTTCCACTAAAATATCCATTTAAATAAGCAAAAAATATATTGGTCAAACATAACGACCAAACTATAGCGGTAATTCCGAATGGGATACAAATTATCAAAGAAACTACACCAATTATTTTTTTTATAATCTCAACTTTAAGGAATAAATCACTACGCCCTTTCACCTTTAGAATATTAAGATTATATGTTCCAATTGGTAGAAAAATAGAAGCAATACAAAGAATTTGAAAGTATGGGACTGAAGGCAACCACTTATCGCCATAAACCATTCGAAATAATGGCTCAGCGATTAAAACAAGAATGAGCATCATTGCAGATGTAAGAGATAAAACTAATCTTAATGCAGATTTATATGCCTCCCTCAACTTGACATCGTCATTTTGTATACTTGCGAACAAAGGAAATGTTACTTTATTCAAAACAGCAGATAATTGGTTAACAGGAAATAGGCGCAAGCTATCAGCCTGAGTAAAAAATCCCACACTTGCTGGTGAAAATTTTTTCCCTATCAAAATCCGATATAGGTTTAAATAAATGGTATTAAGTAGACCAGACAAGGTTAACTTATATCCATAATCAAAATGATTACGAAAAACCTTTTTATCAAAATTCCATTTAGGCTTCCATTTATAAAAAATCCAAAGAATTAATCCAAAAGAACTAGCTTGGGCTAAGTTTAAACCTACAAGACTCCAAACCCCATACCCTTGCTTTGCCATAACTATTCCCGTTATAGCACCTATAACTACAGATGGAACTTGATATGTAAACTGTGATTTGAAGTTCAGCTCTTTTGTAAATTTGGCTAATTGCACCACATAAAATGATGAAAAAATAAAAACCAAGCCAAACACCCTAAGGAGCTGTGTTAATATTTCTTGTTTATAAAACAAAGCAACCAATGGAGCTATCAAATAGACAATACAATATACTATAATACTCACTCCGAGATTAGTTATAAAAACAGTTCCATAATCTCCCTCTGTATTTTCATTATTTCTGATAAGCGAAGAGGTCATTCCACTATCGCTAAGGCTTTGGCCAATCGCTATAAAAATCGTTATCATAGCAATTAGGCCAAAGTCAGACGGCACTAAAATTCTAGCCAAAACTATTTGAACAACAAAATTTATAAGCTGTATACTAAATTGCTGCAGAAAGGTCCAAACGACTCCCTTTTTGGCCTGTGAAACAAATCCCATTTTTAAATACCGAGTAAAAGTATCCCTAAATCCTCATTACAACCTTGAGTCAGAGGCTATTAATATACCTTTGACATCATAAATTACTCCATTTTGCTTTTTATAAGCATCAAGATCTACATTTTGGAACTCCTTGTGCGCCACTCCTAATATAATAGCATCAAATTTGGCTTCAGGTAATTTGACAATACTTTCAATTCCATATTCATGCTTAACTTCCGCAGGATTAGCCCAAGGATCATATGTCGTCATTTTAACGCCATAATCTTCTAACGCACGAATTACATCTACAATTTTCGTATTACGCACATCAGGACAATTCTCTTTAAATGTCACTCCCAGCATCAAAACCTCAGCACCATTTACATTGATTCCTTTTTTTATCATTGTCTTCACCACTTGTGAAGCCACATATTCGCCCATCGAATCATTTAAACGACGACCAGCCAAGATTATTTCCGGATGGTAGCCATGTTCCTGGGCTTTCTGCGCTAAATAATAGGGATCTACACCAATACAGTGACCTCCTACTAATCCCGGTTTGAAAGGTAAGAAATTCCATTTGGTACCAGCAGCTTCCAATACAGCGTGGGTATCAATGTTTAAAATATTAAAGATCTTAGCCAACTCATTGACAAATGCAATATTAATATCACGCTGTGAATTTTCGATTACCTTAGCCGCTTCAGCAACTTTAATACATGGAGCTAGGTGCGTACCCGCAGTAATTACTTCCTTGTAGACAGCATCCACCTCCTCACCAATCTCTGGGGTTGAACCAGAAGTCACCTTTAAAATTTTCTCTACGGTATGTTGCTTATCTCCTGGATTGATACGCTCTGGTGAATATCCAGCAAAGAAATCTTCATTGAACTTCAGACCTGAAACTCTCTCTAAGACAGGAATGCATTCTTCTTCCGTAACACCAGGATATACTGTTGATTCATAAACTACAATATCTCCTTTTTTTAGGACTTTCCCTACAGTTTCTGACGCTTTATATAACGGTGTTAAGTCAGGACGATTATTTTTATCAACTGGAGTAGGTACGGTAACTACATAAAAATTAGCTTCTTCAATATCTGCTAGTTGGTTCGAACAGTATAAACCGTTTGTGTTTGTTGTAAATGGGTTCTCATTAACCAATGCAGCTTGGAGAATATCATCTTCCACTTCTAAAGTTAGATCTTTACCCGAACGCAATTCATCAATACGCTTCTGATTGATATCAAATCCTAATACCGGAAATTTGGTTGCGAACAGTCTTGCCAATGGAAGGCCAACATAACCTAATCCTATTACAGCTATTTTTTTCATTTTTTATATGCTATTTAATATTTACAATGATTAATTTTTCTATTTTAAATTATCCCAATACCACTTCACAGCCTCTTTCAATCCTTCACGTATAACGTGCGTAGGCTCATAGCCCAATAATTGACGCGCTTTATCAATTGAAGCTAAAGAATGCGGAATGTCACCTTGTCTGTTAGGTCCATGTATTATTTCTACTTGCGCTATATTGGCATCATATTCGGTCAAGAATTCCTTTAGATACCCCACCAATTGATTTAGCGTAGTACGATCGCCAACGGCAGTATTGTAAACCGTATTAACAGCAGCAACATTATCCGTTGTCATCGCTCGCTCGTTCATTTGAATCACATTGTCAATGTAGGTAAAGTCACGTGAATAATCTCCTGTACCATTGATCACAGGGCTTTCATGCTCCATAAACTTCTTGACAAATAATGGAATAACAGCGGCATAAGCTCCATTTGGATCTTGGCGACGGCCAAATACATTAAAATAACGTAGACCAATAGTCTCTAAACCATAGGTTTTTGAAAAGATATCTGCGTACAACTCATTGACATATTTGGTAATGGCATAAGGTGATAATGGCTTACCGATAATATCTTCTACTTTTGGTAGGTTTTCTGAATCGCCATAAGTCGACGAAGAGGCTGCATATATAAAACGTTTCACTCCAGCATCACGCGCAGCGACCAACATATTTAAAAATCCGGTTACATTGACCTCATTGGAGGTCTGCGGATCTTTAATCGAACGAGGTACAGACCCAAGTGCTGCTTGATGTAAAACATAGTCGACACCCGCAACTGCTTTTTGGCAATCCGCATTGTTACGGATATCGCCTTCAATTAAAGTAAAGTCCACATTATCGCTATGCTGCTCAATATTATGGCGATGCCCGGTTGCAAAGTTATCCAAGACAACAACCTGATGCCCTTTACCTAAAAAATGTTCTACGAGATTAGATCCTATAAATCCAGCCCCGCCAGTAATTAATATTTTACTCATCGTATTGAAAGTAATTATATAGTAGAATTATTTGAATACAAGCTTATATAACATTGTTCTTCTGTAGGCTTTTCAAAGGAAAGATTTACTTTCTTTGTCAACTTTTTCCCAACCTTGTCCGCTAACTGCAATAAATATGCCTGATTTATATTTTCACCTAAAATTAACACATCTATTTCTCCAGAATCTATTCCTGCAGCATAATTGCCCAATAGGCCAACTTCCTGAATATCTCCGGATTTCTGTAGAATATATTCCACAATTTCATCAATACCCAGATAGGTATGAATTAATCTTTGAAGTGGCTTAAATAAGGAATGAGAAGTATTGGCTCGGTATAGAATTTTGTTTTTCAATGTATTCTTTTCTAAATACCCTGCTTCTGAAAGCTGGTTGAGCTCTTTGCGAATCGCATTGGTCGACTCCTGAAACTCATCGGCAAGACCACGCAAATGTCCCTGATTGCTTGCAGAGACAAAAAACTTGATCAATAGTTTAAGCCGGGTCTTAGAAGTAATTAACGAATCCAACATCGGTTTAGTATTAATGAGTAACAAAAGTACTCAAAGTAAATGATTCCTGCAAATTAACAAATTGTTAGCTAACAATAGAGCTGCAATTAGTGGTGACAAGTCCTTAAACAACATACACTTAGTCCATATTATCGTTAAAAAATCCACGTGGAACACGAAAGGTTTTAATTTCTAAAATCAGCGAGTGCTATTTTCAAGCCTGAAAGCCCAAAAGGTATATGACGTAGTTTAAACAGATATACGGTACAAAAAAACACGGATAAAAATGATGAAAAAACGATATAATACATACAGTTTATATTTAGCATATTGACATAAACCAAATAAAGGAGAACAAATGTTACCAAACATATCACAAAAGGAACCAGCGTATAATAAACAAGCAAGCTAAGGGCGCCGTAATCAAATTGCTTTTTTAATGGAAAGAAAAGATAAATATATGCTCCCATATTGATAATAACCCATGAATAACCTGCTCCCCTAAAGCCCATCGTAGCGATAAAATAATATAATAATGGCACTCCTAAAGTAATTTGAACTATTCCTTGGTAAACCGTATATTTTGTTTTACCGAAAGCTAAAAGGGCATAGTAAAAGAGCAATTGCATGGATAAGAAGACCGTACCCACAATTAACGTTCGGGACAGAAATTCCATATCATGCAAATATTCCGATTCAATTCGGTTTCCCAACCACAATTTAAACAGATCAGCGATGTAGATATACAAGGATAGGGACACAATAAAAACCAGCACATTTAAAACATAATTTGATATGGGAAACAAGCTTTTCAGTCGCTCGCTATCACCGTCTACAGCCAGTTTAACAAATGTAGGGAATAAGGAAGTTGCTAAGGGCATGCCCAATAATGTCGGGGACTGCGCTAGCGAAGACGCTAGTGTGTAATAACCAAACACTTTTAATGTAAATAATGAGCTTATCAATATTTTATCTATCTGGGTATTCACTGCTGAAATGATGGAAATCAGGCTCATTCCTCCAATATAAACCAAGACATGCTTTGGTAATTTCGAAAATTCCATAAACAGCACTTCCATCTTAGCTTTGAAATAAGCCAACAGATTGTACCGCAAAATAATGATGTAAGCAAGATTACAGATAATTTGCCAGTAAAAATATGTATATAGATTATTGGAAAAATATTTAAGAATCACAACAACGAAACCCGATCTCAACAGCGCCCAGAAAAATTGATACATATTAGCTTTAGCCTGATATCCCAGCCCGAATAATGCTCCATAATAAAGGGAGGAACATAACTGAAAAACCACACCAAAAGAAATAAGTATAATATATTTCGTTAACTCCTCATTCGAAAATTTATCCGTCTGTAGCCAACTTATGGCAACCAAATGAGACGTCAGTAAAAGCCCCGATAATACTGCCCCACATATAAGGAAGTATTTTTTTTCAATTAATCGAAAAACGCTGTATTTATAGCTATCGGGGGAAGAGGTCGAAAACTCTTTAATTACAGCTGAAGATAAGCCCAGATCAGCCAAACTAATAATACTTAATACCACAGTATAGAAACTAATGATGCCATACGCTTCAACACCTAACAATTGGATATATAATGGAACAAACAGATAAATAGACAATACACCCCATAATTTATTCCCATAATTGGATAATATATTTAAAACAGTAGATCTCATATCAAATCTGTTTGCTGCTTTAAATTAACAAACCGTTCTTTACGTGCAGCACTTACGTCACTCAGAAGCTCTTTTAAGCGATTCAGGCAAAAATTTTCACTTTCGATATATGCGTTAAAACTTAATATATTCATGTTATAATTTATTGACAAATATACTACTTTATTACACTTACCGCTATTACAGTAGCCGAATAGAACTTACTTAACATATAAGGAGGTTGTCGTCCGATGGTCAAACGCGCTGTTCGGAATAGACCTCCATAATCGGTAAAGTGGCAGTAAAAGATTCGGGTCCTCTTTCTTCAAAATTAAGCACACCGGAAATACTTACACGGCCGCCTGTTAAGTCATCGATCTTTGCACTGCGTCTGTTAATCTTAAAGCGAACAGAAACATCCGATTTTGTATGATCCTTCCTTTCGAACGGAATCACTAAAATCTGCTCAAGATTGACATCCAGAGCGGAATGTAACGGTTTTACTTTTCGAATAACAATATTCTTGAGCCGGTCATTGTTGCGCTCAGCTTTAAAAACAAACACACCGCTCCTGGCATTTCTATCACCGCTATACTGCCCTGGACGTTCCTGGAACATATAGCTGACAGTCATTCCGACACTTTTGGTAAACCGTTGTTCCAGCTGCTTTTTCCGCCAGAAAAAATACCCTCCAAGAAACAAAAAAATAAGTATGGCTATGGTCATCATATTAAATATGTTGGTTAAAATTAAATGACTACGTGTTGCACATCGGCACTATTAAACACTAGCCAAATATCTGATATTACTATTAATTCATCATTAAATAGGCTAGGGACAAATAGGGGACATTTGAGAATAAACTCTCAAACAGGCGACTATGAAGATTAACTTTTTGTCAACAAAGTACCTTAGGGTATAGGTTTTAATAAAAAGGACAATATAAAAACAAGGGGGGGGTGACTATATTATAATCCCCCTCTTGTCAGTCTAGTCAATCAGTTTGGACTGATGGCGTTCTAATGTATTATATATTTTTTTGACGTCCTGCGATTTTTCTTTCTGCAGCACAAGAATAGCATCTTTGGTATGCACAAGTATACTATCTTTTAAACCAACAAATGCGGTGTAAACATCCGTACCGATGACCATATTACCATTTTCATCCACAGGATGGCCGGTCTGTTTCAGGTAATCATACATAGATTCGAAAGACCCGAGATCCGACCATTGGAAACTTGTTGCAACCACCCGGATCTTCTTAGAACGCTCCATCACGGCATAATCAATGGAAATAGATGGAATCTCTTTGGAAAGAGTTAAATCAAGTTCTCCATCCTGTCTATGCTGCCAGGCATTAAATGCAGTTGCATATACCTTTGGTTCGAAATTCTGTAATTCGCTCAGGAAAGTATCTGCACGAAAACAGAACATCCCCGAATTCCAAAGAAAATTGCCACGCTCAATAAAATCTTCAGCGGTATCCTGATTTGGCTTCTCCCGGAAAGAAAGAACCTTATCTTCTTTATACTCAATGTAGCCATATCCTGTTTCTGGTCGAGTTGGTTGGATCCCGAAAGTAACAATATAGCCTTTATTTGCTTTTTCAATTCCGGCTTTAATGGCTTTTGCATAAGCTTCATCTCCCACAATAACATGGTCTGACGGAGTAACAATAAGGATATCATCGGGTTGCGCCGCAAAAGCTGCAAAGGCAATTGCCGCAGCCGTATTGCGTGGTGTCGCTTCGACAATATCGATATAGTCCACTTTATTGTTTTCCATTACCTCACGACTTAGGACATGGTTATCACAGTTGCCAACCACAATAACCTGAGCACACAACGATTGATTCCGTTTAATCGTCATTTCAAACAAAGATCCCTCTTTGAACAGAGAAAGATATTGTTTGGGATAGCTCTTACGTGATAAAGGCCAAAGGCGGCTACCCACCCCACCTGTCAGCACCACATGGATAATATTGCTCATTACTAATTATTTTTTTTCTGATTCTTTATCTGCAACAACCTTGCGCAAGCCCGAACTGGAAAACCGGTGTGTACGTTTGTTGTAATAGATTTCGATATTTTCCTCAACACAATATAAACGGCCCGAAAAATCCGTATCGCGATATTCCTCACCTATAATACGCATTTGGATCGGCAAAGCTTTGATCATATCGATAAGATCTTGCTCTGTTTCATAGGGTATAATCTCATCGACATAGCGACATCCTTCTAATTGGATATAACGCTCAACAATGGTCTGTGTAGGCTTAGCTTTTTCTGGAAATACTTCCGAAGGATCTGTATTCAATCCCACAATCAGATAATCGCAATGTCTTTTTGCCTCTTCTAACATCATAATATGTCCAGCGTGTAACAGGTCAAACACACCGAAAGTAATTCCTATTTTCATCTAATTATTTGTTTTTTTTATTGGCTGATGAGAGCTCGCAAGCTCGGTTTCATCTAAATAGATTTTAAAATTGTTTCTGCACTTGAGTTCGCATCCGCCACAATCTTACGCAAACCGGAACTGGAAAAACGGTGATCACGACTATTGAAATACAACTCAATCCCCTTTTCCTCACAATAGGCTCTACCAGTAAAGTTTTTTTCCCGATACTCGTCTCCTACTATACGAACATCCACTTTAAAGGAACGAAGAATATCTTCTAGATCTTGCTCTGTTGCGTATGGAACAATCTGGTCTACATATTTACAGCCCTTGAGCTGAATATAACGTTCCACAACAGTCTGCGCAGGCTTGTTTTTCTCGGGGCGATCCAAAGTTGGATCAGTCTGCAAGCCACAGATCAGAAAATCACACTGACGCTTGGCGTCTTCAAGCATTTTGATATGTCCTGCGTGCAACAAATCGAATGCACTAAAAGTAATACCAATACGCATATTCTTGGTGGGTATATTTATCATAGTTGTAATAAATTTAAACGAATAAAAAGAAACACCTATTTATCTATCAAAGATAAAATTTATAATTAGAACATTAGAGAATGATCTTTCGTTCTACAACAATTTAATTTAAATATCATGCCAAAGACGGAACATCGGCATGCCTAAGGTATAGATTGGCGCAGGCGCGCGCATCCGAAAGTGCTTCATGGTGATTTAATTCAATTCCCAACACTTCACAACAGGCATTTAGCCGGGCTGGCTTGAAGCCTTTTTCCTGATAGATTCTAAACGTACATTCCCACTTCTCCATCAAGCCCAGGCTATCGTAAGGCAGATTATAGTAATTCATTGTCTTCCGCAAAACTCCACGATCAAATAATTCATTATGCGCGACCATAATTCGGTTGTTGATTAAGGGAAGGATACGCGGGAACAATTCTTTAAACGTGGGCGCATCGGCTGTATCTCTTGGCCTGATCCCATGAACGCGCGTTGTTTGCCACATATATTGGTTTTGAGGAGGCTGGATCAGTGAATAAAACTCTTCGACGATGATACCCTGCTCAACCACCACCAACCCAATGGCACAGGCGGAATTTTGGTTGGCCGTGGCAGTTTCGAAATCTATTGCAGTAAAATTTAATCCTGATTGCATATTCACTCCTCTTGAAAGTCGGGGTAAAATTACTAATTTTTTATTTTACCCAAAGCTGCGATATACATCCGATCAAACTCCAGTATGTAACAAGTCTTCTCGTTTGTCTTTTTTAGGCATTTCGATAATTTTCACTTCCTTTACCAATTTGACCTCTGGGATCAATTGTGACCTTTGCTTTCTTCGCGCTTTGACCATTTGGATACGGCGACGGCGAATAGCATGCTCCATCTCACCCTTAATAGCATAATTATTAAAGATATACTGTTTTAGAACAAGATAAAATGCACTCAATACGGATAATATAACGATTGCAAAAGACCATTGTACGGAAGCACCAAACTGCACAATATAAATTACAGCTGTACCTAGTACAAGTTGAACAAGACCATAAGCAACGGAAACCAGCAGGCTACTATAGCCAACTTCATTGCTTAGCATATGTAGTAAAAACGTACGATGAGGCTCAAAGATATGATAACCTTGATAAACACGGCGTGCAACGGACCAGCCTATCTCAATCCCATACACCCCGAGAAAGAGTACATAAGTAAAATCACCCGTTTTAAGGATCAATTTTCCCAAGGCAAACAATAGCATAAACGATAATACTGCAGGTCCCACATCTCCGGCAAAACAGGCAGCTTTCTTCCTAAAGTTAAAAAATCCAAAAACCGCTACACCCAATAACGTATAGATCAGGAAATCCTGCTCGATATAATTTATCGTTGTATTAACATAAAGTAAAAGCCCTCCCATTACCAAGGTGCAGAGGGCAGTCATCCCGTTGATGCCATCCATAAAATTATATGCATTTATAACGCCAATAGTAAACACAAAAGCCAAAACAAGGTAATACCAAGGATAACTGAATACACCAAACTCATATACCATCAATAAAACTGATGCGAAATGAACCGTTAATCTTGCCGTTGGATTCACGCCTCGGATATCATCCAAGAATGAAATATAAGTTAAAAGACTAAGTCCCAAAAAGAACCAGGGGTACTCAAAATCATTCGTTATAAAATATATAATTGCAGCGACATAAAAAACAATACCCGCCCCACGTATGGTAACCTTCGTATGCGAAGAACGCTCGTTAGGTTTATCAATTATATTAAACCGATCTGCAATTTTTAAATAAAGAAACTCTAACGCGAGAAGGAATATTAGGGTAAAAATATAAATCATAAAATATAATTAGTGAGTCAAATAAAGCTGTGCAAATATAATAATATTAAGTTTTATTTAACAAACGTTTAACTCAACATTTTCGCTACAATAAGAAAATATTTTATTTAGATTGAATTTCACTATACAAAAAAGGGTTACCAACGCAAAAAACCGTCTGGGATAACCAAACGGTTCACAATTAGATATGGCGAATAGTCTGAGAGAAACTCCGACTATTCGCTATCTTTTTTCTTTTTATAGATATGATCTGTTTTCACAATCCTCTTTCCCGTTATTTTTCTGAGTGTCTGTCTGAGAAATGCATCTCCCCGAAGGATGACATTTTTGATCGGTTCATCCGGACGGCCGTAAAAAGAAGTGACGTGAAAATATTCACTCGATTCAGCAGGCTTCTTAGAAAAATAATAATTGGACACACAACATCTTTTTTCATCAACGACTACCTTACTAACTGAGTGGATTGAGGTTTTATTGGTTATCATTAAAACCAATCTATTAGCTTTAGAAAGTATTACGCGGCTCTGTTGTTCTACTCCTTTATCCCAAAGTTCTAAATTTCCTCCGTTTTCTAATTTCCAATTGGGTGACACATAATATAATAAATTAAGTACTCTATAACTTTCTCTATTATTATCGTGTGAATTATCCAGATGCGGATTTAGAAAATTACCCTTGGCCATTAAACTAATACCGCCAGCATACAGATTAGAATCAGGCTCCATTTCCTTTATTCCAGTAATTGTTTCGACGATTTCCACCACCCGTTTATCCTGAAATGCAAAAACTATCTCCTCCAGGAGAGGATTATACAAGTCCATCTGCGCGGCAATACGCTTATTCTCTCGCAATGATTTGTACAAAGTCATTTCTTCAGGGGAAGGGAAGGCCGCATAAATTTCCTGAACCAAATTTTCGGGAAGAAGATCATCAATAAAACAGGAATTAATCCGCCCAATTTGATTAAATTCTTCCTTCATAGCTTTTGCATTCTTTGATAACTTTTCAGCTATTAAAGTTGCATATTCATATCTATTCATAAAATAAAATTAATTACATTTAAAACAAAACTATGCATTCTTTTTGAAAATCCAGAAGCTTTCCAAAGTCGGGAACTTAATGACCGAGCAATTTTTGATAATACGCCTTCAAAAAACAAGCGCTTTGCTCTCCTTTATCCAGATATACGGGGCCGATATTCTCGACTAATTGGATTGATGGCATTGGGATTTTTCACACTCAATCTATAATCACCAAATGGGATTGTCCAAGAATTATGTCCATTATCTTTAAAATGAGCTTTGTCAAACAGAAATGGTGTGCCATCCTCTAAAATACAAGCTAATTGATATCCCAATTCCATTGCAACTCTCGATAATTGCACCTCTCCCATACGAATCAGCATCGACTTGTCAGTTATTCCTTTTCCAGGAAACCTGTTATTTTTTTCAACAATTTCTTTTAGAACATTCGTGGTTGTCAATAAAAAAAAACTTTGTAAATGCGGGTTAAAGTTATTGCGGATTAAACTCTGATATATTTTAGAGCTCACTGAAACTCCCAATAATCCAATTGAAGCATTTTGTTCAAAATAATCTAGATAATCATCTATAAAATCCACTTGCTTTTTATTTACAGAGGTATTAGTCAAAATTACATATTGATTAGCTTCATCTTTTATACTTTCATAAAATTGCTCATAGCCCGAAAAGTCCATACCAACATTTGAAACATTCATTATCTTGATATTTTCAACTTTCTTTTGCATTAAAAAGGACTCTGAAACGGTTAGGGTAACATCTATTTCACGGCTACCTGCATAGTTTCTGAATCTAAGCAATTGATAATATAAGCCACATTCAAATTCGTTGATATTTATGATCCTTTTTTTACGTTTCTCCTCGTAACCTCCCCATTCGTGGATACAGACAGCTAACCTATTGTTCAAAACTGGAATTCGTTGTTTTTTGACATTTTCGCGACTTGATGAGCTTCCATAATTCCACCTAATTTCGTTTTCGATATATTTCCATGGAGCAAGAATCAATTCTCCTAACAGCATTAAATAAAATTTGAATTTACTTGAATTAATCATCGAGATACAGTTATATAGAATAGCTTACTTTATGTAATTTTTATAGAAAGTGGTGATAAATCTAGTTTTTCTGGTTCTTACCATCAGCATGATCAGACGGATAAGAACGACAACGAAATATTGAAAATCTTCATAAACATTTTTCCGCCTGCAATTTTTCACTCCGTCACAAAAGAAAGCAAACCTACGATTAAGTACCTCCACATCTGTAATATCATTGGAAAAATCCTGAAGGCAAATCGTGTTTATCACTTTAAAGTTATCATTGTGGTTACTGAATCGGCTAATAAACTCCATATCACTAAAATCTAATTTTACCTTTTCATTATATCCGCCGGCCATCTCAAAAGCTGCTACTCGGACTAAAATACCACTGTTTACGGGAGCATATCGCTTGAGTGAATATCTTATGGGAGAAACCTCCTTTAATGCAATACCGCGCTTAAAAATCTTCTTAAAGGGAGAGAAAATAACTCCACTGGCAAGCTTAATAATTGGGGAAAACAGATTTACTTCGCTGTTTTCCTCTACATTTTTACAATACTCCTTTAATGCCCCGGGAAAGAAAGAAGTGTCCTGATCCAATAACAAGACCCACTCTTTGCCTAATGCCTTAGCATACTTTGCCCCCATGTTGTATGCAGCGCTCACGCCGACGTTCTCCCCGTCAAAGTGATGATTTAGGATATTAAAACCACGAATGGAAGCTCCGGATTGTTGAATGGCGCTATTATCGTAAATAAAAAGATCTAAAACACTGCCCTCCCGAACAATATCGGCGCCTAATGAAATCAAGGTCTCTGAATCCGATAAGCCTTTGTTGTAAATGACGACTATGGCTAATATTTTGTCAATTATGTTATTCATTTAATTCGGCTTGCTCGTTCAACCTCTGCTCTCCAGTACTCTGCAAGTGAAAGGTCTCATAAATAATGAAATTCTGATAGGGATGATATGAAATTGTCGTTGGTGCATTAAGGATATAAGGCTTACAGGAAAAGAAAGCAAATCCAAAAACATAGGTAAAAATCAGGATCCGCTCCGCATTTAAATGAAATAAGAAGATCAAACCAGGTAGCAAAATGATATTGCTCAACATAAGATACATCCGTAATCTCTCCGACATTTCCACAAACTCAAACAGGCAAAAGAAAGTAAAGATCTGACATATATATATATTGAGAAAAATATTGAAATATTTATTATTCTTTTCCAATTGGGGTCGATAGTAAATCAGTAATGAGAAAGTACTTATATAAAAAAATATATTCATCACTGTGTTCAGATTCAGAGCCCGCCCAGCCTCTGCAGCTTCATCTCTAGAGTAAAAAAGTAATCTGGTCGCGAATACTAGGTCTCCCAGCAAAGGTGCCAGTTTTTCTATCATGATATTGAACCAACTGATCTTTAAAACGTAAATCATTAATGATACTACAAAAAAAGCAATCAAGGCTTTCGTTGAGAAATATTTTCTGATAATGAAATACATGCACAGCAACAGATAAGCACTCCAGTGAAAAGAAGCAGCCAGTAGTATGAGCAGTACGAATTTGATAAAATTCTTTTCATAGATATAACGAATAGAATAAAAGAATATCGACAAGGCCAGGCTTTGCCTCATACCGCTCATGTCCAGTACAAAAAAGAGCAGTGAAAAATAAATAAGTAATGACGTAGTCTTTCCATCAGAAAAAACCGTAATTGATTTAAACAGAAAAACATATGTAATTAAGGAAACGATAAAAAATATGGTCTGAATAGATCCACCTAAATATTTAACTGTAGAAATTAATAGACAATAGCCATAATCAGGCGTTGAGAATATCTGTTCTCTCCCCAACGAGTTTGTAATTTCATCTATAGGCGCTGTTGTCTCGAACATGGAGGTATAAATCCGCCAGTCAACACCTGTTTCGTATCTAAATCCAGCGATAGAAAGCAAGATCAATAGTACAGTCATCGGAAAGTACTGCGATATTGCCTTTTCCAGATTTAGAACCTCCAGAATAGCGAAGAATACGATGAGAAGAAAAATTACTAAATAAAACATCTATTTTCTATCTGAACTTATTTTTGTCCAATGTGTACTCGTGGTCGCATGCTCCACATAATATTGTTCTTCATCCGATAAATTTGACGAATCAACATACCACGGCATATGATAAGCCTGGTAGGGTACAGCTGTTCGATACATGAGTCCACCTTTACCTGCCGTCATAAAAGGTCTATATAATGCAAAAGTAGTATCAATAAGAGCTTCATAAAACTTCCCGTCTACCTTCTTTTGATAAAACTGACTTTCCCATTCAACAACTTTCTTTTTATGTTTAAAGGCATCTGGCAGATCATCGATCTTCAGCGAAAATCCAACTTTCTGTACCGCTGGTTTACTTTTTAAAGTCTTCCAGAAAAAATCCAGAAAATCAGCTGGACAGGCTTCAATCGGGACAACATCAGAATCGGTATACACATAATAATCTTTTATAAATCGTTTATACACATCTGTTTGCCACATCGCCAAATATCCAACATTTTCCTTTAATCTGAAAATTTCATAGTTACAATGATTATAATAATCCAGTAAAGGCGGGTAGGTGGAATTATTATCTATAATATAAATGTTGCTATAACCTCTACTTTCAAGAGCTGAAATTAACTGAACTAGATATTCCAATCTATTTCTATTATTGATAATAATAGGAATCTGCTTCGCATCTGTAATCTTGGACCGAAAGATAAGAGACAGCGCTAATCTCCGAATCGTTCGACAAAAATAGACCAAAGGTCTCATCAATACTTTTATTTGCTCAACAAATTGATCCATCTAATTATTTTTGTAACATTCTAAAGTAACGTTTAATCGACACTTTATGAACGTCAGGTTATGGTAACGCTATTAATTTCTTTAATGTTTCAAGATAGGCCAATCCCCATTTTCGATCGGGCTCCATATAATTCCCTTCCGCCCACTCGTTCCAGGATTTCAAAAAAATCAGTTTGTATTCTTCTTCTTTCTGTTCAACGACCTTAAGAGCTTCGTTCACATGGGCGCCAAATGCCTTCGGAGTTGAGTTATGAAAAACTACGCCTTCTTTTCCGCTTCTCGGCGAGTGATCCCAATTCGGAACGATCGTAGGAAAAACATTTTTTTTCAATTCTTCCTTACCCACAAAATATCTGGTCATTTTCTCATAGCTATAAACCAGAGGCATTCCAAGTGTATATTTCTTCAACCTATCCAGAATTCTTCTCTTCACTGTGCGATTACCAGTAATGTATGAAAAGATTCTATTTATATTTACGGAATCCATACCACGGGCCAAAATCGTATCAATTTCTTCCACAAATGAAGAATGCCCCACAAAGTGGAAGCCCGCTAAACCGTTAACCTTTGCAAGATCTTGCCAAATTGAAATAAAAAGCTCCAAATCAGGATGTTGTAACGGCTTATAGATCATAAATAAAATTTTGCCATCAACAGTAATATACCGTGAGTCTTTAAATGCAGGCAACAATGCATGAAAATGAGCTCTATAATCTTCTTCACCCGGATAAAGTTGCTCGATCAGCATATTGCGATTTTTTAAGCCATGTGCAAAACCTTTCCAAGATTCATTTGCCCAGGCTAAGCAAAAAGGAAAATTAGGCTTTTTATCCGCAAGCACCTCATTAAAAGGCCTCTCCAGTAATCGCTTACCATTACCGAACCAATAATGCCAATAACAAAATCCTTCTATACCATACTCTCGCGCCATTTCTGCCTGTGCCTCTCTTGTCTCGGCTACTCTTAAATCATAATACCCCAGATCTGCAGGCAATCTAGGCTGGTCATGACCTTTAAAAAGCGGTCTCGCTTTTCCTACGTTCGTCCACTCCGTAAATCCTTTTTCCCACCATTTGTCATTCTCAGGTATAGGATGAAACTGTGGTAAATAATATGCTATTACTCTTGCTTTCACTTATATATCTTAATGTTCTACTCCAATAATTCGCTAACTCTGCAAAGTTATTCTCTGCTATTAATCTAACAATTTTATGATCCTCGCAGGATTTCCACCGATCACACAATTTTCAGGAAAAGATTTGGTAACAACTGAATTTGCTCCAACAATACAATTATCTCCAAGACTTACATTGGGTAATATTGCTACACCTTCCCCTATCCAAACATTATTTCCTATGAAAATCGGTCCTTTTGAATAAAGTTTTCTACACGCCGGAGAAAATTTCAATTCTTCTTTAGACACTTTTCCATGGGAATGATCGCTTATGTACACTTTACTGGCGATAAGCACATTATTGCCGATAACTATTTTATTTATTGCTCCGATATGGCAGTCCTTCTGGATCGACACGTTTTCTCCTATCGTGAGCTGTGGTGCAAATTTCTCTCCTAAAAAAAAATCAAAAGCATCAAGACGAAGACGTTGGTCACAATTAAATCCTTTGCCAAGACTCATATATTTTCCCCCGGTCAGATACATCGGGTAACGAATAAAGGCCGACTGGCATCCATTAAATTCATTGGAAATCCATGCCGTATACAATTGATCAAGCCGTCTTCTAATAGATTTAAAGAGATTTAGAGTAAAAACAGCGTGTAATATACGAATGATATATTTAATCAATCTCTGCATAATTTCTGATAATTAACATTTAATACGATAAGTCCGCCCTAAGATACTTCGAGTAACTTCAATTCGGCTACGCTTTTATTTAGCCATGATGTTCTTGAAAATTTTTCGGAACAACAGGAAAACAGCGGCCAATAAACCTGCTAAAATCCCTCCTATTAAGGTAGCCCTAATCTTCCCGATTTTATCAACTTCAAGGGGCAATACAGGCTCGTCAACTTTCTGTATCAGCGGCGCTTCTTTCATCAGATTCATCTTAGCCATCTCCAGATTTTGTATTAATTGACCTAGAATTGCTTTATTTGTCTCCGCAGAAAATTGCGACCGTTGGGTTGGAACTAAACGCTGAGCTTGCCTGGTTGGATTAAGATTCGGGGTTGCATCAATCGCTACGGCAGCAGAGGAAATACTTCCATTCATCACAGCTCTCACGGAATCAGTTTTACGCTGGAGAATTTCGATGTTATCTAAAGACTTCTTTGTCTTGGTCTTTATGTAAAAATCGTTTACTTGCGCCACAAGGGACTCATTAAACTCTTTGGAAAATATTTCATCAGTCGATTTGACATCTACTTTAATAATTGCAGACTTTTTATCATTCTTACCGACAGTCAATTTATTTTTATTGATATCTTTTACAATTGTTTGCAATATACTATCGCGTTGGCGCTGCAGATGGTCAGGGACTTTCTTTGCAAAATCTATTTGGAGCAATTCCTTTTTCTTCTCTTTCCACTTGTCTCGTATTTTTTCCATCTCCAGATATCGATCAACCAATAGCTTAGTGCTGTCACTTGACGAGCGCTCAAGAAGAACTGCTTCAATCATTTTACGGGATTTATAGAGTTCAAACAAGTTGTCCCCCTGAAAAATCCCGCCGCCTGTATTTCCCAGATCAATACCGGCCAACGCAGCTAAACCAGCCATTTGGCTCATACCTCCCCCATTGTTGTTATTTCCTCCGGCTTCTAAGACAAAGGTAGTGCTGGCCTTGTAAATGGGTTTTCGTGATTTAGCATAAAAAAAGCTGGCAACAGCTCCCAGAATAATAGCCATTACTAAAATATACCATTTTAATAACAGATATGTAAACCATCCTTTTACCTTTAAAATAAGCTGCTTTAAAGATAGCTCTTCTCTCGTCTGTAACGTTTTATTTTCCAACCCTTTTTGTGTTACTTTCTGAATAAACTAATAATAATTGCGAGTGTGGACGCAATCCCTGTCCCGATTCCAACCCAGGCCTGTGAACTTAGTTTCTCCCTTGGCGCTCGTTTAGGAACAACAATCTCAGCTCCAGGCTTTACATCAGGATAACCACCATCTTTGCCTTTTACTGCACCATTGGCATATTGCACGAAGACACGCTTTTTCAATGCATTGTCGGTAAATCCGCCGGCTTGATTGATATAGTATTTTAGGTTTTTACCTTTGACATAGATAACGTTATTGGGATTCAAGACTTCACCCACAACCTTCACTGTCTCGAGTTCTTTGGGTACAGTAATAATATCACCATCCAAAACTAAAAGATCACCCTTATCGTAAGGTTTCTCCAAAATTTTATTTAATTCGATCCCCACAAGATCACTCGGCTCTATATCCGACGCAGACATACCCTGTTGCGATACTTTTGCCAAAGCACTGCTTTTTGCTTTAGAATTGTCGGCATTCTCCTCTTCTGACTCTTTTTCTTGTTTATTCTTTTTATTGCTATTTCCCTCATCGTCCAAACTATCTTGCTCCAATTCTTTTTTCAAACGTTCTTTCTCTTTTTTCTCTTCGGCTTTCAATTTGGACATGCCTGTACGTTTTAAAGAGGCTCCTTCTGTATAAGCATAAGTGGTCAATCCCCCCGCCCGTTTGATGATATCGGAAATACGCTCGTCCTCGCGTGAAATCGTATAAATACCTGGATACAATACCTCACCCTCAATGGTCACCTGTCGTTGGGTACGGAAACCAGCATCGCCAAGGACTGAAATAACATCGTAAGGCTGCAAAGCGATAGTCGGATCTGTAAGGAGGCCGTCTTTAATATCAACTAAAATAGTTTGTGAAGAACTGTGATCATCAGCGTTGCGCTGTTTCAATCTTCGGGCAATCTCCACGCGTGCATTTTTAGCCGCTTCTGTAAAGCCGCCAGCCTTTTGAATGACATCGCCCAAAGTTGCATTGCTGGCAAAAGGTAAATCGCCTGGAAAACGTACTTCACCCTGAACCGTAAATTTATATTCGTCACGTAAATCAAAAATAGATGCAATTTCAATCTTGTCCTCACGCTTTAAAGGAATGTCGGCAACTGTTCCGGCCAATATCTCACGTACATTAAAGTTAATTAGCTCGGATGTGTTATCGGCTCTCAAACGGTTGATTATGCCCCGTTCTAAAAAGGCATCCTCACGTACACCATCGGCCATTTCAAGCACTTGCTTGAGTGTCAGATCTGACTCCAATCCAAAAATACCCGGACGAAATACCGCCCCAAGGACAGACACCCGATTGGCATAACGCTCTAATATCGGCTCGACAATATACTGGTCACCGCCCTTTGGCGTGTAATTTGCAAATTGATTCGCATATACATCCTGGACACTACGCTCTCGTCCTGTCGTTTGCAAAACCTTAATTTTAGCTGTATATGCATTCTCTGTAAACTCGCCCGCATAACGCAAAATATCAGATAATGATTCTCCTGTCACGGTCTCGAAAATTGCTGGCCGTTTTACTTCACCTTCAAACTGCACGCGTGCAGCATATACAGGAATATGGATAATATCTTGATCTTGTAGTCGGATATTGCCCTGCTGTATACCGTTGGCCAAGAAATCATAGACATCAATTGTACTGACGACACGATTGCCACGGATCACCTGAATCTGACGGTAGGTACCATTCTTATTGGGGCCGCCAGAAGCATAGAGTGCATTAAAGACCGTCGCTAACGATGGAAGGCTATAGGTACCTGGCTTTGTCACAGCACCTGTCAGCGTAACCCGAATGGTGCGGATATTACCAATGGTGACACTTACATTTGTTCTTCCAGAACGGATTGCTGGGTAAGTGCTACTAAGACGTTGTTCAATCTTGCTTTTTGCTGCCGCAATCGAAAGACCCGCAACATTAATCTGTCCGACATATTCCACTTTGATCGTGCCATCTGGACTAACAGGCAATGTATAGGATGCTTCATTGTCGCCCGTAATATCCAATAAGATCTCATCATCAGGGCCGATGATATAGGAACTTGGCGTCGCCATCCGAAGATTGGGTTCAAACGTGATGCTATTATTTTTAAACAGGTCCGAACCAAATATTTTCAACTTCGCATCATCTTGCTGAAGAGAATCGGGATTATTGGTACGTTTATTTTTTAAGGAATCTGTATTGTTTGAACCACCTACCTGACGGCCTGTTGTCCGACCTGTGGTCGTGGTATTATTCTTGCCCTGAGATTGATCGGGTTGTTGCTTCTTACGTTTAATTTTCGCCAAACGATCTTTTAGCTTTTGTACTTCAACAGCAGATACGCCTTGCGCGCGGGCAAAACCATCTAATTGACTTTCGTCATACCCCATTAAAGCAGCTTGTTTTACATATTGCTCTATCTGGGCATCCGTTAGATTATCCACTTTGATATTGGCAGGATTGGTTTGTGCGTATACTGAGCCCACAAATCCGATCATGCAAAACCATAAAATTACTTTTTTCATTCGATATATTGGCATTTGCCGCAAAATTAGTAAAACTATTTAATTAAATCGTTTAAAAAATTTACACAGAGAGCTTAAAAGCAAGCAGAAAATAGATCTTTACGCTATACTCAACTCTTTCACTATTCAGGTTTCTAACGTAAAAGAAAGGTCTTTCGCTACGGTTGACGTTCTATGCAATTAGTTATCACCGACTTTAACAGTAAACAAAAGCAATCAGTGCTAGGAATGCCGATGATTCTGGCCATGGAATCCTGAAAGTTTTATTAACTTAGCGAAGTTAAGCATAAATTAGCATGAAAAGTTCAACTCTAGGTTTTTGGTTGCCGATGGCCCTGATGATAGGTATGTTATGGGCATGCAATGGAAATAATAATTCAAAAAAGGAAAGTAACGAAACAATCCCGCAAAAAGCAGGTACATTAAGTACGGCTGACAGCAGCCTATTACACTTTTGGGATAAGTTTGACATGAAAGATACCGCCCAGGTAAACAATCCGGACATTGGTGAACAAAAGCTCGCTGATTTCATCGGCTTACTATCGACAACTCCAAATTCGGCCATGCGTGACAAGGCGGTAGACCTGATGTTGGACAAAGCAAAATCCAATCGACCAAGTTTTGACCATTTTATTAAACTCTATGAGCGTTATCTATATGATGGCAATTCGCCGATGCGAAATGATATCAGCTATGAATCTGTATTGCGCTATCTGATCAAGACCGACCTCCTATCAGATCTAGAGAAAGAAGCCTATAGGCCTATATACAAATTGGTACTACGTAATAAAGTAGGGCAGCCTGCGGAAGACTTCAGCTACGAACTGGCGAATGGAACGAAACAAAAATTATCGCAGACAAAAGGAAAATATACCTTTTTGATCTTTTACGACCCAGAATGTTCACATTGCAAAGAAACAATCCACCAATTGCGTGATACGCCACAATTGGTACAGCTATTTGAACAGCTACAGGTGCAAGTGCTGGCCATTGACCCTTGGGGTGACCGCAACAAATGGAAGAATTATATGACCGAAATGTCTGAAAAATGGATCAATGGTTTCGACAGTGATAGCAAGATTCTTTCATTCAACTTATATGACTTGAAGGCTTCGCCAACAATATATCTTCTGGACGAGCACAAGAAAGTACTCTTGAAAGACACTTATCTGCAACCTGTCATCCAATATTTTGTCCAACCCACTCAATAGCATATGGGCGAACAATCGGAAGACAACCAGACGAGGATCATCTCCAATGAACTTTATTTTGCTGAAGTACAACGGATGCTGGATGAAGGGAAGGAAGTTCGCATCCGCATCAAAGGTGGTAGTATGCGCCCCTTTATTCAGGATGGGGACAGTGTTTTATTAGTGGCTTATCAGGGCGGAGCTTTACAGCGGGGCAGCAATCTACTGGCCAAACATCAGGGGAAATATGTTTTCCATCGCTATGTCAGGAAAAAGAATACGCAGATCGTCCTTGCCGGTGATGGTAATCTCGTGCTAAAGGAATATATCAACAGTGCAGACATAATTGCAGTTGCGTCAAGCCATTTTCCACAAAATTCATTGGTAGAGAATGATTTAAATCATCGTTGGGCAAGATTGCGTGGTCTGGCTTGGTATCATATCCGTCTGCTGCGCCGGATTGTTGCAAAATTAAAACATATTGTACAGCGATAAATCGAATGATGCTGATGGAAAATAATTATTAACTTTGGTTTTATTTATTCTATTTAGTATCTACGTATACTATTTAAAACGAACATACACGAATGAATGGATTTGGGCATATTGCATATGGCATTTAAACCGCCAAAGGCAACATGAACTGAGTGAAACGAACTCATGAATACCGTTGAAAATAGATAATGATGAATAATACCCTGAAAAAGGGAAATTAACGCATGAATAAACAATAATTTACATATGAAATTGAGATCGGATTTAGTATTGAGAACAATTGGTGCAGATCATTTAATTGTTGACCCTAGTCAAGATATGGTTGACTTATCAACTGTATATACCCTTAATAGTTCTGCGGCATGGCTTTGGGAGCAATTAAAAGGAAAAGAATTTGACCGTGCAACAATCGTCGAACTACTTTGCGAGAACTATGAGGTAGATGCGGAGCAGGCGCAATCCGACGCTGACGTTTTACTTGGCGATTTTGAAAAACAAGGACTTTTGGAAAAATAAGCTTTCCGTTATCAATCTGAATGAACAACAGCAGCCTGAAACAACATATGCGCTGGGCATGGTCAATCAGCGAAGGCTATCGGGGAAGATTGCTTCTTTACTTTCTATTGGAGCTGATCTGTATCGGCCTTTCCCTGGTCTTTGTATACCTGTCTAAAAAAGCAGTTGACGTAGCAACCTCACCTGGGGAATTACCGCTTAAATGGCTGTTGATCGGCATTATCGGCAGTATTACCCTCAATGTGGCTATTAAGGGTTTTTCTGGTCGTATGCTAGAGCGTATCAAGCTCATGCTAACCCTGCAGTTGCAACGTGACATGCTCGACGCCCAAATGCTTTCGGTATGGCGACTGATCAAAAACTGGCACACGGGTGATATTCAGATCCGGATTCAAACGGACTGTGAGGAAGTGGCCAATACCATTGCCAGTACGGTGCTTTCCTTTGTATTGACCATTATCCAATTATTGGCTTCGGTTGGCTTTCTTTGGTATATGGATCCGATGCTGGCCTTGATGATATTGGCAATCTCTCCCCTATTTGTCTTCTCCAAGATCTATTTCCGTAAGATGCGCAAATTGAGCAAAGAGGTGAAGGAGGAAGAAAGTAATTTCTCCAAGGTCTTGCAGGAGAATCTACGGTTTCGCCTACTGATCCGTGCCATGGGTATTTTTCCAAAAAGAAGAGCAAAATTAACCTCAAGCCAGCAACAGCTTTTCCTGCTGAAAATGCGGCAGATTAATTTTTCAACCTATACACAGGGTGCCATGAAAGTAGCCATGAATGCAGGTTACTTAGTCGCATTTATCTGGGGAGTCTATCGTCTGCAGTCCGGGCAGATCACTTTTGGAACAATGACGGCATTTTTGCAGTTAGTAGCCAGAATTCAAACGCCTATTCTTGCCTTAATCGCCTATATCCCAGGATTCGTCCGCTTTCGGGTGTCCGCCGATCGGCTATTGGAGCTACAGGAGGGTGAAATTGAACCTCAGGTAAAACAAGAGCGACTCAATAGGATCGCGGAATTGCGTATCAAGGATCTCTCCTTTCGCTATGAGGATAAATGGGTGCTCCAACAGTTGAATCTTTCACTCAAAGTAGGCGAATCAACCGCCATTATCGGGCCGAGCGGAAAGGGCAAAACAACCCTGATCCGCCTATTACTATCGCTGCTTAAAGCTGAAAAGGGTGACATTACCCTGGTCGACCAGGATGGTGAACGGTCATTGGCGGCAAAACACCGTATCAATTTTGCTTATATCCCACAGGGCAATTCGCTCTTCAGCGGAACGATACGGGAAAATCTATTGCTGCATGTGAAGGAAGATGGACCATTAGATATAGAGAAAGCACTCTGGTTGGCTTGTGCGGAATTCGTTTTTGATTTTCCGGATGGCGTGGATACTGTGGTGGGTGAATCTGGTATGGGCCTGTCAGAGGGACAAGCACAACGTATCGCTATTGCACGTGCATTGATGCACGATGGTGATATATGGCTCTTTGATGAGGTAACTTCAGCACTAGACCGAACAACTTCAGACACCTTGACCCAACGGCTGCTGGAATATGGAAAACACAAAATCTGCCTGTTTGTAACACATGATTTAAATCTGGCCGATAAATGTCAACATCGTATTTACCTCGACTAACACCTATTCAACATGGCAAAGCACAGACAAAATCAGGTTGGATATGACATACCAAATTTAAAAGATGCTCAGAGCTTGTTAGCTCACAAAGTAATTATTGATCTTTGAACCCATGAACTGAACCATGAATATAACGAAATCACCCGAACTAGCCCAAACCCGCTATCGCATCGCAGACTTAACGTTGGAATTTAATCACCCAGCAAGTATAGCGCTCAATCCTATCTTACTTTCATTTAGCGGTTTTCAAATTGAAGCGACTGAGGATAAAGCTGATATTGTCATCAATCTAAGCTTAGAAAAGCCACCAGTGACAGCGGATCTAGGTCTACTACGCACGGATGAGTCGATTGCTTGGGGAGATCGTTTTCGCTTTTATGAAAAGGGGGACACATTTATTACAACAATCGTAAATGACAGGGGGAATGGAACATGGTATCAGTATAGTAACCGGAACTTTGAACAATCAACCATCTATATTCCAGAAAGCACAACAGATGAACAGGGTGCTGTAATTACTTGGATGTCTATGATGATATTTGGCCAGGCCAGCCTCTTGCACGAAACCATTATGATTCATGCTTCCGTCGTTAATCATCAAGGTACTGGGGTCGCATTTTTAGGTAAGAGTGGTACGGGGAAAAGTACCCACAGCAGATTATGGCTGACCCATATCCCCAATACCGTATTGCTAAATGATGACAACCCGGCTGTCCGCATAACGAAAGATGGTGTTTTTATCTACGGAACCCCCTGGAGCGGCAAGACAGCATGTTATAAAAATGAACGTATGCCACTAAAGGCTTTCATACGGCTGCAACAAGCACCGGCTAATACGTTTACTTGGCAACCTGGGCTGAAGGGGTTTATTGCGGTCCTGCCAAGCTGCACGGCAATCCGATGGAATAAAGATCTTTTTGCAGGGATGAATACCATTCTCGAAAAAATCATCAGCGCGGTACCTGTAGGATACTTACAGTGCTTGCCTGATGCTGCTGCCGCTCAACTGTGTCATTCATCAGTATTTAGTAGTTAGTAATTTAAGTCGAGATTTGAGTATTGAGATTTGGTTGCACACCAAAAACAAATAAAAAAAGTGCAGGTATTCGGCCTACACTTTTTTCTTCTATCGTTTTATTTACTCTTTGTCTTGATCATACCGCGTTCAGGACGTGTATGCATTTTGCCCTGTTCCACTGCTTGAAGTGTTCGTGTGGCACTGCTGCGCAAGGCCGCCCGCGATTTGGTCGACGGTGCCGCATCGGCTAAGGCCGTAGCGAGCATTTTCTCTTTCGGATCACCTACATCGGCTGAAACATCATCACCAACATCGCTCTTATCGGGAACAAGACCATCCCAATAATCCCTCAGGTCGCGATCAGTTCCTTTATTATACTTTTCGCCAAGATTTCCCCGTGAATTTTTCAAAATAAATGAAGCAGGCCAATACGATACTTTATTCCGCACTTTTTGCTCAAAAAAACCAACTGGTTTACCATAGGTTCTTGTGTCAGTGGCAATAATCTCGACAGGAAGGTGTGGTGTAAGCACATTAATCAGCATCTCAGCCGCTGACGCGGTCTCTTCGCTCACCAGGAAATAAACTTTAGTTAGATTTAACGCACTTGATCCCTCAAAGTAGGTATCATACATATGCAGTTGATCCCTTAAATTTTTTGCAGCATCTGATTGCATATATTTATTCATTTCATAGGTCAGCATCAATTTGCCTTTGGTCTTGGCTCCTCCGATCTTATCCGCAATATAAATTGCGGCATCTACATAACCGCCGCCATTATAGCGCAGGTCAACAATCAGGCTTTTGATCTGTTTGCTCTCATAGGATGCAAAAGCAGCGTTGATATTTTGCTGATTCTGATTATTATTTTCAATCTCTTCAAAAGAGGATAAAGCCAGGTAACCGATATTATTACCACTATTGAGGTAAATCGTATCCTTATAGATTGGATTGATGACGTACGAATTATTGTAGTTCATCGGTTTTTCGAAAAGCTTATTATCAGCACGTTTGACCTGAAGCGTGAGGTTTGCAGCATCTAATGCGGTATTGATATTATTACGCAATCGGCTGTAAGCTGCAGGATCCTTGACTTCACAGTTTTTATCTGGGCAGTTGACTTCAACAGTGTAATTTTCCTTGTCACTATTGACCGATGTGATAATATCGGCCCGTTTAAAACCAGCCACCTGTGCCGGAGACCCGCCTTCAACAAAGGAAATGTAAGGCTGCGCAATTTTGCCATCTATCGAAAACCATTGTACAGAAATGCCATAGCCTTCGTTGTTATCCATCTTGGTACTGGCCTGCTCGGCAATATTATAGCCATTGATCCCTTCCATATAAGAGAAGCGGTCAAAAACTCCAGCGTAACCAGCGGCAACATGCACCGGTGTCAGTCTTTTGAGTGCATCAAGCACATTGCTAGCTGACCCATATTGATCGGTGTATTGCGCAGGATTATTTAAATAGTCGGGAATAGATCCATCGTCTGCCCAAACTGAATACAGCTTATAATATTTATAAATATCGTCCTTAATAAGCTGACCTTCGGTACGATCAGTCGGTTCGGGCTCCGGTTCGGGCTCAGGATTATCCTTTTTACAGGAGAGAATAAAGAGGCCTGAGAGCAATATCGTAGCCAGACGCCCTAATTGTTTTACACGCATTGTGTTCATACTTGAAACGTTTGTAAAACAAACATAAATAATTTAAAAGTGATACACAAAGAAAAAGAACACGCCAACCCTGTGTGAGTGTTGACGTGACTCAATGATGTTATTTTAGTCTATTAATGTGATATACCTGAGTAACTCCAGGATCTATTTCAGCACCTTTTTTTACTGTATTATTCTTAATATTATATTCGTAGATAAACCATTTCGATGCTGGCGTTTTTACTGCTGTATACAGGTTGCCATCTTGTATCAGGTTGATGGTAGTCGTCGGATCTCCGCCTGTCATCTCTGCTAAATTTGCTACAATTTTTTTGTTAGCAACATCAATAACATAAGGTCTGATATAGGCTTTTCCATCACCTAACCACGCTAGATCGCCACCTTTTACGGCATAATCTTTCAGGTCGTATAGATAGTTTTTGTCAAATTCGTACTGTCCATTGTTGACACGTAAGATCGCATAGGTACCATCTGTCTTACCACGGGTCAAAAGATAAAGATTATTGTTGTCATCCAGGAAGGAATAATTTTCTCTCTGCCAGTGACCTGCGACATAACTTGTTCTGTCGTCGCTCATGATATGTCCATTGGACATGCTTGGGTAATCACAGATGTAGGCATAAGCTTTCTTGCTTACAACATTATAATCCGAGTCGTAATAAAACAAGCCAAAATAAGCCTTGCCACCGCTAACGCGCATGCTCGTCACATTCAATATCGTTGGATCGACCGTTTTTCCATCAGCTTTGTAAACGGTATAATCCAATGTTGGGATCTGCGCTTTTAAGGTTTTATTGAGCGTCATATCCTTCGTATTCATAAAATAAATATCTTTTTCAAATATTTTCTTCTCCAGATTGGCATCACTGGCTCCTGTACTGGTAAATACGATTTCATCGTTCGTACTGAATTGGCTGGCAACTTTTCCAAGGTAAAAATCATTTGGAAAGGCGTAGTTGTCAACTTCTTTGAATATAAGGCCTTGAGGTGTTTGTTGCAATTGGTGCTTACTAAAACGTGTTCCATCGTTGGACAGGTAATAGTATCCATTAAAAATATAAGCATAACCGGCATAACGCGCTTGAGGCAAGTTGCCAGTAATGTCTACACCCTTATTGTTGGCCGGCGATAACAAGGTATCTTTCATGATCTGGTCGGTCGTCAATAGATAAGAACCACTTGCTGTAGCCACCCAAACTGAATATTCTGTGGGTTCAGGTGTTGTCACCTCTGGGATGCTTGGGCTATCTTTGCAGGAGGATACCAACAGTGCAGCTAAAGCACAATAGCCAAATAGTCTATTTTTTTTCATGATTATTGATGTTTGATTAATTATAGGATTGAAACTCTGAATTTTACATAAAATGCGCGTCCCGGTTTTTGCAGACGGAAGTTGTCATAGGAACGTTCGTCAAAGATATTCCGGGCCTCGCCGGAAATATTGTAGCGATTGCGGTTCCAGGAATAGCTGACCAACAAGTTGTGGACAAGCTGTGTAGGAATATAGTTCTTGGAAGCCAATGAACCTAAGTGACTTTCGCTTAGATAAAACCATTTTGTATAAAGGGTTGTCCAATTGATCTGCGTACGGCTGCCTTTGCTGAACCAATCGTTTTTTGCAAACCCGAGATCCAAATTGCCATAAACCCATGGCCGATTTGGAATTTGGTAGCCATAACTTGCGCTTATTTGTTGATTCTTTTCATCGGTGTATTTTTGATTATCGATAGCTTTATCATAACTTCCGTTGAACGCCGCAGTAATAATATCTTTATACCCATAGCGCGCTTCGAAACTTCCACCATAGATCTTTACGCCCGGAATGTTATAGTACTGAAATTTGTCCTGGCCATTATCTGATACGACGCGTGTGTTTTGGTAATCTTTTGCCAGGCGATAAAAACCGGAAAGATCAAAATTGATAAAATGGTTTTCGTTAAAGAATGTATTGTAATAAAACCCTCCATTGAGATTATCGCTATTCTCAGGCTTTAAATCCCAATTGGCAAGAATATCGAAATTATTGCCATATATTGCTGTCATCTCAGGCAATTTGTAGGCCCGTTCTGCAGAGAACTTTACGCCACCATCTTTGAATATCCGATAACGGGCAGCGATACTATAGCCCGTATTGCCCAAATATCTTGTTTGCGTCACGATGTCGCCACTCAGGTATTGATTGTTAGCGTCATATTGCCGTTCGTCAATCTGTTGGTAGGTATCGATACCATAATATTTAAAGGCAAGGTTGGCGACCAGTCGTTTGTCAAACCATTGACTTTGCCAGGCTAGACCGGCAATATGCTTAACCATATTCTTCGGTAATCCAGAAGTATTATGATTTAAAATTTTATCATAGGTCTGACGATCATTGGTGCTGATGTTATAATTGAGGTTTAAACTTTGATTGCGGCTCTCGTCAAAATCGTAGTTCAAGTTTATTCGCCCTAGAACACTACTGGTATTGTCTTTAATATATTTCTCTGGGTTGGTTTGATTACCTGTAGAATTCTTGATAGGAAGACCTTCCCATTGATAGTTATATTTTGCCGTATCCCTGTTACGGGTAATGTCAAAACCATAGTTGGCATAAATATCCGCATAAAGGCGCTCTACGAGAAAGTTTTGCTTTTTGTAGCTAATCGTCGGCATAATGTAGGCCGATTCGGTCCAGTTCCCACCATAAGGTTTATTGATTGTTGCCCCGAGCTGATTTTGTTTATTGTTGCCCGAATAAGTCAGTCCCACAAAAAACTGATCGGCCCAGCTTTTATCGCGTAGCCCCACCTCAATCTGACCCATAGCGGAATAATACCTGTCATGGAATCGTCTTGCTTCGTCGATCGTGACAAATTCATTCTTGTTTGGTTTCTCGATTACTTTTTGAATAAGTACGCCATACTTCTCCTCGCTATACATCTTGTAGTCATTGTCGGAATAATTGTAGAATGCATTTGTACGAACCGATAGTTTACTTTTCGGATTGGTATACATCCCGACCAACGATGCTTGATGCGTATTGAAGGAACCATAGCTATAACTCAGATCAAGAAAGTGCCTATTGCGTTGTTTGGTAATAATATTAACAGCACCACCCAAGGCATCTGAGCCTAAAAATGCCGGAACGACTCCTTTATAGATCTCAACACGATCGACCAGATTGACAGGAATATTATTCAATGACATGGCTGGTCCAAAATCATCCATCGGAACTCCATCAATATAAATCTTAGCAGCCAATCCGTTGATCCGGAAAACAAAATTGGATCCCAATCCACCATCTTCACGAATAGTTACCCCGGGCGCTGTACGCAAGATCTGATTGACATTAGCCGTTTGGTTAGCATATCGGTTCATATCGATCACACTCACATTAAACCCTGATCTTTTTATTTCGTTAACCCGGCGCTGGTTGTCAGTTTGCCCCTTTACGTTAGCCGTCTCAAGAACGCGTTCATCTTTTTTGAGCTGGAAGTCTCTGTAGGTCTCATTGCTTTTCAATACAGCACTTTGTGTGATATAACCTACAGAAGTTACTTCCAATTTTGGAAGTTGTTTGCCGTCAATTTGCAGTTTGTAAAAACCATCTACATCGGTGGAAGTGCGCATGTTGGTACCGAGGATAGTCACCGTAGCACCTTCGACTCCTTTTCCAAACAGGTCTTTTACATAACCTGAAAGGGATGTTTGTGCCTGGGCTAGGCTCGTGACAAAAAATAGAGATATAAAAAAAAGGTAGGTTGACTTGAGCATGTTATTTGCTTTATTGAATTGTTTTTAATAGTGATATTTTAATTCGAATTTTTACCTCGTTATAGACTTGCCTGCTACTGTTCAAGGCAATACGTTTTTCAAAGCGGGACAAATATAAGTTTATTTAGATTAATTACAAACAATACTTTAACCTTTTTTAACTTTCCACTCGTATAGCGCTATAAATCCAATATGGGGATTGGCTAGAATAATCGTATTTCGCTTGTTTATACTAAGTTAATGTCCTAAAAATAGGAAGCTGAATGGCATCAAAGAATAAAATGAAGCAAAATCAGAAGACATTCTTGTAAAAAAAGATATTATTAATACCTTTGTGCTGTTTAAAATAAATCTAAATAAATATAAATAGTTTGTTTAGATCTAACAATTATATAACACATGTACACATTTTTACTCCTGCTAATTTTTGCCGGTAGCTTTTTCTGGTATTGTTCCTCAGAAAAGGTGAAGATAAAACATGGTCCATCAGCACTATTAACACTGGTGAATGACAAAACCCGATCAAGGATACTCGGCATCGTCTTGCTTGGGCTTTCCTGGCTGCTGACCATGTACCTGCAGGGTCTCCTTTCAGGAACACTCGCCTTTGGTGCGTATGCCATGGGATTTTTTAGCCTTATCGTGCTTTTATGGCCTTACCGTTATTTCCAATGGAGGCAACTTGCGTTTGTCTTTTTATTTTCTCTTTTTCTGGAAACAATTATTTTTTAAATCATGCCAGCCAATAAAAAATATCTGAGCAGCCCATTCCAGCGTTTCTTAAAATTGACTGCCGGATTTTTTGGTGGCTATTTTGTCATGCTCTACTTGCACCTTTGCCTGACCAAATTGTTTGAGAAAACAGACATATTAATCACTGCATACGTCACGGGCTATATCTTGTGGGCAATATTATTGCTTGTCGCCTTTCTTTCAAAAAACGGCTGGTTGATCTGGGGTATCTACTTGCTTTTGATTGCGTTATTCTACAGCATCTTTATTTACCTATAACCACCTAACCTATGAATTTAAGACGTTATAATATCTACTTCAATACGCATACCATCTCCGGGATAATCATCTGTGCGATCTTGTATGTGATCTTTTTTGCGGGATCTTTTTCATTTTTCAAAAATGAGATCAACGCCTGGCAAAAAAATGAGTCGGACAAAGGGGGAACGTATCAAAACCTGGTTTTTGACCACCTCTTGGACTCTATTGGCCAAATCAAAGAGCTGAAAGGAAGGGATATTACATTTTATATGCAGCATAATGGTCATGCAAGCTATGTCAATATCGGCGCCTCACAGGATACCATAGTTGCGAATAAAGCGAAAGCGGTCGCTGCGCAAAAAGAATTGGCCGAAAAAAAACGGCTCGTAGCGACAAATAAAGGCACAGCGGTAAAAGACATAAATGCTAAAGATGAAAAAAAGAAAAAACGGGGCCGTGGCCGACGTGGAGCTGAGGATTCCATGTATTTTACCTATGACCTGGCAACAAAAAAACCGTCGGACTATAGTGATGGTTACACCATGGGTGAATTTTTGTACCGGCTCCATTTCCTTGCTCCGCTCAACCAGATCGGGATCAATATCGGAAGACCTTTTGGCTATACCCTGGCGGGACTGGTTTCATTTATCTTCCTATTTGCCCTGATATCTGGCCTGATGCTCCACTGGGACAAAATAAAATCGAACTTTTTTGTATTCAGGCCGGGAAACAAGTGGAAAACCGTCTGGACCGATATGCATACGGCACTCGGCGTGATCGGATTCCCGTACCAATTTATGTATGCACTGACAGGTATTGTTCTTATTGTTAATTCGGTCCTTATTATTCCCTTTAGCAAATACCTCTATGACGGGAAGGAGGATGAAGTATATGTTGCCCTTGGGTATAACGACAATACGAAATATACCTATCTATACGAGCCCCTCTCCACAGCCTTTAAGATGGGGGATTTTTTGGATAAACTGGAAAGAAAATGGCCCAACAGCCATATGAACCGCATATTTATCAAAAATTATGGTGACAAAAGCATGCATTTGGTTGCATTGTACGATGCTGATATCGATAAAAATTTTGCCGGCTCAGGCCGGATGGTCTATCGTGTAGCGGACAATAAAATACTTTTCGAAAAATCAGCCGCCGAAAATGGCACCTACCTGGATTATGTGAAAGGATTTATTTATCGCTTACATCTTGCTGATTTTGGTGGCTACCCGATCAAAATCATCTACTTTGTCCTGGGTATTATGGGCTGTTTTGTGATTATTTCAGGGATTTTGATCTGGCTGGTCGCCCGTGATAAAAACAATATCCCGAAACGCAAGCGCATCTTCAATTTCTGGGCCGCCAATGTATTTATGGCTGCTTGTCTAAGCATGTTTCCGGTTACCGCAGCAACCTTTATCGCTGTTAAATTGGCAACGAAGGTGGATCAACCTTTTATATTTCACGTCTATTTTTATAGCTGGCTGGCTTTGGGAGTCTTTTACATTATCCGTCGAAATATCGAAAAAACCAATCGGGAGACTCTTCTACTAGGCTCAGTATTGTCATTAGCCGTACCGATTGTCAATGGCATAAAAACCGGAAACTGGATCTGGGTAACTTATCGTTCGGGAGCAAACGACATTTTATTAGTGGATTTACTCTGGCTCTCACTGGGAATCATCGGATTGCTGATCTTCAAAAAAATGCTTCAAGCGGCAAAAAAAGAAAATGGTAGCGCAAAACAAGTTACATCAAATGAAACGAATGGTGATATCAAAAAAGCTTCACCACCAAAAAGAGCTTTTGCCTTAAAAAGCAATCCAATCACAAAAATATAAATTTTAGTTGTTCATAT